>CAMBHR010000022.1:0-34170 GCA_945867195.1 uncultured bacterium | reverse complement strand
TACAACATCTTTGTTGTTTACAGCGAGAGGGATGCGAAATATGACACAGCCTCTTTCGTGGTTTGGTTGGCGGATGATTTGTCTTACAGCTTCGACAATCTCAGCTTATAGCCGAGCGGGCGGTTCGGCACGCGGTATTGCGGCAGCGTGTCTACGTCCTGTCCGCACGAAGCGTTGCCCACGCCGCGAGCGGCGGCATCCAAGTGGAGCACCGTGTAGGGTCGCGGCGAGAGTTCCCAGAAGTGCGCGGCGTTCATCAGGTCCGCATCCGTATAGCGCAGGGCCGAGAAGCTCACCGTCCCTTCCGTCAGCACCTTCAGCCCGAAGCCGTCGGCAGCCTTCAGCACCAGTTCGCGCAGTCCCTCGCGGCCCCCCGTCGACTGCGGCTTCACGTAAGCCTCCGGCATCTGAGCCACCGTCGTGTGGTAACGTCCCACCATCGTCCCGTCCTTGCGGTCGTTCGAGTTCTCCCACGGACCGTAGGCATAGTAGTCCACCTCCGCCAGGTTGCTGTCCAGCAGGCACACCAGTCCGGCGCGGCGCAGGTTATCCGTGTGCGGCGTGAAGCGCGCTTCCACGTCCACGATGCCCTGCGGATAGAGCGTGTAGTCAATCTCCGTGGAGCAGAGCGAACCCGCCCGGCGCGTGCGCACCACCGTCAGGCCGTTCACTGTTTCCACCTTCACCTCGCCGCGCGGCTCCAGTCCGTTGTCCGTCTGTCCGAAGCGGTCATTCTCAATCCAGCGGTGGTTGTCGTACACGAAGCCTTGGCCTTCCGCCAGCACGTTGCGGCCGTCGAAAGCCAGTGCGGTAAGCTGTGCCGTTTCGTTGTCAAACGTCAGTTGCACGCGGTCGTTGCCCACCTTCGTTTCGTGCAACGCCCCGCTCTGCATCATCTCCGGTGCCTTGCTGTCCGGCTGCAATGCCTTCAGCGCGCTCCGTTCGTTCAGGCAGAACTGCTTCTGTGCCACGCGGTGTCCCGCAGCGGCATAGGTTTGCGGCTCACGGAAGCAGACGTAGAGGTTGAGCATCACCTCTTGTCCGGCTACTTTTGCCTTGGCCAGTTTCACCTTCGGTAACTTCAGCAGCAGCTCCGCGCTGTCTGTGGGAGTTACATCCGGCAGCGACAACGTCTTTCTGCCCGCCACGCGACCGTCGAGCAGCACCTCATAGCGCAGGTCCATGTCGCAGAGGTTCTGGAAAGCATAACCGTTCTTCACCAGCACCTTCGCCGTGTTCTTCGCCGCGTCCGTGCCGAGCAGTTCCAGCTTCACGTATTGGTAAGCCGCCTTCACCTCTGCCAGTTTCGCGCTTTCCTCGCGTGTGGCCGGCACGATGCCGTTCGAGCAGAAGTTACCTTGGTGCGGTCCGGGGAAGTCGTAGCCCGTGTGCAGGCGTTTCACCCCTTTCTTCAGCTCCAGCGGTTCGTAGATAGCCTGGTCCACCCAGTCCCATATACATCCGCCGATGGTGGCGTTCGAGTGTTCGATGACGTCCCAGTACTCCGTCAGGTTGCCTATGGCGTTACCCATCGCGTGGGCATATTCGCAGAGGAACATCGGTTTGTCCATGTCCGACGTATTCTGTCGCATCCATGCCATGCCCGGGTACATTTTCGAGTAGAAGTCCGAGAAGCGTCCGCCGCCGTAGCTGCCGTTCGAGCGCGTACCCTCGTAGTGGACGGGTCGGCTGTCTAACCGTTTCGCCGCGTCGTAGCACGCCCCGAAGTTCTCTCCGTTGCCCGCCTCGTTGCCCAGGCTCCACATCACCACCGACGGGTGGTTGCGGTCGCGCAGCACCATGCGGTCAATGCGGTCCACGAAGGCCGGCACCCACGACTTGCGGTCAGAGATGCCCTGGTTCGCGTGGTCCTCCAAGTCCGCTTCGTCGCACGTGTAGAGGCCGTAATAATCGTACATGGCATACATCTTCGCATCGTTCGGATAGTGCGATGTGCGGATGGTGTTGATGTTGTTCTGCTTCATCAGCAGCACGTCGCGCAGCATCTCGTCCGTCGTCACGGCACGTCCGTGAAGGGGCGACGTGTCGTGGCGGTTTGTACCCTTGAGCAGAACACGCTGGCCGTTGACGTAGAGCTGCGAGTTTTTGATTTCAATGTCGCGGAAACCGTATTTCGTGGAGAAAGCCATCTCCTCGTGGCCCGCCTTGTCCAGCTGCACCACGTGTACCGTGTACAGGTTCGGCAGTTCCGCGCTCCAGAGCTTCACCTGTCCGATGTTCAGCGAAACCTTCGCCATACACACCACCTTCTCGCCGCCCTCGGGGCGCAGCTTCGCGGTGCATTCACATTCGCCTGCCGGTTTTCCTTCCGGGTCGAACACCTTCACTTTGAGCACCTTGTCAGCCGCCTGCTTCCCTTCGCCTTCTATGCGGAACGTCGCGTTCAGCTTCGCGTTGCGGCGGTTGTCCGTCAGTTCGCAGGTCAGGTAATGGTCGCGCACGCTCACGCGCGGTATATTATATAGGTACACGTCGCGGAAAATACCCGACATACGGAACATATCCTGACATTCCAGGTACGAGCCGTCGCTCCAGCGGAACACCTGCACCGCCAGGCGGTTCTCCCCCCGGCGCAGGAACGGCGTGAAGTCAAATTCCGCCACATTGTTCGCCCCCTGCGTGTAGCCCACATAGTGGCCGTTCAGCCACACGAAGGCCGCCGAGTAAATGCCGCCGAAGTGGATGAGCGTGCGGCGGTTCTCCCATCCATCGGGCAGGGTGAAGGTGCGCACGTACGAGCCCACGGGGTTGATGCCGTAGTTCTTTCCCCCGTCGTTGAAGCCCGGGCGCGCCTTGATGAAGGGCGGCGTGTTCGAGTGGGGATATTCCACGTTTGCGTAGATGGGGCGGTCGTAGCCCTGCATCTCCCAGTTGGAGGGTACAGGGATGGTGTCCCATGCCGAAACGTCAAAGTTCTCTTGGTAGAAGTCCGTGGGCCGCTGGTCCGGCTGCGGCACGAAGTGGAAACGCCACGTGCCGTTCAGGCTCAGGTAACGCTCCGTCTGTGGCACAGTCCAGGGCGTGGCATAGTAAGCCTTGTCGGCCAGCATCTCCGCCTCTGTGGCATAGGGCAGGTAAGTGGCCACGGCATCCAGCTTGTTTTCGGCGAATATCGTTTCGTCCTCCCAGTAGGGAGCCTTGATTTTCGGTTTCTCCACCTGTTCAAAGGTGAACCACGCCGTGCGGTCCTTCGCATCGTAGTCCACGCTGAGCAAGCGGTCATTGCGCAGGGCATACATCTTGCCCTGCTTCGAGGCACCCGCACTGCGGATGAGGTACGTTCCGCTTTGTCCCTTTACCGGCTCGAAGCGGAACTGCGCATTGTTCCACACGCCCTCCTGTGCCGGCCATTGCAGCAGGTAGTCGATGGCCGCGTTGCCGCCGCCGTCGTCGAAGTTTTGCGGATAAAAGGCATTTTCCACCACGCGGCGGTCCAGGTCGAGCATCTTCACGCTCCAGTACTGTCCCCGGTTCAGTTCGTCCGCCTTTTCGCCCACGATGCGTGCGTTGTTCTCGCCCGAGTCGCCGTTGCCCAGCACCATTTCCGGCTGTGCCACGGAGCGGATGCGGTAGGTTAGTGCCACGTCGAACCCAGCGCGGGCGGCGCGTTCAATCTTGAAGTGCGCGTTTTTCTGTTTCACGGCCTGCGTTTTCGCCACCAGCACCAGGTTGTTGCCCTGTGCGGCAGCCGCCATGTCGGGGCGGTTGGTGGGGATGAGCAGGCAAGCCTGTCCCACCGTCTCCGTTTTCCACAGTTGCGCCTCGTCCGACCCGTTGTTCTCTCCGGCCTCCAACGCCTGTCCCTCGGTGCGGATGGCGCGGCCGTCGAAGGGGTTGATAAACCGCCACGAGCCCGACAGTTCGCTCACGGTGAAGTGCTGGCCTGGGTCGTCGGCAGCGAGTTGTTGCAGACTGAGCCGTCCCTGCGCGTCGAGGGTTACTGTCAGGCCCAGTGAGGGAACGGTGAGGTGGTAAAGCTGTCCCGGCTGGAAGGCCGGCTGGGCCGTTGCCGTGGCGCACAGGGCGCAGAGCCAGAGCAGGAGCCGGCAACGGGATAATAGGTTTCGTAACATCATGTTGTATGGATTGTTTAAGGTTATACAGAGGTAAGGGGTATGGAGAAGAAAGGTGGAAGGAAACTGGTGCGAAAGTTTCCGGCATTCAGGCAGTGCCGGAAGCTTGGCGTGTGGCCATCAAGGGAAAAAAGGAATAGGGGAGGGGGAGAGGCGGAGCCGCCTGTGTCGGTAGCCGTGGCGCCCGGCCAGTTTCACCGTCTGGGCAGGGAACAGGGAGCGGCATCAGTCAAACCCCAGCCTTGCTTGGAATTGGCGCAGGAAGTTGTCAATCAGTTCGATGCCCTGCTGCGTGGCGCAGCCTCGCAGGTAGACGAGCAGTGTGTTGGAGAAAATTTCGCGTTGCGAGTAGGACTCCATTCCTTTGTCCTTCAGCACATTATTGATGCCCGCGATGAGCTGTTTGTAGATGATGTGGAAGTTCACGTCCGAGCGGAACAATCCCTGCTCCTTGCCCCGGTTCAGGAATTCCACGGCTTCCTCCTCCTGCTCCCGCTGGCATTGTTCGATATGGCTCATCACTTTCGGGTACTTCACGATGTCGGTGAAGAAGCTCGGCTTGATGTCGCCGTTCTCCTGCATTTTCATGGCGAAGTTGGCCAGCATACAGTCCAGCACGTTGTCCGTTTCCGCCACCAGCCGCGACATCCTTGCGTGTTCCGCCTCATTGTGATTCACCACGCAGGCCAGGAGCAAGTCTTCCTTGTCCGCGAAAATCTGGTAAAGCGTCCGTTTCGACATGGTTAGCGCGCGGGCGATGTCGTCCATGGTTACGTTTTTGATGCCCTGCGCGTGGAACAGGCGTGTGGCCACTTCAATCACCTGTAAGCGCGCGGCATCGCGCAAAGTGCTGTGTCGGGAGGGGATAGTCATAATAAATATGAAATAGAAAGTCCTTGGTGCGCAAATGTACAAAACTTCTTTAAATCACCGCGTGTTCTGTTCCGTTTAGTGCCGGATTTCTTCGCCCGAGAGCGGCTTTTCGGGCTCCGTCCTGCCCATGCAGCGGTCTGGAGCGGCGTTTCGGAGTCACGGCAAGGCATTCTGGCGTTGCTGCGCTGTGTTCTGCCAAAGTACCCCTTAGGAGCATCGCAGTACCCCATAGGGGGGTACTCCAGTACTCCCTACGGGGGATTCCAGTACTCCCTAAGGGGGACTCGAGTACTCCCTACGGGGTACTGCGGTACTCCTTAGGGGTATTCGGACGAGTAGCCGTGCTGTCGCCAGCGTGCTGCCGACCGTCACGCCGCCTCAGCCTTTCCCGTCGCCGAAGTGCTGCTGTGCCGCGTGGGGCGCGACGTGCGGTTTGACTGCACGGAAATGAATAAAAACAGCATACAGATTGCATATAAGGGGCTTCTGTGTCAAAAATGACACCGTTCGTCTAAAATTTTCAGGCCGCACGTATGGTTAATATATTTATTGTGTACTTTTGCCTAACCTTTTCGGCTGATTTTCAACTAAAACCAAAATAACCATTCCATTTTACAGCATGAAGAAACTTATGACACTATGGCTTGCCGGCATGACGCTTGCCGGCAATGTCGCTGCGCAGGATGCCTCGAAGCCCGAGTACCGCTACTACTCCTTTGATGACGGTGCCCTGCTCCAGCGTTTGTCAGACAATGGCCGATGGGCCGTGGCCTGCGGCGCGAGCAGCGAGGATGCCAACTACATGATGGGCGCGAAGCTCATCGACACCCAGACGGGTGTTCCCACTTCTTTGTTGGAAGGGCTGAAGACCGACACCGTATTCAGCAGCGCGGCCTTCGACGTGACCGACGACGGCAACATCGTGGTGGGCCTGCTCAACGACAAACCCGCCTATTACACCGTTTCGACGGGTAAGTGGACCTTCCTCCGCCTCGACGGCGACGCCAACCGGGGTGTGGTCAGTGCCGTAACACCCGATGGAAAATATGCCGTGGGACGGCTCAACTTCGCCGACCCCGCACGTCTTTACGAGGAGAAGGTGGCTCTCTGGGACCTCACTACCAACCAGCTCCTCGAAACGCCGGGTATTCCCACCAAGGACATGGCACACATGAACCAGAAGATGAACCGCTTCACCGACATCTCGCCCGACGGCAACACCATCGTGGGCACCATGTCCTTCAGCTACCTCCCTACCAGCTACGACCTCGGCGGCATTTTCAGCTACGTGTACCACCGCGACAAGCAGACGTACGACGCCATCGGCTTCGACGAGACCGAGACCGGACGCTGGAAGGCACACGTTGACGGCACGATGTACATCACCCATGCCTCGCTGAGCAACAACGGACGTTACGTTTCGGGCAGTGCCTACATGGTGAAGGAGGTGAGCGGAAGCGAGTTCCCCAGTGAATACGAAGCTCCCTTCGTCTACGACGTGGAATCCGGCACCATACAGGTGTACGATGACACCGAAAGCTCCGACAAGAGCAGCTGGTGTGTGGACAACAACGGACAGGTCTACGCCGCCTCGCCCACGGCCAACCCTTACCGCGACTTCAGCGTGCGCAGCGGGAAGTACTGGATCGGGTTCACCGAGAGCGTGAAGCAGATTTACGGCGTGGACATTGTGGAAAAGATGGGACAGGAAAACTCCGGTACCGCCGTGAGCGTCAGTGACGATGGCCACACCATCCTCTCCACCATCGGCCCGCACGAGGCTTTCATCGTGACCCTGCCCGAGAGCTTGCCCGAGCTGGCCGCAAAGACCAACCTGCTGAGCAATTACCTTGTCACGCCCAAGGCCGGTGCCAGCATTTCCAAACTCAACTCCCTGCAAATCACCTTCGACCGCAAGGTGACCGTGGTGGGCGATGCCGACGCAGTGCAGCTCGTCAAGGTTATCGGCAGCGAGCCGGTGGCCAACGCCGTGGGCTTTGAGGCCGACGGACAGACCGTGACCATCAAGTTCCGCAAGGGTACGCTTGAAAGCGGAGAGCCTTACCGCGTGATCATTCCGGCCAAGACCATCTGCCTGGCCAACGACCCCACGCGCTACAACGACGAAATACGCGTGACCTACGTGGGCCGTGCCGAACAGCCCCTGCAGCTCACCTCCGCCAGTCCGAAGGACGGTGCCACCATCGGCAAGCTGGACCTCTCCACCAGCCCCATCACCCTGACGTTCGACGCGGGTGTGTTGATCGGCGATGCCAACGCACGCGGCAAACTGTATCAGGGCGACAGCGATACGCCCTATGCCGACCTCCTGCTGGCCTACGGCGACAACAAGGTGATGGTTTACCCCAGCACCACACAATATTTATATAAGGATGTGGACTATCGCGTGGAAATTCCTGCCGGCACCGTCACCGACATCACGGGCAATGCCGCCACGGGCAACGAGCTGATCACGCTCCACTACCACGGAGCTTACGAACGCTCCATCTCCTACGACGAAAGTCTGCTCTTTTCCGACGACTTCAACAACGGCCTGAGCAACTTTCTCGTGCTGGACAACGACCTGAACACGCCGAGCAGCGAGTCGAAGGCACTGGGCTTTGACAACAAGGCTTACGGCTGGATTCCCGTGTGGGACGAGAGCAACACGAGCGACCTCGGCGCAGGCTCCACCTCCATGTACGAACCAGCCGGCAAAAGCGACGACTGGCTCGTCATTCCGCAGCTGAACATCGTCGACAAGCTGTGCAACCTCACCTTCAAGAGCCAGAGCTGGCTCAACTCCGCCACCGACCGCCTGAAGGTGTATGTGTGGGAGAGCAACAACGTGTACAACGCGCTTAACGCTTCCATCGTCAACAAAATCCGCACCGAGGGTACCTTGGTCTACGATGAGGTGCAAAGCCCGGGTGCGAAGGAGAATGTGCTGGCAGGCGACTGGCGCGAGAACTCCGTGAGCCTGAAGGACTTTGCCGGAAAATATGTGTACATCGCTTTCCTCAATGACAACGAGGCGCAGAGCGCGGTCTTCATCGACGACGTGAAGGTCGTGCATGAGTTGCCCTTCTACGTGGCAGTGACCAACGAAGATACCTACGTGGGGGCCACTGAGGCGGAAATCAAAGGTATCGTCGACATCCGCGACAAGGAGAAGACGTACTCCACCGCACAACTCATCCTCCGCAACGCCGAGGGCGAAGTGGTGGACGAAATCAACGAAACGGGGCTGAGCCTCAAGGCCGGCGACAAATACACGTTCGCCTTCGCCAAACCGCTGCCGCTGAAGGTGGGCGAGGTGAACGGCTATACGATTGACCTGAAGTTTGACGAAACGGAAAACTCGCTTTCCAAGAGCATCAAGGTGCTGGCCTTTGCGCCCACCAAACGGGTGGTGCTGGAAGAGTTTACCGGCGTGGACTGCACCAACTGCCCCTTGGGACACGAGGCCATGGACAAGCTCATCGGTTTCTACGGTAACCTTTTCATCCCCTTGGCTCTCCACTGCTACGACGGCGACCCCTACGCCACGGGTGTGACGGAATATGCCTCCTACCTCGGACTGGTGGCTGCTCCTTCCGCACGCGTACAGCGCAACACGCAGATTGTTTTCCCCATGGTGAGCGTTGACGGCGACTATATGCTGCAAGACCTCACGGGCGAAAGCACTACATGGGTCGATGCCGTGGCCGCCGAGATGAACAAGGAGGCCGAGGCTGAAGTGTCGGCCACCGCCAAACTTTCACCGCAGGGCGATATGTACAACCTGCCCGTCAGCATCCGCTACGCGCTGAACGCTGAGAACCTGAACCTGAAACTCTTCGTGGCCGTGCTCGAAAACGGACTGGTGAGCTACCAGAAGAATGCCTTCAGCAGCATTGCCGACCCCGACCTGGGAGAATGGGGCAAGGGCGGACGCTACGGCTCGCCCACCGTCAGCCCCTACACCTTCGACCACGTGGTGCGTGGCTGGGAGGGTGCTACCTTCACGGGCACTGCCGAACTCCTGCCCACAGAGTTCATTGCCGGCGAGAACTACGTGAGCGAACTGGAGTTTGAGGTGCCCGCCACGGTTTCTCATCCCGAGAACACCGAGCTGGTCGTGATGCTCTTCGACGGCAACACCGACCGCCTCATCAACGCCTGCAAGGTAGGCTTGGACACTCCCGAAGGCATTGACGGAGTGGAAGCCTCCGCTCCCGTACGCATCGTGCCCCTCAGCGGCGGCGTGCAGGTAAATACTGCCGAAGCCGCCACCGTGCAGCTCTTCGCCGCCGATGGCCGCCTGCTCCGCACCGCCACCACCGCCGGCGGCATCCTCACCCTCCGCTGCCCGGGCTACAAGGGCGTGGCCGTGGTGAAGGTGACGACCGCCCAAGGCGTGGAAGTGCAGAAAGCACAGCTCTGATTGAAACTTCGCTTTGATTGAAACTTCAGCGGCTCCGCCCGTAGCTATAGGGCTTTGGCATTTTCGATAGCTCTCTATAGCTTCCCATAGCCCTCTCGCCTCCGGGCGGAGCCTTCCTCCCGCAACTACTAATCCCTAATTTATTTCTCTATGCACAACTCAACTACTTCCCTCAGCGGCATCAACCGTGCCCTGAAAGCTGTGGTGTGCTGGTTGATGGTTTGCATCAGTTCTGTGGCGGCCCATGCCGCTGCTCCCGTTGACTGGGGCGATATGGAACTCGGCAAAGCCTACAACTACACCACCTTCACCGCCAACGGCGGTAAGTTCACCGCTCCGCAAAGCGGGGTGCTCACCTGCACTTCCACCTGCGGCGACTTCCTCTACCCCTATTCCGATGCGGAACACACGCAGGAGCTGAACTTCCAAACCAATTACGATTCTCAGGGTCACATCTACTACGAACTCAGCGTGACTGAAGGACAGGAAATCTATTTCTACAAGAGCTTCGTCATGAACTCCGGTTCCTGGATCCTCACCATGAGTAGCGAGGAAGATGTAAAGCTCAATCTCGTCTCTACCAGCCCCGAGGCCGGTGCCATGCTCAGTCCGGCAGGCAGCCCGCAGGTGCTCTTCTACTTCTCACAGAATGTGAAGATTTCGGGAGCGGAAATCGTGGTTGGCGACTACAGCCAGAGCATCAGCGCGAACCTGAGCGGCTCCACCGTCTTCTTCAACTGCGGCGACGACCTCATGGCACTCCTCAACGCCGGCAAGCTCCAGGAGAATGACATCATCACCTTCCGCCTCAAGAACGTACGTATGGCCGCCAACGAAAGTGTGCTCTACGGCGAGGACGGCACGTGTGAAGTAAGCTACGTCTGCGCCGGCAACCCCGTGAAGCTCGTCAGCGTCAGCGGACTGCTCGATGAGGGCAACAAGTTCCTTTCCTACTGGATAAAAGGTGACCCCCGAGGCATCCTCACCGCTACCTTCGACGGCGATCTGCAGGTGCCCGAGAAGGGTAGCCAGTCGCAGGTGCTCACCCTCAGTTTCGGCAACTCCGAAGGCGAAGTGGGAGAGTTCTATTCCGAGGCCATCCCCTACACCGTCAACGGCAATGTGCTCACTGTGGACCTCACGGGCAAGCTCCGCACGCCCGAGAATATGGTGACCTCCGGCTACAACTACGGCCAGATGCTCCTCAAGCTTGTCAACGTGCGCGATGCCAAGGGCAACTACGTGTACTCCTCCGGTCTCGGTACCTTGGGTAGCTTCAGCTACGACATGGCCTATGAGGAGGTGAAGAGCAACTTCACCGCAGAGTTCACACCCGCTTCCGGCGAATCGCTGGCTGGCAAGGAGAAAATCGAACTCTGGATTACCGACTACGAAAAGCTCCACTTTGACGGCATCCTCTTTACCGCCGGCGAAACTTCCGTGGTCAGCACAGACTTCACCGCAACTCCCGACCCCGACTTTGAAGGTGCTTATATCCTCGACATCAATATCCCCGCCGAGATGAAGGACCTCAAGGGTGTGACCGTGACGCTCAACAACCTCGTTTGCGAGGACGGACGCGACCACAGCCTCCTCTTCACCGCCAAGTACGATTCCTTTATGCTGAAGAAGGTGCAGTACCAGGCTTCGGCTGATGCTGTGCCCGTCAACCTTTCCGGCGCACGCTTGGAGAAACTGCTGCCTGAAGCTAAAATCCTCGTCAACACCAACATGAACGACAAGGTGGGCTATGCTTGGTATCAAATCCGCGACCTCAACCCCACCACGCCCGATGAGGCTATCGTGAAGTCTATGGCTACCCTCTACAAGGGTGAGGACGGCAGCTTCTCCACCGAAATCTACGGTGCCGGTTACAAACTCATGCTGGGTCACACGTACCGCATGGAGGTGACGGCATACGCTTCGGAGAATGATTTCAACTACGGCAACGCCCCTCTCGGTATTGACTACATCGAGTTCTCCGGTGCCACACCGCCCTATGTTTACTCGCCCACGCAGCTCGTCAGCATCGACCCTGCCAACGAAACCACCCTCACCGAGGCCAGTGACACCGAATTCACCCTTGAGTTCGACGGTATGGTATCGCTCGATGCTTCCACCACGTTCGTGGTCTACGGCATGGGCGAGACCCTTCCCTTCAAGAGCATCGAGGCCGTAGAACCCGCCGAAGGACTTTCCAACATCTGGAAGCTCACCGTGGATGCCGGTACGCTCGGCTCTGTGGGCAATACCCTCACCCTCAGCGTGGTGGCCACCGACTTCGAAGGCCGTCGCGTGCAGGGCAACGAAGGTGAAGACGAGAACACTTTTTTCCGTTTCACCTATCCTCTCAACTTCGCCAACTTTGAAGTGACCATCACTCCGGCTTCGGGCACTGAGGTGGAGAAACTCCATCAGTTCACCGTCAGCTGCACGGAGGGTATCGGCGACGCTTACTCCGGACAGGACATCGTGCTCTACAACCGTGGCGAGTTTGCCGCCGTGGCCAAGGTCAGCACCATTGAGCAAATCATTCCCGAAGAGGAGATGGACAACTGGGACTATGTGGTGAAATCGCTTCTCCTCACCCTCGATACGGAAATCACCGATGCCGGTTCGTACGTGCTTGACGTGCCCGCCGGTGTGTTCAACCTCGGCACGCAGTTCAACCAAAGCCACAATGCTGCCTTCGCAGCCAACTATACCATCAATGACGGTGGCAGCGGCAGTGCGGTCAACGTGGAGGCCACTCCGGCCAACGGCAGCACCGTGGAGGAACTCAGCAAGATTGAAATCATCTTCACAGACTACGACGAAATAGGCATCGGTTCTGGTGTCCCCACCCTCAGCAAGGACGGTGGCGAACCCACGAAGTTGAATGATGCCGAACTCGATTGGGACGTATTCAACAAGGCTATCCTTAACATCACTCCCGCAGTGACCGAAGCCGGCGTTTACACCATCACCTTCCCCGAAGGCTACTTCGTAGACAATTTCGGCACATCCCTGCCCGGCTTCTCTCTTATCTATACCATCGGTGAGGCTGGTCCGACTGTTAACGTGGAAGCTACTCCGGCCAACGCCACCACCGTGAAGGAACTCAGCAAAGTAGAACTCGTATTCCCCGATGAGGATGAAATCAGCATTGGTTTTGGTTTACCCACTCTCAGCAAGGATGGTGGCGAACCCACGAAGTTGAATGATGCCGAACTCGATTGGGACGTATTCAACAAGGCTATCCTTAACTTTACTCCTGCCCTGACCGAAGCCGGCGTTTACACCATCACCTTCCCCGAAGGCTACTTCCTCGGCACTTACGGCGATGCCCTGCCCGGCTTCTCCCTCACTTACACCGTGTCTGTTCAGGACGGCATTACCCATGTCCAGCTCAGCACTTCGGGCAACGAAGCCGTTTACACCATCTCCGGTCTCCGCGTCAACCCGAGCCGCCGCCTGCCCGCCGGCACGTACATCGTAGGAGGCAAGAAGGTGGTAGTAAAATAACCGCCGCCCGCCTAACGGCGTATGGTATCTATGGTAGTCTATAGTTATCTATAGTTATCTATAGTTCTCTATAGTTCTCTATAGTTATCTATAGTTTTCTATAGCTTTCTATAGTTCTCTATAGCTCCCTATAGCTCAACCCTTGTGGGGCGCGTCCGGCATTTGCCCGGATGCGCCCCACATTTCTCTATCGCATAGCTCAAATATCGCTTTTCTCCAAAATATTCGTTTGATTATTGGGCTTGTCACTCGCCTTGCACTACCTTTTCATCAGGTAGGCTGTGGTTCTATCTTGAGCTGTCTAAACAAATAAGTAAAATAAAATGGGAAGGAGGGTTGGTTAACTTGGTTTTTTATGTAGTTTTGCAATCACAGCAATGAACCTTTCTAATATTATTAAAAAGTTTTTCAGACATGAAACCTACTCTCTTTCTCCTGGCAGCAGGAATGGGTAGCCGCTACGGCGGTTTGAAGCAGCTTGACGAGCTGGGCCCTCACGGCGAAACAATCATGGATTATTCTATCTACGATGCCATTAACGCGGGCTTCGGCAAGCTGGTTTTCGTAATCCGCAAGGATTTTGAAGAAGACTTCCGCCGTATCGTGCTTTCCAAGTATGAAGGACATATTCCGTGCGAACTGGTGTTCCAAAGCTTAGACGCGCTGCCTGAGGGCTTTACCTGCCCGGCTGAACGTACAAAGCCCTGGGGTACGAACCACGCCGTGATGATGGGTAAGGACGTAATCAAGGAGCCGTTTGCCGTGCTCAACTGCGACGACTTCTACGATCGCGATGCTTTCCGCGTAATGGGCAAATGGTTGAGCGACCTTCCCGAAGGCTCTACGGGCAAGTATGCCATGGTGGGCTTCCGTGTGGGCAACACGCTGAGCGACAGCGGTACGGTGAGCCGTGGCGTTTGCGAAAACGATGACCAGCACCACCTGACTTCCGTTGTGGAGCGCACGAAGATCCAACGCTTTGACGGCGTGGTGAAGTATCTGGACGAGAACGACGAATGGGTGGCTATTCCCGACACAACCCCCGTTTCGATGAACTTCTGGGGTTTCACTCCCGACTACTTCGCCCACAGCGAGGAGTTCTTCAAGACATTCCTTTCCGACCCCGCCAACATGAGCAACCTCAAGAGCGAGTTCTTCATCCCCTTGATGGTGGACAAACTCATCAAGGACGGTGTAGCTACCTGCGAAGTGCTTGACACTACTTCCAAGTGGTTTGGCGTGACTTATCCCGAGGATCGTCCGGGCGTAGTGGAGAAATTCCAGAAGCTGGCCGACGACGGCGTTTATCCCGAAAAGATGTTCTAAGCCTAAGGCGTAACTAAAAGATTGCTGCCGGTTCTTTAGTCTGAGCTAAGGAACCGGCAGCTGTTTTTTTTGCTTGAAAGTTATAGAGAACTCTTGATAGCTATTGATTACTATAGAAACCTATAGATAACTATTGAAGGCTATAGATTTCTATATCAAACTATAGAAACCTAAGCGTTTATCTCACCACCACCTTTTGCGTAACGGCGGCACCGGCGTCGCGCGGCGTGAGGCGCACGATATAAACTCCGGGCTGCAAGCGCGAGCCGGCAGGCAGGAGGTTGCCGGCGGCATCAAAGGTCTGTAGGCTGCGGACGGGGGCGGAGGTATGGAGCTGGCCGTCATTCCCGACAAAGACGAGGAGCGTTTCGGGCGCTTCTACCTGACCGATGGCTGAAGTCTCGGCGTTAAGCCGAACTTGTGCGGCGTTGAGCACTTCGTTGTAGCGCATCTTCTGGCGGTCGAGCAGATGCACGAAGGCAGCCACGCGGCAGTTCTTCCGGTTCCAGTCCGCTGCAAGGGCAACAGGCGCGAAGTCAACGGAATAGTTGTTGTCAGCGTCCAACACAAGCTGGTCGCCCGTGGCGGTGGTGCAATAGTTGTAGCGGATGACACCGTTGTGCTTGAAACGGTCGAGGAGGTCAGCCGGAGCACCGTCGCCGTCGAGCCCTTTCTGCGGATATTTCTCCAGCGAGATACTGTCCTCCACCAGGTAGGCTGAGATATAGATGGGCAGTCCCGAGGCGGCCATGTCGCTGTTCAGGCGGCCGGAGATGTGGCAGCCGATGCCCTCCTCCGTTTCCTGCAAGCTGAGGTTCACGCTCGCCATGGCGGGGCGCACGGCAGCCTGTGCCAGCGCCGAGGCATAAGGTTCGGTTTCAGCCACCTTGGCCGAAACGACGGGAACTTCCTCGCCCACGGGCACCACGCGGTCGTACATTACCGCCGGGTTGAACGTGGCCTGTCCAGGGCCGAAGAGGAAGAGCAGTTCATCGTCCACCGGCTGCGTGAAGGAATCCTTCTGGTAGCCGCTGTGGTGCGTCACGTAAACCAGGTCGGAGAGCGTGTGTTCCTCCATGGCTATGTCAAGGAAGTAAGCCATGAAGGGGCATGCCGTACAGGTCTGGCTCGTGAACTCCTCGACCAGCGGCACGCGGACGAAGGCGTCTGAAGTGACATAGTGCCACGTCGTGCCCGGCATCACAGTCTGTGCCTCCTTGCCGTCGACCGTCGGCACGGTGAGCCGCAGCCATTGGTTAATACCCGTTTCTGCACCGCTGCGGATGCTCATGGGCAGCACGCGGGCTTCGTGCGGCTGCAAAGGCGTGTCAAAGTGGATTTCGTTAGCTTCAGGTTCCGCATCGCCCTGCCCCTGCGTGTGGAGCACCAGGCTGCTCACGGGCTTGTCCGAGCAGTTAAGGAAGGACACCTTCCCGGCAAAGTGCGAGGCCGGCGCGATGACCAAGGGAGCGTGGGAGGTCTGTGCGAACACGCTGCGTTCCAGCAGGGGAGCGGCCTCGTTGTCGAGAATGGCCGAAATCATGAGCACGCCCCGGTCCGTGTACTCCTTCCAGCCCTGACTTTGCAGGTTGAACCAGCAGCCGCCGGCCACGCTCACCGCATCGTAGGCACCGATGGGATAGCCGGCACCGAGCGTTTCAAAAACCTGTAGTCCCACGTAGAGCGGTTCGTCGCCGATGGTCACAGGCTCGTCAAAGTAAAGGTTGTTCCAGCCCTTTTCAAAGTCGCACACTTTCTGCACCGGCTCAGCCTCCACGCTGCCTTTGGCGCACTGGATGAGCGAACGCTTTTGTCGGGTTTGTTTATACTCATTGCTCATGAAGCAGCGCACGCCGAGGATTTGGTGTCCCTTGAGCCGTGCCATGGCCGGGTCGAGTGCCGGGTCCAGACAGATGTAGGCCGAAACGAAGCCGTTTTCGCCGATGCCTTGGAAAACCATGTCGGTGCTGTCGCACGTTTCAGGCGCATAGCCGTAGCGCGGGAAATCCTGTGCTTGCGCACCGCACAGGACGGTACAATATAAGAGGAGTAAGCTGAAGAATTTTTTCATTGCTGACAGAATTTGTAGGGTTCTTTTTCGGGTTATGAGGAATTAGGTTTCAGGTCATAAGGTTATAAAGTCACTGATTGAGCAGGCCTCCTGCCCTTCAGGCAGTAACATGATAACCTCATGACCTGCGCGAAGCGCAACATCTCATAACCTTTGAACGATTAACGCACCACCACTTTGGCGGCTTTCGTTCCGTCCGAAGCGGCAGACTTGACGATGTAAACGCCGGGCCGGCCCTTCACGGAAGTCACGCGGATGCCGGAAAGCGTGTACATCTCGGTCGGTTGACCGTTGCGGTAGAACACACCGTCGTGCAGTTCCAGTCCGCCGTCGGCCTTCACATTTTCGATGCCGGCGGGCAATGGCACATCAGCCTCCGTGCTGTTGATGATTTCGCGGTTCAGGTTATCGTTGCCCTTGCCACGGTTGATCAGAGCCACCACCGAAAGGTTGGCCGGATTATAGTCAGAGTAGAGCACCGCTTCGAACGATTGCTGGAAATGTCCTTCGCTGTCGGTTTCCAGTTGTTTTCCCCAGAACGGCGTGAGGATTTCGCGTATCACGTTGTAGTGGACATAGTTTTGCGCTGGTTTTTCACCCTCCTTGTCGTCCCAGAATTTCTGGCTGTTGCTTTCCACTTCCTTCTCCATGAGGTACACGGTGAGGTAAAGCGGTTCGCCTTCGGGCATCACTCCCTGCGCCACATCACCTTGCACATCGATGGAAATGATTTTACCCTCCTCGTCGACCGTCGGTGTGGTCGTTACTGAAGCGAACGTGGGACGTTCCAATGCGCTTTCGTACATCCGTTTCCCTTCGCCGGGATAGGGAATGCCGTAGAGGAAAGGCGTGCCGCTGATGGCCGCCACGTTGTTGAGGTAGTCCGTGCGGTCAACCGACATCGTGGGTAGATACACCTTCATCGAGTCGCCGGCGCAGAGTTCCAGCATCATGTCCAGAGCCTCGTTGTTGCCCGTCATGAACTGGTCGTCCACGTGTTGGCAAACCAGCGTGATGCGGTCGCGGAGCGGGTAGTAGTCGCTCATTAAATACTCATCGAAGTAGATAGGAATTTGGTAAGCGTTTTCAGAGCCGAAGAACTCGATGGTGGGCCGGAAGGTATAGGCATCGGCCACCTCCTCGGGCACGGCGATGATGTTCACCTCCTTGCTGAAAGGTTCGGCGCAGGCTTTGCCGTTCACCTTCGTGATGCTCACCGTGGCCTTGCCGCTTCCCAGGAAGTTGATGGGCAGGTTCACTCTATTCACTTTCGATGCGGTGATGCCTGAACTGAGCTTCACCTCCGTGCTTTGCGACAGTTCGCCTTGAGTGGTGGTGACTTCGATGCTGCTCACGCTGTTGGAACCCACGTTGCCGATGGTGAACACGCAAGCTTTGTCGGCATCTTTCAGGCCGATGTGCTCATAGCGCATATCCTGTATTTCGAGCATATTCTGGAATTTGCCCTCATCGTCCTTGATGACCAACATGATGGCCATGGTGCCGAAGTCGCGGCAGTCATCCCAAACTTCCTTCCCGTTGGCATCGGTCTGTCCGTTGTAGAGGTAGCAGCTGTTGGGGACATTGAGCGGATAAAATCTCGGGATGCAGCAGTGGTTGGCCTTGAGGTCGGTGTAGTAGCCCACGACCAGTTCGTCCGTGTCGGGTATTTCAAAAGGAGCGTCCAGTTCCAGCTCGTTCCAGCCGAATTTTCCCATTCCGTGTCCCGTGGCCAGGTTCTCGCCGTCGAAGGAGGTACGGATAAACATGTCGTACGTTCCGGTCAGTTCGCTGTCGTCCCATCCCAGCCGCAAGGCCGTTACCTTGCCGCCGATGTAGGTCTTGAACATATCGCGGGGCAGCTTGATGGCCACGCCTACCCGGGCATCGTAGTCGAGTGAGAGGCCGTCCCACGGGTAGATGTAATCATCGTAGTTGCAGTGACCGAGGTAAATGGTCCCCTCGGCGGCATCGGCCCGGGCTGCCGGGTTTTCGGCCTTGGCCGACGGGGTGTTCTGCCTCCATGCGCTCTGGGCGTTCATGGACAATCCTGTCAGCAACGCAACGGCTGCCAGGATCAAGAAGCGGTAGTAATGAGATTTCATAAGCAGATGTGTTTAGGGGTTGATATTATAAGGGTGGTTCTAAAAATTCTGATTTATATATTCTGATATTCTGATGGTTGCTTTGCACCCTCTCGAAAGCGTCTTTTTGCAAGTAGGTTCAGTCACATAGCCCGCTATGCACCCCCTCCAGCTCCCCCGTTATCGGGGGAGAGCAATTTCGCCTACTTACAAAAATACACTTCCGATAGGGCACAAACCTCCTCATCAGAATTATTAGAACCACCCTTAACTGATAAGCCGGAGTCCAAAAATCCGGTTCTCTATGGTGGGCAGTGCCTTCAGCGTACAGCCATTCGCATTCGCCAGACCATCGTGCCGCGCCGTGCTTCCACCACATATACACCGCCGGGCAGTGCCGGCAGGCGGAAGCGGGCTTCGCTGCCAGCCGGAGTGGTATGTTGTGCCCATAACCTTCCGTCGGCTCCATAGAGCGCGAAGGTCGTGGCAGCTGTTCCCGGCAACGTGCAGCAACCGTTGCGCCATGACAATACGCCATTTCCAGCTGCCGTTTCGGTCCATCCCGCTTCCGTTGTTTCGGGATAGAGTGCGCAGCGTGCAGCGTTGACCACCTCGCCCGTTGTACGGTCCAGCAGCAAGGCCACAACAGCCACGTGTTGCGGGTTGGCATAGTCGGGCAGGGCGATGTCCGTTTGTACCGTATGGGTTTCGCCGGCCTTTACGGCGATGTCTTTCAGAATGGGTGTGCCGCGATACGCGCCATTGGTGGCGCGGGCCACTTCCTGGAAAACAAACGGGTGGATGCGGTGTGGCAGCGTTTCAAAACCGTCCAAGTCGCTGGTCGAGCCGGCAAAACCGTTGTCCTGATAGTAAGCGTCATCGCTGACGCTGTCCTCCACCGCCACGCAAAAAAGGTTGTAGCGATTGGCCTGTGCCGGCGAGGCAAAGCGTATGGTGGCTTCAGCCTTTACGCCGTTGTCGTGTGAAACCGCCAGCGTCAGGTCAGCTTCAGGCAGGCGTTGTTGTTCGGTCAGGAACCACGTTTCAAAGCCATCACCCAGCATGGTGTATTCCGGTCCGTGTTCCGTTTCCACCTCCTCCATGGGATTTTTGAGATAGCGGCGGTTTATCCAGCCTGACGGGAAACCGTTGAAGGCCAGCTCCTTTACATAGTCGTCCATGGCCATGGGGTCTTCGTAGTGGATGGCCACCCCGATGAACGATTCGGGGTATTTCTTGTGCAGCCGGTTCATGGCCACTATCCCCAGCGGACAGTAGACACACCACATGCCCGTGGCTTCCTCGATGACCGTGCGCCGGGTGGTGGGAAACAGCAGCCCCACAACCATACCTTCTGTTTCGCGCGGCAGGTCATCAGGAGCCGTCACCGACAGTTTGTAGTTCACCGTGTCGCCGGGTGTCATGTCCATTTCGGAGGGCAGTTCAAAGCTGAGGGTGTCGCCCGGCTGTAACTGCAAGCCCGTGAAGGTGTGCCTCACCTCTTTGCCATCATGGCTGAACACGGCTTCAAAACTGTCAATCACTTTGTCACCGCATGCTACGAAGCGTCCGGAGGGTTTGAACCCTTCATTTTGGAAAACGTACGAGGGAATGTCTGAAATCAGGCAGTATTGGCCGGTTCCACCCTCCACCCGTATGTCGTCGATGGCCAGTATTTCACCATCGAGTGTGGTGTTCACAAAAGCGATGTACACTTGTTTTCCGGCATACTCGGCCAGCGGAATTTCGTGTTGGGTCCACTGGTTTAGTTTCTCCTCTTCCACGGTGAGCACCGGTGGGGCGGTGAAATCTTCGGGACGGTTGCCTGCGGTCGAAACGCGCACTTCGTAGCGGTCGCCGTGGATACAGGATTGGCTGAAGGAGTTGGCGCGCCAGGAAAGGCGTGCTTCCGCATCGAGCACATTGACAGGAGGAAGCACCAGCCAGTCGTCGGAGGGCTTCAGCTCTTCGCCGGCCGGCACTTTGTACTTGGACGCACTGGCAGCGTAGTAGTTTTTTGTGCCCTCCTCGCGCAGACATTTCCACGCGTCTCCCTGGTCGAATCCCGCCTGCACCATGGAGAAGTAGAGCGTTTGCTTGTCCTGGTCGTAGGTGGTGCAGCCGGTGGGCAGCCCATTGGAAAAGTCAGTGGAGAAATATGTCACATTGCCTTGGGCCGCTCCACGCAGAAGGCCGAGCAGGCTGAGGTAAAACAGGAAATAATGTTTCGTGAGCGTCATTGGTTGATTATTTGGGATGTTGGCCAATGATAATGACAAGGCCGCTGTGGAAAGCAGGCTATGCCTTGGGGCGGGACAGGGGTTCAATGGCATGCTGCCAGAGAAACGGATGGTTCTGCGGCAGTCGCACCTCAGCCCGTTTATGCCCCCTTGACAAATTTGCCCTGCAAGGTGCGTCCGCCTGCTTTGATTTGGTAAACATAAGTGCCTTTCGGCAGGTTTTTCATGGATATCAGAGCCGCTCCTTCAGCAGTTTGTACCGTACGGCCGGCCATGTCGTAGACCACGGCGTGGGTCGTCCCTTCGGGCAACAGCAATGATTGTCCGTCACGGCTCATTCTGACATCCGTTTCATCAGCCTGTACCGTTTCGATGCCGGTTTCGGTAGGCAACAATGCTTTGCGCATCCGGTAAATACCGCTCGCATTGCGTTTGGCGTTCTCGGGCGTGTCATATACCGCTACATAAAGAAAATCCTTGTCCGCTGCGAGCGTCAGGGGCGAGAGATAGTAGCCGTTAGGCTCTCCATCGACATAGTCGGGCATGCCGCGCGAAATGTCAAACCACTGCTCTCCGCCGTTGTTCGTGCAGTAAATGCCGGTAGATTGCATGGCTGCCACGAGCAGGTTGCCCTCGCCGAACATGGCGCGCACGTTGTTGTCGATCAATCCTTCGGGGCGTTTCACGGTTTCCCACGTCTGTCCGTCGGTCGTAGCTTCCAGGAAAGCGGCATTTTCCGTTTGGTTCATCACGCTGCGTCCGCAGTAAAGTTTGCCGCCGGCAAAGGCTGAAACCGCCATGAAGTTGCTGTCGGTGCGCACCTTGGTCCACGTCATGTCCGTTTCGTTGAGTTGGTAAACGCAGTACACGCCGAAGGCATACAGCTTGCCGTTCAGCGATACGAGGTTGTAGATGTTTTCCACCACTTTGCCGCCTTTCTTGCCGTCGTCCAGCTCAATGGACATACTTTCCGTGTCGGTATTGTTCCATGTTTCGCCGTTGTCGTCGGAATAGAGCACGCCTCCCCCGGTGAAATCGGCAATGAAGAGGCGGTCATTGTGGAAGGTCATGGTGTAGCAAACGGTCCAGTCCTGGTCCTCGGGAGCCACCAGTCCTTCGAGCGCGCGGGCATAACTGAGAATTTCCCAGGTCTGGCCACCGTCGGCTGAGCGCGCAATGTGTGCTCCCATTCCGGCAGCGAACACGTAGCCGTTGCCCTCCAGCATATCGCTGTAGTGGTAGTCCTTTACGGCTGTCTTCTTCCATGTTTTTCCTTGGTCGGTGGAAAGGAAGATACCTCCGGTGTTGTCCCAGACATAGTTGGCGACCAACATGTTTCCTTCCTGTGTGATATGGAAGGTGTAGGTAGCCGGAAGACTGTAGAAGAGTTCCCACTTGGCACCCTGTGCCGTGGCTGTTTGGAATGACGCTGTGAACAGCCAGCCCAAGCCGGTTGTCAATAGAAATAATAAGGTGTAGAGTTTTTCTTTCATAGTGCTTGTATAAAAGGTTTGTAATAAGGTTGTTGTGAAAAACTTCTGGCTGCAAATATAGCGTGTTTTGAATATTGCGGTGAGCAATTTAAGCTTTGTTTGTAGTTTCTGGAGGAAAATATCCCTGAATGAAAGTGTTTGGTTGACGATTTTGCCGTGTTTGTCGGCGGCTTTGCCGTTTCTGTCGTAGGCTTTGCCGTTTCTGTCGTAGGCTTTGCCGTTTCTATGCACCCGATTGTCAGTGTTTCCCTACAAGGGTACAACTGTTTCCCTGCAAGGGTACAACTGTTTCTCAGTAAGGGTACAACTGTTTCCCAGTAAGGGTACACTTGCGAATCCGGTTCCCAACAGGGAAAACGCACGAATTCAGCATACGGAATCAGGTTTTGTTTTTTCATCGCAGGAATAGAAAACCGGGAGGGGCAGCTTGGATTTCTTCAAGCAAGCCACAGCCTTCGGCGGGCGGTAGCCATTCCATGTGGCTGCCGCCCGCTTCCGGATAGTCTTATGCACCTTGGGCGGCACAGAGCATTTCGGCACAGCGTTCGCCGTCGATGGCGGCCGAGACGATGCCTCCGGCATAGCCGGCACCTTCGCCGCAGGGATAAAGTCCCTTCACCTGGACATGGCACAGGGTGGCCGCATCGCGCAGGATGCGCACAGGAGCCGAGGTGCGTGTTTCGGCGGCTATCATGACGGCCTCGTTGGTCAGGAAGCCGTGGCTGCGCCGCCCGAAAGCTTTGAAACCCTCCGTAAGGCGCGAGGTGATGAAACGCGGCATCCAGAAATGGAGTGGGGAGGAGATGATGCCGGGGGTGTAGCTCGAGGCCGGGAGGTCGTAGCTCAGACGATGGTTCACGAAGTCGGCCATGCGCTGTGCGGGAGCCGTCTGGGAGCGTCCGCCTTGCAGCCAGCAGGCCTTTTCCAACGCTTCCTGGAAATACATCATGCGGAGCGGATTGGCGGCATCGTCCCAGTCGGTGTGACGGGCGGCAAAGTCGCCGTCGGCCATCGCCTCGGTCATGAACCGCTTCAGCTCATCGCCCTGCAAGTCCTCAAGGCGCGTTTCCACCACCATGCCCGAGTTGCTCCAGGCCGTGTTGCGCAGCGAGGGGCTCATGCCGTTGACCACCACTTGCTGCGGCCCGCTGGCCGCCGGCACTACGATGCCGCCCGGACACATACAGAAACTGTACACTCCCCGGCCCTGACATTGCGCCACGAAGCTGTATTCCGCCGTGGGCAGGTATTTGCCTTTGCCGTTCGGGTTGTGGTACTGAATGCTGTCGATGAGGGTGGCGGGATGCTCCAGACGTACGCCGACAGCCAGTCCCTTGGGCTCGATGGCAATGCCGATTTGGTGCAGGTGGCGGTAAACGTCGCGGGCCGAGTGGCCCGTGGCCAGGATGACGGGGCCGTGGAAGGTCTGTCCCGTGTGGCAGACTACGCCCCGCACCTCGTCGTCTTCCACCAGCAGACGGTCCACGCGGGTCTGGAAATGCACCTCGCCGCCGCATTGCAGTATCTGCTGGCGCATGGCTTCGATGATGCGCGGCAGACGGTCGGAACCGATGTGCGGATGGGCGTCGATGAGGATGTCGGTGGAGGCACCGAACTGGCAGAACACGCGCAGGATTTTTTCCACATTTCCCCTTTTCTTGGAGCGGGTGAAGAGTTTGCCGTCGGAAAATGCTCCCGCGCCGCCCTCGCCGAAGGAGTAGTTGCTGTCGGCATCCACCAGGTGCTCACGGGATATGCGGGCAATGTCCTTGCGCCGTTCGTGTACGTCCTTTCCGCGCTCCAGCACCACGGGCCGCCGGCCGAGTTCTATCAGACGGAGGGCGGCGAAAAGTCCGCCGGGACCCGCACCGACCACAATCACGCGGGGTGCTTTGCTCACGTCGGGATAGCACACGGGCTCGAACTCCCGGCGCGGCGGCATTTCGTTGATGTAGAGCAGCAGGCTCAGGTTGACGTAGATGGTGCGCTGCCGGGCATCGATGCTGCGGCGCACGATGCGCAGGGCGTTGATGGTGCGGGCGTCGATGGCCAGCTCTTGTGCTGCCATGCGCGTCAGTTGGTGCTCATTGGCTGCCTGATGGGGCAGCACGCGGAGGTTCAGTTGCTTTTGCATGAGGCTTCGGTTGTATGGTTGGTTGGGGAGGAAGGGGAGGAGGGGCGGGGTAGGAGGTTGTCAGGGTAATGGGTTATGAGGTGATAAGCTGACAAGGTTTCAGAAGTCAGGCTGCTGCTTGGCTTTTTTGCAAGGCTGTGGCGGTCGCCTTACACAATCTGTATAAACTCATAACCCTGTGAGTGGGGCGACCGTAACCTGATAACCTGAACGCTCCTATCCTGTATTTTTTTGACCTGACAAATCAGCCGAAGAGGCAGCGCAGGGCTGTTTCCACACGGCCGACGGGAATGATTTCGATGGCATGGTTTTGCGTTTCCAGCCCTTTGAGGTTCCCTTCCGGGATAAGGATGGTGGAAAATCCCAGTTTGGCGGCTTCGCTGATGCGCTGGCCGATGCGGGCTACGGGGCGTATTTCGCCGCTCAGACCCACCTCGCCGGCCATGCAGACGTTGCGCTCGATGGCGGTGTCGACGTTGCTCGACAGCACCGCCGCGATGACGGAGAGGTCAATGGCGGGGTCCGTTACGCGGAGGCCGCCGGCAATGTTGAGGAACACGTCCTTTTGTGCCAGCTTGAAGCCTACCCGTTTTTCCAACACCGCCAGCAGCATGTTCAGACGGCGGAGGTCAAAACCCGTGGCCGACCGCTGGGGCGTGCCGTAAGCGGCGGTGGAGACCAGTGCCTGCGTTTCGATGAGGAAAGGCCGGATGCCCTCAATGGCCGAGGCGATGGAGATGCCGCTGAGCTGTTCGCCGCTTTGCGTGAGCAGCAGTTCCGAGGGATTGTCCACGGGGCGCAGCCCGTCGGAGCGCATTTCGTAGATGCCCAGCTCGGCGGTCGATCCGAAACGGTTCTTGATGCTGCGCAGGATGCGGTACATGTTGTGGCGGTCGCCTTCAAACTGCAGCACGGTGTCGACAATGTGTTCCAACACCTTGGGGCCGGCAATGGCTCCCTCTTTCGTGATGTGCCCCACGAGGATGACAGGCACGCCGCTCTCCTTGGCATATTTGAGCAATACGGCGGCGCACTCGCGGATTTGCGTGATGGAGCCCGGTGAAGTTTCCACGGTTTCGAGTGAAACGGTCTGGATGGAGTCGATGATGACGATGTCGGGCTTAACTTCCTTGATATAGGTGAAAACCTGCTCGAGGCGCGTTTCGCAGAGGAGCATGAGATCCGTGTCGCGGTGTGGGATGCGGTCGGCACGGAGCTTGATTTGCCTTTCGCTTTCCTCGCCGCTGACGTAGAGCAGTTTGCGGCCCGTCATGTGGAGGGCGGTTTGCAGCAGGAGGGTGGACTTGCCGATGCCCGGCTCGCCGCCGATGAGGATGAGCGAACCCGGCACGATGCCGCCGCCCAACACACGATCCAGCTCCATGTCGGAGGTCCGGAAGCGGGGCTCTTCTTCCGCCTTTACCTCCGACAGCCAGACCGGACGTGCCGCGCGCCGTTCCATGCCGCCCAGGGCTTGGGAGGTGCGCACTTCGCGGTCGGACGGACGGACGGCGGCGATGGTCATTTCCTTCATGGTGTTCCACTGGCCGCAACTGGGGCAACGGCCCACCCACTTGGGGGAGTCTTGGCCGCATTCGGAACAGACGTAAACGGTTTTGTTTTTTGCCATGCGAGGTGTGGGGAGTAAGAGTTAGGGGGTGGATTTTCAAAAAGAGAAAAAAAGGGTGGGCAGACACGGCGACGGCGCGACGGTCTGCCCACCAGTACTTCGGGTTCCGGAATGAGAATGGAAGCGTTCGAGGTTTCGCCCGGAAAAGATGCGTTTGCTGCTTCTTCCGGACTGCCGCCGTCAGGCCATGGCCGACAGGGCATCGCGCATGGACACCAGCTCAGCACGGATGGCGCGCAGCCGCTGCACGGCTTCCAAGGGACGGGGCACGCCCTCCTTGTTCTGTTTCAGGATTTCGCGGGCAGCGGCAATCTTCAGGCCGCGCACCTTCACCAGATCCTTGATGACACGGATGGTTTCAATGTCCTCCTTGGTGTAACGGCGGATGCCGCGCGATCCTTTCTTGGGCGAGATTTGTGGAAACTCTTTTTCCCAATAGCGCAACAGGGTCTCGGGCAAATCCAGCAGTTGTGCCACTTCGCTGATGGAGAAGAACAGCTTGTTGGGGCCAAATTCCATTTCTTCCATAGAGCCGGGATGTTTATTCGTAGACGTTTTCAATCTCCACCACGTAGACCGTGTGGAGCGAGCCGCCGGGCCGGTCGTTGTACCAGCGTGCCAGCACTTCCTTGTCCAGGAAGTTTTCGGCTTTCATTTCCGTGCGCATCAGTTTGCGCCCTTCCACTACTAACCGTGCCTGTTCAAAGGCCACAGCACCGTGCTCGGTGGCCACCGGGGTCAGTCCGCATTCGGCCACCTTGTCGCGGTCGCGCCCTGAAACCGTGCCGCAGAGGTTCAGCACCTCGCGCATGTCCTTTTCCATGCCCAGGAAAGAGAGCGTGAGGTAGTCGTTGTTTTCGACGAAACCGTAGGTGTAACGCTCGGGACGGATAAAGACGAAGGCCACCGGCTTGTTCCACAGCCAGCCGATGCCTCCCCAGGAGGCGGTCATGGTGTTGTAACCGTTTTCCAGCGTGCCGCCAGTGACGAGCATCCATTCCTTGCCAATCAGGCGGAAGGCATCTTCACGGGCCAATGTTTCAATTGTTGTCTTCTTCATGAGATACTTTATTGGGGAACTTTGGGAATATGCTCAGGTTGTCGGGAAACTATCCCAAAGCAATCTCAATGACTTTCTTCACGGCTTCTTCCAGGTGCGTGGCATCCTTTCCGCCGGCAGTGGCGAAATGGGGTGCGCCGCCGCCGCCGCCCTTGATGAGCTTGGCCGCTTCGCGGACGATGGCTCCGGCGTTGAGCTGGCGTTCCTCCACCAGGTTCTTGCTGATCATCACCGTGAGGAGTGGTTTGCCTTCGTAGGTGGTGCCCAGCACGCAGAACATATTTTCGGGCAGGATGCCGGCGAGCTGGAACGCCAGGTCTTTGGCGGCATCGGGAGCAAATGATGAAGGCAGCACCGCCTTGATGAGTTTCACGCCGCCGCGTTCTTCGGCATTTTGCACCAAACGGTCGCGTATGGCCAACAGCTGTTCCTTGATGTGCGCCTCCACCTGCTTGCGCAGCCCGTCGTTCTCCTCAATCGTTTTGCGGATAACGGCGGTCAGGTCTTTGGCTCCGGCAAAGAAGGATTTCAGGTCGTTCAGGATGTCTTCCTGAACGTACACTCTTTCTTCGGCAGCCTCGCCCGTGATGGCTTCGATGCGGCGCACGCCGGCGGCCACACTGCTCTCCGAAACGATGCGGAAAAGCCCGATGCGCCCTGTGCTGTGGGCGTGGCAACCGCCGCAGAACTCTACGCTCTTGCCAAACTGTACCACACGCACGCGGTCGCCGTATTTCTCGCCGAACAGGGCGATGGCTCCCAGCTTCTTGGCCTCTTCCATGGGCACGTCGCGGTGCTCCTGCAGCGGAATATCCTCGCGGATGCGGCGGTTCACGATGCGTTCCACTTGTCGCAGCTCCTCGGGAGTGACTTTCTGGAAGTGGGAGAAGTCAAAGCGCAGGTAGTCCGGTGTCACCAGTGAACCTTTCTGTTCCACGTGCGTTCCCAGTACTTCGCGCAGAGCCTGGTCGAGCAGGTGCGTGGCCGTATGGTTGGCCTCGCTTCCCCGGCGGGCTTTCAGGTTTACCTCGGCACGGAAGGATGCTTCGGGGTGAGCCGGCAATTTCTTGGTGAGATGAATGGGCAGGTTGTTCTCCCGTTTCGTGTCGAAAATCTCCACCTTCTCCTCGTCGTTGACCAATACGCCGCAGTCGCCCACTTGGCCACCCATCTCAGCGTAGAAAGGCGTTTCGTCGAGCACCAGTTCGTAGAACACCTGTTTCTTCTGCTGCACGCGGCGGTAGCGCAGGATATGGCAGTCGCATTCCGTGAAATCCCAGCCTTTGAACTCCGTTTCTCCCTCTTTCAGCACCACCCAGTCGTCCGTTTCGACGGCTGCGGCGTTCCGGGCGCGCTCCTTCTGCTTCTGCATTTCGGCATCAAACTGCTTTTCGTCCACCGTCAGCCCGTTCTCCTGGCAAATCAGCTGCGTGAGGTCCAGGGGGAAGCCGTAGGTGTCGAACAGCGTGAACGCCTTGGTGCCGTCCACCACCTGCAGGCCAGCCTTCTTCGTTTCGGCCACTACGCCTTCGAGCATGCTGATGCCGGTGGAGAGTGTGCGCAGGAAGCTCTCTTCCTCCTCCTGCATCACGCGGCCTATCAGCACTTGCTGCGCCTTCAGTTCCGGATAAGCCTCGCCCATTTCCTGTACCAATGTAGGTACGAGTTTGCAGAGGAAAGCTTCGCGCTGTCCGAGGAAGGTGTAGGCATAGCGCACGGCGCGGCGCAGGATGCGGCGGATGACATAGCCTGCCTTGGCGTTGGAGGGAAGCTGGCCATCGGCGATGGAGAAGGCGATGGCTCGCAGGTGGTCCGCAATGACGCGCATGGCCACATCCACCTTCTCGTCCTTGCCGTACGTGAAGCCCGAGAGTTCCCCTATGCGGCGGATGATGGGTTGGAAAATGTCCGTGTCGTAGTTCGACTGCTTGCCTTGGATGGCACGCACCAGGCGTTCAAAGCCCATACCCGTGTCAATCACGTTCATGGAGAGCGGTTCGAGCGAGCCGTTCGCCTTGCGGTTAAACTGCATGAACACGATATTCCATATTTCGATAACCTGCGGGTCGTCCTTGTTCACCAGTTCGTAGCCCGGCTGCTTGGCCTTTTCTTCCGGCGAGCGGCTGTCGAGGTGAATTTCCGAGCAAGGTCCGCAGGGGCCGGTGTCGCCCATTTCCCAGAAGTTGTCGTGTTTGTTGCCGTTGATGATATGGTCGGCCGGCAAGTGCTTGGCCCAAATCTTGGCCGCTTCGTCGTCGCGTCCCAGCCCTTCTTCTTCCGAACCTTCAAACACGGTGGCATAGAGGTTGGCCGGGTCCAGCTTCAGCACGTCGACGAGGTACTCCCATGCCATGTCGATGGCCCCTTCCTTGAAGTAGTCGCCGAAGCTCCAGTTGCCGAGCATTTCAAACATGGTGTGGTGATACGTGTCGTGTCCCACCTCTTCCAAATCGTTATGTTTACCGCTGACACGCAAGCACTTCTGCGAGTCCGCCCGTCGGCGCGGCTCCGGGTCGCGTTGTCCCAGGATGATATCCTTCCATTGATTCATTCCGGCGTTGGTAAACATCAGTGTGGGGTCGTCCTTGATAACCATCGGTGCCGAGGGCACGATGGCATGCCCCTTTTTTTCAAAAAACTTCTTGTAAGAGTCTCTGATTTCGTTAGCAGTCATCATATTTTTGATTGTTATTTACATTTTGCCTGCAAATTTAGTGCAAGGCGAGAGCAATGAAAAAGAAAAGCCCTGCAAAGTGAGAGAAAAGAATGGAAAATGCAAGTTTTACCATTCTTTTCCGAACTGCAGCGGGCTTTATTCAAAAGCCACAGGTTTTTCATTTTTCATTGCCGAGCCACTTATAGAAATATAAAAAACAAATAAGGCGTAGCTCCATTTCTGAAAGCTACGCCTTAATATATATATATCAGAACTTATGGATAATCAGTCCGCTGCGGAGTTTCGGTTCGAACCATGTGGCCTTCGGGGGCATGATGTTGCCGCTGTCGGCAATGTCCATGATTTGTTGCATAGAAACGGGGTAGAGGGCGAGTGCCATCTTCATCTCTCCGCTGTCCACGCGGCGTTGCAGTTCGTCCAGTCCGCGCAGGCCGCCCACAAAATCGATACGTTTGTCCTTGCGCAAGTCCTTGATACCCAGCAACTCGTCCAGAATGAGACGGGAAGAGATGTCCACATCAAGCACCCCGATGGGATCTGCCGGGTCGAACGTACCCTCGTGGGCACGCAGCGAATACCACGTGTTGTCCAGGTAGAGAGCAAATTCATGCGGCTGCTGGGGACGGTACGGCTCGTGTCCTTTTGCCTCCACGTCGAAGTTCTTGGCGAGCGCATCAAGGAACTGTGCGGCGGTCATGCCGTTCAGGTCCTTCACCACGCGGTTGTAGTCCAGGATGGTCAACTCGTCGGCCGGGAAACATACCGCCATATAATAGTTGAATTCCTCCTGTCCGGTGGCATCGGGTGTTTGCTGCGCCTTTTCGGCACCCACCAAAGCCGCTGCTGCGGAGCGGTGATGTCCGTCGGCAATGTAGAGGGACTCCATCTGTGCAAACTCTTGGGTAATCAGCTCCTGATCCTCCTTGTCGGAGACCACCCAAAGCTGGTGGCGGAAACCGTCGATGGGAGCCACGAAGTCGTAAACGGGCGGTTGGGCGGCATACTTCTGCCGGAGTTCCAGCAGCACGGGGCGCGGATGATAAGCCAGGAACACCGGTTCGATGTGGGCCGAGGTGGCGCGCACGTGTTTCATGCGGTCCTCCTCCTTGTCGGCACGGGTCAGTTCGTGCTTTTTGATGACGCCTTGCATATAGTCAGCCACGCTGGCGCATACCACCCACCCGTACTGCGTCTTGCCGTTCATGGTCTGTGCGTACAGATAGTAGCAGTCAGTTTCGTCGGGCACGAGCCAGCCTTCCTCTTGGAACTTGCGGAACTGTTCGGCACCGCTTTCGTAAACGCGCGGGTCGTATTCGCTCGTCCCTTCGGTGAAGTTTATTTCGGGCTTGATGATATGGTAAAGCGATTTCTCGTTGTTGCCGGCTTCGGCGCGGGCTTCTTCAGAGCTGAGCACGTCGTAGGGCCGGCTTTCCACCTGTTCCACCAACGCAACGGGCGGACGCAGGCCACGGAAAGGTTTTATTTTCGGCATGGAATGTAAGGTTTAAGGTTAAAAGGTTATGAGGTTATTGCTGAGGTTATGAGTTTTTAGGTTATAAGGTTATAAGATTACTATTTGAGCGGGCGATGTTCAGGCGTTACAGTAGTAACTTCATAACCTTATAACCCCATAACCTGCTAACCGGGTTATGCAGTAAAATTATAACCTCATAACCTCACGTCTTGCCATCAGGCAACCATTACTTGTTCACTTGGAATTTCTTCACGCCGTCTTCGAAGAAGTCTACGATTTGCTGTGCGGCAGCGAGTCCGGCGTTGACGTTGGCCTCCTTGGTCTGTGCGCCCATCTTTTTGGGCGTGAAGATGTAGCGGTCTCCGAGGAGTTCCACGGCGCGGTCGTGGTCGGCCAGTTTCAGGTCCGTCACGTAGCGCAGGTCTGGGCGTTCCGTCATGGCCTTGATGAGCCCCTCTTCATCGATGATGTCCTGCCGGGCCGAGTTCACCAGGATGGCATCCTTGCGCATCACGCTCACGAGGTCGTAGCCGATGCTGCGGCGCGTTTCGGGAGTAGAGGGTATGTGCAGGCTCACGATATTGTTGAAGGAGAAGAGGTCGTGGAGCGACTCGTGCACGTGGAAGCCGGCATCGATAATCTTCTGCGGGCGGTTCAGGGGCGAGTAGCTTGAAATGTCCATACCCATGCCGTGGGCAATGCGTGCCAGGTTCTGTGCCACGGCACCGAAGGCCAGCAGGCCGAGCTTCTTGCCCATCAGTTCGGTGCCGGAAGTGCCGTTGAACTTGTTGCGGCAGGCATAGATGAGCAGACCGATGACGAGTTCGGCCACAGCATTCGCGTTTTGTCCCGGTGTGTTCATCACTACGATGTGGTGAGCCGTGGCAGCAGCCAGGTCCACGTTGTCGTAGCCCGCCCCGGCACGCACGATGATTTTGAGTTTCGGGGCGGCATCCATCACCTCGCCGTCAATTTTGTCAGAGCGGATGATGAGCGCGTCCACGTCGGCCACAGCGGCCAGCAGTTGCGCCTTCTCGGTGTACTTTTCGAGAAGTTCCAGTTGATAGCCTACGGGGTCAAGAATATCTTTGATGCCTTTTACGGCCACGGGTGCAAAAGGCTTTTCAGTGGCAACAAGTACTTTCATGCTTCGATGGTATTTAAATGAAAGTTAAGAGTTGAGGGTTTATAGTTTATGTTTATGCTCACTGAGCGAACATCAGAGGGTTGCGTTCTGCATGATATTCAGCCGCATAAAATTGACTATAAACTCTCAACTATAAACTATAAAATCCTCACGCCTTGTGCATGGCTTCAAACTCCTGCATGCAGGCCACGAGAGCCTGAACGCCTTCGAGCGGCATGGCGTTGTAGCACGAAGCGCGGAAGCCTCCCACCGAACGGTGACCCTTCACGCCCTGCATACCCTTGCTCTGGGCAAACTTCAGGAATTCGGCTTCCAGTTCCTTGTACTCGTCGGCCATGACGAAGCAGATGTTCATCAGCGAGCGGTCCTCCTTGGCAGCCGTGCCCTTGAAGAGCGGGTTGCGGTCGATTTCGGCATAGAGCAGGTCGGCGCGTTCCTGTGCGCGGCGTTCCATTTCCTTCACGCCACCCTGAGCCTTGATCCACTTGAGGTTTTGGAGGGCACAATAAATAGGTACTACGGGCGGCGTGTTGAACATCGAACCCTTGTCCACGTGGGTGCGGTAGTCAAGCATCGTGGGGATGGGGCGGCTCACGTGGCCCAGCAGTTCGTCCTTCACGATGACGAAGGTAACGCCAGCCATGGAGAGGTTCTTCTGTGCGCCGCCGTAAATCAGGCCGTACTTGCTCACGTCAACTGGACGGGAGAAGATGTCGCTCGACATATCGGCCACCAGGGGAACGGGACTGTCAATATCCTTGCGGAGTTCGGTGCCGTAGATGGTATTGTTCGTCGTGATGTGGAAATAGTCCGCATCAGCGGGAATTTCGTAATCCTTCGGGATGAACGTGTAGTTGGCATCGGCCGATGAGGCCACCTCCACCACTTCGCCGAATAACTTGGCCTCCTTCAAAGCCTTCTTGGCCCACACGCCCGTGTTGAGGTAAGCAGCCTTCTTCTCCAGCAGGTTATAGGGAACCATACAGAATTCCAGGCTGGCACCGCCTCCCAAGAAGAGCACCGAGTAGCCTTCAGGAATGTTGAGCAATTCCTTGAACAAAGCCTGCGCTTCGTCCATCACTGCCTGAAATTCCTTCGTACGGTGGCTGATTTCCATCAACGAAAGACCCATGTCGCCAAATTCCACACAAGCCTCGGCGGTAGCCTTCATCACTTCTTGCGGGAGGATAGACGGACCCGCGCCAAAATTGTATTTTTTCATGCCTTAGTTGATTTAGGGATAATAAATAGGTTTGTTGCGGGCGAAGTTAGAATATTTATTGATACACGCCAAGCAAATAACTTTCTTTTTCTTTCCGCACCACGGCTGCGGCTTTCACCTGCTGTTTTTGGGAACTTGTTGTCGGGATTTAAAATGTTAAAATGAAAAATCCGGATTTGGCAGTTTGCAGTCAAATCGTTAAATTTGTGGTAGCAAAAGGAAGAATCCGTCATTCTGGGGTTTCTTCCTTTTTTTCTGCCCTATATTTGGTCTTTTCCGGGCTAAGCCTGCTTTTTCCAAAGCCTACTTCAGGATTTTCTAAGCCTGGTTTAGAAAATTTCGCAGCCAGCGCCGTGATTTCTGCACGGCAAGTCGTTGCGTCTGGGTCTGCTTTGGGAAATTCAAAGCCCGGAGCCGTGAAAGAAATTGGCACACGGTTGGCATACAAAGGTTAAATATGTTAATGTCGTTTGGACGAGGAGCGTCTTTTTTTGGGGGAGCTTCGCACGCCTCGCACCGGCTGCGTTGATATGACGACCGTATGGGACAACGCATGACAATTTGTTTGCCGTCTGATACCTCTTGTTTGCAACTTCGCTCCATTCCATGCTCCATTTCATGCTCCATTCCATGCTCCATGACTTTGCGAAGTGCGGCTGCGGCTGCGGCTCGGCATGAAAAATGTAAATCTTTCAGCTTTTCATTTTGTCCTGCT
>CAMBHR010000021.1:0-35189 GCA_945867195.1 uncultured bacterium | reverse complement strand
TTGTTTACAGCGAGAGGGATGCGAAATATGACACAGCCTCATAGCAATAGAGTTTACAGGCAATACAAAAAAAGAAAAAGGGGAAGCCACTGCCTCCCCAAGGATTAGTTAACTTTGTATTGTCTATGTACAAACATCTAACCCGTGAGCAAAGATATGCAATCTATCTGGGAATACAAAAGCATGAGACGAACAAGGCCATTGCTCAGGCCATCAATGTATCGGAATCGACAGTTAGCCGCGAAATCAGACGCAATGCCACCAAAAACGGCAGATACCTTTGGACACAGGCCGACGAGAGTGCAACGCGCAAGAAGCACCGCGCTCCGGGCAACCGCGCCGTTAGGCCCGAGGTGCGCTGGCGGGTGGAACAGCTGATTAAGGACGAGCAGTGGTCTCCCAAACAGATTTCAGGCTTCTTGGCAAAGGAGGGTATACACATATCCCACGAAACCATCTATAGGTTCATACGTGAGGATGAAACCGGCGAACTCGCAAGGAACTGCCGCCACAAGATGAAATATGCCCGGAAAGCCCGGAAGAAGAAAGAGACAAAGGCAACCAATATACGAAACCGCGTCAGTATCCACGAGCGGCCGGCAGAGGCAGACGGCAAACGCTTCGGAGACTGGGAAATGGATCTCATCGTGGACAAGGATAACCACGCCATACTGACCATGATAGAGAGAAGCACCAACTTCCTGCTCATGGCGAAACTCAAGCATGGGAAGAAAGCCATGCCGGTGGCTAAAACCGTGTGGAGGCTGCTGATGCCATATAAAGGAGACAAACTGCTGACCATAACAACGGACAACGGAAGTGAATTTGCAGAGCACCAATGGATAAGCAGACAGCTCGGAGGCGTGCCCGTCTACTTTACTGATTCATATTCATCATGGCAAAAAGGGGCTGTGGAAAACACCAACAAACTCATAAGGCAGTACATCCCAAAAGGTACGGACATCAGTATGATTACAGACAATTACATAACTAAAGTACAGAAGAAAATCAACAGGAGACCAAGAGAAAAACTCAATTTCTCAACACCAACAAAAGAGTTCTACAAACATTATTCGTAATATTGCACTTGCTTGTTGACTCTATACATCCGGCCGGCATAGGAGATTTGAATGGCTTCCCCTTTTGTTTTTTCACTCAAAAAAACTATTTTTGCCCGCAGCTTTTTGTTCAAAACGTATTTTTATGAAAATCAAGCATATATTCCTTACCGTTTTTTCTGCTTTCACCGTGAGCGTGGCCGGACTGGCACAGACGGCACGACAGGTGCTCGACCAAACAGCCTCCAAATTGAAAAACAGCGGGGGCATAGAAGCTACGTTTGAAGGTACCAGTTTCAAGGGCATACAAGAGGAGTCCACTACGTCGGGACATATCTATGTACAGGGAGGGAAGTTCAAAATATCTTCCGACGCGCTGACCACCTGGTTCGACGGACACACCCAGTGGACGCTACTCTCGGGCAGCGATGAGGTGAACGTGAGCAATCCCACGCCCACCGAGCTGCAACAAATCAACCCTTACACCTTTGTCAACCTCTACAAGGAAGGATATGCCCTGAAGTTGGGCAACCTCAACTATAAGGGCAAGGTGTGCCACGAAGTGCGCCTCAATGCACAGAACAAGGGCAACGCCATCCAGTTGCTCATCGTGGTGATAGACAAACAGACCCTCTTGCCCCAGTCGGTGCGCATCAAGGACAACCATGGCAACTGGACACGCATCCGCATCCAAAGCCTGCGGACGGGGCGACGCTGGAAGGATGCCACCTTTAAGTTTGACGCAAAGCAACACCCCGGCATCGAGGTGATTGACTTGCGGTGAAATGCCCTTGTCGCTCCTGAAAAGAGCCTATACTAAAAACCAAACTACATATAGTAATTCCATGATTTCTTGTTTGATTCTCGGTTCCGGCCCTGCCGGTTATACCGCAGCTGTTTATGCAGGCCGTGCCGGCTTGCAGCCCGTTGTGTATGAAGGCTTGCAGCCCGGCGGACAACTCACCATTACCACAGAGATCGAAAACTTCCCGGGTTTTCCCGAAGGCATTGATGCTAACGAACTGATGGATGCCATGCGCAAGCAGGCCGAACGCTTTGGGGCGGAAATCCGCACGGCCACATGTGTCAAGGCCGATTTGTCAAAGGCCCCCTATACGTTGTGGTTCGACGACGACACGTGTGAGCAGTGCCAGACGCTGGTCATCGCCACCGGCGCATCGGCCAAATACCTGGGGCTGGACGACGAGAAGAAATACCAGGGGCAGGGCGTGAGTGCCTGTGCCACGTGCGACGGCTTCTTCTACCGCAAAAAGACGGTGGCCGTAGTGGGTGGCGGTGACACGGCCTGTGAAGAGGCAACGTATCTGGCCGGCTTGGCGCAGAAGGTGTATCTCATCGTGCGCAAACCTTTCCTCCGTGCTTCGAAAGCCATGCAGGACCGCGTGATGCAGAACCCTAAGATTGAGGTGCTGTTTGAAACCAACACGCTGGGCCTTTATGGCGAGGGTGGGGTAGAAGGTGCCCACCTGGTTCACCGCAAGGGTGAGGCCGACGAGCGTCGTTACGACCTGCCCATCGACGGCTTCTTCCTGGCCATCGGTCACAAACCCAACAGTGACCTGTTCAAGGAATGGGTGAAGACAGATGCCACGGGCTACATCATGACCGAGCCGGACAGTCCGCGCACGGGTATTCCCGGCGTGTTCGCCGCCGGCGACGTGGCCGACCCTCATTACCGTCAGGCCATCACCGCCGCCGCCAGCGGCTGCAAGGCTGCCATCGAGGTGGAGAAGTATCTGAAGAGCCGTTGATCAATGTATAATTGAAGAATAGATGGACGCCGAACAGCATCCCCTTCGTCCTTTCCTGCCTTCGGGAGCCCGCATCCTGATGTTGGGCAGTTTCCCGCCGCAGCGCAAGCGGTGGAGCATGGACTTCTTTTACCCGAATATGCAAAACGACATGTGGCGCATATTCGGGCATATCTATTTTGCCGAGCGCGAATACTTTGTGGACAAGGAGCACCGCCGGTTCGACCAGCCCCGGCTGGAACGGTTTCTCGGGCAGCTCGGCGTGGCACTCTATGATACGGCCTGTGTCGTGGTGCGGTTGCAGGACAATGCGTCCGATAAGTTCTTGCAGGTGGTGGAGCACACCGATGTGGATGCCCTGTTGCGCCGCTTGCCGCTTTGCCATGCCGTGGTGACCACCGGTCAGAAAGCCACCGACACCCTGCGCGAGCATTGGGCGGTGGCCGAACCCAAAGTGGGCGAAAATGTGACCTTCTCATTTGAAGGGCGGCCCATGCGCCTGTGGCGGATGCCCAGCAGCAGCAGGGCTTATCCGATGAAACTGGAGAAAAAAGCCGAATTTTACGCACGAATGTTGCAGGAAGAGGGGTTGTTGACAAAAATATAGGAAAAACTGGCCAGGATAGTCTTTGTGTTATAGAACCGTTTTATATTTTTACACCTGTTAAGTAAACAGGCTATTATTCTTAATCAGTTGACAGATTTTCAAAATTTGCCAACACAAAAACACAAAGACTATGAAGAAGTTTAAGAAAAAGTGGCTCATTTTCATGCTGCTTACCACCGTGCTGTGTATTTCCGGTGCCATGATGCCCGACAGTCCGGAACTTTGGATGCCCGATGCCGCCGTCGACACGGCCGATGTGGCGTGGATGATTACCGCCACCATCTTCGTGTTGATGATGACGCCGGGTCTTTCTTTTTTCTATGGCGGCATGGTGGGAAAGAAGAATGTGATTTCCACCATCCTGCAAAGTTTCATGGCCATGGGCCTTATCAGCGTGGTGTGGGTAGTGGTAGGTTTCAGCCTCTCCTTTGGCGATGACATTGGTGGCGTCATCGGCAATCCCCTCACCTTCCTGATGTTCCGGGGCGTGGGCGCACAGACCCATCCCCTGTTGGCCCCCACGATACCGTTGGCGCTTTACGCCCTGTTCCAGATGAAGTTTGCCATCATCACCCCTTCGCTCATCACCGGCTCCTTTGCCGAGCGTGTGAAGTTCTCGGCCTATCTGGTGTTCATGGTGCTCTTCTGCCTTTTCATCTATTGTCCGCTGGCCCACTGTACGTGGCATCCCGACGGGCTGTTCCGCCAGTGGGGCGTGGTTGACTTTGCCGGCGGCATTGTGGTGCATGCCTCGTCGGGTGTGGCCGCTTTGGCCGGAGCCATCTTCCTGGGCCGCAGGGTGCGCAGGGAACATTCCGACGCGCCGGCCAACATTCCCTATGTGGTGCTGGGTGCTGCCATGCTGTGGCTGGGATGGTTCGGGTTCAACGCCGGTTCGTCGCTCCATGCCGATGCCATTGCGGTGAAAGCGTTTCTCAACACCAACACAGCCTGTGCCACTGCCATGCTCACCTGGATATTCTTCGACACCGTGATGGGACGCAAGGCTTCGGCCATGGGAGCTTCGGTGGGAGCCGTGGTAGGTCTGGTGGCCATCACGCCTTCTGCGGGATATGTCAGTGTGGGGCAGAGCCTTTTCATCGCTTTCATCACCACCATCATTTGCAACTGCGCCTGTCACTGGAGCGACCATTCACGCCGGCTTGACGATGCGTTGGACGTCTTTCCCACGCACGGCACCGGCGGCATAGTGGGCACGGTCCTCACGGGTATATTCATCCAGGAAGGTTTGCTTTCGGGTTCATGGGAGGGTTTCGTGGTGTTCCTGTACCACCTCCTGGCCATCGTCATCGTGTTTGCCTATACCTTTGCAATGAGTATGTTCCTCTATTGGATAGTCAACAAGATGATACCCATGCGCGTCAGTCGCGAGAGCGAACGCATCGGTCTGGACGTGAGCCAACATGGCGAAACGTACAACTTTGCCGATGTGGAGGACGTGGACGATCAGGGCGAGATGAGCTACTGAGAAGGCGTTCTACTAATGTATAATGTATAATGAAGCCTGCGGCCACAAAACCAGCCGTTTTGAATCGTCCTGTATGAACGTCGTAGACCTCATTTTACATTATACATTATACATTAGATTTTGCACTAACTTTGCATAAGTCAGGCTGCGGCTCGGCATGAAAAAAGAAAATCCTACGGCTTTTGCATAAAGCCGGCTACAGTTCGGAAAAGGCAAATAAAAAGACTTACGTTTTTTATAGCCTTTTCTCTCACTTTGCACGGTTTTTCTTTTTGTCCTGCACTCGCCTTGCACTAACTTTGCACCGTCAAAAGAAATCAAATCACAAAAACGATGAACAAGAATATCCGTTTGGAAACAAACAAGGCCGTGCAGTTCCTGTCGGCTGGTGCCGTTGAGGCACTCGAATCCCGTGTGAAGGCTGCCCAAAAGGCACTGGAAGAAGGTACCTGCCCCGGCAACGACTTCCTGGGATGGCTCCACTTGGCCTCCGGCATAACAGCTGAACACCTCGCCGACCTCAAGCAGACGGCACAGGTGATGCGCGAAAACTGCGACACCATCGTGGTGGCAGGCATCGGCGGTAGCTACCTCGGTGCCAGGGCAGTGATCGAGGCTTTGGGCAACAGCTTTGAATGGCTCGTCAACGACGGGAAGAACCCCGTTATCCTCTTTGCCGGCAACAATATCGGCGAGGACTACCTGTATGAACTGACTGCTTATCTGAAGAACCGTAAGTTCGGCATCATCAATATCTCGAAAAGCGGAACCACAACCGAAACGGCCCTCGCCTTCCGCTTGCTGCGCAAGCAGTGCGAAGAGCAGCGCGGCGTGGAGATGGCCCGCAAGGTGATTGTGGCCGTTACCGATGCCAAGAAGGGTGCCGCCCGCACCACTGCCGACAAGGAAGGTTACAAGAGCTTCATCATCCCCGACAACGTGGGTGGACGCTTCTCCGTGCTCACCCCCGTGGGACTGCTCCCCATTGCTTGTGCCGGTTTCGACATCGAAGCCCTGGTGAAAGGTGCAGCCGACATGGAGAAGCTCACCGCTCCCGAAGTCCCCTTTGCCGAAAATCCCGCTGAGCAATACGCTGCCGTGCGCAACGCCCTGTACGTCACGGGCAAAAAAACGGAAATCCTTGTGATTTACCAGCCGAAGCTGCACTACATGAACGAGTGGTGGAAACAGCTTTACGGCGAGAGCGAGGGCAAGGACGGCAAGGGCATCTTCCCCGCAGCGGTAGACTTTACCACCGACCTCCACTCCATGGGACAGTGGATACAGGAGGGCGAACGAACGGTGTTCGAGACAGTAGTTTCCGTGGAGCAGGCCGAACACAAAGTGCTCTTCCCGCACGACGACGAGAACCTCGATGGTCTGAACTTCCTGGAAGGCAAGCGTGTGGACGAGGTGAACAAGATGGCCGAGTTGGGTACGCAACTGGCTCACGTGGACGGCGGAGTGCCCAATATGCGCGTGGCTGTGGAGCGGCTCGACGAGTACCACCTTGGACAACTCATCTATTTCTTTGAGCGTGCCTGTGGCATCAGCGGCCTGCTGCTGGAAGTCAACCCCTTCAACCAGCCCGGTGTCGAAGCCTACAAGAAGAATATGTTCGCACTGCTCGGCAAGCCCGGCTACGAGGCAGAGACCGAAGCCATCAAGGCACGTCTGTAGTGCGCAGTTTCCCATCAATCATCACACGATGAACGCAATACAGCAATATTTGCAGAAGCACGGCTTTGAGGCATTCGCCCCGAAGGCCGTGCTTTTCGATATGGATGGTGTGCTCTTCGACTCCATGCCCTACCATGCCCGTTCGTGGGCACAGGTGTGTCAGGCATCCGGACTCGACATGAGCGAAGAAGAAGCCTATATGCACGAGGGGCGCACGGGGGCGGCCACCATCAACATCCTGGCGCGCCGCCTGTGGCACCGCGATGCAACGGAACAGGAGATTGAGGCGATATACAGAGAGAAGTGCCGTTTGTTCAATGCCTGCCCCGAAGCTCCGAAAATGCCCGGTGCTGAGGCCGTGCTGCAAAGGGTGAAGCAGGCTGGCCTGACCATTGCGGTGGTGACAGGCAGCGGACAGAAGTCGCTGCTCGACCGCCTCTTCTCCAACTATCCCGGCTATTTCACGCCAGAGCTCATCATCAGCAGCCGCGACGTGAAGCACGGAAAGCCGCATCCCGAACCATACCTCATGGCACTCGAACGCTTGGGTCTCGCGCCTTGGCAGGCTGTGGTGGTCGAAAACGCGCCGTTGGGCGTGCAGGCAGCTGTGGCAGCCCAGGTATTCACCATAGCTGTCAACACCGGGCCGTTACAGCCTCAGGTGCTGCTCGATGCCGGTGCCGACAGCCTGTTCCCTTCGATGGATGCACTGGCCCAGGCCTTGGCCAGTCCTGACAAAACCGGGCGCTGACGTAAAGGAAAAGCATGGCATTGTAGGTTCTACTGCCAGACATATAGCCACATCCACCCACTACAAGCAGCAAATACAACAGCTTGAGGAGGATATCGCCAAGTTGCAGGAAGTGGTGGAGAAAACTAAAGAGGGCAAAACACATTATTCGCCATATTTGGCAAGGACGACCTTGCCAAAGCAAGGAAGGAACTGGCATCAAAAGACAAGGACAGCCATAAAGCGGCATTAGTTTGCAAAACAAGTCCATTATTGCTCCTGAATTGAGCCAAAACTCATTTTTTTGCATCATCATATTGCAGATTTTCGGCCATATATGCGAGAAGCTGCATCATTTTTTTACATCTTTGTAGCCAAACAATGACAATTCTTCAGATGAAAAGTCTCTTAGGACAAGAGTAATCTCTGATGATGGCAGTGGGAGAAAATGATTTTCAGTCTAACAAGGCTGACGCTTCATTGTATAATGGGCGACCGACTGACACCGGTGCACAGTGTCACAGTGTTGGAGCTGCATCCTGCACGCCCTCCATCTTCAAAGACAAGGATGGGGTGTCGGTAGAGAATGTCCACACACCAAATAAGCAATGGTTTGTTTTAAGAGTGTCATACGGTAGAGTATTAAAAGCGAAGGAGATTATCGAAGCCTGCCATATAGAGTGTTATGCCCCGATGCGTCATAAGCAGATTACGAAGCATGGCAAGAAGCATATTATCACCGAGCCACTTATCCCATCCTTCATTTTCGTCCACACGTCACAGGAAGAAGTCGATGCAATGCTCAACGACAAGAACGTGAACTCTATCGAGTCACGCCCCCTGTTGAGCTATTACTATGACCACACCTCTTATCGTCATAACAATCCCAACCTCAATCCTCCCCTCGTCATCCGTGATGAAGCCATGGACAACTTCATCAAGCTGACTTCCGTAAAGAACCCTCATGTCATTCCTATCACATCGCAGAACATCCAATACAAATTGGGCGACCATGTCATAGTGACAGAAGGTGATTTCGAAGGCATACAAGGCAGAGTGGCACGCATAGCAGGTCAGCAACGAGTGATTGTTGAGCTATTCAGCGGTTGCTTGGTGGCTACGGCATATATTCCCAAGGAGGCGATGAGGAAGGTAATTGATATATGAATAAAGACACTATGGCAAAAAATATTCTAACTCTTAATTCACAAGAAGTGATGGACTTCTTCATGAAATCCGAGCAAAATCACGGCTTTGAATTGCCAGAGTACTTTACGTTTGATCAAGTATTGAGATATGTACGTGAGACAATAGGAGTTACATCATACGAAGAGTGCGATAAGGAGAATATCTCTCCAGAAGAACTATCAGATGTAAATCTCGACATACTGCTCAACAAAGATGGACGATATGCCGTTCGTCCTATTATGCTTGCAAATCCTTTTTTGTACTATTTCCTTGTTCGTGAGGTTTGTAACGATGATAATTGGGCTATAGTAAAAGGGCTGTTCGACAAGTTCAAAGTGCCTCATATCACTTCTTGTGCCATTCCTGTTATCCCTAAAGAGAAGGAAGCATTCCACAAGGCAACAACTATCAATAACTGGTGGAATAGCATGGAGCAACGTTCGATCGAATTGTCGTTGGAGTACAGATATATGTTTGTGACTGACATCACCAAATGTTATGGTTCTGTCAATCCTCAGACCTTCGATTGGGCATTCACTCTGAAAGGGACATCCCTCGAAACCGAAGGCGAGAGCACAATTGCCAAAAACATACAGAAATATTTGTGTGCATTCCAACGGGGACGTAATATAGGCATTCCTCAAGGTAGTGCCATTTTCGACTTTGTTGGCGAAATCGTGCTTGGTTATTCCGACCTTCTGCTGCATGAGGCATTGCAAGCAAAGGCAAAGGAGTACGAGGAACAAGGCAAAACCTTTCCTCCATACGAGATTATACGCTATCGTGAAGACTACCGTATTTTCTGTAACAATCGTGAGGCACTCGAAGACATCTCGTATATCTTGCAGCAGGTTTTGGAGCGATTGAATTTCCGCATGAATAGCCAGAAGACAAAGATAAGCGAAAGCATTGTTACCGATGCTGTCAAGTCTGACAAGCTGGCTTACATATACAATACACCTATCTTCAACAAGAAAGGCGTTGATTTCGACAGTTTCGAGAAGCATCTACTTTATATACTTATGTTCTCGCGCCAATATCCCGATAGCGGTTCTGTCAGGACAATGCTTTCTGACATAGACAAACGAATAGAGGAACACTTGAAATCACTCGATGAGAAGAGTAATTCAAAGACAGAAGATAGGGATGCTGTTGACCTTGGCGAAGAAGCGAAACCTGCTAAATCCGAAGGTTTATTTTCTGAATTAAAAGTTTACAATCGTAGTAAATACATTCCAGGAGGAAGCGTTCGTGCCCTATCAGCAGTCTGCACCCAAATAGCCCTTGATAATGTCGGTTGCAGCCACTATGCCCTTCGCATCATCAGTCGCATTATTGACTCCCTGAAGGACATGGACGAGAAGCGCTTCATCATCGACCTCGTCTATCACAAGCTCTGCAACCAGCCAAACTCATCCTACAACCAGCTCTGGCTCCAAAATATGACCTACACGCAGGACAATAAACAAGGTACATCACCATACACATTGCGCCTTTGTCAGTTGGTAGCAGGCAAAGCCGTTGACCCATTGTGGAATAACGATTGGCTGAAAACTGAACTGATAACAAACATCCCGTATGACAGCATAGTCGATGGAGAGACGTTGAAGAAAGTAACTCCTGTAATTGCGTTTAGAGAGACGAGGAGGTATATTGAAATTTAGATTTGTATGCTATATGACGAAAGAACAAAGAATTGCTAATTAAAAACGTATAAACTAAAGAGCATTATGAACAGTCAATTTATCGAATTCTTATACAATAGGAAAACTTCTTTTCCTGCTCCCGAAGAGGCAAGAGACAAAGCCAAGGCTTGTGATCTTTTGTCTAAGGACATTTACAACGACAGTACACGTTTTGCATACGAATTACTGCAAAATGCAGATGATGCTAGTTGTTCAACTAATAACTTGGATTTCCAGATTGATTTCTGCGGTGACTATTTGATTGTATCACATAAAGGAAAACCTTTCTCTGATAATGATGTAGAGTCGATATGCAGTATAGGAGACGGCATGAAATCAAATGATGAAGGACAAACTGGTTTCAAAGGAATCGGTTTTAAGTCAGTATTTGCTCATGCAAATCTGGTAATAATAAAAAGTGGTGATTTTTGCTTTAAATTTGATCGAGAAGCATGTAATGTTTGGGATCCTAAATGGGGTAATCAAAATGAATGGGAAGAAACAAGAAGATCAAAAGGCAAGGATGTCGATTTCCGTATGCCTTGGCAGGTGATTCCCATGAATACATCTCTGCCAAGTGAGATAGCCTCTCTGTCTGTTTTTAGTGATTCAACCTTTCATGTTTCAACAATTTTGAAATGTAAAAAAGTTCAATCATTACAGTCTGCTATAGAATCCTTATTCTCAGAAGCACAACTCATCCTTTTTTTGAGATGTGCAAATGTGAGAATTGTCATAAATAGTACAAACAAATTGTGCATCGAAAAGAAGACATTAAATGGGATAACATCTGTATATAGAAACGATGAAGTAATCAGTCAGTGGCTGATGAAAGTAACAGATCCTTTTGAAGTGCCATCGAAAGTACGTGATGCCATAGAAGAGGACAAAGATCATTATCCCGAAAAATTACGTGAGGCAAAGAAAACCACAATGTCCTTTGCTATTAACTTGGTTGACAATAAATTAAAGTTAATCGGTGAAAAGTTTAATAATATATTTGCTTTTCTTCCGACAAGTGTCTCTGTGTACGCACTTCCATTTATAGTTAATGCTAATTTTATCACAGATGCAGGCAGGCAAAATCTTCATCAAGATTATGTCTGGAACCAATGGTTGTTCGAAGAGATGCCCAAACGCTTTGTTGAATGGATGGCGGAATTGGCAAAAAGCAAACAATATGGATTAGACTACTTGAAATTAATTGTAAAAGATGCTGGTGCTAATGATGAACTATCTAGTAGTTATAAAAAGGGAATTGAATCGGCTCTTCTCTCAACACCAATTCTTCCTAGAGAAGATGACCAATTAGTCCTAGTAAAGGATGCAATATGGGATCAGACCAACATCTGTTCTTTTGTAACTAAGCAGCTATTTGTAAAATATATCAATAAAGATTCCAAATCTTTTGTAGAAGCAAATATTCTTCCTCGCAAGTATCAATTTGTTGAAAAGAGTTTGAAATCTTTAGGGGTTTACACATTTACTGAAGAATCATTAGCAGAGTTTATGAAGAGCGATGAATTTGTTAATAATCATTCCGTCTCAGAAAATTCAGGCTTAATTGATTTCTTAACAAAACGATACCCTTTCAATAAACAGTCGGAGAATAGAGACCACTCTTGGTTGAAAGACCTTACGTTTGTATATAATAACCGTGAGATTCTTTCCACTCCGGAATCTTTGTGTTTCCCGAATTCTCAGTATTCATCAGAGTACTCGGATGATATTGATTACATCCATGAGAATGTTTTTAGTTCCCTTTCAGAAGAATCTATTGATTGGTTGAATCATCTGGGTACCAAAGAGCCATCAGATGTAAGCATTGTTGAAACCGGTAAGGTATTTGAAGAAGGATTTGTCAACAACAACAACGCGATTGACATCCTTCTATTCCTTTTTGATCTGCATTCTAAAGGGTTGCTGGATAAGTCGCATTACGAGTCTTTGCACAAGATTAAACTTCTAACTCAGAAAAATACTTTTGAAACCGCATCTAATTGTTATTTAGCCGACAGATATAAGCCTAACTTGACCATAGAGAAGTATGTAGATGTTGACTTTTTTGTAAGCACTAAGTACTTAGATAAAAAGGCAACAGCTTCTGAATGGAATGTATTCTTATCAAAAATTGGAGTAAGTTCTGATTTAGGAAGAACGTTTTTCTCTATTAAAACAAATGAAGCAGAAACAACCAATCTTGTTTTTCCTTCATATGTAAAAGAAGCTATTCGAATAGCAAGAATGTATTCATGGATTTCTTATGACGGATGGACTGACACAAATGCAGGTTGGGGATTCGGCGTAAGTTCTGTATGCTTTTATGGAATTCCATATTTGACATTTGCTAAAAAGCACGGATTCTCAAAGATACTTTGGGACAATATTTTTTCTAGCACATCAGCAGACAAACTTTTTGAGTCTTCAATGTGGGTAAATGGTGCGACAGGTTTTATCGACCGCACTTTGGGCGAAGGTAATATAAGCAAAAAAGGTCTTGAAACCAACTACATAAAGTGGGTTCTTGATTCCCAACAAGTCATTCCTGGAACAGACCATTCTTGCCATTATGCCAAAGATGTATATTCTAATACGATTCCAAATGCTAATCTAATTGCAGGAGATTATCTTCCTGTTATCGACGTTGATGTATTAGTTGATGAGTCTTGGGCAAAATCGCTTGGTCTTAAGACGGAATTCAAATTGCTCGATTATCTTCATGTTCTTCGATGTGTATCAAATAAAGGAGAACTCTTACCAGAAGATAAGGAGAGAATTATGCTAATATATGGCATATTGGCAGCTATGGTTGATACCTTGCCTGAGTCTCAGAAAAAGGAACTTATACGGTGGGCTTCATCGAATAAAATTTTAGCTAGAGACAACCAATTTTATTCGCCTGAAGAGTTGTCGATCATCACAGTTGAAGGTTTTGTTGGCAACCATTTTGCTTATACTGGACAAGGAACACCTTCTGATTCATTACTTAAACTGATGAAACTCCTTGGAGTTCAGGTTATTGACAAAGTAGAATTAACGACTATAGGTGACAAGGTCTCAATAAAAGCCTTGAAAGATAAATTATATTCTCTTGCTCCAATTTTCGCTTTACTGAATAATGGAATTTATTGCGAATCATTGGAAAAGGTTGATGGAATCTTAAAGAAAATAGATTTCTTGTCTGTTAATTCTATAGACCTGTCATATGGTAACGACGAAGACAAAATTTCGAAGAAAGCACACTATGACCCAGAAAGCAAATGTTTCTATATAGTAGGTAACTGGGATTCTATGCGTGTACTAGATAGCATCGAGAAACCGTTAGGAAAGCTTCTCCACCTTTCTTCTTATTCACATATGCTTAAAGTTCTCTTGACCTCTGAGTTGGAAGAATGTATCGAGTATCTTAAAGAATACAACATTGAAGTATCAGAGTCTATAGAACAAGAAATGAACAATCGCGAAATAGTTGACTCGAACATTGTATTAGTAGATAACAGCGATGAGACTGATGGAATTGTCTCAATATCTATTTCTGACACTCCATATGCAGGATTGTCAAAAGACGCAATGACAGAGGCATTGATTGAAGCCAAAAAAGTAGTAAGAAGAGAACTTGAGCAACAAGGTTTCTCTTTTGAAAATGCTACAGGATTAGATGCATCTACATATGGTAATATTTATGGCGTAATGGATCCAAACAACAAAGAATGTCCTCTTGTTGTCCATAGTTACAGAAATCAAAATAGAGATTTTGAACTTACTGCGTTTGATTGGCTGCAACTTGCTCAGCCAAATTCAATGTTGTATGTATACACTCATCAAGGAGCTATGTGTGTGCCATTTTACAAGTTAATGTCAGATCGAGGTAAAATCAATATTAGCTTTAGTACAGAAAATGCAGAATGCAAAGATCGTATGATTATACTTGCATCTATATTAAGCCACTTCAAAGGATTGCATTTCGATTTTGGCTCTCTTTTACCAGCTTGTACGAAAACGGCAGAGAGATTCAATCAACCGGAAAAAGAAATGTATGAAACTCTTTCAGCAGATGATGCTTACCTAATGTTGTAATTTAATATGCGTGTTTCTAGAAAAAAGCATTGGCAATTCCTCGAAGACGAGCTCAGAGCAGAAACAGAAGCTTTCAACAGAAAGTTTTCGGCAAAGGCATCGTATCTACTTGAAGAATCAGAAGAAATGTATGTTGGTCAGTTCATCAAGTTCAATGAAGGGGAAATGATAATGAGATTCCCGAATTCTCGAAATCTACCTAGAAAAGGCGAATATCTATACTCTATGATTTTGCCTAAGAATTTGCGTGACTATCACAATTGGGGGGCAAAGACATATAGCGATCTATTCAAGGAAAGATATAAAGGTACGGAATGTGTATGCGTTTGGACATCAAATTCAGAAGATTCTATGTTTTCTCTAGTAGGCTTTAGAAAAGTTGAACTAGAGTTCGAAACTTTTATTGAAGAGAAGAATGGAACTGGAATTATACTCGTTTTTGCACCTCAAAGACCTCCGATTGACTACATTGCCAATTTGCAGAAAGTTGTTGAAGATGAGTTAAGTCCAAAAGTTTCAGCAATTTTGGATAATGAATACTTGGCTAATGATTGGACGCCACAACTTATCAAGCAAGACAATGTTTCGAGATTTGTGAAATCTCAATTGGGGTTGGTCGATACAATGATTCTCCAGGGACCTCCGGGAACAGGAAAAACTTTTATGATTGCTGAACTATGCAAAGATTTGTGTGATGCAGGTCATTCAGTTCTAGTTACAGCGCTAACCAATAGAGCTTTAATGGAAATTGCAGAAAAGTCAGCACTTGAAGACTTCTTAAAACAAGGTCGTGTTGGGAAGACTAATATGTCAGTAGATGAACATAAAGAAAACAAGGACTTAGTGCCACTTAAACAAATTTTTCCAACTCCTGGTCATGTGGTTCTATCTTCATATTTTATAACAAGTGGTTTTGCAGCGGAGTTAAGTTATGATTCTCCTTTTGACTACCTCATTATGGATGAAGCAAGCCAAGCACTTCTGGTCATGTTTGCTGCCGCTAATAAAATGGGGAAAAAGAACTTGTGGGTAGGAGATGTTCATCAATTATCACCTATTGTCGAATTGAATGAAGATCGTGTCAATAGATGTGGTTATAATGGTTTAATAAACGGGTTTCAGCTCTTAACGGACAACTTAACTTCTCCAATTTTTCAGTTGACAACGGCTTATCGATTTGGTCAAAGAGCGTCTGACTATACTGGAATATTTTATAATGGGACGCTTCTCGCAAAAAAATCACCTTGTTATTCGAATTTAGCGTCTATGGAGTCGTTGCTATGCAAGGAAGGTGGACCAACATTGTTGCTTACGGATATGCCAATTGGCGATACTTCTCCTTCTTTTGCTATAATGCTTGCGGCATACGTTGTAGGAAGGCTTTTATGCGACAATAAGAAAAAAGATTTTGCTATATTGACTTGTATGAGAACGACTACACGTTCTTTGCAAAAAGCCATAATTCAAAACGTTGGATCACAAAATAATATCTTGATAGATACAGTAGCCCGGATTCAAGGATTGACAACCGATATAACGATCTATTTTGTGCCGAACACATCTTATATTAGGACTCTTGAACCTCACCTGTTCAATGTGGCGACAAGCCGTGCAAGAGAACATACAATTATCATAGCCGATAAATATGTGCTTGATTGTACTACTCTTGATATGAAAGTTAGAAAGTACTTGGAAAGATTGAAACAAGATAAAAGTATATACGTTCCTGACCCAGATCATGGATTAGGAAAGCCAACTAATGCTCTAGATTATCAAAGGAGCATAGGTGAAACATTGTTCTTGAAATAACGAAATCAAATGACTGAACTCGAACTACAACAATACCTGCTCCGCGAGTACCCACAAGAGAATGCTCGGTGTGAGTGGAAGGAATTTAAGAATCTGAAGAATTCGTTCTGTGGGGACGAGAAGGATGATGTTATATCCTATGTGTCGGCTATTGCCAACATGGAGGGCGGTTTTCTTGTGGTGGGTGTGCATGACAAGACTCTTGAGATTGTTGGCACTGACACCTACAACTATGACCGACAGAAGGCGATTCTTCGTTTGACGGATAGGTGTGCAAACCTTTCTAGTGAAGGATTAGACATTATAGAGTACATCACATCTGACACTCAGAAGAAGGTGTGGGTGATTCGTATTCCGAAGCATCTACCGAAGCGTCCTGTGTATGCTCATGATAAGGCATGGCAGCGTATTGAAGATTCGCTTGTAGAGTTACCACTGGAGCGACTGAATGCAATTCTTGATGAACCTTTATTCACGGGTAGCGACTGGTCAGCAGAGATTGTACCGAATGCAACTATTGATGATCTTGATGAGGTCGCGATTGCCAAAGCTCGTGTGATGTTCAAGAAGGTGCATAGTCGCATTCCTGCTGAGGAAGTAAACGCTTGGTCGGTACCAGAGTTCCTTAGCAATGCAGGTGTGATGATTGACGGTGGTATCACTCGTGCAGCTATCATATTGTTAGGCAAGCCTGTGTCAGTCTTCAAACTCCGTCCTGCCGTAGTGAGGGTAACTTGGTCACTACGTGATGAACACGAAGATGTAATTGACTATGAACACTTCACTGCGCCATTCATCTTGACAGTTGACCAGATACTTGCCAAAGTGCATAACCTAACGATGCGCGAGATGCCAGGCGGCACGATGTTCCCTGATGTAATGCAGCAATACGATGACTATTCCATGCGCGAAGTGCTTCATAACTGCATCGCACATCAGGATTATACCCTGCAGGAGAGAATCAACCTTGTGGAGAATCCGGGATTCCTGTATTATGCCAACGGAGGCAGCTTCATTCCAGGCACAGTGCAGAAGGCTCTTGCTACGCATGGTCCACAACGACACTACCGCAATGAATGCCTTTGTAATGCGATGGTCAACTTCAATATGATTGATATTGTTGGTCGTGGCATACGCAAGATATTCAATCAGCAATGGGAACGCAGATTCCCTATGCCTGATTACGAGATAGATGCAGCCAAGAAGGAAGTGGCAGTTCGTTTATACGGCAATGCCATCAATGAGAAATACACCAAGCTGTTGAAAGAGAACAAAGACTTGTCATTGGAAGACTGTATCTTGCTTGATGCTGTGCAGAAAGGGCACCGACTGAGTGAAAGTGATGCCAAAAATCTTTTGGAACGAGGATTGGTAGAGGGTGAATATCCAGACCTGACCATATCCTTGAGCATAGCAAGGCAAACGAAACAATTGCCGGAATACACCAAAGTAAAAGGACTTGAACGCGACAAGATAAAGCAGATGGCTTTGCAGTTCATTCAAAATGCAGGGGAGGATGGCGCAAAGAAAAACTCCATATTGGATTATCTCAAAGAGGTACTTCCCCAAAGAAATAGCCAAGAGCAAAACCTTCGTTTACTAGGTAATATCCTTAGTGAAATGAATACTGACGGCTCTGTCGTTCTTAGAGGGAAGTTATGGTTTGCATGTAAATGAATAGAAAATGACTAAAGAATGACTAGTAAACAAATAAATGACTAGATAATGACTAATAACGACTAGTAAATGACTAATCGGAGGCTTATAGTCGTAAAAGTAGTCGTTTCCCGATAGTTTAGTCGAACTGTTAGTCGAAGTATAAGACGAAAAGAAACAAAATATGTTATTCGGAAAGAAAATAAGAGAGCTCAGAGACGAGCAAGGAGTGCTACAACGACAGCTGGCGGCACTATTAGAGATTGACACACCCATGTTCAGCAAGATAGAGCGAGGTGACAGACGAGCAAAGCGCGAGCATGTTATCAAGCTTGCAGCATACTTACATCAGGACGAGAAGGAAATGCTGACGTTGTGGTTAGCAGATAAAGTGCTTGATGCAGTAGGCGATGATGAATTTAGAAATGACGCAATCAAAGTTGCGCAGGAACAAATCCAGAAATTATGACAGCAAAAACGGCAATTGGGATGTCAACAACCGCAAATCACCAATCTGTGATAAGAAGTCTCATCCTCGCATCTTGGGAATCAGTTGCAAATGGTGTAATAGTTTGGGAACATTGTGACATCAGCGAACCAGGCGGCTATCTGTAACATGTCGATAGTCAATAGGAGAAAAATACATTTATAGTTCAAGCATGAAACAGATAGAAAAAGCCATATTCAACCGCACTGAGCGGCTGTTGGGGACAGAGGCCGTAGACCGTCTGTCAGACCTGCGCGTCATTGTCATCGGCGTGGGCGGCGTAGGCAGCTGGTGCGCAGAAAGCCTCGTGCGCTCCGGCATACGCCATCTCACCATTGTCGACTCCGACCGCGTCTGCATCACCAACGTCAACCGCCAGCTCATGGCCACCACCCAAACCGTAGGCATGGTGAAAGTAGAGGCTTTGCGGCAGCGGCTGCTCGCCATCAACCCCTCGGCGGAGATAGAAGCCCGGCAGCAAATCTATTCCGAAGAAACCGCTGCCGACTTCCACCTCGAAACCTACGACTACATTGTCGATGCCATCGACTCCCTGCAACACAAGGCCCAACTCATACTCCATGCCTGCCGCACCAAAGCCCGCTTCTTCTCCTCCATGGGAGCCGCCCTCAAGCTCGACCCCACCAAGATAGCCGTGGCAGAGTTCTGGAAGGTGCGTGGCTGCCCGCTGGGAGCCGCCCTGCGCCGCAGGTTCAAGCAGCAGGGAGTGCGCCCCTCGCGCAAGTTCAAATGTGTTTACAGTGAGGAACTGTTGCCCAATCTCGGAGCATCCCACGCTTGCGGCACTGCCTCCTGTATGTGTCCCAAAGCGGAGCAAGGTCCCGGCGACCCCGACCTTGTCAATCACGAGTGGTGCAGCGCGAAAGCGCAAATCAATGGCAGCCTCGCCCACATCACCGCCATCTTCGGCTTCACCCTTGCCGGACTCATCGTGCAGGATGCTGTCCGGCGTCTCAACGACGAACGGGCTGGCCTCTGATAGTATTTAGTTTTTTCTATGGATATCTATAGTTATCTCTGATTATCTATAGCTTCCCCCTTAATTAACTCTTGTCCAAGTAAAAGTCGCGGCAGAGGTTGGCGTAAGCCTCGGAGCGTCCGCCGTCGTCACCCACCAAAACCAGTACGTCGCGATGCATGGGGGCAGGGTGGGGACGTAGCTCCAGCAGGGTGCGCTTGGGCGGTTTTCCGGGGCGTGTCACGACATCGGTGCGGCGCGTTTCGTGAAAACCGTGTACCGCCGCCAGGGGCAGGAAGCGTGGCAGGGCCTGCGTGGGCAGGATGAGCGAGAAGCGCGCATGGGAGTCGGTGGAATCAAGAAGTTGGCAGGCAACGCGCAGCAGGGCTTCGAAGCCCATGCCGCCGCCCGAGGTGTGGCGTGCCGTGGCGCGGCTGGCGGCGGGGGGCAGCAGGTCTTCCTCATGGTAGGGTGGGTTGCTCAGCAGGCAGTCGGACTTCAGGGCGGTGGCGGCGTAACGGCACACGTCGGCGAGAACGATTTCCGTGCGGTGGGCAAACGGCGAGGCTGCCACGTTGGCCTGGGCATCAGCCACCGCTTCCGGGTCGATTTCCACCCCTGTGACCCGGGCTTCGGGAGCCCGTTGTGCCGCCATCAGCGCAATCAGTCCGCTGCCACACCCGATGTCCGTGATGTGCCGGCAGCCGGCCACGTTGGCCCATGCTCCCAGCAGCACGCCGTCGGTGCCCACCTTCATGGCGCAGTGGGCATCCTCTATGATGAATTGTTTGAAGGTAAACATGGGGCAAAGTTAATGATTATTGAATAATGAGGCTACGCCGATGGTGTCGGCGGAGCTGACCGCCGGCTTTATGACCACAGGTTTCATTATTCATTAAGCAATTATTCATTATAAAATTATTACCATGCTCATCCGATTGGAAACCCCTGAGGACTACCGCGAGGTGGAAAACCTCACACGCGAAGCATTCTGGAACGTCTACCGCCCCGGATGCACCGAACACTACGTGCTGTACCGTTACCGCAGCAACCCGGACTTCATGCCGGGGCTTGATTTCGTCATGGAGGAGGAAGGCCGCATCATGGGCCACGTCATGTTCTCCCGTGCCGCCATCACCCTCACCGACGGCACTCAGCTGCCGGCCTGGACTTTCGGCCCCATCAGCATCTACCCCGACTTCAAACGCAAGGGCTACGGAATCAAGCTACTCCGCCATGCCCTTGACGAAGCACGCAGACAGGGCGTTGGCGTGCTCTGCATGGAGGGAAACATCGACTTCTACCGCCATGCCGGTTTCGTGCTCGCTTCCTCGCTCCGCATCCACTACCATTCCGAACCGCCTGAGGCTGTGGTGCCCTATTTCCTGGCCCAGGAACTCACGCCGGGGTATCTCGGCGGCGCAGAAGGCACGTACCAACCGCCAGTAGGCTACTTTGTGGCCGAGGCCGAGCCGGAAGCCTTTGCCGCCTACGAGGCCACTTTCCCACCCAAGGAGAAGCACAGGCTTCCCGGCCAGCTCCCCCTTTTCTGCCAAAGCTGCGGAATGCCCCTTACCGATGATGCCGACTGCGGACACGAGGCGGACGGCAGTCTGCAGTTCGACTACTGCCGCCATTGCTATGACGGCGGCCACTTCCTCTACCAGTGTACCATGGAGGAGATGATTGACCACTGCGTCCAGTTCCTCGACGAGGTGAACAAGTATCTTCCGAGTCCCCTCACCGCCGAGGACTACCGGCAGATGATGCGCGGCCTCTTCCCCCAGCTCAAACGGTGGAAGAAATGAGCTAATGTATAGTAAATGACGATTTAATGTATAATGTGCAATGCATAATGAGGGCTGCGCCGATGTCATGGCCGTAGTCTTCATTATGCATTGCACATGATAGGGTGGTTCTAAAATTCTGATTTATATATTCTGATGGTTGCTTTGCACCCTATCAGAATTATTAGAACACCCCTAAAAAGATTATGCATTATCCATTGCACTCTTCAGCGCGGCGGCAATCTGCTCTTCGATTTCTGCGGAGAGTTCGGGATTGTCCTTGATGAGCTTCTTCACGGCATCGCGTCCCTGGCCGAGGCGGCTTTCGCCATAGCTGAACCACGAGCCACTCTTCTTGATGATGCCGAGTTCCACGCCGAGGTCGACCACTTCGCCGGCATGGGAGATGCCTTCGCCGAAGGTGATTTCAAACTCTGCCTTGCGGAAGGGAGGGGCGACTTTGTTCTTCACCACCTTTACGCGCACTTGGTTGCCGATGGGGGTGTCGCCGTCCTTGAGGGTGGTGACGCGGCGGATGTCGAGGCGGACGGAGGCGTAGAACTTGAGGGCGTTGCCGCCGGTGGTGGTTTCGGGATTGCCGAACATGATGCCTATCTTCTCGCGCAGCTGGTTGATGAAGATGCAGGTGGTGTTGGTCTTGCTGATGGTGGCGGTGAGCTTGCGCAGGGCCTGGCTCATGAGGCGCGCCTGAAGACCCACCTTGTTGTCGCCCATGTCGCCTTCAATCTCAGCCTTGGGGGTGAGGGCCGCCACGGAGTCGATGACGATGATGTCAATGGCGGAGGAACGGATGAGCTGGTCGGCAATGTCGAGTGCTTGTTCGCCGTTGTCGGGTTGGGCAATGAGGAGTTCGTCGACATTGACTCCGAGCTTGGCGGCGTAGAAGCGGTCGAAGGCGTGTTCGGCATCGATGAAGGCGGCAATGCCGCCGTTCTGCTGCGCCTGGGCAATGGCGTGGATAGCGAGGGTTGTCTTACCGGAGGATTCGGGGCCGAAGATTTCGATGATGCGGCCTTTCGGATAGCCTCCCACGCCGAGCGCGGCGTTGAGGGCGAGGCTGCCGGTGGGGATGACGTCGACGTCTTCCACCTGCTGGTCGCCCATTTTCATGATGGAGCCTTTGCCGAAGTCTTTTTCAATCTTGGCCATGGCGGCGGCCAGGGCTTTGAGCTTTTCGCTCGTGGCGAGCGTATTGTTGTCTTCTGGATTCTTTGCCATAAATGGGTGGAATGTTTAGGAGTTTATAACTTATGGGGTATTTAGCAAGTTGAAAAGTTTATAGTTCAATGTTCATATTTATGCCCACTGAGCGGGTGTGTACTGCACTTCATTGTGGCCTTATAAACTATAGCCTTTTGAACCATAAACTAATGTATTTATGCTTTCAGAATTTGTTCAGCGTGGATTTTCGTCTTGATTTCCTTGGGGGAGAAAATGCGGCTGACGCACCCTTCTTCGTCAATGAGGAAGGTGGTGCGGAATACACCCATGTAGGTGCGGCCGTACATTTTCTTTTCTCCCCACGCACCGAAGGCTTCGAGTAGCTGGTGCTCGGTGTCAGCGACGAGGTGGAAGGGGAGACCGTGGCGTTCACGGAAGTTTTGGTGCGACCGTGCGCTGTCCGGGCTCACGCCGATGACTTCGTAACCGGCCTCTCGGAGCTCATCGTAATGGTCGCGGAAGCTGCACGCCTCGGCGGTACAGCCGGAGGTGTTGTCCTTGGGATAGAAATAGAGCACTACTTTGCGTCCGCGAAATGCGTTGAGACGCAACTCATTGCCTGCTTCGTCGTAGCCCAGCAGGTCGGGGGCTTGTTCGCCTATGGTCATAATCAATGTATAATTTACAATTTATAATTTATAATGAAGCCTGCGGCCATGGACTAATTTATAATTTACAATGAAGCCTGCGGCCATGAAGTCGGCGGTTCTGCATCGTCCTGTATGATGGTCGCCAGACCTAATTATAAATTATACATTGTAAATTATAAATTAGCTTCGCTGCATGTGATTTCCATGATGCCTCCGCGCACGAGTTGTTCGTGGGTGAAGGTGAGGCCGGCGGGCAAGGGGGAGCCTTGCAGCGTGGCACGGCCTACGATGGGGCGCGAGGGGAGGTTGCGCTTGGTGTGGAGTATGAAGCGGCGGCCACGACCCACGTGGAGGGTGACGATGTTGAACACGGGGCGTACCACCTGCCACGTGCCGGGAATTTGGCGGACGGGGCGGAAGCCGATGGCGTTGAACACGTACCATGCGGCCTGCGCCGTGGCATCGGCCTGTTCGCTTTCACCCTTGAGCATGGACTGGGCCATGCTGCGCAGCAGGGAGTCGGTGGCCAGCGCATCGGGAGCCGGTTCGGCTGCTGGATAGAGGGCCGCCAACCGTTGCAGGAAATCATCGGCTTGCGTAACGCCTTTCATGGCCGGCAGGCTGATGAGGCGGGTCATGGCGGCGTGGAAGGCGGCCTGCAAGGGAGCTTGGCGCGTGGTAATCTCGATGAAAGCGTAAGGCGAGGTGGGAGCCGTCTTGCCTGCCTGCGTGCGGCCTCCTGTCTTGGAACGGGAGGCGGAAGTGCCCCCATGATGGCGCGAGGCCGGACCCGACGGGGGGCCTCCTTCGTTCTGCGCCAGCAGCGGTGTGTCGTCGCGTGGCGGCAGGGGCTTGCGCTTGTCGCTGAACGGTGTGGCGGGCCGGTGGCCTTCAACGCAGGCATAGGCTTCGTTGGTGCTCAGGGCCGACACGGCGGAGATGACTTTGAGCTGCTCGCCGGGCTTGAGCGGAAAGGTGAAGGCCACTTTGCAGCGACTCTCCTTCTGCCCGTTTTCGAGCGTTACCCGCTCGCGCCGCACGTTCCACGTGGTAAAGGGGTGGGAGAAGCGGGCGTAGTAGTACAGGTCGGGTTGGGCGGCATTGCCGGCCACTGCCGTGCGGCGGTGGGCACGGATGGTGCGTTTGTCGATGAAGACCACGTCCATGTCCTCACAGCCGGGACCGCTGAGGGCGTGGTCCAAGTCGATGAGAAAACCTTTTTCGGCTGTGGTGTCGGGATAGGTGTAGAGCTGTTCCAGGAAGGCAGGGTGCTCGGTGAGTTCCGCCCGGATGTCGTAACGGGTGAGCCGTGCGCGGCATTTTCCGGGGGGCAGTCCTTCGGCAAACTCGTAGCCGGAGGCATAGGCCATGAACTGCGTGGAGTCTTTCTCGCCCACGTAGACCCATACGGGGTTGCCCACGAAAGGCATTTGCAGGAAACCGCCGGGGATGTCGGGCGAGGCGGATTGCAGGAAACCGCTCAGCAACTCGTCGAAGTAGGGCGCATTGGGGTTTTGCCCCGGATGGAAACGGGTGATGGGGGTGAGCTTCTGCGCCTGCACCGTGGCAGTCGGGACAGTCAGGGGCATCAGGAAAAGGAGGGCGGCAAGGAGGGCGGCGGTGGGCACAGTGGTCAGGACGGCCAGCACGGCGGTAGGCGTAAGGTGTCGTAACGTCTTCATGTCAGCTTTGGGCATTCTCTCCGTTTTCCGGCTGGGGCTGGCTGCGTTTGGCAGCGTGGTGTTTGCGTGACTTCCTGCGCGGTTTTCCCTGTTTCTTCACAGCGGCTTCTTCAGGTTGCGCAGCGCTTTCTCCAGATTGCGCAGCGGTTTCTCCGGGTTGTGCGGCGGTCTCTTTCTTTTCTTTGTCACCCTGGCCTTTACCATGCCCGCCCTTGTGTCTCCCGGGTTTCCCCTTGCCTTGCTTGTCTTTGCTTTTGCCTTGTTCTCCCTTTTCTTGGCTGTGTTCGCTTTTGTCTTTCCCGTTGCTCTTCCCTCTGTCTTTTCCGCTTCGGTGGTGTCCGTTCCGTCCTTGCTTTCCGTGCTTTTCCCCCTCCTTTTCTGTTTGGGGCGGTTGTACGCCTTCGGGCAGTTCGGCACGCGGAATTTGCAGGTCGAGGATGCGCTCAATCTGGCGCAGGGCGAAGAGGTCGCGCTCGCCGATGAGGGTGATGGCACGGCCTTCGCGGCCGGCTCGGGCGGTGCGTCCAATGCGGTGAACGTAGTCCTCGGCATCGTGGGGCGCATCGTAGTTGATGACCATGGTGATGTCGTCGATGTCAATGCCGCGCGCCACGATGTCGGTGGCTACCAGCAAGTCCACCTGCCGTGTGCGGAACAGCTGCATCACCTCGTCGCGCTCGGCCTGTTCCAGGTCGGAGTGCATGGCGCGGGCGTTCCATCCTTTGCGCTGCAGCACGATGCTCAGCTCCTTGACCTTCTGCTTGGATGAGCAGAAGAGGATGACACGCTGTGGAGGTTGCTCCTGGAATATGTGGTTGAGCACCAGCTGCTTGTGGCTTTCGCGGCAAACGTAGACGCTTTGGGCAATGTTGTCGGCGGGTTTCGACACGGCGATTTCCACCTCCACGGGGTCGTGCATCACGGTGCGTGCCAGTTCGGCAATCTTGGGCGGCATGGTGGCGGAGAAGAGGATGGTCTGCCGCTTTTCCGGCATCTGCTTGACGATGCTTAGGATGTCGTCGGCGAAGCCCATGTCGAGCATACGGTCGGCCTCGTCGAGCACGAGGTGGGTGGTACGGCTGAGGTCGAGCGTGCCGAGCTGCAGGTGGGTGATGAGCCGCCCGGGGGTGGCCAGCACGATGTCGGCACCGGCCTGGAGCGACCGCCGCTCCTGTTCGTAGCGCGCACCGTCGTTGCCACCGTAAACAGCCACGGCATTCACGCCGGTGTAGTAGGCAAAACCTTGCAGGGCCTGGTCAATCTGGCGCGCCAGTTCCCGGGTGGGGGCGATGACGAGGCAGTTGACGGAATCGGCGGGATGTTCGTCGCGCTGTAGCAGCGTGAGCAGGGGCAGGAGGTAGGCGGCGGTTTTTCCCGTGCCGGTCTGGGCTACGCCGAGCACGTCGCGCCCTTCGAGAATGGGGGGAATGCACTGCGCCTGAACGGGTGTGCATTTTTCAAAACGCATATCATAGAGTGCATCGAGCACATCGTCTGAGAGGTCGAGATCTTCAAAATAAACTTCTTCGGACATCATGGATAGAAATAGGTGTTCTAAGAGTATGAAGTGTATTTATTGTGTTGTTGTCGTGCTGTCGCCCCGGCAGCAAGGTCATTGGGGGGTGCGGCGGTAGAGCACCGCTGCGATGAGGGCGAAAATGATGTTGGGCAGCCACACGGAGAACATGGCGGGCCATCCGGCATTGATGGCAAAGGTGGCCGATACCGTCTGGAACAGGATGTAGGTGAAGCTCAGCGCGATGCCCACGCCGATGCTCGCGCCCATGCCGCCCTTGCGCTTCTCGCACGACAGGCTCACGCCGATGAGCGTCAGGATGAAGGCGGCGAAGGGGGTGGCGAAGCGTTTGTGGTACTCCACTTCAAACGTGCTCACGCCGGCTGCTCCGCGCAGTTTCTGGCGGTCGATGAACTCGTCGAGTTCGGGCACTGTCATGGTTTCCTGCTGTCCGCGCACGTAGAAAAAGTCCTTGGGCTCCATCACGATGATGGTGTCGAGCTTCTGTCCGCTTTCCAGTTTCTCGCGCATCCCTTTCAGCGTGCGGATTTTGTACTGCCTCAGTGTCCACGAGAAGCGGCGGTCGGACAGCGTATCGTACTGAATGCTTTGCGCCGTGAGGTGCGACACGAGCTTCTTGTCCACGAACTTGTCGAGCGAGAAGCCGTAGCCGCTCTTCGTCACGTTGTCGAAGTGGGTGATATAGGCCACCACGCCGGTGTCCACCTGCATCTGCACGTTGTCCACCGAGGTGATGTCCGTCTTCTTCTTGATGTACCTGTTCTCAAAGTTCACCCTTGCCACGTTGCTCTGCGGTATGACATAGGCACCGAGCAGGTAGGTGGTCAGGGCGATGAGTGCCGCCGAGAACATATAGGGACGGAGCAGCCGCCGGAAACTCATGCCCGTGCTCTTCATGGCGATGATTTCAGAATTGTCCGCCAGCTTCGAGGTGAAGAAAATGACGGCGATGAACACGAAGAGCGGACTGAAGAGGTTGGCGAAGTAGGGCACGAAGTTGACGTAGTAATCGAAGATGATTTTCTGCATGGGCGCGTGGCTCTGCGTCAGCTTGTCAATCTTCTCGTTGAAGTCGAAAATCACGGCAATCACCACGATGATGGTGATGAGGAAGATGTACGTGCTCAGGAACTTGTAGACGATGTAGTGGTCCACGCGTCCCAGCCAGGGCTTTCGTCCCCGATCCTTCTGGTGGGTGTCGTTCCTTTGGGGAGAGCTATGTTTGGAGCGGTTCTTGAGGCGGAATAGGCGCATAGGCGGGCGGTTTCTAAGGGAAGTTTCAGAGTTTGCGCATCAGCTTTTCCGCCATGGTGCGCTTCCAAGCGGCAAAGTTGTCGGCCAGGATTTGTCTGCGGGCTTCGCGCACCAGCCAGAGATAGAAAGCCAGGTTGTGGATGGAGGCAATCTGCATGGCCAGCAGTTCCTTGGCCTTGAAAAGGTGGTGGAGATATGCCTTGGAGTAATGCAGGTCGGCGAAGCAGTGGCCCATGGGGTCGACAGGCTCAAAGCACTCGGCCCATTTGGCGTTGCGCATATTGATGACTCCTTCTGCCGTGAAGAGGCAGGCGTTGCGGCCGTTGCGGGTGGGCATCACGCAGTCGAACATGTCCACGCCGCGCTCAATGGCTTCCAGGATGTTTAGCGGCGTGCCCACGCCCATGAGGTAGCGCGGACGGTCGGTGGGCAGGATGTCGTTGACCACTTCGATCATGTCGTACATCACCTCCGCCGGCTCGCCCACGGCCAGTCCGCCTATGGCGTAGCCTTCGGCCCCGAAATCGGCCATGAAGCGCGCGCTTTCCTGCCGCAGGTCCTTGTAGACGCAGCCTTGCACGATGGGGAACAGGGCCTGGCTGTATCCGTACTTGGGCTCCGTTTCGTGGAAACGCTTCCAGCAACGCTTCATCCAGCCGTGCGTCAGGTCCAGACTTTTGCGGGCATAGGCAAAGTCAGCGGTGCCCGGCGGACACTCGTCGAAAGCCATCATGATGTCGGCACCGATGGTGCGTTCGATATCCATCACCTTTTCCGGCGTGAAGAAATGCTTGCTGCCGTCGATGTGCGAGCGGAACTCGCAGCCTTCTTCGGTCAGCTTGCGGATGCCGGCCAGCGAGAACACCTGGAAACCGCCGCTGTCGGTCAGCATGGGGCGGTCGAAACCGTTGAACTTGTGCAGTCCGCCGGCCCGTTCCAGCGTGTCCAGCCCCGGGCGCAGATACAGGTGGTACGTGTTGCCCAGGATGATTTCGGCGTTGATGTCCTCCTTCAGCTCATGCAAGTGTATGCCCTTCACGCTGCCCACCGTGCCGACGGGCATGAAGATGGGCGTGTGTATCGGGCCGTGTGCGGTGGTTATCAGTCCGGCACGGGCGGCACAGGAAGTGTCGGTATGTTGCAGGGAAAAATCCATGGATTCTTTGGAAATAATGTTTTCGGGGGACGTTCTCATCCCCCGAAACAATCTGTTTATTTGCCAGCCTCCTTAAGCAGTCTCACGGAAACGTCGGTTGTGGCTTCGGCAGGCTTGCCGGCATACTCGTCGTCCGGCACGGTGAGTTCTATGGCGTTTTGCACTTTTTCCTCGAGCAGGGCAAAATGCAGCACGTCCTGCACGTCTTCCACGAAATGGAACGTAAGGCCCTCCACATAGCGTTCGTTGATGTCCTGCACATCCTTCCGGTTCTCCTCTGAGATGAGGATGTCGGTGATGCCGGCACGCTTGGCCGCCAGGATTTTCTCCTTGATGCCGCCCACGGGCAACACGCGGCCCCGCAGCGTTATCTCGCCCGTCATGGCCAGGTGGTCGCGCACTTTTCGCTGGGTGAGTGCCGAGGCGATGGAGGTGGCGATGGTGATGCCGGCAGAGGGTCCGTCCTTGGGCGTGGCCCCTTCGGGCACATGGACGTGAACGCCCCAGTGGTCGAACACGCGGTAGTCCAGTCCCAGCGTGTCAGCGTGGGCCTTGATGTATTCCAATGCCAGCACGGCACTCTCCTTCATCACATCGCCCAGGTTGCCGGTCAGGGTGAGCTTGCCCCCCTTGCTGCGGCTCACGCCGGTTTCGATAAACAGGATTTCGCCACCCACGGCGGTCCATGCCAGACCGGTCACCACACCGGCGTACTTGTTGCCCTGGTACTTGTCGCGGCTGAACAGCGGTTTGCCCAGCAGTTTCTCTATGTCGGCGGGCTTGACTGCGCTGTCGGCATACGGCATGATGTCATCGTCGGAGGTAGAGGTGAGGTAAGCCACCTTGCGGAATATCTTGTTGATTTGTTTTTCCAACTGGCGCACGCCGCTCTCGCGGGTATAGCGTTCGATGATATATTCAATGGCGGCCGGGGTGAACTTCAGACGTGAATTTTCGCCGAAGTCAAAATCCTTCTGCTCCTTCGGCACGAGGTGGCGGCGGGCAATTTCTTTCTTCTCCTCCGTCAGGTAACCCTCCACCTCGATGACTTCCATGCGGTCAAGCAGGGGGCGCGGAATGGTTTGCAGACTGTTGGCCGTGGCAATGAAGAACACCTTGGAGAGGTCGAAGTCAAGGTCCAGGTAGTTGTCGTGGAAAGCATTGTTCTGCTCCGGGTCGAGCACTTCGAGCAACGCGCTGTGCGGGTCGCCGTTGTAATTGTTCTCCGACACTTTGTCAATCTCATCGAGCACGAAGAGCGGGTTGGCCGACTCGGCTTTGGCAATGCCCTTGATGATGCGGCCCGGCATGGCACCCACATAGGTGCGGCGGTGGCCGCGTATCTCAGCCTCGTCGTGGATGCCTCCCAGGGAGATGCGCATATACTTGCGGCCCAGGGCTTCGGCGATGCTCTTGCCGAGCGATGTCTTGCCCACTCCCGGAGGACCGTAGAGGCAGAGGATGGGTGCCTTGTCCGTTTTGCGGTAGCGCAGGGTGGCCAGGTGTTCCAGGATGCGTTCCTTCACCTTCTCCATACCATAATGGTCGCGGTTCAGGATGCGCTCGGCATTGCGAATGTTCAGGTTGTCGTCAGTATGGATGCCCCAGGGCAGGCTGACAATGGTCTGCAGGTAGTTCAGCTGCACGTTATAGTCCGGCACCTGCGGATTGATGCGTTTGAGCTTCTCCAGCTCGCGGCGGAAGACGGCCTCCACCTTTTCCGGGAATACCAGCCGGGAGGCTTTCTCCTCCAGGTCGGCCACGTCGCCGTTCTCGTCCTCACCCAGTTCGCTCTGAATGTTTTTTATCTGCTGGTGGAGGAAAAACTCCTTCTGCTGCTGGTCCAGTTCTTCGCGGGTCTGCTCCTGGATTTCGTGTTTCAGCTGTGCAAACTGGCACTCGCGGTTCAGCAGCTGCAGCAGTTTGAAGGCGCGTCGCTTGAGGTCGTGTTCCAGGAACAACTCGTAGCGTTCGTCGAGCGAAAACGCCATGTTGACGCAGATGAAGTTGATGAGGAAAACGGGGTGGGAGATGTTTTTCACGGCGAAGGCCGACTCATCGGCCCGCTGCACGTCGCTCAGTTTCAGGAAGCGCACCACGGCATCGCGGCAGGCATCCACCAGTACGGAAAACTCCTTGTCAGTTTCGTCGTAAACGGTCTCTTCGAGCGAGGTCACCTCGGCGCGGTAGTACGGTTTTCGGCGCTTCAGGCTTTCGAGCAGCAAGGGGCCGTAGCTCTGGAGAATGGCCGCCGTGTGGCCGTTGGGCAGGTCGATGGTGCGCATCACGCGTGCCACCACGCCCTGCTGGTACAGGTCGGAGGCGGCGGGTTCTTCCACCGAAGCGTCTTTCTGCGTGAACACGGCGATGAGTTCACCGCGCTTCATGGACTGGGTGACCACCTTCAGGCTTGATGCCCTTCCCACCGTGACCGAGCCAACCACACCGGGAAACAGCATCAGGTTGCGCAGGGGCAGCACGGGCAGCGTGTCCTCATGTGGCGTGTGTAGCAGGGCGTCCATGTCGCCCTCGAAGTCGGCAATCAGTGAAAAGGCATTCTGTGTTATATCGTCTTTACTGTTCATTCGTTTTCTTGGGGTGCTGAAGTCAAATTGGTGCAAAGATAGTGCAAGGCGAGCGCAGGACAAAAAGAAAAGCCAGAGGATTTTCTTTTTTCATGCCGAGCCGCCGCCTATCTTATCCAAAGTAGTGCAAGGCGAGCGCAGGACAAAAAGAAAAGCCAGAGGATTTTCTTTTTTCATGCCGAGCCGCCGCCAATGCGTAAACAAACTGTTTGAGTTTACGCATTTCCGAGATTTGAGTGTCTTTGAAGTTCTGTGCTATTTAATAGCCACATGTAATTCCTTCTTCACGCCATGAAAACAACGAGAGAGTTGCAGCCTAGAGAAAGAGCCTGCGCAAACGCCCATCATGATCTTCCTCTTGAAATCCTGTTGTCAGCTTGTAATGTATTGAATATCAATATATGTTGCCAAGTATAGAGGGCACAAGAAACAAACTGGAAACAAAAATTCTGAAAACAAAAGAAAGAAAATGCCACTTAACAAACCTTAACTGGACAAATAATCAAAAAATTCTGATTTTGACATTTTGAGATTGTATTGAAATGAAGATAAGGTTATCGTTGTTGAATTACGAACGCTGAAAGAGAAAACCAAGCGAAAAGTGAGTGCTTAATGTGGCATTTCATCAAAATTTCAAAGAAAAATATAGGGCTATAGGCAACTTTCTTTAGGTAATACTCTTTACTTTCATAGAATCTTAATACCTTTACTCCAAATTACAACCAATTATAGTCGTATGGCGAATTTGAACAGAATAAAAGTTGTGCTTGTTGAAAAGCGCAAGACAGGCAAGTGGCTCGCAGAAGCAGTCGGCAAAACGCCTTGTACTGTTAGCAAGTGGTGCAGTAATAGTATTCAACCTGACTTACAGACTTTAGATAAGATCGCAAAGCTCCTTGAAGTAGATGTAAAATGTCTGTTGAATGACACAAAGATACCTTAAAAAAATCGTACGACTGGAGTTTACGTGTAAAAAGAAATTGATAAATAGTTACTAAATATGAAAAGTTTTGCAGATTATAAACCAGATGCTGCCAATTGGATAACCATGGCCAACGGTGAATTCTATCCAGATATACTTTCAGACGCTTGTGAATTATACAAGCCAGTGCTTGTTGAGTTTGGAAGATTAGTTAAATCATCACCCTCATCAGAAAAGTTGTTAGGGGCGATTTCATCCATTACAAAAGAAAGCTGGATGAGGATTCAGTTGTTGCGTGTCTTTCGCAAATACGTTTCTCCAGACACTTCTGTAGAAATGTTAAAAAAGAAATCTATGATACCAATGGTGTGCAAAAAAATTGGAAAGGATTTCAGGACAATTGATTTAGTTCAAAAGAAGTTCACATCTCGCCCCATCCCAGATGAAGCTTTATGTGCTGTATTATGGGAGTATAAGGATAGAGGGCAGAAAGGCTATTCTTTAACAGAACATTTTTTTGAAATGTTCCGTGAGAACTTCCAAGGATATACAATTGAAGGGCCTGAACGAGCAGGTGCAGATGTTCAATTAAAGAATGTTTTTGCAGATTATCCTAATCCTACACGTCCTGTAGATTTTGTTATAAGGAATTCAAATAATGAAGTTATTGCTATAGGATTAGCAAGATACGATAGTGATAGAGGCGGTGCTCAGGAAGATGATCGCACAGGTGGTTACAACAATTGTGCAAAGGAGATTCTTACTTATACACAAAGTAAGGGGTTAAATACAAAGGTTATCTTTCTTAATGATGGTCCAGGCTTGTTACTTGGCTCCATGTGGGATGATTATTCCAAATTGGAGAACATTAATCCAGACAGAGTTCTTGTAATAACCTTGAGAATGTTCAAATCAAGGCTGACTAAAACATGGTTGAATCTGAAATAAAGTGAAAATATGGCTGTAAGTATACCTATAAGCAATATTCCAATTGTTGCACCTCTCGCTCTCGTTCCAAATCAGTCAATTTCATTCAAATGCGAGAACAATTACAGAGGAGATACAATAAAGAGACTTTACCACGCTGATAATTTGGACGTCTTAAATTATCTCCTCAATGATGAAAAGGTATCAGGACATGTCAATCTGATCTATATAGATCCTCCATACAATACAGGTGGAGCATTTGAAACGCGAGATTTTAAGCATGCGTATAGCGATAACTATACAATTGATGAATATTTAGATTTCATGCGTAGCAGACTTGACTTAATGTTTCAATTGCTTTCCGATTCCGGCTCTATCTATGTTCATCTTGATAGTAATATGGTCTTTCATGTGAAAGTCATGATGGATGAGATTTTTGGTATGCGGAATTTTAAAGGGATGATTACCAGAAAGAAATGTAAATCAAAGAACTTCACCAGTAAGACTTTCGGTAATATTTCTGACTATATTCTTTTCTATACAAAATCTGACACCCCTGTTTGGAATCGGCCATACGAAGAATGGACAGATGAGAAGATACTAAAAGAATATCCTTTTGTAGAAGAAGGAACAGGAAGGAGATACAAACGTGTACCATGTCATGCTCCAGGCATTCGGAATGGCGCAACAGGTGGGCCATGGCGCGGACTTATGCCGCCAGAAGGAAAGCATTGGCAATATACAATAGACAAATTAGAAGAAATGGATGCTCGAGGTGAGATTTATTGGTCCTCAAATGGTAATCCAAGACGTAAGGTCTATCTTGATCAAAGCAAAGGAGTACCCGTTCAGGATATTTGGCTTGATTATCTTGACGTAAATAACCAAAACACGTGTATTACTGGTTATCCTACCGAGAAAAACCTTGATATGTTGAAACGCATTATTTCAGCTTCCTCAAATCCCGGTGATATTGTTTTAGATTGTTTTGCAGGTTCTGGAACCACACTTGTAGCCGCTGAAGAACTTGGTCGTCAATGGATTGGTGTAGATATTGGCGATGAATCAATAAAAACTATACAAGAACGATTTATTAGAGGTACAAAACCTATGGGAGATTATGTTTCAAAAAGAAAAGCAAAGCAGTTCTCTCCTTCTTTGTTTGAAGAAAAAGAATCCCCTATGGAAGACCCCCCAAAAAAGGTAGAATATCAATTATATACAGTGGTCTAACCTACTGAGATATTGAATCCTTACATAAGATGTACCAATTTCCCCATACCGACTGATAATCATCTTATCAAGATTGACAACAGAATAAAATGACCCACTGATTTTCAGCAGAAATGCCGATTGTCAGTGGGTTTGTTGTTCCCAAAATGAATCCCACAAGCCATGTTGGGAAAATTAGATTACTTCAACCAGTGGTAATGGCTATCGAGTAGCAGGAAGATGGTCAAGACGAAAATGACGATACCAATGACGCAGAAGAACCAGAAGAAATATTGCACATAGTGTCCGAGGTAGGTTCCACCGAGCCGCCTATCTTATCCAAAGTAGTGCAAGGCGAGTGCAGGACAAAAAGAAAAGCCAGAGGATTTTCTTTTTTCATGCCGAGCCGCCGCCAATGCGTAAACAAACTGTTTGAGTTTACGCATTTCCGAGATTTGAGTGTCTTTGAAGTTCTGTGCTATTTAATAGCCACATGTAATTCCTTCTTCACGCCATGAAAACAACGAGAGAGTTGCAGCCTAGAGAGAGAGCCTGCGCAAACGCCCATCATGATCTTCTTCTTGAGAATCTGCTGATTATTCGTAAGTGGCTGATACACAACTATATTAAAAAGTCGAAAACGGCAAAAGGAACAAATTGGGAACAAAAATATTGAAAACAAAATAAGGAAAATGATACTTAACAAACCCTAACGCAGATTGTATCGTTTTTTTTAATTTTGGCATTTGAAGATTGCTTTGATAATGAACAGGTGGAGAACCAAATGAGACTCGTCAGCATTGTGTGAACTCATGTGTTTTGCGAATAACGAAAGTGAATACCAACAGAAATGTGAGTCCTTTACGTGGCATTTTGCTGTAATTTCAAAGAAAATATATTGCTATCCATATACTTTCAAGATAGAAGTGCAATTTTAGCGTCCCCTCCCTCGCTTTCGTAGCGTAGCGGAGAAGGCGAGGGAGAGCCGCATTGCAATAGAGTTTACAGGCAATACAAAAAAATAAAGGGGAAGCCACTGCCTCCCCAAGGATTAGTTAACTTTGTATTGTCTATGTAC
>CAMBHR010000020.1:0-35605 GCA_945867195.1 uncultured bacterium | reverse complement strand
CGTGACGGAGTTGGGAATGGTGATGGAGGTCAAACTGCTGCAACCATAGAAGCAGCCTAGTCCCAAACTCGTGACGGAATATGTGATACCATTATAAGTCACTGTTTCAGGAATCACTACGTCACCTGAGTATTCATAATCGGCAGGATCGTCTCCCTTAAAAGTGACTGTAGCCGTCTTGTTGGCTGCATCCAAATTGTAGAAAATGCCATCTACCTCTGCGTCATGAGCTCGGGCAGAAAGGGAAAGACATAAAAGGGTAAGGAGTAAAAAGTAGTTTTTCATGTGATTAAAAAATAGGCGTGCAATCATTCATTGGCTTGTCTAAAGTCCTAAGTCAATGAGAACGGGCGCGCACCGTGTTAAACAATAGGGTGGCTTGAAGCCTCTGTCAAAAATCGTTTGCCTTGCCGTCGCGCGATGAGCAGACGGTGCGAAGGCTTGTGCGTGCGTTGTAAAGTGTCTGTTTCGTGGAGGCGATGCTGCTTGCTTTAGGACTGCGACAGCATGGCGCAGAAATATTTTTTATGGTAAGACATTGTATTCTCTTAGGTGGCAACAGGAAACGAACGAATGCGTGTCCGCCACCGATTCCGTCAAAATGCAGTTACGCATTCTAAACAGTTGCAAAAATAGGGTAAAACATTATACAAACAAAATGAAGGGGCAGGAAGCATTTAAGCAGTACAAAAAAGATAGTGGGAGAATTCGGGAAATGCACCTTGGGCGCGTCGGCTCCTGCCGCCATCTTCGCGGGCGTATAGCCCTCCAGTCTAAACTTTCCTTGCTTCCAGCTATGGGCGCCGTAATCTTTAATTACGACACAGCCTCTTTGGTAACACAATTATAAAGTTTGCTTGACTGAAGTGTCGGATGTGGATTGGTGATGAAAAGGAAGATTTTGAGGTGATGCAATGCCTTTCCAAAAAGTCCGGGAGTTGTTCCCACAAGTCCCGGACTTGTTTGGCCTACTCCAGGACTTGTGCGAAATAGTCGGCGACTTGTGAAGAATACTTCACGCCGCGTGCGAACGGGCAGGCGAAGCGGGTAAATCACGCTGAATAAGTCGAAATCCGCTTTGTGAATACACGCTTCGCGCGCGTATATATACGTATTTTATTTCCCGAAAAAAGTATTCACCCATTCACACAATGTTCGTTTTCTTCTGATTTACAACGGTTTCGAGTGTGAAGGCTTTGATTTCAAAGTGTTCACACGGTCAGCTAAGTGTTCACACGGACGGCATCAACGCCCCCTATGCTGTGAATACTTGAAATTTCAAGCCTTCACACTCGAAACCTCTGAAAATCATGTGGAAACATACTCCGTGTGAAGTGGTGAATGCTTTTTTAGGGGATAAAAAAGCGTATAGAAGAGCGTGAATCTTTGGGGCGAAATGGGCAAATCGCATCGTGTCCTTTGTTGCAGAAGACATTCAACTCCCGAAACTGCTTTTTGTTTGATGTAGTCCCGAATAGCGATTTCAAATTTTATCATTTCGCAAAGCGGGTGGGGGAGACGGTTCTTGCCCTTGGACCTATTCATACACCACCTTCACCTCGATGCCCTGGCGAAGCAGCTCTGCCACCGCCTTGCGTATGGCTTCGTGATGCTCTGGGCCGATGCCGAGTTGTGGCAGGTGGAGCGTAGGTAGCGAATCGTCAGCATGGAGCGCGTCGGTGGCCACCGCGTCGATAATCATGCCCACACAGGACGTATTGTTCGTGATGGGGTCAATCAGGATGAAGGCACCGGTGGGCTTGTTCTGGGCGTAGGGGTCGAAGAACAGCTCTTTCGACGTTACCAGCACGGCCCGCCCGATTTCGTTCAGTTCCAGGTGGTCTGTGGCGTGCTGTTCGAGCGTATTCACGTCAATCTTGTAGCGGAAGTGGTCAATGCGGCAGCGCGTGGTGTTCGTGGTGTGTTTCAGATAGAACGATTTGGCCGTGTCCATGGGCTGTTCGTCCATCCATACCAGCGTGGCCTCGAAGTGGCGGCCCACCTTGGGACAGTTGTCCGGGTGGACAATCATTTCGCCTCGCGAGATGTCGATTTCATCCTCTAACTGCAACGTGATGCACTGCGGGGGGAAGGCATAGTCCAGGTCGCCGTCGTACGTGACGATACGTTTCACGCGGCTGCGCTTGCCCGAGGGCAGTGCCATCACCTCGTCGCCCCGGCGCACAATGCCGCCGGCCATTTTGCCGCTGAACCCACGGAAGTCTAAGTTGGGGCGCAGCACATACTGCACGGGGAAGCGGAAGTCGTGGAGGTTATGGTCATTACCGATGTGTACGTTCTCGAGAAATTCCAGCAGTGCCGGTCCGTCATACCACGGCGTGCGCCGGCTGCGGTCGGCCACGTTGTCCCCCTCCAAGGCCGAGAGTGGAATGCAACGCACGTCGGGGATACTGAATGGCGTGATGAACGCTTCAAAGTCCGCCACGATGCGGCGGAACACCTCTTCGCTGAAATCCACCAAATCCATTTTGTTGACAGCCAGCACCACGTGCTTGATGCCCAGCAGCGAGCAGAGGAAGGTGTGCCGGCGGGTTTGCGTGATGACCCCCGTGCGTGCATCCACCAGGATGATGGCCAGGTTGGCGGTGGAGCCGCCCGTAATCATGTTGCGCGTGTACTGTTCGTGTCCCGGCGTGTCGGCTATGATGAACTTGCGTTTGTTGGTGGAGAAGTAGCGGTAGGCCACATCGATGGTGATGCCTTGTTCGCGTTCCGCTTTCAGTCCGTCACAAAGCAGGGCATAGTCAATCTGCCCTGCCCCGGCGTTTCCCACCCGTTGCGAGTCGCGTTCCAGGGCCGAGAGCTGGTCCTCGTACAGTTTCTTGGAGTCAAAGAGCAGGCGGCCTATGAGCGTCGACTTGCCGTCGTCCACCGAACCGGCGGTGAGCAGGCGCAGCAAGTCCTTCTTTTCGTCCTGGTTGAGGTATTCCTCGACCGACAGCTTGTGGCCGTTTATTTCCAGACATTCCTCGTTGGGGTTATGGCTGTTGGTGATCTTTTCCGTCATGATGCAATGCTGTGTTAATGTAATGTCGGCGGCTGCGTATTCGCTTAGGTCGGACCGCAGACTGGTTTGGCAAGGCAAAGGTACGGCAACGGGGTTGTTTTCATCCTTAAAAAATAAAAAAACATCGCCAATCCTGCCTTTTGCAACAGGAATGAGATGTTTGGGCTAACGATTGGCTCCTCTCGTCCGGGAGAGTGGGCAAACCGGGAGCATAAAAAAGCAGAGGAAACCGCTGCGGTCGGCGGTTCCCTCTGCTATGTCAGGTGTTGATTTATTTCTTGGTGCATTCCTGCTTGCAAGTCTGCTTCTTGCAGCACTTCTTGTCACCCTTCTTGTCGCATTTCTTGTCGCACTTCTTATCGCACTTTTTGTCGCACTTTTTGTCGCACTTCTTGTCGCACTTTTTGTCACACTTCTTGTCGCACTTCTTCTGGCAGCATTCTACCTTGTCCTTCTTGCAACATTCTTTCTTCACGGGAGTTTGGGCGGAAACGGAAATGGCGAAAACGGCCGTCAGGGCCATAAGTATCATTTTTTTCATAACGAAACGGTGTTTAAAAGGTTTCTATTCTACGTTTTATCGGCGGCGAAGATATAATGTTTCGTCCGTTGACGCTGCTTTTCATTCTATAATATTTATCAAATGTCCGCAAAAAAGGCACATTCTTCCCGTGTCCTTCTTCAAAGCCAATGGATTTTGTGTACATTTGCCCGCACACGGCGGCTGAAAGTGTCGGCGGTTTATCTCTTACCCCATGCCTCTGTGTCCTTAAATTGAAAAACATATTTTTATCATTATGAAGAAGAAAAATCTACTCATCGGTCTTTGTGCCCTGCTCTTCCCCGTGGGCGGTATGGCGCAATATACCATCTATCCCGTGCCTCAGCAGCAGGAGGCGGGAAACGGAACGGCCCGGTTTACGGAGCGTGTAACCGTGGTGTGCGGTGAAGGTATTGACAGTTACACCCGCGACCGCGCAGAAAAAATCTTGAAAGACCACGGACTGACAGCGGACTTCGCCGATGCGCCTTCAGAAGGATCGGCCAACCTCTTTCTGGGTATCAACGGCAGTGCCGACGCTGCAGATGCCCAAGTAACTGCCTTGGGGCTTGACCGCTCGGTGCTGACAAAGGACGGCAAGTATGACCGCCACATCCTCTCCCTCACAGCCGATGCCGAAGGACAGGCCAGCGTCGTCATCCTGGGCGAGCACACAGATGCCGCCTTCTATGGACTCGCCTCGCTGGAACAGATACTTGACACGGGCACGGAAAACTTGCCCTGTGTTACCCTCAACGACTATGCCGACCAGAAGAGCCGTGGCATCGTGGAGGGATATTACGGCTACCCCTATTCCGTTTCGGTGAAGAAGGACCTGATGCGCTTCATGATGCGCCACAAGATGAACACCTACCTTTACGGTGCCAAGAGCGACCCCTACCACTCGGAGAAGTGGAAAGACGCTTACCCGCAAAGCCTTACTGCCGAACAGGAGAAGAACGGCTGGATGTCGCAGGACATGATCAGCGAAGTGAGCGAGGTGTCCCACCAGACAAAGGTGAACTTCATCTGGGCCATCCACCCGGGCAACGACTTTGTGTACAGCAACACGGTGGTGAACGACATCATGGGGAAATATGAGAAGATGTACTCCCTCGGTGTCAGACACTTCGCCGTGTTCGTGGACGATGTCGGCGTGCCCAGTTCCGAAGCCGACCTCAAGGCCAATGCCGACCACCTGACGGCACTGCAACACGCTATTGAGGAAAAGTGGAATGTCAATCCCGCCTCGCCGGCCGACACGGTGCGTCCCTTGCATTTCGTGCCCCAAATTTACTGCACATCGTTCGCATCGAGCACCGAGCAGTACAACAACTTCTTCCGGGCACTTTCCTCCACGCCGTCAAACATCACCATCTACACCACGGGCGGCGGCGTGTGGTCCGTTCCCAACAGCAACGACTTGGCAGCACCTCGTGAGCCGCTGGGACGCAGCGTGGCCTGGTGGTGGAACTATCCTTGCAACGACAATGCCGACGCACAGGTGTTCCCCATGGACACTTACTCCAACTTCTACGATATGCCTGCCGTCTGGGCACAGGCCACCCTGCCTTCCTCGCTCGACAACGGACTGGGCGTGGTGAGCAACCCCATGCAGCAGGGCGAAGTGTCGAAAACGCCCCTCTTCAGCGTGGCCAACTATGCCTGGAACAACGACGGTTTTGACAATATCAGTTCTTGGGAGGCTTCCTTCAAGGCCGTATTGCCCGGCAACGAACAGGCACAGGCCGCCTACCGTTTCCTCGCCCCTTATCTGCGCTACAACAACCTCGACGACCTGAGTTCGCTCGTCAGCAGTTACAAGAAGACAAAGGACGCCTCAGCACTCGTCGGAAGGATGGAGGAAATCCAGGGCAATTGTGACGTGATGATAGCCCTCAAGGACTCGCCCGTGGAAGGGGAGGCGTTGCTCTACAAGGACCTTGCTCCCTGGCTGAACAAACTCCGCGCCATGGCCTTCACCACGAGAAAACTTTTGGAAGTGGCCGAAACAGAAGGGCAGGATGACAGCCGATGGACTTCCTATCTGGCCGAACTGAAACATATCGAGGAACTCTCCACCGCCGAAGAGTTCAAGGCTTATGCCCTCGAAGGCATGGGCAGCGGCATCAGCACCTCTGTGCGCATTGCCCAGGCTTCCGAAACCGTGCTCCTGCCCTTTGTGTCCTATATGAAGGAAAATGCCCTCACTGACTATTTCGGACAGGCCGAACAACCCAAAGTGCCGGGCTACGCCAGCAATGTGGAGGGTTCCAAGGCTTCGGTGGGCTATGGTAACGGTACGGTTTATGCCGTACAGACCAAGGCATATACCTTGCAGAAAGGACAGTGGATGGGTGTGCGCCTCGTACAGCCCACCAAGGTGATTGAACTGACCGTGGCCGATACTTTGCTGGCCAACCATACCGTGGTGATCAGTCCTGATGGTAAGAACTGGACCCGCGTGACGGAGACTTCCAGCGTGCCCGAGGGCTATGTGCGCTACCTGGCCGTGGTGAACGATGGAGAGGAACCCGTTTCGCTGAAACTGACCAAGAATACCTTCCGCCTGCAGATACCTGTGTCGACCAAGGTGGAGGAGGCCACCATACCCGAAGGGAATATCTGGGACAACCATACCAAGGAACTGATGTATGACGGCGATCCGAACACGTTTGTCTGCCTCAACCGCAACCAGCAAACGGGCGACAGCTACGTACTCAAACTCACCAAAAGCCAACCCATTGGCCGCGTCAGAATTGTCATGGGTACGGTCAACGGTGACTATATGAAAGAAGGACGGGTGCAGGTTTCGGAAGACGGACAGAAGTGGACGACACTCAAGGTCATGGGGGCGAACAAGACAAACTACACGCTTTCGCTGCCGCAGAACGTGAAACTTTCCGACGAAGCGACCGCCTGTATGTTCGACGGTGAGGGACGCACCGCACAGTACGTCCGCTTGTACCTCAGTCAGGCCAATACGGCCAAATGGCTGCGACTGTACGAAATCGAGGTGAACGGCAAGGGTACTTTTACCCAGGAGAAAATGATGGACGATGCAGGGATGGCCTACGATGAGGTGTACGATGATTTGGCAAACACTTCCACGGCACAAGCTCTCTCTACGGGCGACCTCAACCACCTTACCTATTATTTCCAGAACTACAGCCTGCTTCAAGGTGTTACCTTCTATTGCGATCCCGCCACCTTGGAAAACACGACGCTGGAACTGAGCTCCGATGGCCAGGAATGGTACACCAAGACTTACGATGCCGCCACGGGCGTGGTACGTCTGAGCTTCGATGAGGCTGAGGCCGGACTCAAAGCCATGCGCTTCAGCTGGACGGGTTCCCAGACACCGGCTATCTACGAACTGGTGGAGAATGCTTACGCCGACCGTCAGCCTGTGGTCACCCGCATCGAACAGCTGGAATCCGTTGCTTCCGGCCAGAGTGCCGAGGTGAGCTTCCGCAATGGCCGCTTGCAGGTGGCTGCTCCCCAAGGCATCCGCAGCGTTTCCGCTTACGACACGGCAGGCCGCCAACTGCTGCACCTCAGCTTGAACGGTGCCGCCCAGACTACCCTGCCGCTGATTGGTCAGGCTGGCCAGGCTTGGATTGTCAAGGTTTTCCTTTCCGACGGCTCTTCCGTCAGCTATAAGGTCAGGTAATTCCTGGCCAAGCGATGGGAATATGACGTTCTAAGGTTATGAGGTTATAAGCTTGCTCGTTGAGCGGTGGTTTTCATCATCCGCTCTGACAGTAATCTTATAACCTCATAACCTTAGGTTTTTTTGTCGCTATTCGGTTCTTTGATAAGCACAAAAAAAGAGTTGCTTCCGTCGGGAAACAACTCTCAATGTTTTTTTTAGTAGGGTTCTACTTGATGTCAAAAACTTAAGCTTCAGCTTCGGGAGAAACGGAAACCACGCTGCGGTCACGATTGCCGCGATGGAAGGAAACCACGCCGTCAACGAGTGCGTAAAGCGTGTGATCCTTACCCATACCCACGTTCTTTCCGGGATAGTGAACCGTACCGCGCTGGCGAACGATGATGTTGCCGGCTACGCAGGTCTGTCCGCCCCAAATCTTAACGCCTAATCTTTGTGAAGCCGACTCACGGCCGTTCTTAGAACTACCTACACCTTTTTTGTGTGCCATGTCTTTCTGAAACTTTTAAGGATTAAGCAATTACGTTCTTGATTGTCAATTCGGTGAACTGATGGCGATAGCCGTTCAGCTTGCGGTGGCCTTTGCGACGCTTCTTGTGGAACACCAGCACCTTGTCGCCTTTAACCAGCGGCGAGAGTACTTCGCATACAACCTTGGCACCTTCAACGGTAGGAGCACCCACCTTAACTTCGCCATTGTTGTCAATCAACAACACTTTTTCAAATTCAACAGTCTGGCCGTTTTCGGCACCGCAGATGTGGTTTACGAAGAGCTTCTTGCCTTCTTCTGCTTTGAACTGCTGACCGTTAATCTCTACGATTGCGTACATTTATATGATAAAAGTAAAACGGTTTTTTCCGGGAGGCGGGTTGCATCCGCAACCTCTTCTTTTGCCCCGTCGGACTCTAAACGGCTGCAAAAGTACATCTTTTTTTGCATTACCCAACCCAAGTCCCGCTTTTTCTTCCCTGTATTCCAATATTTTTGTCTTTGAGGGAAGACAATGTTTTTGTTGCTGTGCGTAAGTAATTCCGTTCAGGCTTTAGAAGGGAGCGCAAGCAGGCAGACAGATGCCGGCTTGCAGCACTAAGTTTGCCCCCTAAGAACGGGCTGGCCCGTTCATGAGAACATACAAAAAGAAAAGAACAATTTGGATTGCCTGGTTCTTCTTACTTTTGTTTTATAAAAGAAGAAATCAACCATCCATCCATAAGGACAAGCTAAACTCCCAGCCCGTACTTTGATACTACCCCAGGCTACAGGCTCTCATGGAGTGGCAGCCAAATATTAGGTAGATTGTTAGGCTCCGAGCCTATTTAGTGCAATCTGGTTAATGTCTCCATATCCTTCAATAAGTATATCCAGCATTCCACTTGGCTCTCACATTCGTCGGCCTCCTTCTCGAACAACGGGAGCTGGAGGAAATACAGGGGGCTTCCATTGTGCCTACTCCAAGTCCCTTACTTCATCAATGGTCAAGCCCGTAATCTCGGCTATCATGTCCCATGCTAATCCGTAGGCTTTCATCTTACGGACATTAGCCATCATAGTTTCCATTCGTCCTTCCATTCGTCCTTCAATTCGTGCGCCTTCAAGCACACTGATGGTATCGCGGTACTTTTTGAGTGCCTCGTCGTATTTCAGCCGTTCGGCACGGCTCATAGCTCCCACATCGGCTATGCTCTCCAGTTTCTTGAACACGGCACTCTGCGCCGCCCAAGGTAATCTGCTTAATGTCTCCATATTCTTCAATAAATAAATCCAGCGTTCCACTTGGTTTTCACATTCGTCAGCCTCCTTCTTGAACAACGGGAGCTGGAGGAAATACCAGGGCATCCATTGTGCCTACTCCAAGTCTTTCACTTCGTCAATTGTCAAGCCCGTAATCTCGGTTATCATGTCCCATGCTAATCCGTAGGCTTTCATCTTACGGGCGTTAGCAAGCACACCTTTCCTTATCCCTTCCTGTATCCCTTCTTCACGTCCTTCCATTCGTGCGCCTTCAAGCACACTGATGGTATCGCGGTACTTTTTGAGTGCTTCGTCGTATTTCAGCCGTTCGGCACGGTTCATAGCTCCCACATCGGCTATGCTCTCCAGTTTCTTGAACACGGCACTCTGCGCCGCCCAAGGTAATCTGCTTAATGTCTCCATATTCTTCAACAAATAAATCCAGCGTTCTACTTGGTTATCACATTCGTCGGCCTCCTTCTTGAACAACGGGAGTTGGAGGTATATCATTCGCAGCTTGTCGGAGAACTGCTCCATCGTGCCCTTCTCCGCCAGGACGACATCCGTGCGGAACTGCTTCTTAAAGTCTATCGGGGTGAAGCCCAGAAAAGCCACCAAATAGACCGCAGCGATCTCATAGTCCCATGCCGAACCTCGCTCGCCCTGACGGGCTATGGACTCCGAGACATAGTATATGCTCCTGTTCTTGAAGAATGGCTGCGACTTGTATTGCATCTCCACGATGATCTTTTCGCCTTCGTCCGTTTCGCAATAGATGTCGTAAATCAGCGACCTGTCTTCCTCAAACAGTGCGGGTTGTTCCTTGTCGAGGAATGTGAGGTTGGCGATGTGCTTCTCCCCCTCGAACAGGCTGTTGAGGAAGTCAAGTAGCAGCGGTTTCGACAGCTCCTGTCCGAATATTCGCTTGAAGCCGATGTCGGTGAAAGGATTGATATATTTGGCCATATCTTGCTTTTGTCCGCAAATGTAGAAAAATCCCCGAGCTTTCACAAAGGCATCATCATGAAATCGCTTTTCTTTGAGGGAAAGTATTTTATTGAGACTGATGGAATAACTGGAAACTTGATTGCCTTTCATTATCTTGGCATTTCTGACAGGTTAGGCTGGCCTATGTCTTATGCAATGCGTGTGAATGTTTGAATTTCAAATTCTTCATGCCTTAACCACCTGGAAAAGAGCAGGAAACACCATGCTTGCGAACATTTGAATGTTTTTTCGGGATTTAAAATACGTATATAGAGAGCGTCAGCCGTACGGCGTGTCCTGCCGCTTCCTGCCTGCCGTCAATGCGTAGCACACATTTTCACGCCCGGAAACAATAAACGGTGCATTTTGTCGTTATACATAAGATACAATTCTGCTTATGAAGCTACACCGATTACTCCTTATTATATATATGTTGGGTTGCTGCGTATGGGTTGCTGCCCAGCAGCGGCGTGTGCAGAACAAGCCTTTCATCGACGACCGCCTGTTCCATTACGGTTTCTTTGTGGGATTGCACGATGAAGCCCTGCAGTTGCAGAACAACGGCTATATCGATCCGGCCACGGGTCAGCAATGGGTGTCGTCCACCGATCAGACCAATGTGGGCTTTTCGGTCGGCGTGTTGGGCGAGTGGAAGCTCCACCGTTACGTTTCGCTCCGTGCCGTGCCCTCCCTTCATTTCGGTTCCAAGCACATCACCCTGCGTGACCTCTCCACGGGAAACCGGGAATACCAGGACATGAAATCGTGCTATGTCGGTGTGCCCCTCGACCTGAAGATTTCTGCCCCGCGTTTCAACAATTACCGTCCCTACGTCATTGCCGGCGTAGCGCCCATGTACGATTTGACCACCGGCAAGCACGAAAAGTTGCAGGTCAAGCCTTTCACCCTCATGCTCGAAGCCGGCATGGGTTGCGACCTCTATATGCCCTTCTTCAAGTTCATCCCCGAGCTCAAGTTCTGCTTCGGTTTGGGCAATGTATTCAAGAAAAAGCGCAACGACCTGACCGACCCTTCGCAGATGGTCTATACCCAGAGCATTGACCGTGCCACGGTGGGCATGGTCGTCCTCTCGTTTTATTTTGAGTAGGTGTTCTGTTGCCGTTTCAAAGCGGTCTTGCAAATCGGCATGAATGTATATTCATGGTAAAATTCAGTCGAATTAACGATTTAAGCTCATTTTACTTTGGCATAGCTGTTTTTTCAAATATATTTGCTGCGAAAACTACAATAACCTTGTTCTTTCGCATTTCATGCTATGGATAACCAAGACAGTCGTATTGAAGAGCTTTTGCGAGCCATGTCGCCCATCACGCTCGACGAGATGTCGGAGATAAGGCTCATGAAACGCACGGACCAAAAGTATCTCACCAACATACCCACTCTCTTGCAGCTGCTGGAGCTCACGCGCGACAGTTATTATTCCCAAGAGATAGAAGGGCATCGTATCAGCCCTTACGCCACCACCTATTGGGATGACGAAAACGATGCCATGTTCCACCTCCATCAAGCCGGACACACCCCACGCCGCAAGGTGAGAGTGCGCACCTATGTCGGCTCCGCCCAATCCTTTCTCGAAATCAAGAGAAAGGACAACCACGGGAAAACATTCAAAAGCCGCGTACCCGTTCCTTCACTCGATGCGGTCATCAGCGAGCGGGCGGGGCAGGAGTTTCTCGAACAGCGCACCGGACTTTCCTTTGAAAATCTCACGCCCACCGTGGGCAACAGTTTCAACCGCATCACGTTGGTCAACAAGGGCAAGACCGAACGGCTCACCATTGACTTCGATATCCAATTCTTCAATTACAAAACGCAGGCCACGGCCACCATGGACAACATCGTGGTCATCGAACTCAAAAGGGACGGCCGCGTGCCTTCGCCCATCATCCCCTTGTTGCGGCAGCTGCGCATCAAGCCCTCCGGCTTCAGCAAATACTGCATCGGCGCTGCGGTGACAGACCAGACCCTGCGCGTGAACCGGTTTAAGAAGCGGCTCATCAAAATCCGCAAGATAAAGGAAAAACCGGCTCGGCACACCTCTTGAATTAACCTTGTTATTCTTTATATCCAATCAAACCTTAATTATGGGTAGCCTGGCCGGCAGATGTGGACCAACGGCTACGTCCAACATTATCAATCTAAGACATGGAAAATTTTATCAATCAGTTCCTCGAACCTGAGAATTTCCAAATCACGGGGCTGCTGGGCAGTCTTATTGTCAGCCTTTTGATCAACACCATCGTCACGTGGTGCGTAGTCCATTTCTTCTATTATCCCAAAGGCCATCGCCGCGATTATTACTTCACCTTTATCCTTCTGAGTGTCAGCATATTCATGCTCATTGCCCTGCTCCTGCGCGATGCCAACGACATGGGTATCGGTGCCGCCTTGGGGCTTTTCGCCATCTTCGGCATCATCCGTTACCGCACGGAGAGCGTGCCCATCCGCGAGATGACCTATCTCTTCTTCCTCGTGGCCCTGAGCGTGCTCAACGGCAAGTGCGACAGCCTGAGCTTTCTGGAACAGCTGATCATCAACGGCATCTTCATCCTCTGCGTGTGGTTGTGCGAAAATTTCCTCACCAAGAGCAACGAAGGGTGCAAGTATGTGAAATACGACAATATCGATTTGATCAAACCCGAGCGTTACGATGAACTGAAAGCCGACTTGGAGGAACGGTTGGGACTTAAAATCAACCGCGTCGAGGTGGGTGCTGTCGACTTCCTTACCGACATGACCATGCTCCGCGTCTTCTATCAGGACCCCGACAAGCGCATCAAGTCGGTCGACCGCCTGTTCAAAATACCCATGGGATAAACCTTTACAAAATCGCCGCATGAAACGCCTTTCCCTGTTGGCCGCCGCCCTGATGGCCGTGCCCGTTTTCGCCCAAGACGACTTCAGCCTTTGGACTGAAGTGGCTGTGCAAAAAGACCTTGGCAAGAATTTCTCTGTCGATGCCGGAGTGGAATACCGCATGGAGGACAACGTCAGCCAGCCCGCCCGCTGGGCTTTCTCCGCCGGAGCCTCCTACAAGCCCCTCAAGTATTTTTCCGTGGGGGCGGGCTACGTGTTCCTCCATGACTACAATTTCCGGGAAGCCGAAACCGACTACAAGAAGGACGACGACGGCACGGACAAGTTCAACGGTTACAACGTGGACCACGCCTACTGGCGCAACAAGCACCGCGCCACGCTCGACCTCACCGGAAAGCTGCCCTTGGGACGCTTCACCTTCAGCCTGCGCGAACGCTACCAGTACACCCACTATGTGGAAACTTCCACCCTGCGCGACAAGTACCGCAAGCTCATTCCCGAGGGACAGCTCGGCGGCTGGACCGGCGACCGTTACGAATATGCCGGCCAGACCTTCTCCAAATGGGAGCGGGAGGAGAAGCTGAAGCGCGCCAAGAACCGCCAGTATCTCCGTTCCCGCCTGGGCGTGGAGTATAACATCAAGCATTGCGCCTGGACCCCCTATGTGTCGTATGAACTGAGTAACAACCTGGACGAAGATTTTCATTTAGACAAAAAACGCCTCACCGTGGGCGCGGAGTGGAAGATTACCAAGCAGCACCGTTTGGACTTCGCCTACGTTTACGACAACGGAGCCGACGATGACGCCCGTTCCAACGACCACGCCATCTCGCTCAGTTACAAATTCAAGTTCTGACCACGCAGGGGTGCCGTTACGGCGGCACCCTTCCCGTGGCGGTCTTTTCTGACATCCGATTTGACGATTTAAAAATTCGTTTTCGCTTATGAAAATCCTTTTACTCCTTCTCACCCTTGTACTGGGTGCCGGCACAGCCCACGCCCAGAGCTACGACTACCTCACCCTCAAGCAGGCCAACGGCACGGAGACCAGCCTGAACCTTGACAATTTGCGCATCACCTTCAGCGACGGCCAGTTGGTGGCCGACAATGGCATCCAAAGCGTCAGCATCGCCCTGGCCGACATGGACAAGATGTTCTTTGCCCTTGAGGCCACCGGCCTGAACACCGTTTATTCCACCGCTGACGCAGCTCCCGCATTCCGCATCGAAAATGGCCGTCTCATCACCGATGCTCCTGCCGGCAGCGTCAGCATCTATGGTACCGATGGCCGCCAAGTTCCCGCTTCAGGCCTGGCTCCCGGCGTTTATGTAGTGAAAATCAAAGGTCAATCCTTTAAAGTCCTGGCACGATGAAACGCCTCTTCTCTTTCACATTGGCCGCGCTGTGCTGCCTGGGCGGCATGGCGCAAACCATGAAGGTGGTGCAAGGGCCGGTCACCACCCTCGTACCCTCCGCCACGGCGAAGGACATAGTCTTTTCTTCCGGTGGAGCCAGTTTCACCGTGATGGGTAACACTTTCCCCACCGCTTCGGTCAGCGAAATCCTCTTCGACCGTTCCGAGGTACAGCCTGCCACCCTCGGTGTGCGCTATTCGGAGAGTGGAGCACAGGTAACCGTTTCGGCAGACATCGCCCCCTTGCTCCGCATCACCGTCAACGGAGGCCATGTGGCCGTTCTGGCCGATGCATCCCTCGACCGCGAAGTCACCTACAGCCTTTCGGGCACCTCGTCGGACGGTTCTTTCTGGATGGACGGCGAGTACAAGTCCACCCTCCTCCTGAACAACCTCTCTTTGACCAACCCCGACAGTGCAGCCGTTTGCATAGAAAACGGCAAGCGCATCGCCGTGGTGCTGCCCGACGGCACTGCCACCACCCTCGCCGACGGTGCGGGCGGACAGCAGAAAGCCTGCTTCTTCATCAACGGACATGCCGAATTTGAGGGAGGCGGCACGCTCAACCTCACCGGACAGACCAAGCACGCCTATGCTTCTGATGAATACACCCTCCTCAAGTCCGGATTTGGCAAGCTCAACATCACTGCGGCGGTGAGCGACGGCATGCACATCGAGCAATATTTCCAGATGGACGGCGGCACCGTCAGCATCAGCGGAACCGGCGGCGATGGCATCGACGTTTCCGTAACCAAGGATGCTACAGACGAGTTCAACGGCCAGGCCTTCATCAACGGCGGCTCGCTCTCGCTCCGCGTAACGGCTGACGATGTGAAAGGAATCAAGACGGAGAACAACCTCACCGTCAGTGGCGGCGACATCTATGCCGAGGTGGCCGGTCTGGGCACCAAAGGCTTCAGCGTCGGCACCGACCTGCTCATCAACCAGGCCTCCGGCAATGCCACCACTATCCGCATGGACGTGACGGGCACCACCTATATGCCCGACGACCCCGAACTCGAATCCAAGTGCCGTGGCATCAAGATAAAAGGCAACTATACCTTCAACGGCGGCAGCATCTCCATGAACGTCACCGGCAAGAAGGCCAAAGGCATCTCTTGCGATGGCACATATACCTATATCTGCGGCACAACCAATGTGATGCCCGAATAAGCAGCATTCTTTTCTGAAGGACTACATCGTCGGCGGCTTGCGAAGCCCGGTGTAGTCCTTTCTTTTTGGGCAGCCTTCTGTACCCCTCCTGCCCGTTTTGTTCACCGCCTTGCTAACCCATTATTCCACGTTTCAAGCATTCTATGAAGAAACTTCTGCATTTGGTCTTGTTCCTATGCTGTTTCGCCCTTCCCGTGGCGGCGCAGCCCCTCGCCTATGTTGAGGGCGACAGCCTCTTCCTGTACCTTCAGGGAGGCCGGCTCGATGTCTTTCCCGGAAATATCCTGCGGCAGGCCGAGGAGCGCGACGACACCCTCCGCCTCACCCTGCTCAACGACTCTGTCGTGGCTTACCCGTTGAGCGAGGTGGAGCGGTATGAAACTACCCGCCCCACAGACCTTCCGGTATTCACCTCGTTCAAATTCAACAACAAGTACAACACCCAGGTCTACACCGACGTGCAGGCCGAGCTGGTCAGCGACACCCTGGTGCAGGCCACGGTCGGTGCCATCGGCAAACGGCTCACCCCCTCCTTCCAGCTGAGCCATCCCGATGCCAAGGCTTACGTTGACGGCCAGCTTCAGAAAAGCAAGATGTCGCGCCTGCGGTTCGACCCCGAGGTGGTCTACACCCTGGCCTACGACGGCTGGCGCGAATGCGGTTTCCGCAAATTGCAGGACGAGGAGTGGCAAATCCAGGGCGGCGAGCGCACCCGTGTGGACCTCACGGCCGATATGCTCTCCACCAATGCCCCGTCCAATTATGAGCACTCCGAGGGACTGGACAAGATGCTGGATGGCGACATCAACACCTTCTTCCATTCCACGTGGGGAACGGGCAGCTATGAAAAGCTCCCCTTGGACGAATATCCCTATATCGAGGTCAACCTCCCCGAAGCCTTGGAGAACATCAGCTTCTACTACGTCACCCGTCCCGGTGCCAACCGCGTGCCCACAGCCTGGAGCATCCAGGCCAGTGTCGACGGCAACACGTGGAGCGAGGTTGCCACGCTCACCGAGGGTTTGCCCACAGCATTCAGCTCGCCCTACACCTCGCCCGACATCGCCTTGGGCCGCGCCTGTTCCCACCTGCGTTTCGTCCAGACCGGTACGACCTATAAGAACTATCTCAGTCTGGCCGAGTTCGAGCTTTACAGCGTCGTCCTACCCGAGCGTGCCGACAGCGTGCTGGTACACCCTGCGGTCTACACATTCGACTGGCATCCCTACGGACGCACCGTGCGGGCACAGGTCGACTGGCTCACCGACCATGCCACCCAGGTGCCACGCATTGACATCAACGTGGTAGGCGGGCAGATGATCTCCAGCAAGGAGGTATATCTGCGTGCCGAAATCCTTATTGACGGCGCGGGAGTCTTCCCCGATTTCGCCGACTCGGTCAATATCAAAGGCCGTGGCAACACCAGCTGGCAGGGCACTTGGGGAAAAAGTCCCTACCGCCTGAAGTTTGATGCCAAGAAAAAACCCTTCGGCCTCACCGCCGGCAAGAGCTGGGTGCTTCTGGCCAACAACCAGACCGGTTCCATGATGACCAATGCCGTGGCCATGAAGGTGGCACAGATGGCCGGCACCGTGGCCGCCAATGACATCATTCCCGTAGAACTCTATCTCAACGGCGAATACCGGGGCTGCTACAACTTCACCCAGCACGTCGGGCTGTCGAACAACAGCGTCGACCTTGACGACGACACCAACGCCGTGCTGCTGGAGTTGGACAGCTACTACGACGAGGTTTACAAGTTCCGCGACACATCCTACGCCCTGCCCGTCAACATCAAGGAGCCCGATTTCACCAAGAACTACGACGAAGACCGCTTCAACCTCATCCAGGACGACTTCAACGAACTGACCAGCCTCGTCCTGACCGGCACCGATGCCTATACCGACAAGATAGACATCGACCAGTTTGCCCGTTACATGTTCGTCAACAATTATGTGCTCAATATGGAACTGAAACACCCCAAGAGCACCTACGTATTCCGCGAGGACATCCTGGCGCTCCATTGTCCCTATGTGTTCGGTCCCGTGTGGGATTTCGACTGGGCCTACGGCTATGACGGCACGAGCAGCTACTGCACCTCGGGCTACAGCAAGAACTTCATCGAGCTGGGCAGTTCCAGTTCCGGAGCACGCTTCTTCAATGCGGCCTACAACAACAGCGAGGCCGTCCAGCGCGCCACTTACAACCTCTGGACCACCTTCCGTGCCGAGCATGAGCAGGAACTCATTGAATACATTGACGATTACCTGGCCTATGCCAAACCTTCTTTCCTCCACAACGCCGAACGGTGGAGAGACGGTACGGGTTATGATACTTATGCCGCGAACATGAAAAACTGGTTGCAGCAGCGTTCCAACTACATCTACCGCAACCTCACCGCCTACGACCTCACCCAGCCCATGACCATCGCTTTGGGCGATGTCAACCTCGATGGTGCCATCACCGTGGCCGATGCCGTGTGTGTGGTCAACCACCTGTTGGACCTGGAGAACGAAACAATTGAGGAAGAACAGGCTGATGCCGACAAGTCGGGTAGCATTACGGTGAATGATGCCGTTCACATTGTGGCCCTCGCCCTTCGGCAGTCCACCCTCACCACCCGCCACCTGCAACTTCCGCCTGCTGAGGCCACCCTCTCCATGTCAGCCTTCGCCCTCTGCCCCGGCGAGGAAGCCACCCTGCCCGTGAGCTTCAAGGTTGAGGCGGCCCGGTATGCCGCCGCCCAGTTCGATGTGCTGTTGCCCGAGGGCATGACGCTCGAAGCCGTCCGCCTGCCCCAGGGTTGGGAAGGGCGCACCGTCAGCTTCCAGTCCTTGGACGAAGGCCGCTGGCGTGTGGCCGTATGGGGAGCTTCGGCCAATCCGTTGCCTGTGGGTGAAGCTGCTGTCGAGCTGACGCTCACTGCATCCCGCGTCATCCCGAGCCGCGAACGTGTGGTGAGCATCGAAGTCGCCACGTTGACCAACACTCAGGGCGAAGACCTCCGCCTCTCGCCGCGTTCCGCCCCGTTCCACATGGAAACCACCGGCATCTCGCCCGTTGAGGCCGTCAGTGCCGAAGGTGGCGATGCCCTGACAATCGAAGTGGCCTCTCCGTCCGAAGTGGCCGTCTACACCCTCGATGGCCGGCTGTTCCGCCAGCTTCATCTTTCTGCCGGACGCACCCGCATCGAATTGCCCGCCGGCCTTTACATTGTCAATCATCAAAAAATACTGATACGTTGAGAGGCGTTGCCGCAGGCTGTCGCTCCGCCCGATGCGTCCAGCAGTCCGGTGCTTCACCGCCTTGCAGCCATGCTTCGGCCTGCGGCATCTCCCTGTTTCAACTACATCCCGAAAATGACATCCCCATGAAACACTGCTTATATCTCCTGCTTTTCCTCTGGACCCTCTGCCTGCCTGCCGCCCTGGCCGCCGATACCGCTCCGAGGCTTTCCCTTTCCGTGGAAGAAACGCAGCCGGGCACAGACTGGACCCTCGCTGTAGCCGTCGACAATGCCGACGGCTGGAACGCCACGGCTTTCCAATTCGACCTCATCCTGCCGGCTGGCGTACACTATGCAGATGCCACCGTTGCCGCCACGGATCGTCTGGCCGACCACGTGCTTTACGCTTCCACCCTGACCGACGGCACCCTCCGTGTCATCGCCCTTTCTGCGGCCAACCAAGCTATCGGAGGCACCTCCGGCACGTTGTTCACCCTCGGCTTGCATGCCGACGAGCCGCTTGAAACCGGACAGTACGAAGTCCGCCTCTCCCAGGCACGACTCTCCCTGCGTGACGGTTCGGAGCTGCTCCTTGGTTCCGCTACAGCCACGTTCAATGTGATCAAGCCCAGCAGTTACGACCTGATATTCCAAGCCGACGGCGCAGAAGTGGCGCGCTACGCTGTGCTTGAGGGCAGCCCAATCGACAGTTCCGTGGTGCCCGAAGCACCGGACAAGGAAGGCCATACGTTTGTGGAATGGTCGGGACTGCCCGACGTGATGCCGGCGCACGATGTCACCGTTGAGGCCGTGTATGAGGTCAACACGTATGAAATCCGTTACTACCTCAACGATGAACTCTTCACCACGCAGACCGTGGCTTACGGCGAAGCCATCGTGGCTCCTGAGGTGGACGAGTCGGAATACACCAATTTCTCCGGCTGGATAGACCTGCCGGCCACCATGCCAGCCTACGATTTGGACATTTATGGCCAGGTCGTCATCTCGTCCGTTGCCGTGCCCGTTGCATCGGCCGGTTCGTTCCGCGTGTACACCCTCGACGGTCGTCAGCTGCGCCGTGCCGCTACCCAGCGGGATGCACTCCGCAACCTGCCGTGCGGCATCTACGTGGTGAACGGCAAGAAAGTGGCGGTTCATTGATTCGCTTCGCTCCTGTTTTAGAATTTCCAATGACACCAATGAAGCTAAAGACTTCGTTGTACTTGCTTCATCTACAAAATTGCTTCGCAACCCATTAACTTACCCGTAGGCTTGTCATTTTGTTCATGCAGAAATGCGTAAATTCGCGGCCTCAAAACACGCTCCGACCGGCGCGTTTCTGAGGTTATACCAGCCATTTTCAGCTAAACCAACTTACACACATACACCATGGGAGGATTCTTTGGCACCGTCTCGCAACTCGACTGTGTGGCCGACTTGTACTACGGCACAGACTACAACTCACACCTTGGCACCCGCCGTGGCGGCCTTGCCACCTACAATGCCAGTGAACGAAGTTTCCAGCGCTCCATCCACAACCTGGAGAACGCATACTTCCGTTCCAAATTTGAAGCCACACTGCCGCGCTTCGCCGGCTCGACGTCGGGCATCGGCATCATCAGCGACACCGACGCACAGCCCTTGGTCATCAATTCCCACCTGGGCCGTTTCGCCATCGTCACCGTGGCCAAGATCAACAACATCGATGCCTTGGCGCAGCAACTTTTAGAGCAGCACATGCACTTTGCCGAGCTTTCCTCCGGCAAGACGAACCAGACAGAACTCGTTGCCCTGCTCCTCATCCAGGGAAAGACATTTGTCGAAGGCATAGAAAACGTGTTCCGCCACATTGACGGTTCCTGCTCCATGCTCCTGCTCACCGAGGACGGCATCATCGCAGCCCGCGACGACTGGGGCCGCACGCCCATCATCATAGGGAAGAAAGACGGAGCCTATGCAGCCACATCCGAAAGCACGGCCTTCCCCAATCTCGGCTACGAAACCGACCGTTTCCTCGGCCCCGGCGAGGTGGTGCGGCTGCGTGCCAGCGGCATCGAGCAGCTCCGCGCCCCGCAAGACCATATGCAGATTTGTTCCTTCCTGTGGGTGTACTACGGTTTCCCCACCTCCACCTACGAAGGGCGCAACGTCGAGGAAATGCGGTTTGACAACGGGAAGATGATGGCGCGTGAAGACCAGACTGAAGTGGACTGCGTCTGCGGCATCCCCGACTCCGGAGTGGGCATGGCCTTGGGCTATGCTGCCGGCATTGGCAAGCCCTACCAGCGCGCCATCTCCAAATACACGCCCACCTGGCCCCGCAGTTTCACCCCGGCCAACCAGGAAATGCGTTCGTTGGTCGCCAAGATGAAACTCATCCCCAACCGCGACATACTGCGCGGCAAGCGCGTGCTCTTCTGCGACGACAGCATCGTGCGCGGCACACAGCTCCGCGACAACGTCAGCGTGCTCTTCGACGATGGTGTGCGCGAGGTGCATATGCGCATTGCCTGTCCGCCGCTCATCTACGGCTGTCCCTACATAGGCTTCACCTCTTCCAAAAGCGACATGGAGCTGATTACCCGCCGCATCATCGGCGAGCTGGAAGGCGACCCCAACAAGAACCTGCAGCGTTACGCCACGACCGACTCGCCCGAGTACCGGCAAATGGTCGACATCATCCGCCAGCGTCTCGGCCTCACCACGTTGCGGTTCAACAAGCTCGAAACGCTGGTCGAAGCCATCGGCCTGCCGAAATGCAAGCTCTGCACACACTGCTTCGACGGCAGCGGCTGTTGCGGACACTGCCACTGACGCAAAGCTCCCCTCCATCTGCCACTCCGCATCCACACACAACGCAGCCCCGTGAACAAAACCACGGGGCTGCGTTGTGTGTGTTTTATATATCTATTTTTTTGGGCAGGGAGAGTAAACGGCCCGAAAGCCAGGAGCTTCAGACGTTGGCCACCCGCATGATGTCGGCAAACACGCCGGCTGCCGTCACGTCGGCCCCCGCGCCATAACCCTGGATAAGCATCGGGTACTCGCAGTAGCGTTCCGTTGTCAGCAGGATGATGTTGTTGGAGCCTTCCAAGTCGTAGAAAGGATGCCCCTGCGGAATTTCGCACAGGCGCACACTGCCCTTTCCTTCTGCCCACTCCGCCACGAAACGCCACCGTTTGTGTTCGCGTTCCAGACGGGCGCGTTCCGCCTCGAAGTGCGCATCCTGTTCCGGCAGATGCTGCCAGAAATTCTCCAAAGTGCCCTCGAAGAGTTCCGATGGGATGAAAAGATGCTGTTCGATGTCGTCAGCCTCCACGCGATAGCCGCTTTCGCGTGCCAGGATAACGATTTTGCGTATCACATCCTTGCCGGAAAGGTCAATGCGCGGGTCCGGTTCCGAATAGCCGTTCTCCTGCGCCAACCTGACGGCCTGGCTGAGCGACACCTCCGGCGACAGCGTGTTGAACACATAGTTCAGCGTACCCGACAGCACCGCCTGGATGCGCAGCACGTGGTCGCCCGAAGCGATGAGGTCGTTGATGGTATGAATGATGGGGAGTCCGGCACCCACGTTCGTTTCAAAAAGATACTTCACCCCCTTCTCTCGCGCCAGGAGCTTGAGCCGCTGATAATGGTCGTAGGGCGAAGAGGCCGCAATCTTGTTGGCCGCCACGATGTTCACGTTGCGGTTCAGCAGCCGCTCATATTGTGCCGCCACCTCGGGCGATGCCGTGCAGTCCACGAAGACGGAGTTGAAAATATTCATCTCTTCGATTTCGCGCATCATCCGTTCCACGCCGCCTTCGCCCCCCTGCTCCATGCACTCCCTGAAGCGTGCGGGATCCAGTCCGTCGCGGTCGTAAGCCGCGTGGCTCCGTCCGCTGATGCCCACGATGTTCAGCTTCAGGCCCCGTTCCTTCAGCAACTTATCGCGCTGCGAGGCAATCTGTTGCAGCAAGCTGCCGCCCACGGTGCCCGTGCCGCATATGAAGAGGTTGAGGTCCTGATGCTCACTCAGAAAAAAACTGTCGTGCAGGACGTTCAGCGTTTTGCGGAGCTGGCTGCGTTCCACCACGAACGAGAGGTTCATTTCCTGTCCGCCCATGGCCACAGCCGAGATACTGATACCGTTGCGTCCCAACACGCTGAAGAGCTGTCCGGCAATGCCCGGCAGGTGGCGCATCCGTTCGCCGACCACCGCCACGCTGGCTTGGTTCTCCTCCAGCGAAGCCGGGTTCATCGCGCCGTCGGCAATTTCCAGTGCGAACTCCTCGTCGAGCAACCGGCAGGCGCGCCGCGCGTCGGCCGGCGTCATGCAGATCGTCGTACTCGTTTCGGAAGAGTTCTGGGCCACCATGAAAACGCTGATGCCCCCCGTGGCCAAAGTCGTGAATATGCGGCGGTTCACACCGATCACGCCCACCATCGAGGGACCGCTCACTGTCACCATGCTCATTTCGCTGACGGACGAAATACCCCGGATGGGGCGTTCGCTCGGCGCGGCATGGCGGCTGATGACGCTGCCCCGGCGTTCGGGGTGGAACGTGTTCTTCACGTAGATGGGGATGTTCTTCTGGCAAACGGGGTAAATGGTGGGCGGATATACCACCTTCGCGCCAAAGTTGCACAGCTCCATCGCCTCGGCGTAGGACAGCTGGTCAATGGTATAGGCTGTCGGTATGATGCGCGGGTCAGCCGTCATGAAGCCGTCCACATCCGTCCAAATCTCCAGTGCCTCGGCGTTGAGGGCTGCCGCCAGGATGGCAGCGGTATAGTCGGACCCGCCGCGTCCGAGGTTGGTCGTGATACCCGTTGCGGCATCCGTCGCGATAAATCCGCCGGCCACGGCCACGGCAGGGCGTGAGGCAAACGTCTTCTGTATCAGCTGGTTGGTCTGGGCAAAGTCCACGAGGTGTTTCTCGCCCTGCCGGAAAGTCTTCACAAAGCCGCGCGAGTCATAATGCACCGCCCCGTCAATCAGTTCCGCCACGATGAGCGACGAGAGTCGTTCGCCGTAGGCCACGATGGCATCGGCCGTTTTCGGAGTCAGGTCCTGGATGAGGCAAACGCCGTGGAGGATGCTGCGCAGCTCGGCCAGCAGTTCCTCCAGCCGACGGTTGAGAGCCGGCTGCTTTTCCGGCGCAATCACACTGCCCACCATGTCGGCGTGGCGGTTGACGAGTGCTTCCAGTTCGTTGAGATAGCCGGCATCGCCGCCGGCTGCCATGTGGGTCATCCGGATGAGCTGGTCGGTCACGCCGCCCAGGGCCGAAACCACCACCACTACGGGCTGGGGCGTGGCCTCCACGATGTGCTTCACGTTGGTTATGCTTTCGGGAGTTCCCACCGAGCTCCCGCCGAATTTCAATATTTTCATGAATGTCAGCAGAAAAATTTTCAGATGATAATTGGATGGTTGCCGTGGCCGCCAGCAGCGTTCCCGACGGGCACTCTGCATCGATCAGGAGTGTCATTCCGGCAGTGTGTCCGGACGTTGCCGCAGCAGCGGGTCGGTTTGGCCGCCGGATCAGAGTTTCACGTTCACCTTCTTCCCCTTCGACTCGTTTTGCAGGCGGTCGAGGGCTGTCACCACGTAGGTGTACTTCTCGTGTCCCCCTTGGTAAGGAAGTTTCAGGAGCGTTTGGGGCGTGATGGCTACGATGCGCTCCGTATTATAGAGGTCTATGCGTTCGCCCTTGGCAAAGCGGTAGACCACATAGTTGCGTGCGCGGTCCATCTCGCGTTTCCCCTTGGGCGCGGTCCAGAAGAGATAGTAGCCGTCGGGCATCCACATGGCCTTCACCTTGCGCGGTTTTCCCGGAGCCTCATTGTCGATGAAGGGGAAAAGGGGTTGCAAGGCCGGGGTGCGGTGGTATTTCTGGCAAAGTGCGTTGGCGTAGTTTCCTTCGTTGCGCACGAGTGCCGCCGAGTACCACAGGCAGGAGCCTTGAATGCCGCGCAACGAGCGTTGCAGGCGGAACTTGGCATCCATCTGGTTCACGTTGGGGTTTGTCGGGTCTGCCGCCCGCACCGTGCGCTCAATGTCCTGCCCAATCACCAACGGCCTGCCGCCGGCAAAGCGGCTCCACCACTTCACCAGCTCTTCGTAGTCGGCCGTGCGGTGACCAATCTCCCAGTACAGCTGGGGCACGGTGTAGTCCACCCATCCTTTGTTGATCCAATAGAGCACGTCGGCATAGAGGTCGTCATAGTTTTGCAGTCCGCCGGTGTTGGAGCCGGGCAGGTTGGTGCCGGCCTTGGCATTGTGGTAAATGCCGAAGGGGCTCACGCCGAATTTCACCCAGGGCTTCACGGCGCGGATGCTGTCGTGCAGCATTTCGATGAAGACGTTGACGTTGTAACGCCGCCAGTCGGCTATGTTGTCAATGCCGTTGCGGTACGCCTCGAAAGTCTTTTGGTCGGGAATGCTCACGCCGGCCACGGGGTAGGGGTAGAAGTAGTCGTCGATGTGGAGTCCGTCCACGTCGTAACGGCGCACGATGTCGGCGGCCACCTGGCAAATGTATTTTCTGTTTTCGTGCAGTCCGGGGTCAAAGATGTACAGACCGTCGTATTCAAAAAAGCGTTCCGGATGGAGCACATAGGGATGCGTAATGGCCAGTTCGCGCGTGCCTTTCGTCTTGGCACGGAACGGGTTGATCCAGGCGTGCAGCTCCATGCCGCGCTTGTGGCACTCGTCCACCATCCACTGCAACGGGTCCCAGTAGGGTGAGGGAGCTTTGCCCTGTTGCCCGGTCAGGAAACGGCTCCACGGCTCGAAGGGGGAACAGTAGAGGGCATCGGCCTCGCCCCTCACCTGGAAGATGACGGTGTTCACCCCACAGCGGTGCATCACGTTGAGCTGGTTGGTCAGGTTGGCCTGCATGGCATCGCGGTCCATGCCCTGAAACTGGCCGTTTATCATTTGTATCCACGCCCCTCGGAACTCGCGTTTGGGAAGCACTTCCTGCGCACCCGCTGTCTGCCACAGCGAAAGGCACAGGAGGATAAGAAAGCATACGGTCTTCATCCGTTTGAAAGATATTGGTTTAAGTGGGGCCAAAGGTAATGTTTTTTCACAAAAGAGGCTGTACGGCGCACCAATAACGCACTACTGAAGCCCCACATTCGCTCCCGGCTGCGCCGCCTGCAGGGGTGTTTCCAGCTGCCGCATTGCCCTGTAGGCGGCCTCCGGCCCGATGGTTTCCGCCTTGCCGGACGGGCAGCGGAAGGCTGCCGGGATTTTGACCTGAGAAGACTTCTACTTTAACTTATTTAACCTTCAAATGGATAAAACAGGGACAATTCTGTCACGACTCCAGGCTTCGGATTTTCCGGGCCTGGCCCCGGAGTTACAACTCGCCGTGCCGGATTTACGGGGCCAGGTGTGAAAATTTTCAGACTGGGCTTAGATTTTACAGGTCCAGGCTTAGAAAATACAACTCGGCGAGTTGTCGCGCCTAATCCAAGGGCAGAAAAAAAGGAAGAAGCCGCAGACTGACGGTCTCTTCCTTTTGCTATAGCAAATGTAAGTATTTCGCGGCACACAGCCAAATCGGCATTTCCCATTTTAACATTTGGCCAATTTTCTGCCAGCCTGTGGCAAAACCGGGATGCCGCAGGCCTGGAGCGGAAGTAGGCCGACGTGCCAAATAGGCGGGGCATTGCCAAGGGATTGACGAAAAAACTATAACTTTGCCGCGTCGGACAGACCAACGATTTCGTTAAGCCATAAGACCAAAGAGAGCTTGCTCGCTTTGGCTTGGCGAGAAATCGCACTTTTAAGAACGATTTCGTTAAGCCAAATGAGCAGAGTTCAAGCTCGCTTGAATACTCTGCCATGGCGAGAAATCGCACTTTTAAGAACGATTTCGTTAAGCCAAATGAGCAGAGTTCAAGCTCGCTTGAATACTCTGCCATGGCGAGAAATCGCACTTTTAAGAAATAAAAATTTCTTCCTCACATGACACGCAACATAGCCATCGTATTGGCCGGCGGCACCGGCAGTCGCATGGGAGCGGATTGCCCGAAACAGTTTTTGCAGTTGGCAGGCCGCACCGTGTTGGAACACAGCGTGGGCACTTTTGCACAACATCCGCTCATCGACGAGGTGGCCGTGGTGCTCAACCCACAGTACCACGACGAGGTGCGCCGGTGCTTCGACCGGCACGGTTGGGACAAGGTGCGGCAGCTCCTCCCCGGCGGTGCGCAGCGTTCTGACTCCAGCCTGTCGGCCATCCGTGCCTTTGCGGGCCGGGATGCCAACCTCATTTTCCACGACGCTGCCCGTCCACTTGTCAGCCCACGCATCATCACCGACGTGTGCGAGGCTTTGCGTAGCCACGAGGCGGTGGGCGTGGGCATTCCCTCGGTCGACACGCTCATGGAGGTGAAGGACGGATTCATGGTCCGCGTGCCGGATCGTAGCCTCATGCAGCGTATGCAAACGCCGCAGGCTTTCCGCCTCGCGGTCATCGAAGAGGCTTACCGCAAGGCACTGGCCGACCCAGAGTTCCGCGCCACGGACGACTGCGGCGTGGTGTTGCGCTACCTGCCGCACATACCTATATATATAGTGGAGGGCGAGGAGCGCAACCTCAAGCTGACTTACGCCGACGACCTGCCGCAGCTCGAACGACTGGCGGCTCAATAGTCCGATTGGTTGCCCTTTTGTATTTCTTTATCCTATCCAGCATATGATGATTGGCCAATATACAGAAAAGGAGTTGGCGCAGCTCCACACGGTGCTGTATGAAATCCTGGGCGAGGTGGACCGCGTATGTTCACTTCTGGACATTCCTTACTGCCTCATCGGAGGGAGTGGCATAGGCGCGTTCTTTGATAAAGCCATCCTGCCCTGGGACGACGACATCGACCTGGGCATGACGCGCGAAAACTACCGGCGGTTCCAGCGCGAGGCTCCCGCCCTGCTACGCCCGGAATTTGAGTTGCAAAACGTCTATACCGACCCGCATTGTCCGTACTATTTTGCCAAACTCATGAAGCGCGACACGCTGTTTGAGGAGGCTCTTTTCAGAAAAGTGCCCATGATGAAAGGCATCTTTGTGGACATTTTCCCTCTCGACAAGGTGCCCGATGCACCCCGGCCCCAACTGCTGCAACGCAAGGTGGGGCAATTCCTCAACTGCTGCCTGATGGGCAAGGAAATATGGATGTGGAAGCATTTCGGCAAGTGTCAGGTGGAACATCCCACGAACCGGGGCGCGCTCCCCTGCCTGCTGACGCGCATCGTGTGTGCCCTGTTCAGCAAAATGCAAATCTACCGCACGTTTGAATGGTGGTGTTCGCGGTATAACCGCCGCAACGACTGCACTTACTATAACTTGGTGCTCTTCCCGAGGGACCATATTTCCGTGGACAGCATGGAGCACCCGCAGCGGTTGCCTTTCGGGCCGCTCGTGGTTCCAACGCCCCGCGATTTGGAAATCTATTTGAACAACCACTACCCCGGGCTCACGAGGTACGTGCCCAAAGAAAAACAAGCCAACCACCATCCTTTGCGGCTGTGCTTCAACACCACAGACGAACGCGAGCAAGCCTGATAAAGGCCACTGCCGACTCTTGTCCACCAATCCACCACGCCACATGAGAGTGCTCTATTGCAACCCCAGCTTTTGGGAATACCGCCTGCCCTTCTACGCCGAACTGAACCGACTGCTCGACGGCAACTTCCACGTGATTTATTCCACCAAGCGTTACCAAGCGGGCCATACCGACCTGCTCGGGAAAATCAAGCGGACCTTGGGCGACAATGCCCATCCCTGGGACAGCGAATGGCTCTACGACAGCCACACCCGTGCTTTCGGACGCTTCACGGAAGGGAAGCCGCACACGTCCTTCCCCTTCGGGCTGTGGAAACGCATCAGCCGCATCCGTCCGGACGTGCTGATCACGGAGGGCTTCATGCAATGGACGCCCATCGTGCAGCTCTACGCACTGACCCACCGCATCCCCGTGTTCATGGGTTACGAGAAGACTCCATGGACGGAACGGAACAATTCGCGGATGAAGAACCTGAAACGCCGATGGCAGGACCGCGCTTTCACCGGCTACTTTGTGAATGGCAGCGAAACTCGGAAATATTTGGAAAGCATAGGTGTCGCCTCATCCAAGATACACATCGGGGGCATGAGTGCCGACAGCAGCGGACTGCGGAGCGACATCGCGCGATTGGATGCACAAAGCCGGGCGGCGTTCAAAGCACGTTTCTGCCCCGAAGGCCGTGGGCTGGTTTATCTCTTCAGTGGCCGCGTGGAGGAACTCAAGGGTGCGCCCCACTTGGTCAGGGCTTGGATGAAACATACTGCCCTGTATCCCGACGATGCTTTGGTGCTTATCGGCATGGGCGACAAGTTCGATGAGTTGAAGGCGGACTACGGCCAATGCCCCCGCCTCTTCCTCGAAGGGCGCGTGCCCTACGACGAGGTACACAAGTACTATGCCGCTGCCGACGTGTTTATTCTGCCCACACTCTTGGACAACTGGAGCTTGGTCGTACCCGAGGCCATGGCCTGTTCGCTGCCGGTGGCGACAAGTATCTACAACGGTTGCCATCCCGAACTGATCAAGGAAGGAGAGAACGGCACGGTGTTCGACCCGCTACGGGAGGAATCGCTGCTCCGGGCTCTCGACTATTTCCACCATGTGGACCTCCGCGCCCACGGCGCACGCTCGGCAGAGATTGAGCGGGAATGGTCCACGGAGCGTTGCGCACAACGGGTGTTCCAATGTCTGGAACGCTACGCGCCGAAAGCTGGCAAAGCGTAACGGCAGAGGCGGCTCCTGTTCATTATCCTGTCTTACACTTTCTTCCCTCATGCTCTCCTTTCACAACCTTTCCATCGGATATGGGCGCCACGCCGTGTGCCGCCACCTGACCGCCCGTCTGTCGTCGGGCAAGTTGGTGGCATTGCTGGGCACCAACGGCTGCGGCAAGAGCACCTTGCTGCGCACATTGGCGGGTTTCCTGCCGCCGGTGGTGGAAGCGGAAAGCGGCGAGGAGGCTTCGCTGCTGCTGGAGGGCAAGCCGCTGGACTCCTATCAGGCCCGCGAACTGGCACGCCGCATCAGCGTGGTGCTGACCTTCCGACCCGAAGCCGAAGCCCTGACGGTGGCCGATGTGGTGGAGATGGGGCGCATTCCCTACGCCGGACTGTGGTACGGAACGACGGAAACGGACCGCAGGCAAGTGGCTCGCGCCATGCAGCTGGCGGGCGTGGAGGCTTTTGCCCACCGCCCCCTCAACGCACTCAGCGACGGCGAGCGGCAGCGGGTGTTCATCGCCAAGGCATTGGCGCAGGCCACGCCGCTCATCCTGCTCGACGAGCCTACGGCCTTCCTCGATTTTCCCTCGAAAATACAAATGCTGCGCCTGCTCCGCCGTCTGGCCCACGAGGAGGGAAAGACCATCCTGCTGAGCACGCACGACGTGGAACCGGCTCTCCACTTGTCAGACGAACTTTGGCTGCTCAGCCCCGGCGGTCTGCAATACGGCTCGCCGGCCGAGCTGTCGGCAGACGGCAGCCTGGGCCGCTATTTTTCACGCGAAGGACTGACCTTCGACCCTGAACACCTGCGTTTCCGCTACGAGGCGCAGGTGGTACTACCCCAACAGTAATTTCACACATGATAGTTTGTATCGCAGAAAAGCCCAGCGTGGCACAGGAAATAGCCAATATCCTGGGAGCCACGAACCGACATCAAGGTTATCTGGAAGGCAATGGCTACCAGGTGACCTGGACTTATGGCCACTTGTGCGAATTGAAATATCCCGAAGACTACACCCCGCTGTGGAAAGGCTGGAACCTGGGCGCGCTGCCCATGGTGCCGCCGCGCTTCGGCATCCGACTGAAGGACGACCAAGGCGTGCGCAAGCAATTTGCCGTCATTGAACAACTGATGTCGAAGGCCGAGCGCATCGTGAACTGCGGCGATGCCGGCCAGGAGGGCGAACTCATCCAGCGGTGGGTGATGCAGAAGGCCGGGGCACACTGTCCCGTGGACCGCCTCTGGATTTCCTCGCTCACGGAGGAGAGCATCCGCGAAGGGTTCCAGACACTGCGCCCGCAGGAAGAGTACAAACCGCTCTACGAGGCGGGACTCTGCCGCGCCATCGGCGACTGGTTGCTGGGGATGAACGCCACGCGGCTTTACACCCTGAAATACGGCGACCGCAGCAAGCGAGGGGCACAACCGCTCAGCATTGGCCGCGTACAGACCCCAACCCTCGCACTCATCGTGAAGCGGCAGATGGAGATTGACCACTTCAAGCCGGAACCTTACTGGGTGCTGACCACCGTCTACCGCGACACGACGTTCAACGCCGTCATGGCCGACCCCAACGATGACGAGCCGGCGGACGAGAAGGCGGAAAGCGGCGACAAGAAGAAAGAAGCCGCACCGGCAAAAAAAGGATTTGCCACGGAAGAGGAAGGACGCGCCGCACTGGAACGCATACGCACGGAGCCGTTCATCGTGACTTCGGTGGAGAAGAAGAAGGGTACGGAAATGCCGCCCCGACTCTACGACCTCACCTCGCTGCAAGTGGACTGCAACAAGAAGTTCGGCTTCTCCGCCGACCAGACGCTGCAGCTCATCCAGTCGCTCTACGAGAAAAAGTTCACCACCTATCCGCGCGTGGACACGACTTATCTTTCCGAAGACATCTATCCGAAATGCGGCCCCATACTCAACGGCATCAGTGGTCGCTACGGCGAACTGCTCATGCCCTTGCGCGGCGCGAAATTGCTGAAACGGAAGAAGGTTTTCGACTCTTCCAAAGTGACGGACCACCACGCCATCATCCCCACCGGCGTGGCACCGCAAAACCTTAGCGATATGGAGATGAAGGTGTTCGACCTGGTGGCGCGCCGCTTTATCTCCGTGTTCTACCCCGACTGCAAATTTGCCACCACGACGGTGTTGGGCGAGGCAGCCGACGTGCCGTTTAAAGCCACGGGCAAACTCATTCTGGAACCCGGCTGGCGCGCGGTGTACCAGGCGGTGCGCTCACAGCAACAGCCTGCAGAGAACGACGAGGAACGGCCTGACGATGCGGAACGCACGCTACCCGACTTCGTGCGCGGCGAGAGCGGGCCGCACACGCCGGACCTCACACAAAAGATGACGCAACCGCCGCGTCCCTATACCGAAGCGACGCTGCTGAGGGCGATGGAAACGGCGGGGCGCACGGTGGAAGACGAGGAGTTGCGTGACGTGATGAAGGAGAACGGCATAGGCCGGCCTTCCACCCGCGCGGCTATCATCGAAACGCTTTTCCGCCGGCAATATATCCGCCGGCAGCGCAAAAACATCCTGGCCACGCCCACGGGCATCAAGCTGATTGCCATCATCAAGGAGGAACTGCTGAAAAGTGCCGAACTCACGGGACGCTGGGAGCGCAAGTTGCGCCTCATCGAACAGCAGCAATACAGCGCGACGCAGTTCATCGAGGAACTGAAACAGATGGTGCAGGAAATCGTGATGCAGGTGTTGAGCGACAACTCGGCACGACGCGTCAGCGAGGCAGCCGCGCCGACACAACCTGACGCTCCGTCCGCCCATCCCTCTGCCACGGAAAGCGGCGGTGAAGCTGCCGCTGCCCCCCAGCCGAAACCGCGCAAACGTATCATCCGCGCCGGCAGCATCTGTCCGCAATGTGGCATTGGCAAAGTCATCAAGGGACACACGGCCTACGGCTGCTCGCGCTGGAAAGAGGGCTGCGACTGGCGCAAGCCGTTCTGACATATTCTTTTCATTTCACCAAACGAACAAAATAACCTATTTCCATACGCATTATGATTGATCTTTTCATCCTCGTCCTGATGATTTGGGCCGCCTTCAACGGCTGGCGCAACGGGTTTATCAAAGAAGTCGTTTCCTCCGTAGGTTTTCTGGCCGGCTTGCTCATTGCCGCCACCTGTTACAGCACCTTTGGCGAATACCTCGCCGTAACGGGTACGGAGTCCAACATGTTTACCAGCGTAGTGGCCTTTTTCCTCCTCTGGATTGTCGTCCCCATCGTGCTGGGACTTGTGGCCAACATACTTACCAAGGCACTGAAGGGTATGCAGCTCGGTCTGCCCAACTCCATCCTCGGTGCTCTGGTCAGCCTCGTGAAGTACGTGGTGCTCATCAGCTGCGTGCTCAACGTGATGCAGGCTCTCCACATCCTCAACGAGGAGAAGACGGAAGACTCCAAGCTCTATGCCCCCGTGACGGGCGTGCTGCAATGGCTGTGGGAGAACCACGGCACCCTGATGCCGGCTGACGAGGCCGACACGCTCAAGAACGATACTGTCTGGGTGGACATGACGAACCGCTAAAGGCTCTGCACACCCTGCCTCTACCTATTTAACCGCAACACTCTCTGCAATGAAACAGGAACAACAGGCTGTAGCCGGCACGCAAAACGCTTATGTGAAAGGGCTGGCCGAAAAGCAATACGAATACGGCTTTACCACCGACGTACATACCGAAATCATCGAAAAGGGCCTCAACGAAGAGGTTATCCGCCTCATCTCCTCCAAAAAAGGGGAGCCGGAATGGCTGCTCGACTTCCGACTGAAGGCTTACCGCCACTGGCTAACGCTCGAACAGCCGGACTGGGGGCACGTTAACCTGCCGCCCATCGACTACCAGGCCATTTCCTACTACGCCGACCCCACAAAAAAACAACGCGAGCAGGGGAAGGGCGAGATTGACCCGGAACTGATGAAGACGTTCGACAAGCTGGGCATCCCCCTGGAAGAGCGCATGGCACTGGCCGGCGTGGCGGTCGACGCGGTGATGGACTCCGTGAGCGTAAAGACCACTTTCAAGGAAAAACTCCAGGAGAAGGGCATCATCTTCAGCTCCATCAGCGAAGCGGTGCGCGAAAATCCGGAACTGGTGCGCAAGTATCTCGGCACGGTGGTGCCTTACCGCGACAACTATTTCGCCGCGCTCAACAGCGCGGTATTCTCCGACGGTTCGTTCGTCTATATCCCGAAAGGGGTGCGCTGCCCCATGGAACTGTCCACCTATTTCCGCATCAACGCCCGCAACACGGGACAGTTTGAGCGCACGCTCATCGTCTGCGACGACGGGGGCTACGTGAGCTACCTGGAGGGCTGCACCGCACCCATGCGCGACGAGAACCAGCTGCACGCCGCCATCGTGGAAATCGTGGTGAACACCAACGCGGAGGTGAAGTACAGCACCGTACAGAACTGGTACCCCGGCGACAAGGAGGGACGCGGCGGCGTGTACAACCTCGTGACGAAACGGGGTCAGCTGCGCGGCGAAAACTCCAAACTGTCGTGGACACAGGTCGAGACCGGCTCAGCCATCACGTGGAAGTATCCTTCGTGCGTCCTCATGGGTGACAACTCGCAGGCGGAGTTCTACTCCGTGGCGGTGACGAACAACCACCAGGAGGCGGACACGGGCACCAAGATGATACACATCGGGAAAAACACGCGCAGCACCATCATCTCGAAAGGCATATCGGCCGGCAAGAGCCAGAACTCGTATCGCGGCCTCGTGAAGGTGGGCAGCAAGGCGACAGGCGCACGCAACTATTCGTCGTGCGACTCGCTCCTGCTCGGCTCGCAGTGCGGCGCACATACCTTCCCATACATTGACGTGGCCAATCCGGATGCCACGGTGGAACATGAGGCCACGACATCGAAAATATCGGAGGACCAGCTCCTCTATTGCAACCAACGGGGCATACCTACGGAAGATGCGGTGTCGCTCATCGTGGGGGGATATGCCAAGGAGGTCATCAACAAGCTGCCCATGGAATTTGCGGTCGAAGCGCAGAAACTGCTCAGCGTATCGCTGGAAGGCAGCGTGGGGTAAAATTGCCAATTGGTGGCAAAATCGCATCATGCGCTTGCTCGTTCTTTTGTCGGAACGGGCAAGCGCTTTAACTTTTTACCCCCCCCTGCGCGAATTTTGTGCCAAATCCCGACACAACTCACCGTGCGGTTTTTCCGCCACTTGGGACTGCATTTTCATAACCGGACAGCAATAATCTTTAATGACAAGGTATTATTGTAGTCTGAAAGGTCATTCTACCTGTGCCTTCCAAGTATGTTAGCTAAATTTGCATTCGTATGTTGATTGTTTCAGCAAATTACCAGCAAATTAATTTATGCTCGAAGAGGAATGCGATTACGTTGCCAAAATGACTTGTTTGTGCCAATGATAGCGCCAAATACTTGATAACATCATCAAATTTTCACCACAAACAATAAAAATTAAGTGTGTTCTACTGAATTATAAATAGATTTTTGTATCCTTGTCCTCTAATAAGAGAAATCTATCATGGCAAAATTAAATCGGATAAGAATCGTTCTAGCAGAACACGACCTGAACAACAAGTGGTTGGCAGATAAGCTTGGAAAGGATCAGGCAACTATTTCCAAGTGGGTCACCAATACCACCCAGCCCAGCCTTGAAGCCCTCATTGCAATAGCCAATGCGCTTGAAGTGCCTGTGCAGGAGTTGGTGAGACAGGAAGAATTCAATCAAGAGAAATAATCTTGATTGCAGATGAACGTATCTAAAGCAAAGACCGCAACAATAATGAATAAATTCACCATACAGCAACTCCAGCAGATGCGCGAATCAGAAGACCGCGTTGAGTTCAAGGCGGGCGAAGGAGGCAATGTTTCCTACGATGGTCGAGGCAAGACCAATCCGAAGGATCGTCGCCGCTGCATCCTTGGCTATGTCATCGCCCTTTGCAACGAAGGTGGCGGTCGGCTCGTCATAGGTATGCACGACAATTATCCGCATCGCGTTACTGGTACTCGCCAGGCACAGGATGCTATCGGACAACTGGAGGCGGACATCTATCGAGATACAACTATTCGCCCTGAGATTTATGAACTCTATGATGAAGAGAACCGTCGTGTGTTGGTGATAGAGGTTCCTTCACGTCCTATCGGCAAGGTCTTCAAGTTCGAGGACGTTCCTTTGA
>CAMBHR010000019.1:0-37446 GCA_945867195.1 uncultured bacterium | reverse complement strand
GGGATATCATAAGCACGGAAAAGACATACTACGGCAGTGCACTCAAACGTGGACTGGAGCAAGGAATGAAACAAGGGCGTGCCGAAGGAATGAAACAAGGGCGTGCCGAAGGATTGGAGCAAGGACGTGCCGAGGGAATGGAGCAAGGGCGTGCCGAAGGATTGGAGCAAGGACGTGCCGAGGGAATGGAGCAAGGGCGTGCCGAAGGAATGAAACAAGGGCGTGCCGAAGGATTGGAGCAAGGCCTGGAGCAAGGACGTGCCGAAGGAATCAAGGAAACTGCTCGGATTCTTAAATCAATGGGGTTAAGTGTCATTGACATCCGAAAAGCAACAGGACTGAGTGAAGAAGAAATTAGTGGTTTATAATCAGTTGCTATCTGCCGCCGAGCTTAACCAGCCCGGCGGCGTGGCTTTTCTGCCCCTCCTGTCGTTCCAGCCTTTGCCATATAACCACTATTTTCCATCATGGCAAAAAGTAGCAGCCCAGAATATGGGGACTCGTGATTTTGTCGGCGGTTTATACTTTTTTATTTCAAAACCTCTACTTTTGTTGTTGCATTCCATCTTTTAAAAGCGTTGTGTAGGAAAAGAAGGCAACCACAGCGTGTGCCGGTATCCCCATCTACTGCCTATGACCCGAGAGGAACTCCAGCAACAATACATTGTCTCGGGCGCAATGCTTTACGGCGTTGCGCTGCGCTTGTTGGGCTCCTCGCAGGATGCCGAGGATGCGGTGCAGGAGGTGTTTCTCGCCTTATGGAACCGGAGCGAGATGTTGCAGGAACTGGAGGTAGAAGAGGGACAACGCTATTTCACGCAAGCCCTCAAGAACCACTGTATCAGCCAGCTGCGACGACGGGAAGTGCGCAGAGTGGCGGACGAGGCGGTGGAGGATGTCTACAATCTCCAGCCCGATGATACCCCCTCGCCCTACGAACAGCTGGCACAGAACGACGAGCTGGAACAACTGGCCGGCCTCGTGGCGACACTGCCGAAGAAGCAGGCCGAAGCCTTCCGCCTTTGCCACTTTGAACAGTTGGATAACCATGAAATAGCCGGCCGGATGAACGAGACCGAGGCCAATGTGCGGATGCTGCTCAGCCGGGCGCGGCGCACCGTCAAGGCTCTGTTCTGTAAAGCATAGCGTTTCCTTCTTATGATAGTAGTACCCACAAACCGATTGGAAAAAATGATGACCGAACTTGAAGCCCGACGCCTGCGAAAGCTGTACTACGACGGCACACTCTCTGCCGCCGACACCCGGAAGCTGGCCCACTTTGTGCTTTCCGATGCTTGTCCTGAAGCATGGCGGCCAGAGCGGGGGATGTTTGCTGCACTGCTCAGCCCGCCCGCCCTGCCAGAGGGCTTTATGCAACGGTTGCAGCAAACGGTGGAAGTAGCTGCCCGCGAAGTGGCGGAGGCCCGGACCATAGCGGCGGAAGCGCAACCGGACGGGGAGGACACGCAACCGGGAGAGGCGGTCGCACGGCAGGAAAGCGCGGACGCGCCTCCCACTGTCCGTATGAGTCGTCGCCGATGGCGCAGGGCGGGCGCACTGCTGGCTGCTGCCGCCTTGTGTGGTGCTTTGTGGGTGGGGCTCACTCCCGGAGAGGAGCAGCAAGGGGTACAGCCGCAGGAGGTGCGTATCGGTCTGAAGGAACCGGCTGTCTGTGTGCCTCAAGCGGGACACCGCCCCCAACCGGCGGAACGAGAACCCGTTACCTTGGCTTGTTCGTCTGTTCAGCCGGCAACCGGTTCGAGAAAGGCATCGCCCCTCCGGCGCAGACGCAAGGCCGGAATAATCCTCCCGACCGTTGCCACCGCCACCACCATTTCGGCCGATACTGCCTGGCTATCGCCTGCTAATGCTTTGCCATCGACGTTTACAGCGTCAGCCGAGCCGTACTCCATCTATGAGGCCACGGCCCATACGCCCGAAGAGGTGGAGGCGCAGTTGCAGGAGGTGGCCGCTTTCCTGGCAGAGGTGCGGTCAGACTGTTTAGCCATGACACGGCAGTTCCAGAACGACAGTCCGCAGCTCATCAACCTGCCGGCGGAAAACGACACGATAACCTCGAATACCCTAATCCTGAAATAAATTCCACGCTATGAAACACCGTATATTTCTTAGCCTATTCCTGTTCGCGGCTTGGTTCCTTTCCCTGGTCAAGGCCGCATCTCTTCCTGTCGCTTGGCCGAATTACTATGTGGCGCGCACGGACAGCAGCAGCTACGTCACGGTCGATGGGCAGCAAATGGAGCGCGAAGCTTGCAAACAGTACATCAAGGGATTGAAAAAGGGCAAACAGCAGTTGTTGGATGGAGCTGAAAAGTTGGAGAGGAAAGGGTTGAAAACCCATGCCGAGCATTTGCGCAAAGAGGCCGCCAAAATCCGGGAGGAATGGATGCCTTGGGAAACAGCCTTGGGCAACACGGACGAAAAGTGGAGCGAGAAAGCCGGCACAGGAATGTGGGCGGTGGACAAAAGGGGCTATTACGATTTCAGCTACCTGAAGTTCCGCAAGGGAACGAAGATTGTTTTCCTGCCCAAGGCGGTGCTGGATGACTCAAGTGTCTGGAGGATGACGGGAAGTGCCTTGTCCGCCTCGTTCCGTGATGCCGAAGGACTGCTGCTCGTGCAACTGTTGACGCAGGAAACGGTCAATTTGGTTATCAAGGACATCGAGGCCATCACCTCGGGCGGAAAATACCAACAGCTCTTTGAGTTATCCCATGAACGACAGGCCGTATGTGCCTATGTGCGGCCATCGAAACAGGCAGGCGTGTTTGACGAGCTGATCTTCTTCGGCGCGGTGGCTGACGGCAAGGTGTTCTTGATGCAGGTGTACGGCAAGTTACAACAGAAAGAGCTGACGGAGTTTGCCAAGACTTTCCTCTGGCAATCCAGCCAGTAACCGTCCGATCGGGAGGGGGATGTAGGGGAACCATAAGCCAGATGTACCATGAAGATACTGATAATCAATGCCAGTCCGCGCCGAAAGGGCAGCATATCGCAGCTGTTGGAAGCCATGCGCGCCGTTTTCGAACAACAAGGCCACGAGGTCTGTGTAGTGCGTACCGCCGAGTTGCCGGTGAAGCACTGCACAGGCTGCATGACGTGCCGCACGCAAAACCGGTGCTGCCTGCCTGAGGACGGCGCGCAGCTCACGCTTGAAAAAATCCAGTGGTGCCAGCTCTTGGTGGTCGGTGCGCCCTGCTATTGGGGCAATATGCCCGGCGAGCTCAAGGTGCTCTTCGACCGCATTGTCTACGGCATGATGGGGGAAACGCGCCGGGGTATTCCGTTGGGCAAGCACAAAGGGAAACGTGCCGTAGTGGTGTCCACATCGACCACTCCGTTCCCTCTGAACGTATGGTTCGGACAGACACGCGGCGTGGTGCGCGCCTTGAAGGAGATATTGAAATACAGCGGCTTCAAACTCGCCGCCACCTTCGAGCGCGGCGGAACGAAGAACAAGCCGCTCAACGACAAGGACCTGCGCCGCGTGGCTCAATTGGCCGAGAAAGTGGGAAGATAATCCAAGGCCGTGGAGCTGGGCTTTGAGCCGGTGCTTTTTTCAGCGGAAAAGTGCCGGCTACTATAGGATAAGAACTTCGGGAAGGGGATTTTCGTTGTGTAAGATGTCGATGGTGCCCATGCCTTTCACGAACCGGTACGTGCAAGGGTGGGCTGCTTCATGATAGTTCACTTCTTCGTGCAGTAGCACCTCGCTCGTTTCCGCCAGGAAGCCCGTCCGGCCAAACAACTCCCGTTCCACATCGTCAGCCTGCACCGTCAGTTCTGAGATGTCGCAGTGGAAAATCTCCTCTGCCAGGCTTTCGATGTTTCTTGCCGGGCTGTGCTTGTGGATATGCAGGAAATTTTTCACCTCGCACGACGCGTCGGGGTACAGCACGACGAGGCAATGTTTCGCCCTGCTTATCGCCACATTGATCAGGTTGCGTTGGTTAATCAGGATATTGTCCGGCGGAAACATCTGGAGGTTCGGCGGATTGAGCACCAGCATCACGATGTCGAACTCGTCGCCTTGGAACTGATGAATGGTGTTTACGCAAAGACCGACGTTCGCCTTGTGGCGGAACGTGCCGATGTTCATCAGCTTTTCCAGCAACTTCTTTTGCGCCGTGTACGGTGTGATGATGCCTATCGACAGTTCGCGGTTGTAGCCGCTTTTGTGGAGTCGGTCGAAGAGGTGTTGCAGCATTTCTTTTACCAGCAGAGCCGAATAGATATGGAAATTGCTCCCTTTCAGTTTATCCAAGTCCGTCAGGCGGCCCGATAGCGCGCTGCCCTCCGCCTTCGTAACGGGGAACCGCAGGAACGTCAGCGGCCTGCCCCAGACGGAACACCCCTCGGCGGGCAGTCCGAGCGGCGGACCTTGGAACGCCGGCTGCACCATGCCCTGATAGGCAAAGCGGCTCATCATTTCGCACAGCGGCGGCACACTCCGGTACTGCTTCCGCAGCAACCGGATGTCCAGTTTCCCCTTCAGTTGCGGGCACAAGCCCTCCGGTGTTTCCGAGAACTCCGACAGGCCGATGAACGAGTAGAAATTAAACTCGTCGAGCCGCGCGTCTTCCAATATGAAAGGGTCCAGGTTGGTGATGGCCGGCAGTTGCAACGGGTCGCCCACGATGTGGAACTCGCAGTGCGCATTACACTGCCGCCCTTTGAACAGTGCGAGCAACACATAGTCGAGCGTCACCATCGAAGCCTCATCAATGAAGATGGCATCCCAAGCCAGGTTGTGCAGGTAGTCCTGTTCTTTCGGGGCAAAGGTGCGTGCGTAGTAATGAACCGTCGAAACCAGCACCCGGGGCAGGGAGTCGTTGCCAGCATCGTAGATGGGAATTTGCAAATCCTCCAGTTCGTTGACCAGTTCTGAGTTCGCCACGTTCACACCCCGGCAGGCACGGATATGCTGGTGATTCAGCCGTTCGGCCAACACCCCGGCAGCCGCGTTGGTCGGCGTGAGGATGAGGATGCGCCCCGACGGATGGGGCTCTGTCAGGCTTTGCACCATCCGGGTGATTTCTGTCGTCTTCCCCGTGCCCGGCGGGCCGAACAGCAGGTGGATACCGTCGGGCAACAGTTCCCTCAGGTCCCTGTCGCGCTCCACTTGCAGCGTCCCGATGGCCTGCAAGAGCGAGCGCACCAGAAACTCAATGTCCTTTTTCTCGCCTGCCTCCACATACTTCAGGCGCAGGTCCAGCACCTCTTCGAGCCATGCCAGCGAACACGGCTTGCTGGACTTTACCACCGCCTTCTGTTCCTCGATGCGCTGTTTGAGCTGAAAACGCTCCAGCACCCCGTTCTGCTCCATGTACTGCAGCAAGTTCTCCACATCCTCTTTCGACACGATGCCCGACGATGAAAAAACAGATTGAAGCACTTCCATATCCTCCGGTTGCAGCTCCCTGACCGGTAGTCCCAACATTTTGCGCAATGCGGGGCCTGCCGCCTCTAACCAAGGTTGTGCGCAGAGCAGTTCGCGGTGGAGCGACGGCAGCTGCGCCGAATGCCAGGTGCCCCAGTACGACGAGCGGTAAGAGGCTTGGAGAAAACCTTTGCCGGACAGCCTTTCCAGCAATTCCGCCGCCTCTGCCGGGCAGCAGGGAGCCGTGCGGGTCACGAAAAGTTCAAATCCGTCAATCACCGGCTCTTCTATATATTCAAAAGCCGCCTTGCCCTGATTGTAAGGTGCCGGACGCTGTGCGCCGGCAGGGATGCGCCCCACCTGTTTGTCGGTGATGGGGAGCTGGCAAAGGCGCAGGGTGGGCGACTGGAGTTCCGGAAAATGCGCCGTGAACTTTTGCAGCAACGCCACGTCGTCATCGGGCAGCAGTTCCTTGAGCCTCGCGAAATCCACAAACTTCGCTTCGGGATTGTCGCGGAAAAACAAATCGTTGTCGGCATTATGCAGTTTCACCCCGGCACATTCCGCCATTTCCCAGCCCTTTGCTGCCGACCATGCAGGCAACAGGCAACGCGGCTTCAGCGCATCTTGTTGCTCGGGGATAAGTTTGTCCATGAAAACCCTGACAAAATTCACCAGCGCGTCCAGCCGTACCGCGAACTCCCTTTCCGCCGACAGCACCACGGGCAGCAGCACCTGTTCCGCCAGGATAAAATCGTTCACTTCCGTCAGTCCCAGATTGCGGAAGAAGCTCCTGATGTTTGCATCCTCCACCAGCGACGGTTTCACCATGCACAGCCCGCCGGCCTGCAAGTTCCGGCCGTCCGCGCCGGGCAAATGCACGTGCGAGGCCACGTCGCCTTTCACGAAAGGAGTCTCAAAAGTATTGTCCGCCGTGAGAATGATTTTCTTATAGCGGAGAAAAGCGTCATCGCCTTTCGCCCAAAGATTGGGCACTTTCTGCAGCGACAGATACCACTCCTTCAGCCATTCCTCCGGCTGCTGCGCGAGCAATTCCGGGGAGATTTTGCGGAGAATCTTCTCGGGGCTGAGGCGTTCGATGCCCAGCATTTTGGGCAAGAGCGCGCCGCGTTTGATTTCCGCCGTCAACGACGGCAGTACCCAGCCGCACTCCTTATTATATATAAGGGAGAGGAGACGGGAAGGGTAGACTTCGGCCAAGTAGCCGTTGTCCGCCACGAAGGCCGAGCCAGTTGGTAAGTAGCGTTCCAAGTCGGCGCACCACAGCATCGCCCCTTCGCGCACCGCCTCCAGCACCCGTTGGGTGAGTGGGGAAAGGTCGATGGCATCGTCCGTAGGAGCCGGTGCTGCATCGTCCGCTGGCGGCAAGAACTCCGCCAGATTGTCGCTGATCCACGGCTTGTGTGCCTCTTCGCCCAGTCGGCAAATCTCTTGGAGCGAGGCGGCGAGCAGCGAAGCCAGCTCGTCAATCATCCGGAGGTTGTGACCGTCGTGTGCCGTGATGCTCTCGCGGTTTCCCGTCAGCCTGAACGGCGCATGGAGTATGACCGGCAAGTGGCTCTCGTGCGCTGTGGGCAGATAGCAGTAGAGCGGATGCCGCTTCAGGACGATGGCATCCTGCTCCACCTCGAACACCACCGCCGGAGCGAGCGCATCGTGGCCCGAGGCGTGGCGTGCGAATTTCCACAGCTCCATTTCTCGCGCCTCGTCTTCCGTTCCCACCCGGTACCGCAGCTTCCTTCCGCTGCCTATGGCTCCCTGGTCGTCCAAGCGGTAATAGCCCGCATTGTCCTCCGTTTCCCATTCCATGAAATTCAGGTGGTTGAGAAACAGCAGCGGATGGCCCAGGTTCGCCAGCTTCTGGCCTATCTCGCGGTAGGCGGCTTCGGCCTTTCCTGCCTTGAACGGAAAGCGGAACAGCGTTTCCTGCCGTTTGCGCAGCGGATGGTCGCAGGACAGCAGGTCGGGCACGATGAAGTGGGAGATGGAAAAACGGATATTGTCGTCGTAGATTTCCGGCCGGTCGGTGTAGACGAACACCGACTTGAAGCCCAGGCCGAACTTTCCGATAGGCACTTCGTCGTGCCGCCCCGTTTTGCTGCTGGAGGCTATGGAGAGGATTGAATTGACGTTGCCCAGCCGTCCCGCCTCCTTGTCCTCGGCGTGCGTCTGCGGGTTGCTGATGCTGAAGTGCCGGGGCGCGTTGTGGATGAAAACCAGTTCGTGGCGCGTCAGCAGGAACTTGGCGTGGGTAGCCCCTTGGTCGTCGGCATTCTGGAGCAGCTCGTACACAAAATGCGCTTCGTCGCGATACAGGTTGCTTATCACTTCGTTCACACCGCTGAGCCTCGGGTCCTGCAAGGAGGCGGAAAGGCGCAGCTGGATGCCTCTCAGCTCATTGAAGTAACGGTTTTCGGTCTCGTTCATAGCATTACATCTTTGAGTTTCTCAATCACGGCCAGCACGTCCTGAGTGGTGAAAGCCCCATGCGGATGGTCGCGCGTGGTGAAGAGCGTTTCGCCCTCCACAAAGCCCAGTTGTTGGTAAAAAGCCAGTTTCTTTTCCCATGCCTCGCGGTACTCCGGTACGTCGAGCAACCCCAAGTGTTCCCAAAGGATGGTATCGCCGTCGTCCGAGGCGAAGGTGAAATCGGGGATGCACCGCCGGCCGTCCACCTCCAGCAGTTTCTCGTACGCAAAGGGAATGCCGGCGGAAATCAGCTCGTTGGCGATGATCACCTCCGACTTGCTCCTGACGTAGACCACCTTTCCCTGGCTGTCGGGTTTGGTGCTGTGAATGAGACCCTCGACATAGGGAATCTGCGCTTTCTCCCGGCGCACGGAGAAGTCGAATAGGTTGGAATTGCGCCGCGCCAGTGCCGATGCCTGGGGCTTGGCCAGTTCGCGCAGCCAGTGGATGTGGTCCTGAACGAGCAGCACCACCCGCTTCCGTGCCCGGGTGAGTGCCGTGTAGATGAGTTCTCTCGACAGGATGCGGCCCGATTTGGGCAACACCACCAGCACGGTGCCGAAATCGCTGCCCTGGCTCTTATGGATGGTGATGGAATAGGCCAGCTCGAAGGAACAGTCAGAATCCTCGCCCTTGACGGAGGTATAGCCAAAGGTTTCGCGGGGCAGACCCGCAAACGTCACGTTGCAGTAGCTGCTCCGGCTCTCCAGCCGGATGCTTTTCACAAAACCAATCTGCCCGTTGGAGAGCTGACAGTCCAGGCCGGACGGGAAACCCTTGCGCCGTTCGTTTTGAAGCTGGATGACCTTGTCGTAGGGGTAAATCCGTTGCGTGGAAAACTGCATGAAACCGTTGCGCCCCGTGTTTCCCATCAGGCGTTGCACGAAGTCGTTGAGCTGGTAGGTGCCCCACATGGGATGGAGCACGGGAGTCAAGATCTGAAACTCCTCCAGTTTTTGCGGCGTGCGGAACAGGCTGTCGGCATCGTCGAGTCCCATGACGGCTTTGAGCTGCCGGCCCAACTCCGGTGTGTCGCACTGCAACTCCCGGCACAGCGCATCCTGCAACTGCCGGGTCAGGTCCTCCTCGTTGTGCCAATAGCACACCCGGAGGTCGCCGGACAGCTCCTGCCGCTCGATGCGTGAGAAAATCTCGTCGGCATCTTTCTGCGGCTTGTCCCCGCCGAACCACGAGGCCAGGGTCAGCACGTCCGACGGGCCGCTCCCGATGGTGCGCACCACGCTTTTGAGACAGGTGATGGCCGAAGCCAACTGGGGTGTCTGTCCTGCTTTGAGCAGGTGGTGGCACAGGTCGGAGAAAGGCCGGCCTGCCCCGATGGGAGGCAGCTGGAAGGGGTCGCCGATGAGGATGATGCGGTTGATTTGCGAGAGGTCGAGCGCGTCGAGCAGCACATATAGGTCCGGCGTGGTGAGCATGGAGCACTCGTCGATGATGACGTTCTTGGCCTTGGCGTATTTGGGCGCGCTGTCGTTGGGGCAGGGCTGCATACGGCTGTAGTCGAAGCGTTGGTGCGCCGTGAGGAACTGCGCCACTGTTTTGGCCTCAATCCCCCTCCCGTTTTGGGCCATGTTGCCCAGGCGCACGCGGGCTTTGCCCGTAGGAGCCAGCAGCAGCACCCCTTCTTGCAGGATATGCTCCGAACGCAAGAACGAGCGCACCACCGTGGTCTTGCCCGTACCCGCCCCTCCCGTCAGCACCGACAGGCGTTTCGAGGCCATCATCCGCAAAGCCTCCGTCTGCTGCGCCGTTGCGCTCACGCTGCGGGCGTTTTGGGGATTGTAACCCGTACAGGCTTTCGCCATGGCTTCCCAATTGTCGGGGACGGGGCGGCGCACCTCCTTGGCGGCCCGACGGAGCAGGATGCGGCGCAAAAGTTCCTCCATCCGGAAATACGATTTGAGCTGTACGGCCTGCGGACGGTCGTCGGGGATGTAGGCCATCTCGGTGGAGAAGAAAGGCCGGAGCGTAAGCAGCACGTGGAGGGGCAGCCGGGCGTTGCTCTCCTGCTGCAACGTCTGCTCCAAGTGCGTTTCCAGCTCGTCGATGGACAGCAGCGTGTCGCCCTGGTCTGTGGCCTGACACAGGCGTTCGATGACCAGCGAACGCAACCGCCGCCGGTCGATGACGCTGGAAACCAGCGAGGGCGGTTGCGGCAGACAGGAACCCTGGATGGCGGCATCGGCCATCACCCCGAGGTCGATGGTCTGCGTGGTCACGGGGTAGTCGGCGCGCCAGGCGCAGGCTTCGCTCAGGAGGTAAGGATTTTGGAGCAGCGGTTCCTGTTCTTCAGGCCGTTCTAAGTAGTGGTGTATAAGTTCTGAGGGGATGTCGAAGCGCGACAGCAGCTGGAGCACCGCCTTGGCCTCGGCAGGCTGGTACTCCCACGTCTGGCGGTAAAGCGGCAGTTCGGACGTGTAGACGGTGGTGCCCGTGGAGATGCCGCCTTGCAGCAGCCTCTCGAAGTACTGCCAAGGATTTTCCTTGGGGCCGCAGCCGGCTTGCCGCAGGTCCTGTTCGATGAGGTAGGCATAGTTCACGCCCATGGCCTTCAGGGCCTCGGCAAAGGCGGGGAAGGGAGTCAGCATGGACTTCACCTTGGCAATGCTGTCGTTGATCCAGCGCAGTTGGCGCGTCCAGTCGCCCGCCACCAGCTGGTGGCGTATCACGGCCTCGATGGCCGAGCGCGCCCCTTCGAGGATGGCGAGCATGGAGGGGTTGCTCACGAAGTCGCAGCCGTAGGACAGTTCGCCGACCACGCGTTGGCTGCCTTGGAGCTTGTCCGGCGTGATTTTGATTTCGTCCAGTGCCTCTTCCTTGCTCAGTCCCGTCCGGCGTTTTATCTCCTCCTCGTCCAGCTCCAAGTATTGGTGGTAGGGCAGCAGGAAACCTCGGGACGCAGTCAGGTCGCGGCGGATGGAATGCTCGAACACCAGTTCCCACAGCGGATAGGTGAAATCCTGCGTGCTTTCGTATTCCAAGAGTGGATGCACTTTGGTCACCTCGCCCAGCCCCACAATCAGGCGTTGGCAGTCGTCGTCGACCGGCGTGCCGTGTTTGCAGTAGAACACGCAGAGCGATTCGTGGGCGGCCACCTGGCTGCGGAACCAGCTGAGGATGTCGCGCTGCCGGCGTTCGCCGTAGATCCACGAGGTGGTGAACGGGGCTTCCACATCGTCGCTGAATTCGGGGTGCCGCTCGCGGAGGGTGGGCTGATAGTCCTTTGACATATACCTGAACGGCACGCCCTGCGCAGCGTATGGGGGTATGTCGACCGGGGTGGGGAGCAACGCCGCGTGGCGGTTGCCCGGACGGGCATAAACGTGTCTGAAGATGCGGGTGTGGGGCTTTTCGCACATAAATCCGCCGTTTTCGCCGGCGCAGGCGGGCCTTTGGTCCTGGGCGAGGGTGCCCCAGGCTTGGCAGGCCCGGGCATCTTCGGCATCGCTCTTGGTCATGGCTATTTTGGGCAATGCTTGGCAAAATGTGTTGCACGAAGGGTGTTGGCAAAACGTGCCATCCCAACAATGGTCGTGCCAAGGCACGCGGACAGAAAGGTGTTTCATGATGGTAAGGGTTAGCTGAGGAGGTCAGGAGGGCGGGAAGGGAAATCCGTGGGGAGGCTGCCGGAGGGAGAGCCTCGGGAAACAGTCCCTGCCGCCCTGAGGAGGAAGAATCGTGAAGGAGTTGGATGGTCTGCCGGAGGATGAGGCCCGGTGGAGCACGGAAAAACTCCGCTTAATGGCCATTTTGCGTTAACATATTTAACCTACAATATGATTATTTGTGCCAAATGGTGTCGCGGTTCGCCGTGCGAAAAAGTCCACACGGCGAGTCGGATTTTCAAATCCGGGCTTCGGAATGTCCGTTCGGTGTGTGAAATCTTTCACACGGCGTGTGAAAATTTCTACACGGCGAGTAGAAATTACAAGTCCAGGAGTTGAATTTACAAGTCCAGGAGTTGAAAAACCTACTCGGCGACTTGTCGGGCCTCATCAGGGGGCAGAAAAAAAGGAAGAAGCCTTCGTAACGGGTCTTCTTCCTTTTGCTAAAGCAAAAATAACTGTTTTTTCGCGAAATGGCAAATGCCGGATTTTTGATTTTAACATTTCGGCGAGCGGTGTCTGGTTTGTTAGGGGCGGAGGCCGTTGGTAGGATTTGTGGGGCGAGGAATGGCAAAACTGGTGCGTGAGTGGGGGGATTATCGGGTGGGATAATACACAAACATCGGGTGAGGCGATAATGTGATGGGGTGGGGCAACAAAAAAGGGCTTCCGCCCTTTTTCAAAGTGGTGCGAGGCTCGTTGTAGCCACGCCCACCGGCCCGTTGGGCCTCCATCTAACTGTTTCCTTTCTACAAATCTTTTTACCTAATCTTTACTCTCTGACAATCATGTGGCGTTTCGGCCGCTTGCTGTCGTAACCTATCTATATATTGTCTGCCTTTGTGTTGGCGTTTCCATCTCTTTTCTGATGCAAAAGTAGTTGTGTTTCAGCAGGAAAAGGAAATGAATGGGCTGAAAAATCACATCCTTTTACAAAGTTTGCACATATAGCCTTGGAAATGCCAACCCGACTCCAAAAATCAAACTATAAACTATTCTGATTTTCAACAGGAAATCCATAATCTTTGCATAAGACAGGCTGCGGCTCGGAATAAGAAAAACAAATCTTTCGGCTTTGTTTTTCGTTCTTCTCTCGCCTTGCACTATCTTTTGATAAGATAGGCTGCGGCTCGGCATGAAAAAGAAAAATCCTGTGGCTTTTTCTTTTGTCCTGCGCTCGCCTTGCACTATCTTTGCACCGAAATAAAGAAAGCTCGTTTTGAAATATGACGATAAAGGAAGTCGCTGAGACCCTTGAACGGTTCGCGCCTCTGCCGCTGCAAGAGAGCTATGATAATGCCGGCTTGCAGATTGGATTAACAGATGCCGAAGAAGTATCAGGGGTCTTGTTGTGTCTGGACGTGACGGAACAGGTGGTGGAGGAGGCCGCACGAAAAGGGTGTAACCTCATCGTGGCACACCATCCCTTGCTGTTCCGCCCGTTGAAGCAGATCACGGGAAATACGCAGCCGGAACGCTGTGTGGTGCTGGCCATCAGGCACGGCATCAGTATTTATGCCGCTCACACCAACCTGGACAACGCACCGGGTGGCGTGAATTTCATGATGGCCGAGAAACTGGGGCTACAGGACGTGCGTTTCCTGCAACCGCTCAAAGGGGCGGACGGCGGAAGCGGCGTGGTGGGCATGTTGCCCGAGCCTGTGCCGGCGGCTGACTTCCTGGCCATGGCGGCAAAGGCGTTCGGCGTGGAAGGGATGCGCCACAACGGCCGGCAGGAGCCGGTGCAGCGCGTGGCACTGTGCGGCGGAGCGGGGGAATTCCTGCTCAGTGAGGCCGTGAAACAGCAGGCGGACGTGTTCCTCACGGGAGAAATGGGCTATCACCGCTACTTCGGACTCGAAGAGGTGATCCTCATCGGCGTGATGGGGCATTATGAGAGTGAACGCTTCACCATCGATTTGCTGCACCGCGTGCTGGCACAAAAGCATCCGGACTTGCGCCTCGTGAGGACGGAAGTGAATACCAATCCGATAATCCTTAACTAAAAAAGATATGGCAAAGAAAGACGTGGCGGATATGTCCGTCGAACAGAAGTTGAAAACCCTCTACCAGTTGCAGACGATGCTGTCGGAGATCGACCGCATCAAAATCCTGCGCGGCGAGCTGCCCCTCGAAGTGCAGGACCTGGAGGACGAAATCGAGGGCTTGACGCACCGCGTGGGCAAGTACGGCGAAGATGTGGAGGGCTATCAGGCCGACATCGCCGCCAAAAAGGCGAAAATCAATGAGGCCCAGCAGGCTATCGAACGCTACCAGATGCAGCTCAACGAGGTGAAGAACAACCGCGAGTATGATATGCTCTCGAAGGAAATTGAATTCCAAAACCTGGAGGTGGAGCTGCAGAACAAGCGCATCGGGGAGGCTCAACGCGCCATCGAGGCTCGCAAGGAGGACATCGAAACGGCACGCCATCAGCTGGAGGAACGACGCGCTGACTTGGACATGAAAAAGTCGGAGCTGGACGAAATCGTGGCCGAAACGAAGGCCGAGGAGGAGAAGCTCCGCGAAAAGGCCAAGGTGCTGGAGCAGAGCATCGAACCGCGACTGCTCGCCGCATTCAAACGTATCCGCAAAAACACGCGCAACGGATTGGGTATCGTGTATGTGCAGCGTGACGCTTGCGGCGGTTGCTTCAACAAAATCCCGCCCCAGAGACAGCTGGACATCCGGATGCGCAAGAAAATCATCGTGTGTGAATACTGCGGACGTATCATGATCGACCCGGAACTGGCCGGCGTGAAAATCGAAAAGCCGGTTGAAGAGAAACCGAAGCGCAGGCTGCGCCGCGCCTTGAAGAAGGACGAGGCATAACTCAGGTCTGCAACGGCGAAATAGTAAAAAGGAGGGTTATAAGACATTCTCTTGGGGCGAAACGAGGCATGGCTTCGTTCGTTCCAACGGTTGTCTTATAACCCTCTTGCTTTTTGTCTGTCTGTGTCTGATGTAGGTGCTCCCGATGGACGGGTGCTTACTGCAGGTCGGGGTAGGAGGGGATGTCGGACAGGAAGTCCACTTTCATCGCGGCATAGTCCACGTGGCAACAGTAGTGCTGCAAGCCGTTGCTGACGATGAGGTAGTCGGCGCGCAGCGCGCTGTTGTACGAATAGATTTGCTGGAAAACGGATTGCGTGATGGGGATGTGGGGGGCCTTGTATTCTATGATGATGCGCGGAAGGCTGCCGACACGATGGTAGAGTATGCTGTCGCAACGACGCTGTACGCCGCAAACGTCGATGGTTACTTCGTTGGCCAACAGGCCGGCAGGGTATTGTTTTTCATGCACGAGGAAGTGGATGAAGTGCTGCCTGACCCACTCCTCGGGCGTGAGCCGCACATAGCGGCGGCGCAGGAAATCGTAGATGGCTGTATGACCGTCTTGCTGACGTAGCTTGGGGACTATAGGGGGAAGATTTAATGAATCCATGGGGAAACAGGAATAATGGGGCCGGAGGGACGAAACGGCTGGGGAGGGTGGGGAACCGGCTATTGCTTGGCCAAAACTGGAAACTGTTTCGCAATTTCTGTTCCTTTGCGCTCGCCTTGCACTGCCTTGACCCCGATAAAAGCACTATCTTTGCCCCGACAAAAGTATAAAAATATGACGACTAAAGAGGAAATTACCAGCAACTGGCTGGTGCGTTATACGAAAACGCCGCTCAGTCATTTCGGAGAGTATGTCCTGCTCACAAACTTCAATAATTATGTGGACATTTTCTGCGAACAAAACGGCATAGAAAGGGTGGACTTTTCCGCCAATATGCGGGCGGCAACGGCAAACGATATTACCATCATCAACTTTGGCATGGGCAGTCCCAACGCCGCGCTGATCATGGACCTGCTGGGGGCTATCCGCCCGAAAGCCTGCCTCTTCTTGGGCAAATGCGGGGGTATCTCCGAGAAAACGCACATCGGCGATTACATCCTGCCGCTGGCGGGCATCAGGGGCGAGGGTACGTCGAACGATTATTTCCCGCCGGAAGTGCCGGCCCTGCCGGCGTTTATGCTGCAACGAGCGGTGTCGACGGCATTGCGCGACAACAGCTATGACTATTGGACCGGAACGGTGTACACCACGAACCGCCGCGTGTGGGAGCACGATGGGAAATTCAAAACTTACCTGCGCGAGACACGGGCCATGGCCGTGGATATGGAAACGGCTACGCTCTTCTCCTGCGGCTTCTTCAACCATATCCCGACAGGTGCTTTGCTGCTCGTTTCGGACAACCCGATGGAACCGGACGGCGTGAAGACGGAAGAAAGCGACAATCGCGTGACACAGAACCATGCCGCTACGCACGTGAGGCTGGGCATTGAAAGCATGAAACTGATTATCGGCGAACGGAAAACCGTACGCCACCTGAAATATGACTGGTAATGGCAACCTATAACAGCGCTAACAAACAAAAGTCGGCGGGTGTCACCTACGAGGAAATCGTGCGACAGGTGAGAGCGGGAAACCTGAAGCCCGTTTACTACCTCATGGGAGCCGAAAGCTACTATATCGACCGCGTGGCGGACTTTATCGTTGACACCGTGCTCAAACCGGAGGAAAAGGACTTTAACCTGCTCACCTTTTTCGGCGCAGAGGCGAACATTGACTCCGTGATGACGGCGGCAAAGTCGTTTCCCATGGGGGCGGACCATCTCGTGGTGGTGGTGAAGGAGGCGCAGAACATGAAGCACATGGAGCGGCTGGAGTTGTACCTGCGGCAGGTGCAACCGACCACGGTACTTATTATCTGCCATAAGAACGGCACGATTGACCGGCGGCTGAAGGTGGCACAACTCATTGCCAAGGAGGGCGTACTCTTTGAGTCGAAAAAACTCTACGACAGCCAGCTGCCCCCGTTTGTGCGAGATTATTTGAAACGCCGCCATGTGGCCGCAGCACCCGGAGCGGCCGAGATGGTGGCGGAGTATGTCGGCGCGGACTTGAACCGCCTGGCCTCGGAACTCGACAAACTGATCATCGCACTCCCGCAAGGCGAAAAAACAGTGTCGCCAGACCTCGTAAAAGCCCATATCGGCCTCTCCAAAAACTTCAGTATTTTTGAACTACAGGACGCTTTGGGCGAAAAAGACGTGCTGAAGGTTAATCAGATTATGAAATATTTTGACAGCAATCCAAAGGAAAATCCGATTCAAAAGGTACTTCCTTCGTTGTTCAAATACTTCTCGAACCTGATGTTGGCTTTCTATGCGCCCGACAAAAGCGAACGGGGAATGGCTTCCTGGCTGGGACTTACCGACTGGCAGGTCCGTAAAAATGTGATGCCAGCCTTGAAGCGTTACACGGGGGTAAAGGTGATGCAAATCCTCTCTGAGATACGACGGACGGACGCTCGCTCGAAGGGGGTGGACAATCCGTTCATACCGGACGGCGAGCTGATGAAGGAACTCTTCTATTTTATCCTTCACTGATAAGGCTCCTCTTTCGCCGGCTGGCGGGCTTGCTCTTTGTCGCTTGGTATGATGCTTTTATGAGAAGGACGGTGCTCCGGGATGCCGGTCGGACTTACAACATGGCAGGATGTTTATCCAATAGGGTAGACATCCTGTATGTTTTTCCTTAGTCTGGGAGAGGGTAAGGGCAGGTGGTGGCAGGGGAGTGGGGAGATGAAAGAGGAGGGGGCAGCCCGGTTTTTCCGTTGTCCAAAGGCGGGCAACGAGAAGCTGCGGAGGATGTGGCCAAACGGGAAACGGGGCAACAGGGTGGGGAGGACCAGTTGCCGGACCTGGTGCGCCGAAGCCAAGAGCCGCGCGACGCATTTTCTGTCGCACTTCTTCCGAAATTGTTCAGTTTTTCTATTTGTCCGATGTCTGGCCTTCCGGCCGGAAGTGCTCATTCCTTCCAAAGTACGGGCAGATGCTTCGGATCAACGCCCGGACTACTGACCTCTGGCGGTACAGCCACAGCGGCAAAAGTAGCCCCTGATGCCCGGTTTGTCAGACCTTGTTCTGGCGTTGGCCGGGGCAAATGGCAGAAAGAGTGTAAATTTTGCTCCAAATCCCCCATCTGTGAAGCCACCCCGAAGACCTTAAACCTTGAAAATGCCATTTATAATAAACAAAACAGCTCTTTAATAAGCAACCGCCTCATTTTTCTCCTGTTTTCCGCATACCAAGAAAAACAGTTCTAATGCGTTGAAAATCAGACTAAAACCCGTTTTTCTGCCTCTTCATGGCTGCGATAGAAGTCCGCCGCTTCATCCTTGTTCGGCTGGATGCCATTCGTGCAAATAACGCCCCCGTTTCCGCCGCCCCAATTTAGGTTAAGGACTTTTTAAGATTTACAATTTCATATCTACAAAATAAAATTTCAGGTTTGGAAACTACAATTTCAAACCATTCGCAGGAATTTTAAACCCTAAAATAAATATGTAAACCGTACGACTTTGCAAACCTACACACAACAAATGTAATATTGTTTTCCAAATGAATACTTATACCAAGCATCTTTATGCCTTAAAACCCATAAAAATCATCTGTTTTTGCGTTTTGTTTGGAGTTTATTCCCTGATTTTGTAGGGAATATGCTGAATAGTTCCCAGATGAGGGGTATTTCATCGTAAAGAGCCCATAAACACCACTCAATACCAGCGGAAAAGGCATTTTTGTTGGAGTTATTTACAGTTCTAAATCCGCCTCTCGGATTTACAGGTGTGTATATATGTAAAACCAAATCACCTTTGTAATGCCGGACGGTTTCGTTTTGTAAACGTAGATAGTTTAGATTTCAAAACAAAATTACTTTGCAAATGTATTGGCTGGTATCTGCCAAAGCTTTACCTTTGTAAACGCTTAACGAAGCCCTTCGTTGCACGTCCGCTGGAGGGATGCGCGGCAGAGGTGCCCTTTCTGGGCCATCGGAGTGTCGGAGCTGGTGACATCGTCCTGCTTCCTGAAACATCCGGAAGCAGTCAATTTCCGGTGGGTGTCGGCTCCATCGTCGGGAACAGGAGGCTTATTTGAATAACCTCCGTACTTCCTTGAAAAATTGTTCGATTTTTCTCATCCATTTCTCCGTTTTCTGTCCCCATCCCGTCGCCCTTTCCACCCGTTTCGGGCATTGCGCCCCTCCTTGAGCACCCGCCAGAGGCAGTACGGTGCAGCGGTGAACCATACCTCCTGACAGAGTTACTGGGGGCTGGACAAACAACAAGAACCATACACCTTATATATATGAGAACGAGAATACGCACCATCATGCAGCATGTACGAATGTCGCAGCAGGACTTCGCGAACCGGCTCGGTATTTCCGCCGCTTCGCTCTCCAGTATTTTCACCGGGCGTACCAACCCCACCAACAACCACGTGATGGCCATCCATCACGCCTTCCCCGAGATCAACATCAACTGGCTGCTTTTTGGCGAGGGCGAGATGATCCTTTCGCCAAAGTCGGACGATCAAGATGCAGATGCCCTGGACGCTGAAGTGGCGGCCACCGCACCGACGGGGGGGGCCGATGGAACGTCGCAGGTAGCCCAGCCCGGTTCCCTATTCGACCAGTCCCCCGTTGCCGTCGGCCAGCCCCCAGTATCTGGCAGCCAGTCGCCTCTTCCCGGCAGCCAGCCCCTCCATGCCGACCCCTATTCCTCCCACGGCCAATGGCGTGAAACTGCCGGCTATCCCAAACGGGGAAGCGAGATGATAGGAAATGCGATAAATATTGACAAGAGAACGCGAAAAATCAAGGAAATCCGCGTCTTTTTCGACGATGGTACCTACGAATCCTTCGTACCCTCGGGAAAATAGTCCCGTTTTTTCCCTATTTTCGTCCCCAAAACAACGAACCGTATGAAGCTATTGTTATTGGTAGTGGGGCGTACCGTCGACAAACGCCTGACGGCACTCATTGACGAATACGCCGGGCGGCTGAAACATTATGTACCCTTTGAGCTGGAAGTAGTGCCCGAGTTGAAGAACACCAAGGCGATGAGTCCCGAGGTGCAGAAACAGCGCGAGGGTGAGCTGCTGCAACGCCAGCTCCGCGAGGGCGACTGCATCGTATTGCTCGATGAGGGCGGCAAGCAGTACCGTTCCACCGAGTTCGCCGCCTATTTGGACCGGAAGCAGCAACAGGCCGCCCGCCGGCTGGTCTTTGTTGTCGGAGGCCCCTATGGCTTTTCGCCGGACATCTACCGTTTGGCCCAGGAAAAGATATCCCTTTCCCTCATGACCTTTTCTCATCAGATGATCCGCCTGTTGTTTGTAGAACAGCTCTATCGAGCCATGACCATCCTGCGTGGCGAGCCCTATCACCATGAATAGTCCGTTGCGCCGCCCCTTGTTCCTGCTGTTGAGCCTTGCCGGTTTGGCCCTGCTGCACGCCCAGCGTTGGGATTTCCGCCTCATGGAGTACAACGTCGAGAACCTGTTCGACACCCTCCACGCCCCGGGCCGTCAGGATGCCGATTTCACGCCCGAGGGCAGCCACCATTGGAACACCTCGCGTTATTGGGGCAAGCTGAGTCGTCTGGCGCGTGTCATAGCCGGTGCGGGAGGAGCCACGCCGCCCGACCTGGTGGCCTTGGCCGAGGTGGAAAACGACAGCGTGCTGAGCCACCTCACCCGCCGCACCTCCCTCTCGTTCCTCGGATATGAATACATCATCACCCGTTCCGCCGATGTGCGCGGCATCAACGTCGCCCTGCTGTACCAGCCCTACCGTTTCCGTCCCGTGTCGGTCGACACCTTCCGCGTCCCTCCGCTTCATCCCTGGATTTCGCCAACGCGCGACCTGCTCCACGTGGCCGGCGAACTGCCCTGGGGCGACACCCTCGACGTGATGGTATGCCATTTGCCCAGCCGGCGCAATGGCCGTCAAGCCGAGCGATACCGCAACCGCGTGTGCCGTGTGGTCCGTCAGAAAGCCGACAGCCTGTGTAAGGTCCGCCGGAAACCATCCGTCGTGATAACGGGCGACTTCAATGCCGCTTATCCCGAAAAATCCGTCAAGGACTTTTTGGGAGCCGCCCTGCCCGACAGCGTGAACCCCGTGCCCGGCCAAATCTACGTCCTGTCCCATGCCTTGTACGCCCGCCAAGGCATCGCCGGCACCTACAAATACCGTGGCTATTGGAACCGTTTGGACCAAGTGTTTGTCAACGGTAGGTTGCTCTCCCCCTCCCCCTCAGAGGCGGGTTTGCGTTGCAGTCCGTCCGACTGCCGGATTGTCGACTTTGGCTTCCTGTTGCGCGCCGACCCATCCGACGAGGGAGTCCGGCCATACCCCACCTATCGCGGTTCCTTCTACGTGGGCGGCTACAGCGACCATTTACCCCTGATGCTCACCCTGCATTGGGCCGACTGACATCCCGTATTTTCGTGTCATCAGCCCAACACCCTCCGCCAATTTGCCGATTTCGGGAAATGCAAATAGCAAATTGGCTATTTTATTGGTGATTTTCAAAGCAAATCTTCTAATAAAGCTTAAATTTGTGGCCAGACGTTTGTTTTCTTCTTACTTTTGCAGCTCTTTTAAGGGGTGTTCTGTAAATTAGCTTGAGATGGTTCTGCGGCTATCGCACCGTAGATAGCTTATTTGAATGAAGGAGCGTAGCGCGGGCTACGTGACTGAACGAAAAAAAGCAAGATACCAATCGAGAGACGCAGAAGCAGCCAAGCCTATTATAGGAAAGCCCCCAAAAAACTAATATATAGAACACCCCTAATAGAATTGAGCCACAGAATAGGCAGATGTTGTCAGGCAAACAGCACAACGGGAGAAAATTCACCCATTCCCGTAGCCGGCGGGGCATCTGCCAAACAGCAAACGGCATTGACGTAAATAAACTATGCGACAACTAAAAATCAACAAAAGCATTACCAACCGCTCCAGTGCGGCTTTGGACAAGTATTTGGTAGAAATTGGCCGTGAGGAGCTTATCTCCACCGATGAAGAGGTTGAGTTGGCCCAGCGCATCCACAAGGGCGACCAAGAAGCCCTGGACCGCCTGACGAGGGCCAATCTCCGTTTCGTTGTCAGCGTGGCCAAGCAATATCAGAACCAAGGTCTGGCACTCAACGACCTGATTGACGAAGGCAATTTGGGACTGATTAAAGCCGCCCAAAAGTTTGATGAAACCCGTGGCTTCAAATTCATCTCCTACGCCGTATGGTGGATTCGCCAGAGCATCCTGCAGGCCATTTCCGAGCAGAGCCGCATTGTGCGTATGCCCCTCAACCAAGTTGGTTTCCAGAGCAAGCTCACCAAGGCCATTGTCAATTTCGAGCAAGAGTTCGAGCGCCGTCCCTCCGTGGGCGAGTTGGCCGAGCTGCTTGACACCGATGTCGCCAAGGTGCAGGAAGCCTTGGGCACGAACGGCAAGAAAGTCAGTGTCGACGCACCCTTCCAGGACGACGACTCCAACTGCCTCATCGACATCATGACCGACGACAGCGCACCCGGCACCGACAACCAGATGGAGAAAGAGTCGTTGGCTGCCGACCTCGAAGCCGCCCTCAGTGCCCTGTCCGAGCGCGAACGTCAGGTGCTCAAAATGCTTTTCGGCATCGGTCGCAACGAAATGACCGCCGAGGAAGTGGCCAACTCCCTCAGCCTCACCCGCGAGCGTGTGCGCCAAATCAAGGAGCGTGCCCTCCGCCGTCTGCGCGAGGCCGACAATATCAACATCCTCATGAAGTATTTGGGATAAGCCATCCCCCTCTTCACTTGTCCTCCCAAACGGAGACGAGCCGTCCGCGCTCCTTTCCGTTTGGGATTTTTTTGTCGGCAAACGAACGCGGTCCATGCCCCGCGATGTCCACTTTCGGCACCCCTCCTCCCATGAATGTTCGTGAGGGCGGTGAAAGATGTCCAAATTCCCCCGAATACCCCCTGTTTAATTCCCGGAAAAAAGTTTCAAATCTTCAGTTATGGTGCTTTTATCGTTGAAAATCAGTGGAAAGCCCCATGAATGTTTTGAAGCATAGCATGGGAAAGTCCGCCGTTTCCTGATGAACGAGGTTTTTCCAATCATTCATTCTTTTTCCTGCTGGTTTTCAACGAAAAAGCTCATCTGTTGAAACTTTGAACCATTTTTTTAAAAGGCAGAAATACGTATATATATGGAGTGTTTCAAGGAACTGATGAGGCCATAGGGTGGGGCAGATGACACTTTCAGCAGACAGCCCATGCCATGTCAGTCTGCCGCAACCATCCCCACACCCTCCCCCTCACAACTCCGGGCTTTGCTCGCACAACTCTGGGCTTTGTTCGCACAACTCCAGGACTTGCTCTTACAACTCCGGGACTTGTTCGCACAACTCCGGGACTTGTTCGCTTCCCCTCTTTCCCCATAGTGCATGCCGTCTTCCAATGCCGTCGGAAAGAAGTCAGAAAGCGGCAGGCCACAGCCTAAGGCACGTTGGCCGGGCAAGCATTTTCTGCTGCCCGCAGTTTGTGCAAGACAGAAAAACAAAAACGTGGTACAGCCATACGCTTTTCCATAAAAATCCAGTACATTTGTCCGGTGTTCCCCGCCTCGCTTCCATCCCTGCTACCGGAAGTTTCGGGAAACCGCCAAACGATTGTTTCATGTTCCTAAATCTCATACAAAATGGAAAAGATAATCGGGCTTATCGATGCCCCCTTCACCCCCTTTGACGAGCAAGGCAATGTCACCCTTGCCCCCATTCCCGCCTACGCCCAGCTGCTGGCCCGCAACGGCCTGAAAGGCGTTTTCATCAACGGGTCCTCCGGCGAGGGCTATATGCTGACCGAAGACGAACGGAAGCAGCTGGCCGAGGCCTGGGTGAAAGCCGCCCCCGAAGGTTTCAAGGTAATTGTACACGTGGGCAGCACCTGCGTGCGCAGCAGCAACCGCCTGGCTCGCCACGCCGAGGAAATCGGTGCGTGGGGCATCGGTGCCATGGCCACCCCCTTCCCCCGCATAGGCCGTGTGGAAGAACTCGTGAAGTATTGCGAGGAAATAGCCAGCGGCGCGCCCTCGCTCCCCTTCTATTATTACCACATCCCCGCCTTCAACAATGCCTACCTGTCCATGTACGACTTCCTCCAAGCCGTCGACGGGCGCATCCCCAACTTTGCCGGCATCAAGTACACCTTCGAGAGCCTTTACGAGTACAACCGCTGCCGCCGTTACAAGAACGGCAAGTTCGATATGCTCCATGGCCAGGACGAAACCATCCTGCCCTGTCTGGCCATGGGAGGCGCGCAGGGAGGCATCGGCGGAACGACCAACTACAACGGACGTGCCCTGGTGGGCATCATCGAGGCATGGCAGGCCGGCGACTTAGAGAAAGCCCGCGAGCTGCAGAACTTCTCGCAGGATGTCATCGACGTGATTTGCCATTTCCGGGGCAACATCGTGGGCGGCAAACGCATCATGAAGCTGATCGGGCTTGATTTGGGCCGCAACCGCACCCCCTTCCAGAACATGACCGACGAAGAAGAAGCGCAAATGCGCCGCGAACTCGAAGCCATCCATTTCTTCGAGCGTTGCAACCGCTGAGGCTTCTCCTCCCCCCCCTTTTAAACGAACGATTTCGTTAAGCCAAATGAGCAGAGTTCAAGCTCGCTTGACTACTCTGCCATGGCGAGAAATCGCACTTTTAAGAAGCTTAAATCCTGATTGCATGAAAAAGAGCTTGTTCCTCCTGGTGCTGTGCTGTGCCTTCCTGCTGCAGGCACAGGCGGCACCGACCGACAACAACACCTTCAATCGTGTGGCCTTCCGCTCGTTGCCGGCCTTGCAGGTACACTCTCCTCAGGGCGTTTCCGCTCCTTTTGCCGGATGCGTCGACGGACGGGTGTGGGTGGCCGGAGGATGCAATTTCCCCGGTGCCGCTGCTGCCGACGGAGGCCCCAAGGTGTACTATTCCGACATCTATGAACTCGACCCCAAGGCACCTACCGGACAAGCGTGGCGCTGTGTGGGCTACCTGCCGACTGAGCTGGCCTACGGCGTGGGCATCACCGTGCCCGAGGGCCTTGTGTGCATCGGCGGCACAGACGGCCGGCGCAGCTATGCCGACGTGCGGCTGCTGACCCGTACCCATGCCGACGACGTGATCAACACCCCGCTGCCCTCGCTGCCCCAGGGCCTTGACAACATGGCCGGTGGCTACGGAGGCGGCTACATCTATGTGGCTGGCGGCCAGACCGACGGCCGGCCCTCGCAGGCCGCCTTCCGTCTCCAGTGGCCCGGCGGCAAACGCTGGGAACGCTTGCCCGACTTTCCCGGAAAGTCCAGGCTGCAGCCCGTGGGGGCGGTGCAGAACAGCGGCACCGGACCCTGCTTCTACCTGCTGGGCGGTTTCACCCCCGCTTCGGCCACGGTAGAGGGAGAGGCGCACGCCGACGGCTGGGCTTACGACCCGCGCCGGCAGACGTGGCTGCCCGTTGCGCCCATCGTGCCGCAAGGCAGCACCGAAGCCTTTGCCCCCGTGGGAGCAGTGGCCGTCAGTTCCGGATGTGCCCACATCGTGTGCATGGGCGGTGTGAACAAAACCATCTTCGAGGCAGCCATCAACCAGACCTACCGCGAGGTGACGTTCCCCCTGGAAGACTACCTGCGCCATCCCGCAGCATGGTACCGGTTCAATGCCAATTTGTACGTTTACCACACCATCACCGACACCTGGGTGGCTGAACCCGGTTCTCCCCTTCTGGCCCGTGCCGGTGCCGGCGTGGTGCAGGTGGGTGCAGACTGGATCGTGGCGGGCGGCGAAGAAAAGCCCGGTGTGCGCTCCGCTGCCGTAACCTCCATGCAAATGGCTTTCACCCCCTCGTTCGGCTGGCTCAACTGGACCGTGCTGGTGGCCTACCTGCTCGGTATGGTCGCTTTGGGCTACTACTTCATGCGCCGTGAGAGCGGAGCCGACGACTTCTTCAAGGGTGGCGGACGCATCCCCTGGTGGGCAGCCGGCATCAGCATCTATGCCACCATGCTCAGCGCCATCACCTACATGGCCTACCCCGCCAAAGCTTACGCCACCGACTGGACCTACTATCCCATGCTTGTCACCATCCTCCTGGTGTCCTTCCCCGTCATCCGCTATTATCTCCCCTTCTTCCGCCGGCTCAACGTGACGAGTGCCTACGAGTACCTGGAACGCCGCTTCAATGCCACCACGCGCCTCATGGCCTCCGCGCTCTTCATCGTGTTCATGGTGGCGCGCATGGCCCTGGTGCTCTATCTTCCCTCGCTGGCCCTCACCGCCGTGACCGGCATCAACCTCTACATCTGCATCGTGCTCATGGCTTTGGTCACCATCCTCTATTGCACCATGGGCGGTGTGGAAGCCGTGGTTTGGGGCGATGTGGTACAAGGCATCATCCTGGTGGGTGGCGCCCTCTTCGCCGTGGGCTACCTCGTGCTGGGCACCGAGGGCGGCGTGGCCGGCTTTGTCGAACTCGGCTCCGAGGCCGGCAAGTTCCGACTCTTCGACTGGAGCCTGGACTACCGTTCGGCCACCTTCTGGGTCATCATCCTCGGTGGCATGGCCAACAACCTCATTTCCTATACTTCCGACCAAACCGTCATACAACGCTACCTCACCACTAAGGACGAGCGCAGTGCGCGCCGAAGCATCCTGATGAACGGCATCATGAGTGTGTGCGTTTCCATCGCCTTCTTCGCCATCGGTGCCGGACTCTACACCTTCTTCAAGACCCATCCCGCCGAGTTGGACTACACCATGCTGAAGGCCGACACCATCTTCCCCTTCTTCATGATGAACCAGTTGCCGCAAGGCTTGGCCGGTCTGCTCATTGCCGCCATCTTTGCCGCCACGATGAGCACCATCTCGTCGAACATCAACTCCGTGGCCACCGCCTTCAGCGTGGACTTCTACCGCCGTTGGCACCCCTGGGCCACCGACCGCCAGACCCTCAGCGTGGCGCGCCGCACCTGCTTGGTGGCCGGCTTGTTGGGCATGGGCATCGCGTTGCTCATGGCCACGTGGGAGATACTCTCGCTGCTTGACTTCTTCCAGGAAATTCTCGGCCTGCTCTCCAGCGGCTTGGGCGGCCTGTTTCTCATGGGCATCTTCTTCCCGCGCATTGGCGGGCGGGCAGCCCTCTGCGGCTTTGTGGCCGGCGTTGCCGCCGTGTTCGTAGTGCGTGCTTTCACCCCCGTGAGCTTCCTGCTCTACGGTTTCATCGGCATGGCCGTTTCCGTGGCTGTGGCATGGCTGTTGTCGTTCTTGATGCGCGAAGACACCAACCTCGAGGGCCTCACGTGGCAGACGCGCCGCGCCGAGTAGGCCCACAGGATTATACTTTCTCAAAACAAATTTTTTTACTACAATGAAATACGATTTTAAAACGCTTGCCGAACAGTACAAGCACGAGTTGCTCGACAAGGTTATCCCTTTCTGGTTAGAGAAGTCGCAGGACAAGGAGTTCGGCGGCTACTTCACCTGCCTTGACCGTACGGGCGAGGTGTTCGACACCGACAAATTCATCTGGATGCAAGGCCGCGAGGTGTGGATGTTCGCCACGCTCTACAACAAAGTGGAGAAACGGCAGGAGTGGCTCGACTGCGCCATCCAAGGTGCCGAGTTCCTGAAGCGGCACGGCCACGACGGACAGCTCAACTGGTATTTCTCGCTCGACCGCGAGGGACATCCGCTGGTGGAGCCGTACAACATTTTTTCCTACACCTTTGCTGTCATCGCCTTCGGGCAGCTGGCCATCGCCACGGGCAACAAGGAGTATGAGGACATAGCCCGCCGCACTTTCGACATCGTGCTTTCCAAGGTGGATAATCCCAAGGGCAAGTGGAACAAGGCGGCATCCGGCGCGCGGCAACTCAAATCGTTTGCCCTGCCCATGATTCTCTGCAACGTGGCCCTTGAAATCGAACCGCTGCTCGAACCCGACTTCCTGCGCCGCACCATCGACACCTGCATCCACGAGGTGATGGACGTGTTCTACCGCCCCGAACTGGGGCTCATCGTGGAAAACCTCGGCACCGACGGTCAACTGGTGGACTGCTTCGAGGGCCGGCAACTCAACCCCGGCCATGCCATCGAGGCCATGTGGTTCATCATGGACCTGGGCAAACGCCTCGGACGGCAGGACCTCATTGAGCAGGCCGTGCAGATTGCCCTCAACGAAGCCGAGTATGGCTGGGACAAGCAGTACGGCGGCATTTTCTACTTCATGGACCGCCTGGGTCACCCCTGCCAGCAGTTGGAGTGGGACCAGAAACTGTGGTGGGTACACATCGAAACGCTCATCACCATGCTCAAGGGCTACCGCCTCACGGGCAACCCGAAGTGCTTGGAGTGGTTCGAGCGTGTTCACGACTATGTGTGGACCCACTTTGCCGACCCCGACTATCCCGAGTGGTTCGGCTACCTCAACCGCCGGGGCGAGGTGCTGCTCCCGCTCAAGGGCGGCAAGTGGAAAGGCTGCTTCCACGTGCCCCGTGGCCTCTTCCAGTGCTGGCAGGTGCTGGAGGAACTCGCAGCGGATGAGTAGGAGCGCGGGGGAGCTGTTCACTGAGCAGAACAAAGTTCGCCAACACGCAGAATAACATGGCTCTATGACAATAGAGCAAATAGTATCAAGGCGCGGATTACAAATCCGCGCCTTGATTATGGCCCTCCGTTAGCCCTTTGCAGGTGCCCTACTGAAACAGAGCCTGAGGGTGGTGTGCTACTGGGAGGAAGAAACGAGGTAAATCAGAAACATTCCGCTGTCGGACCATTCTGCCGTGCCCAGACTTGTACAGAAATATTCCATGTTTAGTAGTAAAAGCGCGCTTTTTGGCCTATGTTTTTGGCAGTTCGACAAGAAAAAACATAATTTTGCGGCATATAGATAAAACTTAGATAAAAGAAGAGCAGATTTGACAGATGCTGCCTGTGAAAAATCCGACACAAAAACGGAAAGCTGACGGTAGAAGCCGTAAACAGGACATACAGCCCTTTTGTACATGGAGTAATTTATTATATCAGCAACAAACAGCCTATGAATCTCTTTATCCGCAAAACAAGTGAAGAACTGCTCCGCGAAGCCGAAAACGAAGGCGGACGGGGCTTGAAGCGCGTGTTGGGGCCTTGGGGGCTTATCGCGCTCGGAGTGGGTGTCATCATCGGTGCCGGCCTCTTCTCCGTGACCGGCATTGTGGCCGGTGAGCACACCGGACCTGCCATCGTCATCAGCTTTGCCATAGCCGCCGTGGCCTGCGCCTTTGCCGGACTGTGCTATGCCGAGTTCGCCTCCATGCTTCCCATTTCCGGCTCCGCCTACACCTATTCCTATTTCACGATGGGCGAGCTGGTGGCGTGGATTATCGGGTGGGACCTCGTGCTGGAATATGCCGTGGCCGCTGTGGCCGTGAGCGTCTCGTGGAGCCGCTATTTCTGCGTGATGCTCTCCGACTTGGGCTGTGCCCTGCCCGTAGCCTATACCGCCTGTCCTGCCGACGGCGGCGTGTTCAACGTGCCGGCCGCCCTGCTCGTCGTGGTGCTCTCGCTCATCCTGATGCGCGGCACGAAGGGCAGTTCACGCTTCAACGACCTCATGGTGGTGCTCAAGCTCGCCGTGGTGCTCACTTTCATCGGCATCGGGCTGCGCTATGTGAACAGCGACCACCTGACTCCCTTCATCCCCGAGAACACAGGGGTGTTCGGCGAATATGGCTGGAGCGGCATCCTGCGCGGTGCGGCCATCGTGTTCTTCGCCTATATCGGTTTCGATGCCGTGAGCACCGCCGCACAGGAAACCATCAATCCGCGCCGCAACATGCCCATTGGCATCCTCGGCTCGCTCTTTATCTGCACCGTGCTCTATATGCTTTTCGCCTTCGTGATGACCGGCGTGGTGGACTATCACGCCTACATCGGTGCCGACAGCATCGCCCCCGCTGCCACCGCCGTGGCCAACATGGGTGAGGCGGGAGCCGACGGCACGGTGGTGCCCGCCTTTCCGTGGCTCAACCGTGGCATCATCCTCGCCATCCTGCTGGGCTATGCCAGCGTAGTGCTGGTGATGCTGCTGGGGCAGAGCCGCGTGTTCTACAGCATGAGCAAGGACGGCCTGTTACCACCCATCTTCTCCCATCTGCACGCCCGTTTCCACACACCGGCACGCAGCAACTTGCTTTTCATGACCGTTATCTCCATCCTGGCCGGCCTTGTGCCTCCCGGCATCGCCGGCGAGATGACCAGCATCGGCACCCTGTTCGCTTTCGCCCTTGTTTGTCTCGGCGTGATAGTGGTGCGCCGCACCCAGCCCGATGCGCCGCGCAGTTTCAAGACCCCCTTGGTGCCCTACGTGCCCGCTGCCGGTGTGGTGTGCTGCGTGGCCATGATGCTCTTCCTGCCTGCCGACACGTGGATTCGTCTGGTCATGTGGATGGTGTTGGGCATTGACATTTATTCCTATTACGGCTTGCGCCACAGTGTGATTGGCGGCGGCACCGTTCGGCGGCACGGACAGACCATCCTCAGCTCCATCGGCGGTTTCATCTCCCTGCTCTGCGTCATCACCGGCTTTTGGCATCAGCAGACCGTGGGCTGGCACGAAGACCGCACGATGCTCTGGATTGCCGTCATCTTCGGCGTTTCCCACATCTTCTTCTTCCTCGTGAGGGGATTTGCTGCCAAAAAGAAATAGTTCTTAAAAGTGCAGTTCACCGCTTCGCGGGATGCAGGGTGAAGAACTCGATTTGCGGCCATGCCCCCAAACGGTAGGGCACGGAGCCGCCAATGCCCGTCGAAACGTAAAGTTGCTGCTCGCCTTCGCGGTACAGTCCGCCCCATTCGGGCATGAGCCAGCGGGCGGGCGAGAAACTGCCTATCTGCATTTGCAGGGCGTGGGTGTGGCCGGACAGCGTCAGGACGGGCTGCATCTTGTTGCCCACCACGCCGTTGCGCCAATGCCACGGGTCATGGCTGAGCAGCAGGGTGCAGGCCTGGGGCGGAATGTCCCGGAGTGCTTTGTCCAGGTTGCCGCGCGTGGGAAACGGCGGCTTGCCTACGTTCTCCACACCGGCCACATACAGCGTGTCGCCTTGCCGCACGATGGCCTGATGTGCGTTGTTCAGCACTTGCCACCCCATCAGCTGTTGGGCGCGCAGCAGCGTTTGCAGTTCGGCACGCTGTCCGGCAGGTGAAAGGCCGGGCTGGTAGGTCATGTAGTCATGGTTACCCAGCACGGACAGTACTCCGTCCGTAGCCCGCAACCGCCGCAGAACCTGTACGTAAGGCACGGCTTCGGCAGCCGAAGTGTTCACCATGTCGCCCGTAAAGACAATCAGGTCGGGGCGCAGGCTGTTCACGCTGTCGACAAGTCGCGTCATGAACGCGGTGTCGCCGCCGTAGGTGCCCAAGTGAAGGTCGGAGATCTGCACCACGCGATAGCCGTCGAAGGCAGGCGGCAGCCCTTGCAGGTATAGCTGCTGCCGTTTCACCTGCAGACGTTGCCAGCCCCAGGCACTGCCGTAGATTTGTACGGCGGCGGTCAGCACGGCCAGCCAGATGCCGATGCGCACGGTCGGAGCTTCGGTTGCCGGGAGGGCTAAGCCGAGAGCCTTGCCGGTCAGCGCGGTGAGCACAAACACGAGCTTGGGAATACTGATGCAAATGAGCAGCACAAAGGCCGCCTGCATCAGTTGTGGCACACGCACATGGCACAGCAACAAACCCAGACACGCCAGCGACAGGAGGGTGGGGGCAAGCAGCAGCAGCGTGCGCCACACACCGGGGTGCAGACGCGTAAAGTGCCACCAGATGAAGAGGTCGGGCAGCACTATCAATAATATAAGGAAAAGGGAAAAGCGGAACATGGGGTGGGATGGGGGAGCGTTTTTTTAGAATCTTATAGCTCTCTCTAAATCAGTTGTTTTCTATAGCTCTCTATAGAATTATACAGTTTATCTATTGCTATCTATCAAAAACGTGAAGGCTCAAAAGGCAGCCAAGCCCTTTAGATTCAAGGGCGGGCTTAGCTGTGCCGTTGCTGTTCTTGTTGCTCCTGCCATTTTTCGCGGGCAAACTCCTGCATATCAGTCACTTTGTCTTTTTCGTCGACGATTTCTGTGCCCAGCATGGTTTCTATGACATCTTCCATGGTCACGATGCCACGGAAGCAGCCGTATTCGTCGATAATGATGGAGATATGTTCTTTCTTGGCCAGCAGTTTCTCCCAGATGTTCGAGACCGGCTCCGTTTCTTGGAACGTGAGTATCGGGCGCACGATGTCCGAGAGTTTCAGGTCGAACTTGTCCTCGGCCAGCTTCTCCAGGATATATTGTCGCAGCACGTAGCCCTTGATATAGTCGTCGTTTTCGTCGTTGTAGATGGGTATGCGCGAGTAGGTGCGGAACGCCTCGTTGCGGTAGAACTCCTTCAGCGTCATGTTCTCCTCCGCCATTTCCACCACCGAACTGGGTGTCATGATGTCGCGGGCTTTCACGTCGTCCAGTTTCAGCAAGTTCTGGATCATGCGGTTCTCTTTCTTCTCCAGCACGCCCTCTTCGGCTCCTACGGTCACCATGGCCGACACCTCCTCGCGGCTCACTGAAGCCTGGTGCTTTTTGGGTGAGAAAATATGCGTGATGACTTCAGAAATCAGTACCAACGGATAGGTGATGAACACCAGAATGTGGATGATATGTGCCGATGGAATGGCCAGGGAACGCCAGCAGGCAGCTCCGATGGTCTTCGGTATGATTTCAGAAACGACCAGGATGAGCAGGGTGAGGATGGCTGAGGTCAGCGCGAAAAATTCGCTGCCGAAAATCATTTCGCTCTGTGCGCCTACGCCGGCTGCACCCACCGTGTGGGCAATGGTGTTGAGCGAAAGGATGGCTGAGATGGGCTTGTCGATGTTCTGTTTGTACTTCTTCAGCAGTGCCGCGCCCGGTCTGCCCTCTTGTTCGAGCATCGTAACGAAAGACATAGGAATGGAGAGCAGTACGGCTTCAAGAATAGAGCAGAGAAATGAAATGCCTAAAGCAGTGAAAAGATAGAGGAGTAAAAGCCCCATGTAAGAACGTATTGGTTAAACGGAAACCCCTGGCCCACAATAAGCTTAGTTTATGGATGTGCCCCGGCCGGAGTGCTGTTGGGATGCACGGCGACTGACGTAGGGAGCGGTTTGTTGGACAAAAAAGCTTTGTTTGTCCCGCATTTTACGATATCGGGTGCAAAGATAGTGCAAGGCGAGCGCAAAGCAAAATGAAAAGCCTCGGATTTTCATTTTCTTTGCCGAGCCGCCGCCTATCTTGGCGAAGCAAAGTGTGCAAGGCGAGCGCAAAGCAAAATGAAAAGCCGCAGGTTTTTTATTTTTCATGCCGAGCCGCCGCCTATCTTGGCGAAGCAAAGTGTAATAACTGCCACCGGCAGAACGGAGGGAAACCGCTTTGCCGGTGGCTGTATCAAAATGGTTCTTAAAAGTGCGATTTCTCGCCATGGCAGAGTATTCAAGCGAGCTTGAACTCTGCTCATTTGGCTTAACGAAATGGTTCTTAAAAGTGCGATTTCTCGCCATGGCAAAGCTAAAACAAGTTTTGCTTTGCTCATTTGGCTTAACGAAATCGTTCGGAAAAGGGAGCCGGAAGTTATTCCACCACCTCTTCAAACTGATCTTTGCCTACGCCGCAGAGAGGGCAAACCCAATCGTCGGGAATGTCTTCAAAGGCAGTTCCGGGTTCAATGCCACCTTCGGGGTCGCCAACGGCAGGGTCGTACACCCATTGGCACACAACGCAATAATATTTTTTCATGTGGATGTGAATAAAATGTGAGAGGTTAATAATAAAGTGTACAGTCGTCGCGCATCATGCGGCATTCCACCTTTTCCCAGTTGATGAGGTGCCAGTAGTTGGCCACATAGTCGGCGCGGCGGTTCTGATAATCCAGATAGTAAGCATGTTCCCACACGTCGATGCACAGCAGCGGGTTCATGTTTCGTGTCAGCGGGTTGCCCGCATTGGGTTCGGCCAGCACGTGCAGTTGCCGTTCATTGTCGATGGCCAACCACACCCAGCCTGAACCGAACAGGCTGATGGCCGTATCGCAGAACAGTTTCTTGAAGTTGTCTATGCTGCCAAAGGCCGCACAGAGCGTTTGGCAGAGCATGGGGCTCATGGAAACGGGACGCGGACTGAGCTGTTTGAAAAAGAGGATGTGGTTCCAGGCTTGTGCGGCGTTGTTGTAGAGCGGTCCTGAAGCCCGGCAAATGATTTCCTTCAAGGGCAAATCCTCGTAGGGGGTGCCTACGATCAAACGGTTCACGTTGTCCAAGTAAGTTTTCAGGTGCTTGCCATGGTGGTAAGCCAGCGTCTCGGCACTCATACGGGGTTCGAGAGCATCCTGCCCGTAAGGCAGTTCCAACATCTTGTGTGTCATAGGCTTTCAAGTAATAAAAAGGTGAATAATGCTCTTTATTGGCGGCAAGTTCGGCATTTATTTTGAATGGCGGCAAGCATAAAAGTCGAAAAGATTGCACTTTTTGTATCTTTTCTCTTTTTTTTCTTTATAAAAACGCGCTTTGTGTGATGCACTTGGCATTTTGGGAAATAAACGGCTCGGTTTGGATATAGGCTGTTGCGTATTGTCAGATAGGAAACGGGATTTGCCGTTTTTCAGGTGACGGGCATTTTGACATCCGTGATGCTATAAATCTTGTCGAAGTGTTTTCTCCAAATGTTCTCCGCAATGCCTATTTGCAGTCCGTAGAAGCGTGTTCCGTTGGTGCGGTGGCGTGCCAGCTGGAGGAGCAGTTCGTCGGGCACGGCCGGAATGCGGAAGTCCGTTATCCAGAGCACGTCCGAGGTGGCGTGCTCCGGGTGGTTGTCGAGCAGCGAAAACGTGGCTTGCAGCATGGCCCGTGCGTCGGTGCTGCCGGCGGGACGTTCGCGGAAGAAGCGGAGCAGCTCCGTGCGGTCGCGCAGCACATCGATGGGCACGGCCCGCACGGCAAATGCAATGAGGTGGCACGGGCGTTGCTGCCTGTGGCACAGTTCGGCCAGCCGCATGGTCAGCGAAAAGGCTATCTGGCCCGGCTCGCCCATCATGCTGCCCGAACGGTCCACGCATACGATCATGGGACCCTTGGGGCGGGCCGGCTTCGTGTGCAGGCTGCGCGCCGGATGCAGCATCTCGCTGCGGTGGTCGAAGGTATGTAATTGTTGGGTCAGGTATTTCCGCAAGAAGATGTCTTCCAGTGAGGGGTCAAGCCATTGTGCCAGTTCCGAGGGGAGCAGTGCCCCGAGGTCGCGGCCCTGGCTGATGCCGGCAATGTCGCTCGGCGCGGCGTGGGTCAGGGCTTCCGTATGGCCAGCACCCGTTTTTTGCCGCAGGGAACCGGCCGGGTCGGCCTTGCGGCCCATCATGTCCGTGATTTGTTCCAGCACCTTGTACTTCCGTTGCAGCTTGGCGATCTTGGCCAGGCGTTCAAATTCCAGCGAGTTCCACCGTCCGCCCATCAATGCCCAGGTCTGGAAAAACGTCACTTCGTCAATGCCGTGTTCCGCCAGGTAGTCCGGGGCGGCGCGCAGGTTGGTGCTCAGCAGACGATCCTGCATCTCCCGGCGTTCGGCCAACGCTTGGCGGTTTTGCGCATCGAGGTGCCGGTTGAGGTGATCTTGCCAGTTGACCAGAAAGTTCTGCCAGGTGCCGTCGTCGTTCCAGCGTCCTTCCTCGCCGAATTCATGTTCGTAGAAAGCACGTTCAAAACCTTGTTTTTCATATTTTCTAGCCACTTGCTGCACCAATGCCAACCAGCCGCCGCGCCGGTTCGTCAGGCTCCAGCAGGAGGCGGCTTCTATCTGTTTCTGTTCCGCCGACGCGCGTTGCAGGTGGTAGTTGGCCTTTTGCAGCATGAGCGAAACGAACTGTACCATGGTGTCCATAAAGATACGGGCGCATACGGGGCTGCCCAACACTTGGGCGCGCAGCGTGACGTCGCTCATGGTCTGCGTCAGGTAGGAGGCAATGGCGTCTTCGCGGTGAAGTTCGGGAACTTCGCACTCGCCGGTTTCGGCAAAGTGTTGCAGCAGGTGTATGTAGACCGCCGGTGTGTAGCCTTTTTGCTTATTCATCGTACAGCAATTTGCGGATGTCGGCCCGGGTTAAGGCGATCTGTTTGTACAAAGCCGGCAGTTGGGCATCGATGAACGAACGGTCTGCCGGGGATGCGAAGATGTTCCCCTTCAGACGTTCCACCAGCAGTTCCAGCTGGTGGCAAACGGTTTCTGCCTGTGCTTCGTAGTCGGGTGGGGCGGTGGGTTTTTGCGGGGGTGTATGCGTTGAGGGGGCGTACGCTATTTGTCCCTGGCCGGGGTTGAGCCAGGCGGTTCCTTGACGGCGCATGGCAAAGGCCACTCCATTTATATATATATGTGTGTTGTCGCGGCACAGGGTGACTTGTTCCACCTTTTGGGGTTGTGTGGCTTTGGCCCAATCAGGCGAAAACAGCCGCACGATGCTCCTTCCGGGACGGGAGGGATCGGCGTAGATGATGCCTTGTGCTGGAGTGGTGTGTGCCGATGGGGTGCCGCGCATGGGCATCCGTTTGAAATCGGTGATGAATACATACGTGTGACCCGTGCCGTGGTTTTCTATTTGGTAGAAGAAACCGTCGGCTATCAGCAGGTTGTCATCGCGGTGGTCACCTTCGCGTTGGGCTTTCTGCAACGCTTCATGGGCACGGCGGGCTCGCAAATCGGCTTTGACGGTTTGTTCCAGCTGTTCCAACTTTTTTTGCAACGTAGCCGTTATGGCTTGCCACACAATCCGGCGCACGACGGCAATCTCTTCCGGCTCGTTCCACAGGCAGTGGTACAGCGGTAACATATCCTCCACATCAGCCTCGGTCCTGTCCTGCAAATAGGCCGAGGTGCGCAACAGGCGTGCCAGGTGTTTCCAGCGGCGGTCGCTGATGTAGATGCTGCGGGGCAGGTCGCTGTCTTCGGGCGTTACTCTTTGGAGGGATTGGCGGATGTGGCTGATGGTATCCAAAAGGGCAGGGGAGAGGGGTAACGATTGGGCTTCCTGCTGCCACTGCTCGTACTCGGCCTGTCGTATGGGGGCTTGGGGAACCGGGGTCGGCACTTCTGCTTCCTTTTCGCACAGCATCTGCCGGAACACGGTTTCTTCCTTGATGTTGCTGCACACCAGCCGGATGAGGAAACGATCCCACAGGGCTTCCAAACCTTCGCCCTTTGCCGGCAACTCGTTCGAGGCGGCCACCAGCAACTTGAGGGGAAGCTGTTCTTCACGGTTGCCGTTGCGGAAAAGTTTCTCGTTCATCACCGTCAGAAGCGTGTTTTGTATGGCCGGCCCGGCTTTCCATATCTCGTCAAGGAATACCACGTCGGCTGTGGGCAGGTACCCCGCCGTGGTGCGTTCGTAGCAATCGTCCGTCTTTAACCGCGCAATGCTCACAGGACCGAATAGTTCATCCGGGGTGGAAAAGCGCGACATGAGGTACTCGAACGACTGCGCCTCTTCAAAGGCGGTCCTGAGCCGCCGTGCCACCATCGACTTGGCCACGCCCGGCGGTCCCAACAGCAGCAGGTTCTCTCCGGCCAAGGCGGCGAGCAAGGCCATGGCCGTTTCCGTTTCCTTTTCGTAAATGCCTTTTTGCAAATCTGTTATCAGACGTGTGATGCGTTGTTTGAGTGCTGTCATTTGCTTCGTAATGAGTTGGCCGCAAAGATAGTGCTTTCTAAATCTCTCTATCGCATTCCTGTCATTATCTATCGCCCCCTATAGTCATCTATTGCCATCTATCGCCTCCTATAGCAATCTATAGTAATCTATAGTAATCTATAGTAATCTATAGCTCCCTATAGTTATCTATCGCCCTCTATAACCCTCGTTTCTGCCACCTTCTCCTCTCAAAACCGCCGTCTTGTTAATTTTTTTCAAAAAAAATGCCGCAAAGGCTTGGCCGTTCCGAAACCCTGCCGTACTTTTGCACTC
>CAMBHR010000018.1:0-40994 GCA_945867195.1 uncultured bacterium | reverse complement strand
TTATTATCGTGAAATATAAACATTTTAAACAGGCCTTACTTTTTAAAGTGGGCTCTATTATCAAATAAAAAATTGATTAATGATTTCCATTTCTTTAGCGTGTATCATTCCATCTGCCTCAGCCATACCAACGAATAAAGCCTTAGTGAAGGTCTTATTCTCACCAGACATTCCACAGATAATTAGTTTTGTTTGTATATCATCAATGTTTGAGATATCCTCTAACTCATGGATTGTGATAGAAAAGTCACTATATATTTGATCCATATATTCCTCCTCTTTAGGATGAACAATGCCATCTGCTTTCATTATGTGAGAAAGAACTTTTACGATGGCGTATTTTTCTATTGTTGTAAAACTATTCATAATGCTTGATTATAAAAAAAATCATGATATGTATCATTGCCTATATTAATTATATATATGTTCTCTCTGGCACGAGTTATCGCCGTGTATATTGTTTGAGGCGACATCGGGCGGTATGTCGTATTGGGTAAAGCATAGTCACTTTCAAGAATGACTATAACGGAAGGAGATTCCCATCCTTTAAAACTTTGAATTGTAGAGATTTTTAGGCATCGCTTATCCGTGGTAAACAATTGCTTTCTTGTTCTCTCAAGTGCTTCAAAATCCCTATTAAATTTCCAATTAGCAGTCTTTTCATCAGTAACGTGATGTATTTGCTTTAACCTTTCAAGAGCTTCGGTTGAAATAAAGGTTATTTCTGTTTCCTCATTTGTCTTTTGACGGTAAAGGGTATCTATACCACGCAGCAATTTTGTTGATGATGCCAACAAAACGAAGTCTCTTGTTTCATTGTTGTCATTGGAAATGATATCTATTATATTGGTTAATAAAGCATCAATAGTGTAATACTGTCTCATATCATTATACGTTATAATTTGGAAATTGAACGTACTCGTCCTGGCATTTTCTGTTGTTATATTATCATTAGGCACATTTGCCATAAATTGTAATTGAAATGCTATAGCAAGATTTGCGAGACGTGTGTTTGTAAATCTTCGGCTTGTTGATAATTGTCTATTCCATTGTCCTCCAATAACACCCAAGCGGATGTCGCCATTGGTGTCTAAAGGTCGTTGATATACATTTTGTTTCGGATCTCCAAACACAACAAATTCGCCATCAGGCTCCAAAAGAAAATTTTGCATGACAATGCGAAGCCATTCCGTAGTATAGTCTTGAACTTCATCAACGAAGATGGCTGAATATTTTTTATGGATTCTTGAATTATTAAAAAAAGTTTCGTCTTGATATGAGCCAAATTCTACATGCTTCATACATTCTGAAGCGCGTATTCTAAAGAACTGATGATATGGATATACGTCTATTTTTTCCCAAGAGAAGTCATCTCGAATCTCAGAAAGCCTGATCTTTAGGTAATTAGCTAATGTAATGTTATAAGTCAATACCAATACATCACCTCCTGTGCGCCTTAAGGCATTCACAGCCCTAAAAGCAAGAACCTGAGTTTTACCAGAGCCTGCTACACCGCTTATTTTCTGCTGTATGTCACTGCTTTCTGACAATCGCCTCTGTGCACCAATAGGATGCATATCAATACGCCCTTCCTGATAGGAATGCCAGGATGGGGAAATAATCTGTGCCAATTTCCTTTTAACAACATTGTCAAAAGCTTTGTTGTTGTATAGGAAGCCTATAGTGGTATAGAGATTTTGTGTTACTTCTCTGTTTTTAATAAACTCCTTACCGAAGACAAAAGTGAAATTGGCCACATTACCTTCGTAACCAAAGAAATCCTTTATTTCGGTGATAGTGTTTTCCGAGAATACAACAACTTTTTTTATAAGGCTAAAATTCCGGCTGTTCTCAATTGTACTCATCAAAAGTTCTTCTATACCATCCTTAATGCTTGACTGGCAAAGATTTATAAGGTCAACAGGGCTTTGATAGAGATTTCTTCGTACTTCTATTTTCTTTTGGTCTTCTGATAAAGTACATTCATTAAGGTTCTCCTCGAATACGTTCAAGAGAAGCACTCCCTTATTTGGTCTTACAATTATAAAATCTACGGCCACCTCATTTACAACCGCATCAACATACATTATGTCATCCACAGATAATATGTTCTCCAATCTCCATGCGACTCTTGCTTTTTGAGGTGATATAACTTGGTTTTGTATCTGCAAGCGTAGGTCATATTCATTATAAATAGCTTCCTGACTCTCACCTACCAAAGCCAATCTGTTAAGGTCTATTGTTGCACCATTATACTCAAAACATCTTGTCATACACGTGTATGGATGCGCCGTTCTTTTGGTACGAGCATACCTTACACTGTCTATGTGACTAAAAAAATTTTGCTCTCCAAAAACTGAACAGAATTTTTCAATTCTATAAGCTGCGCCATTTTTGGGTCCAACACATAGAATGAAATGTTTACCATGTGCAGATGCCACCATCCTTGCCACTTCACCCAAGTCGATAGTCGTTACATCCAAAATGTTCGAAAAAACGTGAATCACGTTATTATACCGATATCCAATAGGACTAAGCGTTTCTCCTTCAACATTGCCACTTGCAGGAAGAAACTGATTCTTTACGTCTATCTCAACTGTGCCGCGTGTAATAGTTCTGATATTCTGATAGGCACGTTCAATAGCACAATGAGAAGGCTCTATTAGCGTAACTTTACGAAGCCATTGAAGCAAATCACGTTGCCTTAACACTTCAATTATGGTAGCAGAGCCAATGCCTTGACCGCATCCCCAATCAACTATTTCAATACTTCCTTGAATTCTATTAAACGGGAAATTCATCATTGCAGCGCGGCACTTGGTTGCATGCATGTCTCCATATGCTGACATATAGCAATTTAAAGCTACTTCACTTGCCAAAAGATTTACTCCATGTTGTAACTCCGGATGTGTCCAGGGTCTTCCCTTAAATTCTATAGGCAAAGTATTGTGACAATAATTTATAATGTCATCAATACTATTTAATTGTCTTATGTCTTCAGAGTACGGCATAATTATTTTCCTGTTATTGTTTCACCCCAAGGATTCTCCCTGTGACATTTTAAATTTTTAGCAGCTGCCTCCTTGCTCGTATTCGCATAGCAATATTCACACATATGAATGCATGTGTTGTATTGACCTATATCCTTGCTCTTCATGCAACCACAAAACTCTCGTTGTCCTTTATCCCTATTGTCACCCCTGGTAGCATAGTGATTACTATCAAGGATAATGGCACCTTCAGGTAGCGTTATCGTGTTTGTAAACATGTCTCTCGGAGGCATTGTCTTTATTTCCGCCTTCAAGTAATCCATCAATTCTTTGTCATGAAATGATTTCTTGATTATTAGTTCATCGTCAATACAATGATTTGGTTCAACACCTGGATACCGTCCCTTCTCTCCGCATGTTGCCAATTTGTAATTCCAACCCTTCTCTTTGTTCAGAGCGACAAGCCTTGATGCAAATTCGGTCATCTGCTCTTCAGTCCAATCAACAAATAAAATACCATTGGCTTTAAGATTATTCTTCACTTTATTATATGACATTATATCCACAAAACTGAAAACCAGTTTTTCCGTATAGCCTTTCAATTGGTCTCCAATGTTCTCAATCTTACTCAGTAACTTCTCAATTGTTATTTCTTCAGTAAGAACCAAAGGATCGAAACGCCATATAACACTACCCTTTCCGAGGACATCCACAAGTTTTTTGAATGTTTCTATACGCTCTGCCAAAGGAGGAACCCCACGTTCCAGTTTCTCTTCTTCATAATCGTTTAATGAATATTGAACATAGCATCCTATGCCTCTTGCCTTCAATTCGTCAATATGTTCAAGCAACGGACGAGGATTCTTAGACCAAAACACGATGAATCGAGTCTTGGCATAGCTAACATACATCTTTACTCCATTGAAAGGGTTGATCCAGGCTGAGTATCCTACTTTCAGACGATGGAAAAACCAATCGCAATAGAAAGCGGGAATATCTGTGCTCCTGCTTGCTGACACGATTACAGGAGTCTGCGCTAAAGCCTTTTCTTTATTATCTAATTCTATTTCAATTTTTTCTTTATCTGTTTTTGCCATATCGTCTTTTCTGATTAAACATATTCTTTGAAACATACCCGAGTACTATCGAAAACCATATCACATTTGCCAGTCTTGCCATAATGGTTCTTGGCAACAATGATTTCAGCCTTTCCTCTAAATCATTACCAAATAAAATCTTTCGGCAACTTTTGGATGATCTGAGCGAAAAGTATTATCCTTGCCATGAAGGAGGGTAGTTTTGTTTGCAACCACTAAGGTACATTTTTTTGCATAGTGGAAAACTACCTCCTTCATTTTTATTTAGGACACTATTGATTTTTTTGCGGTTTATCACTCGAAAAGTCGGATGAACCAAAAAAAAACACAAGTATAACAACTAACATCTGTATATCATATAGCTATACTTAAACGGGGCGCAGCCTGACGGCCTTGAACTTTAACCGGACACCTATAATCTACATCCTCCACCTACCTCCGCCTCACACAAGTCCCGGATTAGTTTTTACAACTCGGCGACTTGTTTTTTCTAAGCCTGGACTTGTTTCTTCTAAGCCTTGAGTTGATTAGACAAATCGACGAGATGTGAAAAACTGTTCACGTATCATTCCGACCATACCTACCCATCTGCCTCTCCACACGTATCTATACGTATTTTTCGCTCCCAAAAAAGTGTTCACGCCTTCACAAACAGCCACTTTTCCATTGATTTTCATAGGTTTCAGGTGTGAAAGGTTGCACCCTTCAGAGCATTCACAGCGTTCACACAGCATTCACGAAACCTTCACACACCGTGCATCGCCGTTTAATACAAAATAACATCCCTATCACCCTTTTGTCACCCCTCACCATAATAGAATCCGCCCCATTCAAAGTTCCTCAGCAGTTCATCTGCCGTTTATATTTCCTACATCCCCAATCCTTCACGCGAGGGGGAGATGTGAAGGATTCTGAACATCAAACCTTCACACCGAAAACCTATGAAAACCAACCGATTAGATACCTCCTGTGAACGAGTGAACGATTTTTTCGGAAAATAAATTGCGTATTTACGCGCGCGTTGCAAGCTGATAATGGTAGGGAAAGCGTTCAATGGAATAGGGGCAACGGAACAGTAGAGGGCAGCGGATTGAAAGGGATTACTTATCGGATTTACAATTCACCTAAACATTCCCTTAAACACACGCATTTCTCTTTAAAACACATACACAATCCAACTAAATGCCATACTTTTGCAACACCTGCCCCCAGCCTCTCTACGATGCCCAAATCGGGGGTCGTTTTGTTTTTATACAAACCTAAGGCCGAGCATCGTTAAAAAAAATAAATATAACCTATATCAAAATTTGAACAACATGGACTTTGATTGGAAAGATATATATCAAGACTTTTTGAACAGCAAAAACAGAAAGTTTTCAGAAAGGGAGTTCCAAAATTGTATTTTCTCTGTATTCCGCTATTATCTGCGATGGCAAAACTGCATTGTCGCAGAAGAAAGCATTCGAATCGGTTCTGCCAACACCATTCGGCCGGATTTTGTCTTATACAAAGACGATATGCCACAGGTAGTGATAGAATCCAAAGAACCCAATCATATCCAGACCGAAAGGAATAAAGAACAGCTTTTTTCCTATATGAGGCAAAAGAAAGTGGACTTCGGCCTATATATAGGAGAAGTTATTCAGCTGTACTATGATGTACCGACGGATGCTGAATTGCCGCTATTGATGTTTACCTTGGAATACGATAAAGGAAATCAATATGGCTCAACGTTTGTCAACCTTTTCAACTATGTTGATTTTGACAAGAACCAACTGGCTGACTATTGCACTGAAAGAATACATGAAATCCAAAAGGAACAGCAAATGGAACTTGATATTCAGCAGTTGACATCTGAGGAAGGAATAAAACTGTGTGAATCTTTGCTGAAATCGCATTTCATGTCAAAAGGTTACTCTGAAACAGAGGTTTGCGGACTATTGGACAATATAAATATCGTCCTTAGCCGGAAATGCAATAATATTCCAAACGATTCATTCGCTGGTATGACAGATGAAGTTCCACCATTCATAGCAGGAAATAACGAACATAGCATTTCTAAAATAAATCAGAAATATTCGGTTAATGGTAGTGGATCCTACTGCAAGAATGGCAGTGCATTGGAACTGGTCAAAGCGTATCTGAAAGAACATCCATCCACGTATCATACCATCAATTTGATATTCAATGGGAAAATACCAAACTATGTACTGTCAAAAGAAGAAGTAGAGAAATGGGAAGAACGTTCTAATGATAGAAGAAAAACAAAAAGATGGCATAAAGAAAGCCCTCTGGTTAGCAGTGACGGCATCACCTTCTACGTGACGACGCAAGTAGGAGATAATTGTCCAATAGATTTTAAGGACATTGTAATGCTATCAGAGGAATTGGGATATAAAATAGAACCCATATAATTAAGGTGTAAGCAGGTTACTTGCCGCTACGGAAATATACCATAACATTGCACATCCCAACAAATCCCCCTATCACAACTCCACACCATGAAAGTACCCCGCATCGGCCTCCTACCGCGCATCCTGATAGCCATCATCCTCGGCATTGCGCTCGGCATCGTTTCGCCCGACTTTCCCGTCCGCCTGTTCGTCACCTTCAACGGGCTGTTCAGCCAGTTTCTGGGCTTCCTTGTGCCCCTCATCATCGTGGGACTGGTAACGCCGGCCATCGCCGATGTGGACAAAGGGAGCGGCAGGAGTGCCGGCAGGATGCTCCTACTCACCGTCGTGCTGGCCTACGGCGCCACCCTCCTCTCCGGCTTCTTCTCCTTCGGCGTGTGCCAATGGCTCTTCCCCTCTCTCATCCAGCCCGGCATAGCCTTGGAACGCATCAGCCAAAACACGACCACAGAACCCTTCTTCACCATCGCCATACCCGAACCCCTCAACGTGATGACCGCCCTCGTGCTGGCCTTCACCGTGGGGCTCGGCATCACCCGGCTGCAATCCGATGCCCTGCGCCGCGTGGCGACGGACTTCAAGGACATCATTGTCCACACCATCCAGGCCGTCATCCTCCCGCTCTTGCCCATCTACATCTTCGGCATATTCTTCAACATGGCCCACTCGGGACAGGTGTTCCAGGTGCTGCTGGTTTTTGCCAAAATCATCGGCATCATCTTCGTGATGCACATTGTGCTGCTCCTGACGCAGTATGCCGTGGCCGGCATCGTGAGCCGGAAAAATCCGTTGCGCCTGTTAGCCAATATGTTGCCGGCCTACTTCACCGCCCTCGGCACGCAGTCGTCAGCCGCCACCATCCCCGTGACGCTGCGCCAAACGGTGAAAAACGGAGTCGATGCCGACGTGGCCGGTTTTGTCGTCCCCCTGTGTGCCACCATCCACCTGTCCGGCAGCACGCTGAAGATAGTGGCCTGCGCCCTCGCCCTGATGACCATGCAGGGGATGGACTACAGTTTCCAGCAGGTGGCGGGCTTCATCTGTATGCTCGGCGTCACGATGGTGGCGGCTCCGGGCGTGCCGGGCGGTGCCATCATGGCCGCCCTCGGCGTGCTCTCGTCGATGCTCGGATTTTCGGAAAATGACCAGGCTCTGATGATTGCCCTCTACATAGCCATGGACAGTTTCGGCACAGCCTGCAATGTGACGGGCGACGGTGCGCTGGCACTCATCGTGGACCGCATCAGACGCTGTCGCTAACCCCATGTCACAGAACGTATTACCCTTTGTCCGCCAAAATGGGCTGTTTCAGCACAATCCGCAGGGCAGGGTAGGGTGCTTTTGCAATAAATGTCTACTTTTGCGCTGATTTTCCATACATACAGCTTTATAATTTTTTTCGCTCATGCGTGCATATCCCTCCCTGTTACTTGCTGCGGCATTGACTTGGCTGCTGTCGGCCCTCCCCTGCCGCGCGCAGCAGACACCGGCCTTTGCCCATTACTGGCAGATGGAAGCCGCCCTGAACCCTGCCGCCGTGGGACGCACGCCGGAGCTGAACATCACGGCTGTTCTGCAAAACCACGCCTCGGGCTTTGAAGACGGAGGCAGCAGCCTTTATGCCGGGGCAGACATGGCCTTCCAGCTGGGACGCACACGCCACGGCGTGGGAGCTTTTTTCCTCAACGACGAAATAGGACTTTTCTCCCACAAACACTTTGCCGTACAATATGCTTACCACCTCAAACTCTGGGGCGGCACGTTCAGCATCGGTGCCGAGGCGGACATGCTCAATGAGTCGGTGAATGGTTCCAAGGCCGATCTGGGCGATGCCAACGACCCAGCCTTTCCCACCACCGACATCGCCGGTTCCAAATTCGATGCCTCGGCCGGACTCTTCTACGCCCGCAAAGCATGGTACGTGGGGCTTGCGGCGCAACACCTCACTGCCCCCACTGTGCTCCTGGGCGAAACAAACGAGATAAAAGTAAAATCTTTATATAATTTAATGGGCGGATACAATATTCGGCTCCGCATTCCGTTTATTTCCATAGCACCCTCAGCCATTTGCCGCTTCGACGGCCAGTCATTTCGCGCCGACCTCACGGCACGAGTGCAATATGCCCGTGAAAAGAAACGGCTTTACGGCGGTCTGAGTTACAGTCCGCAGCACTCGGTCACGGGATTTGTGGGCGGCACGTTCCATGGTGTCGACCTGAGTTATTCCTACGAGGCCAACACCTCGGGCATGGGCATCGGAGCCGGGCAACACGAGGTGTCCATCGGTTACTCCTTAGAACTCAACTTGGGGAAACGGGGCAAAAACCTGCACCGCAGCGTGCGCTGGCTCTGACCCTGCACCCAACACCGACCCATACGGACACAGACTTTCTGACATAACGACCATAACAGACTGACAATGAAATATACTCTCTTAGCAACGCTCACTTTCCTGGCTGCCTGCGGCCTCCTCAGCTCCTGCATGGGGAGCGGACGCGCCATGATGAACGGCGGCGAGGTTACCGGATCTCGCGGAGCCACCTTCAACGAACCTGTGCCCTACGGCATGGTGGAGGTGAAGCGCGGCTTTCTGAAAACCGGACTGGAGAAGAACGATTCGCTCTGGGGAACGGTTACGCCAAGCAAGGAAATATCGGTCGACGGCTTCTGGATGGACCAATCAGAGGTGACCAATGCCATGTACCGCCAGTTTGTGGAGTGGGTGCGCGACAGCATCATCCGCGAACGCCTGGCCGACCCGCAGTACGGGGGCGATGAAACTTTCAAAATAGAAGTGGACCGCAACGGCGAACCCGTCACGCCCCACCTGAACTGGGCCAAACCTATTCCCTGGCGCAAGCCCACAGAAGAGCAGGAACGCGCCATCAACAGCGTGTACTATACGCACCCCATCGACGGCACGCGCATGATTGACACCAAGCAGCTGATTTACCGCTACGAAATATTCGACTACGAGAAAGCGGCCCTGCGCAAGTACCGACTTGACCCCAAAGAGCGTTCGCTCAACACGGACCGTCCCACCGACCCGGACGAGGTGGTGATGATTTCCAAAGACACGGCCTACGTGGACGAAAACGGCGAAATCGTGCGGCAGACCATCGAAAGGCCACTCAGCAGCCTCTACGACTTCTTGAACACCTACATCGTGCAGGTGTACCCCGATACTACCTGCTGGGTGAATGACTTCCCCAACGCGCGCAACGAGCAGTACATGAAGCTCTACTTCTCTTCCGCCACGTACAACGACTATCCCGTTGTGGGGGTAACCTGGGAGCAGGCGGAGGCGTTCTGCGCCTGGCGCACCAACTACCTGATGGCGGGCATGGGACCGCAGGCCCGCTACATCCAGCGTTACCGCCTGCCCACCGAGATTGAGTGGGAGTATGCCGCACGCGGCAAGGAGGGTAACCCTTATCCGTGGGAAGGTATCGAAGCCAAGAGCCAGGAGGGATGTTTCTACGCCAACTTCAAGCCTGACAGGGGTAACTATACCGACGACGGTAACCTCATCACCTCGCGCGTTGGCATCTACGGTGCCAACTCCAACGGTCTGTTCGACATGGCGGGCAACGTGGCGGAATGGACCAGCACGGTCTACACGGAAGCCGGCGTGGATGCCATGGCTGACCTCAACCCCGAACTCTCTTACAAGGCAGCCAAGGAAGACCCCTATGTGCTGAAACGCAAGAGTGTGCGCGGAGGCTCGTGGAAGGACCCGATGTCGTACATCCGCTCCGCCTGGCGCAGCTGGGAATACCAAAACCAACCCCGCTCCTTCATCGGCTTCCGCTGCGTACGCTCCAAAGCGAACAACACCAGCACGACCTCCGCGGGAAAGAAGAAGTAACCGTCCGGATATGACCCGCTGCCGAAACTTTCAAGCAACCATTACAACTGACTTATATTACAACCATACACCATGGCCAGAAAAATAAATTTCGTAGTCCGCCTGCAACATTGGATGGACAGTGTGCCCGGACAGACATTTCTCAACTATGCCTACTCATGGGGTGCCTCCATCGTTATCCTCGGTACGCTGTTCAAGCTCACCCACCTGCCGGGAGGTAACTTCATGCTCTTCATCGGTATGGGCACGGAGGTAGTGGTATTCTTCCTCGCCGCCTTCGACCGGCCCTTCGACAAGAACGAAATTGGCAAGGAACTGCCCCATGACTACGAAACGGACGAAGAAATCGCCGCCCGGTTAGGACTCTCCGAAGACGAAGAGGACGAAACGGAGAGCGAAGAAGAAACCAACGGAACAACTGCCGCAACCGACATCCCTGCCACCGGCAACACGAACCCCGCCGGAGGCATCGCCACGGGCGGAGTGGTCATCGTGGGAGGCACCGCCGCCGACATGACGGCTGCCATGAACCAACCCACTGGCGGAACTGTTGCCGCCAATTCTGCTGCCACTACCACGGCACGCCCCGATGCCGTCCAGGCTGCCGCCGAAGCCATCGCCGCACGTACGCCGGAGGGAAGCGAACCTTTTGAAAACGAAGCCCAACGCTTGGCAGAGATTATCCGCTTGGCCAACGATGAACTCCTGCGCCGCGCTCAGGCCGCACTCTCGCCCGAGATGGAACAGGCCACCGAAGACTACATCAGGAAACTCCGTACCCTGGCCGACACGTTCCAGAAAGTGGACGAGCAGAGCGCACGCTTGGCCCACGACAGCGAAGAGATGGCCCAGCTCAACCGTACCCTCACGGCCATCAACAAGACTTACGAACTCCACTTCCGCAGCATCAGCCAGCAGGTGGGCACCATCGAGCAAATCAACGAGCAGACCCGAATGCTCGCCAAGCAAATCGAAGAGCTCAATGGCGTTTATGGCCGCATGATCCAGGCACTCACCGTCAATATGCGGATGCAACAGCCCGAACCCGGCACCAACGCACAATAATAGAAAGCTATTGAAACTATAGGTAGCTATAAAAACTAAAAATTCCTCCGAGAACCCAAGCCCATGTCCTCAGTAAAGAAACGTCCCGTCTCTCCACGCCAGAAGATGATCAACCTGATGTACATCGTGTTGATGGCTCTGCTGGCACTGAACGTGTCGAGCGACGTGCTGAAAGGCTTCACCCTCATCGGCGACAGTCTCAAGCGCACCACGGACAACGCCATGAAGGAGAATCAAGCCTTATACGCCGACTTTGCCGAGCAGCTCAAAGCCAACCCCACCAAAGTCAAGCCCTGGTACGACAAAGCCATGCAGGTGAAAAGCATGAGCGACTCGCTCTACAACCTCGCCGGCTCCCTCCGCATCGCCATTGCCCGCGAGTGCGACGGCAAAGAGGGCGACCCCGACAACCTGCAGAACAAGGAAGACCTCGAAGCCTCCAGCCGCATCATGCTCGCCCCGGCCAAGGGACAGGGCAGACGCTTGCTGGATGCCATCGTGTCGTTCAGACAACGCATCCTCCAATTCATCACCGACCCACGGCAACAAGCCATCACGGCCTCCAACCTGTCCACCGACGTGCCTCCCGGCGAGGACAATGTGGGAAAGGACTGGCCGCACTATATGTTCGAGCAGATGCCCTCCATCGCCGCTGTCACCATGCTCGCCAAGCTGCAGAGCGACGTGCGAAAGGCCGAAAATGAAGTCATCCACACGCTCATCTCCAACATTGACCTGAAGGACATCCGCGTCAATGAACTCAACGCCTACGTGTCGGCTGAGGCCACCACGCTCTATCCCGGCGAAACCTTCCGCTCCAACATCTTCATGGCAGCGGTTGACACCACGCAACGCCCCGAGATATACGTGAACGGACGACGCATAAGTCCCGACGGTAACTACAGCTTTACCGTAGGTCAGCCCGGCCAGTACAGTTTTTCGGGCTACATCCTCATGCCCAACGCTGCCGGCGAAATCATCCGTCGTCCCTTTACGCAGAAATACAATGTCATCGCCCCGCCGCAGGGAGCCACCGTGGCAGCGGACCTCATGAACGTGCTCTACGCCGGCTTCAACAACCCCATCAGCGTCACCGCCGCCGGCATCCCGGCCTCGCAGGTACAGCTCAGCATGACAGGCGGCACACTCACCTCCACGGGACCCGGCAAATACACCGCGCGACCCACACAAGTAGGCACCGACGTGACTTTCAGCGTGAGCGGCACGGTGAACGGCAAACACCAGCAGATGGGGCAGTTCACCTTCCAAGTGCGCAAGCTGCCTGACCCCACCGCCTACATCCAGGTGGGCACGGACCGCTTCCGTGGCGGACGCATCGCCAAGGGCACCATCCTGGGTGCCGCAGGCCTCGGCGCGGCCATCGACGACGGATTGCTGAATATCCCCTTCAAAGTGCTGAGCTTTGAAACCGTCTTTGCCGACCGCATGGGCAACTTCCGTCCCGAGCCTTCCTCCGGCAGCAACTTCACCGAAAACCAGCGCAACCTGATGCGCGAACTGCGACGCGGCCAGCGCTTCTACATCTCCAAGGTGCAGGCCGTAGGCCCCGACGGCATCACCCGTACCCTCAACGGTTCGGTGGAGGTCATCGTCAACTAATATCCCCCCAACTGTCAACAAGCAAACACCACGCTATATGAACCTTCTCCGCATTGCTACCATCGCCTTAGGCTTCAGTTTCGTCCTGTCGCTGGTGGCTCAGCCTCCACGCCGGCGTGCCGAGCAGCAGCAAAAAACCGAGCAGGCACAGAATGCCCCCAAAGGCACGGCCTACCGCGAGTTTCCCACCGCGCAGACCATGCCCTCCGATGCTGCTTGGCGCCGCGACCTTTACCGTTCGCTCGACCTCACCAAGGAAGCCAACGCCATACTCTACTATCCCGTCACACCGCAGAACGGACAGCAAAACCTTTTCACCTACCTCTTCAAACTCCTCCTGCGCAAGCAAATCAAGGTTTACGACTACAAGCTCGACGGTAACGAGGACTTCTCCGCCAAAAACGAAGTGACGGCCAAGGAACTCATGGACCGCTACAACATTTTCTACGAAGAGAAAGACGGCAGGGTCCGCGTGAACGATGCCGACCTTCCCTCGGAAGAGGTGAAAGTGTACTTCATCAAGGAAAGCACTTACTACGACCAGCACACTGCCTCCTTCCGCACCCAAGTAACGGCTCTCTGCCCCGTGCTCAAACGCGGCGATGCCGACTTCGGCGGAGAAATGGCACAATACCCCATGTTCTGGGTGAAGATGCAGGACGTGGCTCCCTATCTCGGCAAACTCATGCTCATGGGTTCGTCGCTCAACAACGCCGCCATGATGTCGGCCGATGATTTCTTCACTCTCGGCTGCTACAAAGGTGACATCTACAAAGCTGTCAACCTGCAGGACCGCCTCCTCGCCAACTACTGCCCCGATGACTCTACCCTCAGCAAAGAGCAAAAGCGCATAGAGAAACAGCTCGCCGACGTACAGGAGCACGTCTATGGCCGCGACAGTGCCTACTACGCCAAGCTCCGTGCCGACTCACTCGCACAGGTAGCTGCCGACTCCTTGGCTGCACAAGGCAAGAAGGTGCGCACCACACGCACAGCAACCACCCGCCGCTCCGGCGCTTCGGTTCGCCGTGCTTCTTCCTCTAAATCGTCATCCGGCAGCACCCCAAAAACTACCAAGACGAAAACAGCCAAGGCTACCAAGCCCAAAAGTTCGGGCGGAAGCAAGACCGGCGGACTCAGCGTGCGCCGCCAGCGCCACTGAGCCACATCCCCGCGTAGGGACTTTTCCCTTCCGTAGGCCCCGGCACTCCCGCTCGTGTGGGTCGCTGAAGGTACTGCACGAAACACCCGACTGCCCAATCCGTGTCTCCGACAGCGGCTTGAGCAGTCGGTTTGCCTTTGGGTAGAACAGCCCCCATTCCCCTTTATTCTATTCCTCAGCCCAATTATTCAGACCCATGGAAGCCTTAGAATCCATAGCCCATACGCTGCGCGGCGGCACCACCATCTTCTTCTTTGCGTGGGCCACAGCCCTCTACCGGTTTCGCCGGCGGAGCCGCTTGATGCAGCTCATTTACTGGGGCAGCCTCGTGCTCGGCTTCTCGTATCTGAAGGACTCCCTGTTTCTCTTCCCCCAGTTCCAAGATGTTCCCTTTTGGAACGACCTTGTGAGCCTGTCCGACCTCATCTGCGTGCCCATGGCCTGCAGCTTCTGCATCGAGGCGGTCCGTCCCGGCACCTCCACCAACCGGCGCATTGCTCCCTTTCTGTTATTCCACGTGCTCTGCGTGCTGTCCTACGCAGTGTGGCCCGGACGCGTGGTGTTCTTTTCGGCCTTTGTCATAGCCTTTCTTCAGGTAGCCGTCACGGTCGGTTTGGTCATTGTGTACGCCGGGCGTTACCGACGTCTCTTGCGCGACAACTATTCCTCCATCGAGCAGCGCGACGTGGTTTGGATTGTGCAGTTCGCTCTCGGCTATTTCGGCCTGTATGTGGCCTACTTTGTGGCCTTCGAGACCACCTCGTGGCTCAGCGAGAGCATCTTCAGCGTGCTGATATGTATAGTGTGGAGCTATCTCTACCATTATTCCTGCCGCCACCGTGTCAGCTACTTCTCAGCAGCAGACGAGGCAGTGGCTTTCGATGCCCTACCCCAGGAGGAAGCAACTGTACCTCCTGAATCTGCCGAGGAGCCCCTCAGGCCGACTCCACAGACGGGGAAAGGCGGGGACAGCCTTTTGGATTCGCCCTCTGTGCTGGTTGCCCAGCTCCAAGAGATGATGGTGGAGCAGCAACTCTTTCTCGACCCTTCACTCACGCTGAACGACCTCTCGGACCGCCTCTGCACCAACCGCACCACCCTTTCCCGTTGCCTGCATCAAGAACTGGACAGTTCCTTTTACGACTTTGTAAACAGCTACCGCGTGGCAGAAGCCTGCCGCCTCATGAACGAAGCGCTGGCGCAGGGAGAGACCATCGCCATGGCCACGGTGTCGAAGCAAAGCGGATTTAACTCCGTCACCTCCTTCAACCGCTATTTCAGCAAGCTCCGCGGGGTGACACCGCTGAGCTATTTCCGCCAGCTCCGCATGCAGCAAGGCTAAGCCCGCGGGACTTTTTCTTCTTTCCTGTTCTCCCTTACTTTGCTCTAACTACTCGGCACGCCGGACTTTCAAAGCCTGGATTTAATTTGTCAATCCCAGGCTTTGAAAGTCCGGCGTGCCGAGTGGTTAGTTTATGGGTAGCCATCGCCTGCACCAAGTGTCCCTTTATGGGTTCTGGAGGCCTTAGAATGTGCAGAAATACAACAATTGTGCAATAAAACACGATTTTCTTTGTCCAACACCACATTTTGAAGGACAGACCAAAGCCTATTGGCGCAACAGACTAAATTTGTTGGATTATTCTGTGAAATGAGGCGGGCAGGTCGAATAGAATCTGTCCCAAACAAGTGACCAAGGCTCAAGACAATAAATTACAAAACCCATAAATCATGACTACAATCCAAAACCTTTTCCGCTGTATTCTGGCTCTGTGCTGCCTACAGCTGATGCCCGCCCTCGCTTGGGCACAGGGCGACAGTCCAATTACTGACACCCCCCGGCCGAAGTATTATAAATTTGAAAATGAAGACGAGTACGAGAGGGAGGCATGGGATTTTGGCGAAAATGACTCTTACGGCCAGTCATATAATCCCATCATCATTGACTCGGAAATAAGCCTGATGAACCTTGTCTACAACGTCAATTACAGAGGCAAAACCTACAAGGGAGTTCACTTCAAGCTGACGAAAGATATTGTAATCAACAGACAATTGCTCACCGAAGACGGGTTGGGCAAAAAAACCGACGCTGACCGGCCAGATCTCCCTGCTCTGACAAACTGGTGGCCTATCGGCCGCTATGGCACCTTTATCGATGACTACTTTGCAGGCTGTTTCGACGGTGACGGACACACCATCACCGGGCTCTTTCTCGACAACGGATACGAGCCCAACGACGATACGGACATGGCGCGATACATAGGTCTCTTCGGCAAAATCAAGAATGCGACCATCAAGAACCTCACCCTGCGCGAATGCTACATGGGCAACTCGAACGGAAGACGTCCTCAGGCCACCCACTACGGTGCCTTGGTGGGCTACGCTGCAGGCACCTGCACCATCGAGAACTGCCACGTCGAAAAATCGCTCTACGAGACCATATGCGACCTCAAAATGGGCGGCTTGGTAGGCTATTTAGAGAGCGGCTCCATCACTAACTGCACCTTCAACGCAACGCTAATAAATCAAGTAGGCGGACAGCACTTTGACGAAAATGACTATTGGGGGAACATCCACTATGGTGCCATTGTGGGTGAGGTAAAAAGCGGTCTCGTGGAAAACTGCCATGCCATAGGCACTGTAGCCTTCAACACCGTTGCCTTTGCCTCCGGTTACTTCACCATAGAATTAGGCGGTATCTGCGGATTGAACAAGGGCCTCGTCAAAGCATGTAGCAGCAATCTGACATACAAATTATTCAAGAACAACAAATATTTCACAGAGAATGACAGGCTGACCACGACTATGTCTAATTTCCGTATAGGAGGGGTGGCCGGAATCAACGAAGGCACGATTCAAGAATGCGTCGCCAAGGGCCAATTTTCCGTTGGATACCATTGGGGTAATGGAATCTATGGTAACGGATACCCAAGTGCACATCTCTTCATCAGCGGCATTGCCAACTTAGCCCGAGGCGGTGTCATCGAGGACTGTGCCAACTTCACCAACTTGACCGTGGACGAAACTTTCAGCGATCAATCCACCTTCGCGGGCATTGGCCAGAGAAACTGGGAGGGCGACAGCAAAGAAAAAGCCGCCATCCGCCGTTGCATCAGTGTCTGCAACCACATGAACGATGGCAATTTAGATAAGTACGAGAACAAAAACGGATGGACTAACATGTTCCAATATGCTGCCATCGCCGCGCCAGATGGCTATCTCACCATCGAAAATTGCTACGCCTACAACACGAAAGACAACACGAACCTGCTCGACGAGAAAGCCGTGACAATCTACCCGAAGCTCAGCGACGTGCAATCGCAGAATCCTTTCAACAACACGGGCGTTTGGGGCACCTGGCCCACCTCCGACGATAGCGAATATACCCAGTGTCCGCTCCCCATCGCCGTAGGCGGCGAAGTGACGGGCTTGCGCGGAGCGGGCACAGAAGAAGATCCCTTCCTCATCGCCAACGCGGCCGAACTCAACAAGGCGGCTGACTTGATCAACGACGGGGGCGGCACCTATGACCGTGCATACTACAAGCTGGAAGCCGACATCCTCATGGGCAGCACCGCCCTCCGCGCCATCGGATTGAGCGATAAACCCTTCTGCGGCACATTCGACGGAGCAGGCCACTACATCAGCAACCTCATCACAAAGGATGGCTATATGTTCGGCTTCCTTTACGGCACGGTGAAGAACCTTTCGCTCGTGGACTGCAAAGGAAGCATCGGCGGCAACAAGTTCGCCGGTATCGTCTTTGAGTTGGGCGACAACACCAAAGGCAACAAGGGTTTGGTTTCCAACTGCTACGTGGGTGCTGACGTACATCTTTATCGCGAAGAAATAAATTCCAGCATCGAAACTTTGAGGGCAGCCGGAATCTGCCTCAGATTGAAAAGCTCCGGCACGATAGAGAACTGCTACGTAGTGGGCAATTTCATCTTCGAGGGGCGAACCGTGGACGGACAAGAGCCGGGTATAACTTCTCACCACTCTGTATATGCAGATTTGGGAGGCATAGTGCATTATAGCTTCGGCGGAACCATTCGCAACTGCTATGCGGTGACCAATCACGAGGTAGACGGCGAGGTAGACGTCTGGAAAAACCCTAATTCTGACTACATCAGAACCGTCGGCTTGGTTTACTATTTACACTCGGGCACCACAACCATCGACAACTGCCGCTACTACAATCCCCAAGTGAGCCAGCCTGTCAAGTTTAACGAGAACGGCACCGACCTCTCCACAGCCACCAGCGTGGCATCGGAAGCCGAACTCGCCAAATACTTTAATGCCGCTCCGTGGAAGCGTGGCTACTATCGCCCTGTGCTCGAAGGAACGAAAATCTACGCTGCCACCACGCCCGAAGGCAACGAGACCTATCTCGACGCCATCCCCACCAAGCCCACGCAGCCCAACTATTTCCTCAAGGTGAACCTCAGCCCGTCGGACTTCAACAGCGACTTCCTGGAGAAGTTCCAGGGCGTGGCCTTCTACTCCTCCTCGCAAAACTCCGACTACCTGCTCAACTGGAACATCGACCCCGAGGCCGACTGGCAATACGTGCCCACCGAGGACGCAACGGTGAAAGGCCGCGCGTCCCTGACGCTCCACCGCAGCGAGAGCAACAACGGAAACGGCTGGTTCTGGCTCTACCTGCCCGGCGAAGTGTATCTCAGCGACCTGCCCACAGGAAGCAAAGTCTACGTGCTGGGCGCGGTGAACGAATCGGCCCATGTGGCAAACATGGTGGAGGTGAAAACCATTCCCGCCGGTGTGCCCTTCCTTCTCTATCTGCCCGAAAAGGTCACCGTGTCAAAAACCGACTCGAACGGCAAGACGACCACCACGGAGCAGACGGTGGAGAACGTGTCCCTCATCATGGATGGGGAGTTCGTCACTGCCACCTCGCGCTCTGCAAAAAACAGTGCGCTCTGGGGCACAGGCAACTTCAAGGGCAAAACGCTGGAAAACGTGTGCAACACCCTGAACGAGACGACCGACGGCGAAAACCCCACGCGCACCGCTGTCTTTGCCTCCTCGGCCGAGGTGAAGCCCTTTGCCGCCTACATCAACTACACCGCTAACGTGGAACTCGCCGACTACCTGCTCCTCGACGAAAACGACCCGAGGTTAAACGACCTCATCACCAGCAACGACGGAAAGACGGTGCGCGTGAAGCTGCTGCGCAAGCTCAAGGCCGGACAGTGGAACACCCTCTGCCTGCCTTTCAAGGCCAAGGGTCAACAAATCAAAACCATGTTTGGCGAGAACACCGTGGTGAACTACTACTATTATTATAGCAATCACCAGGACGGCACGATGACGATTGAGTTTAAGAATTTCGACTTTGGCTCCGTTGAGTTTAATCATGTTACACACTATTTACAAGATAGCCATATCGGCTGCCCCTACCTCATCAAGCCCGAGAAGGTACAGGAGAACGGAATCTACGACTTTGGAGAAGTCACGATTTCCACTTCGCTCAATAAGAATTTTCATGAAAGACACCCAGATGAAAGCTACTTCCGGGGAACCTTCGCTCCCACCGAACTGCGGAGTACTAAAGACAGATACACCTACTTCATCCAGGGCGACCACATCTATTTCATCCCCCTGTCCGAAATGGTGCCCATGCTCGGCTTCCGCGGCTACTTCAACTTCCCAGTCAGCCTGCTGGGTTGGGACTCTTCGTCCGCAGCGCCGGTACAAGAGTTTATCATCCAGTACGGCGACGGCACCACCACCCGCATCAAGCCCGAACCCCTCGCACCATCGGCCGAGAAGCCTGCCGCCGTCTACGACCTGCAGGGCCGCCGACTCGCACATCCCGGCGCAAAGGGCGTTTACATCATAGGAAACAAGAAAATCATCAAATAAACGAAATCATGAGAAAGCAGTATATACAACCAGCTTCGACAGCTGTACAGTTCACTCCCGCCACCCTGTTAGCCGAAAGTGGTGGCACGCCTTCCCCTAACATGACCGGCACCACTTCGGGCGGTTCGGGCTCCTCCCTCATTTGGGGCGGCTCGACGAGCGACGAAAAAAACAAGGACATCAACTGGAACCCCGACTAAGAAGCCAACGGAAACGGACCAAACTGTTCCCTTGCCCCGGGAAACACGAAGCAAGGGGCGAAGTAATCATGAATATTTCATCTCAAAAACATATCACTTAAATTTTTACTAATGTATAGGCAGTCTTACCCAAAGCCAACGGGGAATACACCGCCACAAACTGACGAGTAACCTATACCTCCAATCGATGGTTATAATCGCCTTTCCCTGATGGAGCGCATCCACAATTTGCCGCGCCACCCGTGCGGCATCTAACTGCATCGGATAGGAGCGTCCGTCGTCTATGAGCGGTGTGCGAACAAATCCCGGACGGATGTCGTGGAGTGTGATGTGGCGGATATGCTGCATACGGCGCAACTGCTCCAGACATTCCATGTAATGGTTGACAAATCGCTTCGTGGCACTGTAAGCCGGTGCGGCTCCTAATCCTTTGGTGCCGGCAATGCTGCTGATGACCGCCAACTGCACGGGTTGTTCGGTTCGTTGCACGCAGCAATGCCACACTGCTGTCATCATGCGGCAGAATCCCACCGCATTCGTTTCAACGGTGAGGAGTTCCTTCGCAGGGTCGAGCCCGGGGTTTTGCCACCCCACGCCGGAGGAATGGAAGTAAAGGTTTATACCACCAAGAAAGTCAATCAATTCAATGAGTTGGCGGGGTGCTTCTGCTGAAGTGATGTCAATCTGCCTGCACGCCACGATGCCCTCTGCTGCCTGCTTCATTTCCTGTAGCCGCTGCTCATTTCTGCCGCATACGGCCACACGCCAGCCTCTGCGAACCAGCTCTAATGCCACCTCGCGCCCTATGCCCGACGTGCCGCCCATCACCACAGCCGTCTGTGGGCCATTGGGCTTCATTATACTACTATTATCCATGATTTTCACACCTAATTTTTATCCAATTATTTAAGGGTATGGTGAGGTAATGAAAAAAAACTGACGGCAGGACGTGATGTGTGCGTCCTGCCGTCAGTCTGTAAGTGAAGTCTGTAAGCCCCGGTGAAGGCATGGGTCAATACTCATCCTCGTTGAAGAGGAAGTCTTCCTTCGTGGGATAGTCGGGCCATACGTCTTCGATGGTTTCGTATATCTCGCCCTCGTCTTCCAGTTCCTGAAGGTTTTCCACCACTTCCATGGGTGCGCCGGAGCGCATGGCATAGTCAATGAGTTCGTCCTTGCTGGCGGGCCAAGGAGCGTCTTCGAGCTTCGAGGCCAATTCCAATGTCCAATACATAGGCTTGAATTATTTTAGTGATTTAAAGTTTTCAGTTCTTGTTTGGGAAAGGTTGTTGCGCCAATCCGCCTTTTTGCTTTTCGGGTGGGCAAAAATACGCTTTTTCCTGAAAATCCATATAGTTGCCTAAAGTTTTATTTCTTCCGCACCGTGCAACGCATTTATTTTTTTGGCCAATGCAAATAAATAGTCGGAAAGGCGGTTGATGAAAGGCTCTACTTCGGACCATATTTCGGCCGAAAACGGAATGAGAAGGAGCGACCGTTCGGCGCGACGGCAAACGGCACGGGCTATGTGGGCATGGGCTGCTGTGGGATGGCCGCCGGGCAGAATAAATCCGCTGAAACGGCTCGTCGGCATTCCGTCAATGGCTTGCTCCAACCGGTGTGTGAGTTCCGACAGGGGCTGATGCGGTATGTCAAACGGACTTCCGGCTACCCAAGCCCCCACACAAAACAGGACACGCTGCACTGCAGTGAGCAATGCGCGGTCTTCGTCCGTTTCGGATAGCTCTTTATGTTGCAAAAGGGCATGAAGTAATCCCAATGTGGCGTTAAGTTCGTCTAAATCGCCCAGACACACCACCCGTGGGTGGTTTTTGGAAACACGTTGGCCATCTGCCAAATCGGTTTCGCCGTTGTCGCCTTTTTTGGTGTAGAGATTGTTCAATTTAATAATATCAAAGGTAATTCACTACGTAGTGCTGCCGTTGCAGTTCGGGACGGCAGCAAATGACTCCCCAGTCGTAAAGGTCGAAACTCACCTGTGCCGTGGGCTTTTGCAGCAGTTGTTGCCATGCCTTGCGACTTTCAGCGTTTCTGCCCACACCGTAGAGCAGCAACATGCCGCCGGGCCGGACATAATCCAGCAGTGCTACGGCACGGTGCTCCCAAGCCTTCATCGCCACCACCCAATCGGCCGAAAGGCCTTCTTCTATCCACTCCGTATGGCGACTTCCGGCGCGCATACACGCCATCTCCACGCTCTGCGACCCGATGCCCACGGCGACGGCCTGCACAGGGCGCACGTAGTTGGCCAACCGGAACAGTAGCCGGCAATCCTTGCGCCGCAAAGGGGTGAGTCCGCTGCGCCGAGCCTGCTGCCAGAGCCTATCCAACTCCGGATAGGCATAATAAGCTCCGCTTTCGTACACTACATAGGTTACGAAATGGAAGGCAAAGGGGGAGTGGATGCCATAACCCTGCCGGTGGCGGAAGCGGAAAAGCCAGCGCAACCAACGGCAAGACACATGGTAAGGTGGAGGCAGAAACATGGGGATAATGAATAATTTTTTTAATGAATAATGAATAATTGCCTACGCCCATGACTTCGGAACATCACTCATTATCGTACGGATGTTGATTTCAGAGTTAGGGATTTAACTGACTTGACTGACTTGACTGATTTAAAAATCAGATAAATCAGAAAAATCCGTAATCAGAAAGAGACAGATATCTTTAATGAGATCCATGTATTATGAAATCATTGCCGAAGTCATGGCCGTAGGCTAATTGTTCATTATTCGTTTAATAACTACTCATTGTTCACCAAAGCACGTCCAAGCTGACGGGCGCGTTCCAGTACGTCGGTATCGGGAGCCTGTTTCCATTCCAAAGGCTCGCCCACCACCTCCATTTTCATCTTCTCGTTGTAACTCTCAATTTTCTTCACCGCCTGTCCGCTCCAGGTGAAACCTCCGAAGAAGCCCAACTTGTGGCGGCTGACATTACGGGCGGCAAGGCGTTTGAGCAAATCCTCCACCACGGGGAAGAGGCCGCCGTTGTACGTGGGGGAGCCGATGGCCAGCGAACCGTAGCGGAAGATGTCGGCCAGAACGAACGAGGGTTGCGACACACTGAGGTTGTGGACGATGATTGTGCGCTGGCCGGCCGCTGCGGCTCCCTCTGCCACGGCTTCGGCCACGCGCTGGGTATGGCCGTACATAGAACCGTAGCAGATGACGAGTCCCGGCTGCGTTTCGCCCGCCGAGAAGCGGTGGTACACGCTCAGTGCCCGGGGTATTTCGTTCACCCACACGGGGCCGTGGGTGGAGCAAATCATTTGGATGTCCAGTGCAGAGAGCTTTTTCAGACCCGTCTGCACCGGTGCGCCGAACTTGCCGAGGATGGCGGCATAGTAGCGTTCCATTTCCGGCCAGTAGGGGGCAGTGTCCATCTGCGTGTCGACCACGTTGCCGTTGAGCGCACCGAAGCAGCCGAAGGCATCGCCCGAGAAGAGAATATGCTCTGTTTCGTCGTAGGTCATCATCGTTTCGGGCCAATGGAGCATCGGAGTGAGGTGGAAACGCAGTTTGTGGTGTCCCAGGTCAAGAGTGCTGCCTTCCTTGACGGTGATGTCGGTTTCGGAAGTCGCGCCGTAGTAACCTTGGACCATGCCCATCGTTTTGGCGTTCCCTATCAGGCGGATGCCGGGGTAGTACTTGCGGATGAGGCTGATGGAACCGGAGTGATCCGGCTCCATGTGGTTGATGATGAGGTAGTCGATGGGGCGGTCGCCAATGACGGCGCGGATTTTGTCAAGGTATTCGGCGAAAAAAGCCATGTCGACGGTGTCAATCAGTGCCACGGCTTTCTCGTCGGCTATGATGTATGAATTGTACGAAACGCCCTGCGGCAGGAACCACAGACCTTCAAAGCGGTGCTTCACGCGGTCGTTCACACCTACATAGTGTACATTTCCTTTTAACTGCATATTTTCCAATTTATAATTTACAATTTATAATTTACAATGAAGGCTACGCCGTTCATCAATTTAAAATTTAGAATTTATAATGGGGCTACGCCTATGGTGGTGGCGGTTCTGCATCACCCTGTACATCGGTCGTAGACCCATTATAAATTATAAATTGATGAGCACCTTCGCCGTATAGCCCTTTCCCTGCGCCGCCACCTCCTCGGGCGTTCCGGCCGCCACCACGTAGCCTCCTTCGCGTCCACCCTCGGGACCGAGGTCAATCAGGTAGTCGGCGCATTTCATCACGTCGGGGTTGTGTTCTATTACCACGATGCTGTGGCCGCGCGCTATCAGCGCATTGAAGGCGGCGAGCAGGCGGCTGATGTCGTGGAAGTGGAGACCCGTGGTGGGTTCGTCGAAGATGAAGAGCGTGGGCACGGTCTTTTCCATGCTGAGGTAATAGGCCAGCTTCACGCGCTGGTTTTCGCCGCCCGAGAGGGTGGAACTGTTCTGTCCGAGCTTGATATAGCCCAACCCCACGTCCTGCAAGGGTTTCAGGCGGCCGGCGATGCGCTGCTGGCCGTGGGCGGAGAAGAACTCGATGGCCCGGTTGACGGTCATGTCCAGGATGTCGTGAATGTTCTGCCCTTCGTAACGCACCTCCAGCACATCGCTCTTGAAGCGTTTGCCATGGCAGGCTTCACACTCCAGCACGAGGTCGGCCATGAACTGCATTTCCACCTTCACCACGCCTTCGCCCTTGCACTCCTCGCAACGTCCGCCATCGGCATTGAAGGAGAAGAAGGCCGGCGTGAAGTCCATTTGCTTGGCCAGGGGCTGTGCGGCCATGAGCTTACGAATCTCGTCGTATGCCTTGACGTAGGTCACGGGATTGGAGCGCGAGGAACGTCCGATGGGGTTTTGGTCCACAAACTCCACGGCCTGCACGGCCTCCACGTCGCCCTCCAGACGGACGAACTCGCCGGGGCGGTCGGCCACCTCGTCGATGGCGCGTTTCATGGCGCGGTACAGGATGTCGCGGACCAGGGTGGATTTGCCCGAACCGCTCACGCCGGTCACCACGGTGAGCACGTTGAGGGGAAAGTCCACGGTGATGCCTTTCAGGTTGTTCTCCCGTGCGCCTACCACGCGGATGCTGCGGTTCCAGACGCGGCGCGACAGCGGCTTTTCGATGCTTTCTTTACCGAACAGGTAGTTAAGTGTGTGCGACCGGTTGTCCTCCGGCAGCTGACCGGGTATCTTTCCGGCAAACACCACCTGTCCGCCCAAGCGTCCGGCTTCGGGGCCGATGTCCACCAGCATATCGGCGGCCCGCATCATCTCCTCGTCGTGCTCCACCACAATCACGGTATTGCCCAGGTCGCGCAGCGATTTGAGCACACTGATGAGGCGTTCCGTATCGCGCGGATGAAGTCCGATGCTGGGTTCGTCGAGGATGTAGAGAGAACCTACGAGCGACGAACCGAGCGAGGTGGCCAGGTTGATGCGCTGGCTCTCGCCGCCGGAAAGGGTGTTGGACAGACGGTCCAGGGTGAGGTAGTCCAGCCCCACCTCGCTGAGGAAGCGCAGGCGGTTCCGTATTTCGGTGAGCAGGCGTTTGGCCACCGCTGCATCGTGCTCGTTGAGCGTCAGGTTGTCAAAAAAAGGCAGCAGTTCCTTCACGGGCCACTTCACCAGCTCGGTGATGGCGCGCCCGCCCACCTTGACATATTCCGCCTCGGGCTTGAGGCGCGAGCCGTGGCAAACGGGGCACTCCGTGCGGCCACGGTAACGGGCCAGCATCACGCGGTACTGGATTTTGTACTGGTTGCGCTCCAGCATCCGGAAAAACGCGTCCACCGTCACCTGTTCGTCCTCGGGCAGGGCTTTTTCGGCTTTGTCGCCATGCCACAGTATTTCCTTCTGCCGGGCGGTGAGGTTGTAATATGGCTCGAAGATGGGGAAACCCTTCGGCGATTGCCTACGGATGAACTCTTCGCGCCACATGCCCATCTTCTCGCCGCGCCAGCACACCACCGCGCCGTCGTAGACGCTCTTGGAACTGTCGGGCACGACGAGCCGTTCGTCTATGCCGATGACCTTGCCGAACCCTTCGCAGCGGCTGCACGCCCCCACAGGGGAGTTGAAAGAGAACATCTGGTCATCGGGTTCGCTGAAACGGATGCCGTCGGCCTCAAAGCGGATGCTGAACCGATGGAGCAGCCGGGCGGGATAGAAGCGAAGCATACATTCGCCGTTGCCCTCGAAAAAAGCGGTCTCCACTGAATCGGCCATGCGCGAGAGCACATCTTTGTCCGGGCTTACGCTCAGTCGGTCGATGAGGAGGTAGATTTCCTTTCCTTCCAAAGGCTGGTCCATCACGTCCTCCACGCGCACCATTTCGCCGTCCACCTCCAGGCGGGTGAGTCCCTGCTGCAGGTTGATGGCCAGCTGTTCCTGCAGGGTGCGCCCCGCCCTCACTTGCAGGGGTGCCAGGATGGTGAAGCGCGTGCCCGGAGAATAACTCAGGGCGCAGTCAATGACATCCTGCACGGTGTGGCGTTTCACTTCCTGTCCGCTTACGGGCGAAAAGGTGTGGCCCACGCGGGCGTAGAGCAGCCTCAGGTATTCATATATTTCGGTGCTGGTGCCGACGGTACTGCGCGGGTTGCGACTCGTCACCTTCTGTTCGATGGCGATGGCGGGGGGCAATCCTTTGATGTAGTCGCACTCGGGCTTGTGCATCCTTCCCAGAAACTGGCGGGCGTAGGCCGAAAGACTTTCCACGTAGCGGCGCTGGCCTTCGGCGTAGAGGGTATCGAAGGCCAATGAGGATTTGCCGGAACCGGAAAGGCCGGTGAAGACAACAAGGCGGTTACGGGGAATTTCCAAGTCGATGTTTTTCAGGTTGTTCACCCGTGCGCCTTTGATGATGATGCTTCCGTTGCTGCTCATGGGGATGAAATGATATGGAGTGGGGAAGTGATTATTTTTTCAACCTGCAAATTTACTCTTTGTAAAAAGGTAATGAGGTGATAAGGTAATAAAATTTATAGGGAGCCTTATTACATAAGCAGCACAACTTGTTTGTATCATTTGAACACCTACTTATCTCTTTTTCATTTTAGGTCATTTTAAAGATTCAACAGGTTATGAACCATGCCAGAAGCAGAAAAAAACACCCGAAAGGGAGAGAGCATTAACATATTTAACCTTCCTGCATCCTTTCTGTGCCAAATCCCGACACGGTTTGCCGTGCCGGATTTCTTACACCGGGCTTTGGAATCTCTACCCGCCGTGTCGGTCTTACGGCACTGGGTGTGAAAAATTTCACACTGGGCTTAGAATTTTCTATACTAGGCCTTGAAAATCCTGGACTAGGCCTTGAAAAACCGAAGCCTGGCTTTGTAACGCCGAAAGCAGGGGCAGAAAAAAAGGAAGCGGGCTTGGGATGCAGCTCTCTTCCTTTTGCTATCACAAAGATAGGCATTGGCCGCCGAAATTCCAAATCGGGAATTTCTCATTTAACAATCTGAAGAAATCCTAAAAGGTGGGGCATGCCGGGAGTGTTTCCCGGATTTCGTGCTTCGGGCTCCGGAGCGCGTCCGGCGGTTCCTCACTTTATGCCCTCGGCTACCATCCCCGCAGCCACAGCTCCGGCATCTGTCCGTTCCGCACTTTTCCACACCTCGCCCTGCACTTTCTTTTATAACTATACATTCTTTCTTTTGGTTTGATTAAAAAAAGAAGATAATGCTCATGTTGATGGATATTGTCGGTGGAAAGTGTGGAAACAAGAGGGGTTAAAAATTTGGCCAGTAAGTTCTCCACGTTTTACACGCAGTTTCCCACTTTTCTTTCCACAGCTGCTGCATGGCTGTCAGCCCTTTGGTTAAAGGACTTCCTGAAGGCTGGTGCGCTACTTATCCACAGGGTGTGGAAAACTGCCGTGTGGATGAAAAAATTTTCAGGATAGGTATGGACAAGGCCGTGTATAACCCCCGAAATCGGTGGGAAAATGGGTGTGAGTGGTGGAAAACGCTGAGGGCCTCCGGAAGCTGCCGCACGCTGGAGTAACCCACATTTGTTTCAACAGCTTTTCCACGGTTTTTCCACAGGGTTATGCACAACGTGGGGAAAGTTTAGCGTTGCCTGGCCGCCGCTTCCGGGCTGAAACCGTACAGTCTTTTTGCCGTATGCCGGCAGGGCAGGCAGAAATTGCCTATCTTCGCAGCCGTTTTAATACGATAGACTATGCGAAAACTGACTGTGGAGGATTTGCACCGCTTGGAGGTGGACGATTTCAAGGAGGCGCGGAAGCTGCCCTTGGTCATGGTGCTCGACAACGTGCGCTCGCTGCACAACGTGGGCAGTGTGTTGCGTACGGCGGACGCTTTCCGCCTTGAGGAGGTGGTGATGTGTGGCATCACGGCCACACCGCCTTCAGCAGAAATTCACAAGACGGCGCTGGGGGCGGAGGATTCCGTCTGCTGGCGTTATGAGTTCGACACGCTACAGACTGTGCGCCAGCTAAAGGAGCGAGGTTACGTGGTGCTCGCTGTGGAACAGGTAGAAGGCAGCCTCAAACTGGGCGAGTTCGAGCCTCTGCCCGGACAACGCTACGCGCTGGTGATGGGCAACGAGGTGAAGGGGGTGCAGCAGGGCGTGGTGGATGCCTGCGATCAGGCCCTCGAAATTCCGCAGTACGGCACGAAGCACTCGCTCAACGTGAGCGTGACGGCAGGTATCGTGATGTGGGAATGGGCACGTAAGTGGAAGGCTGATTGAAAGCCGCCCGTTTTTTCATCCTTTTTGTTTAATCATTCAGCATAACTGATTTCATGAAATATCCAGTGATAGCCCTCGACTTGGACGGCACGCTTACCAACAATCGCAAGGAGGTGACACCGCGCACCCGCCGGGCGTTGGGCCGGGCGGCGGCACAGGGAGCCGTCGTAGTGCTGGCTTCCGGACGGCCCACCTATGGCATAGCACCGGTGGCGGAAGTGCTGGCGCCGGACTGCCCCGAGATTTACCTTCTTTCCTATAACGGCGGAAAAATCGTGCATTGGTCTTCCCACCGCGAACTTTATGCCAAACATTTGCCCGATGAGGTGTTGCCCCTCTTGGTGCATTATGCCGAAACCCACCGTTATGCCCTCGTGGGGTACAAGGACAACCGCATCATCACGCAACGTCCCGACGACCCCTACGTGGCAGAAGAAGCACGTATCAACCGGATGGAAATATGCGGTGTGGAGAAGTTGCTGCCAAACATTGAAAAGCATCCGGTTAAGCTGCTCTTGGCAGGACATCCCGACGACATGATGCGGGCGGAGCAGGAATTGGCCCTGCTCTTGGAAAACAGGATGGACGTGTTCCGCTCGGCACCTTTCTTCGTGGAGCTGGTGCCCAAGGGGATAGACAAGGCACAATCGTTGCAGCGGTTGCTGGCTCATTTGCAGCTTACGCCTTCCGACCTCCTGGCTTTTGGCGACGGCTACAACGATTTGTCCATGATCAAGCTGGCCGGCATGGGGGTGGCCATGGACAATGCGGCTCCCGAGCTGCGTGCCGTGGCCGACCGCATCACGCTATCGAACGAGGACGACGGGGTGGCCGTCGTTCTGGAGGAGTTGGAGCGCGAAAATCAGTAGTGAGTATGACAATATACAAAGCAAAACCACCGGAAGGATACATTGTCTGTCCTCCCGGTGGTTTTGCTTTGCCTTTCGGCGGTATTTTAGAAATATATGTTCTCTTTTTCAAGCAGAAAGCGGCTTGGATAGGTAAAGGATGTTTACGCTTCCATCTTCGTCTTATAAACCAAGGCGTACATCCTGATTTGTTTGATCATGGCCAGGAGTCCGTTGGAGCGGGTGGGCGACAGGTGTTCCGTCAGTCCGATGCGGTCGATGAAGTAGAGGGGGCTATCGAGGATTTCCTGCGGTGTGTGGTGTGTCACGGCGCGGATAACGAGCGACACCATGCCCTTTACAATCAGTGCGTCGCTTTCGGCACGGAAGTCCAGGAGACCGTCGTGCGCTTCGCAGACAATCCACACACGGCTCTGGCAACCGTCGATGAGATTCTGGTCCGTCTTTTCCTGTTCCGCCAACGGTTCCTGCTCTTCGCCCAAGTCGATGAGCAGTTGGTAGCGGTCCATCCAATCGTCAAGGCAGCAAAATTCCTCGATTATCTCTTCTTGTATTTCGTTGATAGTCATGATGCAAAAGGTGTTGAGGGGTGTTGTATAAAAGGTGTAGAGATATTTTTCCATTCCTTGATTGGAGCTGAAGCAACCAATTAGGTAATGGACATCCTTTAAGGTTTTTCAGAAAGAAATTGCAAAAGCGTCTGTCCCACGCCCTTCAGCGTTTCGCGTGATATGTTTTCGGGCGTGTCCTGTGTGGTGTGCCACGTCGCCCCGAAGGTGTGTTCGCCCTCCACGTAGGGTATGATGTCGATGGTCGGGATGCCTGCCACCTCGTTCATCGGCACGTGGTCATCCTGGGCATATCCGCCCTGCTCGGCCAGGAAAAGCTGCGACGCGCCGGCACGCCCGGCAGCGTCCCACACGTGTACCATCACTTCCGAGGCATAACGCATGGAAATGCCCTCGAAGCAGAAACGCGCATCGCGGCCTCCCACCATGTCGAGCAGGATGCCGAAGCGCGCTTTGTAGCCCGGCACGTGCGGATGGGCGGCCCAGTACTGCGAGCCCAGACACCAGTCGGAGCCATCGGCCACGTCGTCGGTCTCGGCCCAGTAAGGCATGCCGTAGTCCTCCGAGTCGAAGCAGATAAAGTCAATGCCGAGTTCCGGCTTCAGTTCTTCCAGTTTGCGTGCCACCTCCAGCATCACCGCCACGCCGCTGGCACCGTCGTTGGCCGCCATCACCGGTTCGCGGTGGAGCGACGAATCCGGATCTGCGTCGGCCCAGGGCCGGCTTTCCCAGTGGGTACAGATGATGATGCGGTCCGAGAGTTCCGGACGGTAGGCCGCGATGATGTTGCGCGTGTGCAGCACCTTGCCGTCCCAGGCTTTCTGATCCGTACGCTGCTCGCTGACCGACAGGCCCAAGGCTTTGAAACGCGCCACGATGTAGTCGCCGCAGCGGTCGTGGGCCGCAGAGCCCGGCACACGCGGACCGAAGTCGCACTGCGCCACGACGGAAGCGTAGGCCGAGTCAGCATCGAACTGCACCTGCGTGACGGCAATCGTGTCGGTGTCCTGACCGGCGGAAGCCTGGTTCTGGTTTTTGCAACCCGTGAGGGCTACTGACAACAGCAGCAGGAAAGATAAGAATATGACTTTCATCGTTTGTAGAAATAGGGGTAAAGAGGAAAGTTGTGATATTTTGTTACGTTTGAAACAGATAAATACTGTACGGAAGGAAGTGCGGCTATCCGCAATGCCTGTGCTGCACTCCTTGCTTCCCTTTCGGTGAGCGTCAAAGGTGAAGGTGCATTTTGCGTTGTTCGTGATAAAGAGCCATCACGCGGAGAAAATTCCTTCCCCACACCTTCTCCAAGTCCTGCTCCGTGAAACCTTCTTCCAAAAGCCGGCGTGTGAAGTTGGGCAGTTCCGATGCCGACGCCAAACCCGGCACACCGCCGTCGCCGTCGAAGTCTGTGCCGATGCCCACGTGGTCGATACCCGCCACCTCCACCATGTGCAGCAAGTGGCGCACCGCATCGTCGATGGTGGCCTGCCTTCCGTCGGCAGCATCGTGCAGAAATCCCTCGTAGAGCGTCACCTGCGCCACACCTCCCGCCGCTGCCAGTGCGCGAAGCTGGTCGTCGGTCAGGTTGCGCGGATGGTCGCACAGCGCGCGGCTTGAAGAGTGGGAGCAGACAATGGGCAGTTCGCTCACTTCCAAGGCTTGGTAAAAGGAGGTTTCGGCGGCATGACTCAGGTCCACCATCACGCCACAGCGGTTCATCTCCCGGATAACCTCGCGCCCGAATGCCGACAAGCCGCCGTGCAACTGTTGTGAGCGGCGTGCCGAATCGCAAATCAGGTTGTCGCCGTTGTGGCACAAAGTGATGTAGACGATGCCCATCCGCGCGAAGCGTTCCACCTGCTCCAGATCTCTGCCCAAGGCATAGCCGTTTTCAATGCCCCGCATCACCGAAAGCATCCCGTTGCGCTTGTGTTCGTAAAGCTGTTCCACGCTCTGCGCCAAGGCCACGCCGGGTGCGTCCGCCACGCGGCGTTCTATTTCGCCGAGTGTCTGCACCGCCTGTTCGTTGGCCGCACGGTGTTCTTCATCGGTCAGCTCCCCTTGCGGCAGATAAGCCACCATGATCGTGGCATCGAGCATCCCTTCGCGCATTTTGGGGAAGTCCACCAGCAGTTGCGGGTCGCGGTGCGTCAGGTCCACCCCTTTGTTGAAAAACATCGGTGTGTCGCAGTGCGAGTCGAGCGTGAGGATGTGGCGGTGTGCCTTTCTGACACGCCGGAACGCGGCAGCCTGGCCGACGAAGTGTTCAAACAGCGGTTGCATCCGGCGGTCGCCTTCCAGGATGAAGCATTCCGGATGCCACTGTACGCCCATGGCGGGCTTCTGTTCCGTACTCTCTATGGCTTCGATAACGCCGTCGGCCGAGCGGGCCGTCACCCGGAAGTGCGGCCCCGGTTCTGCCACCGCCTGGTGGTGGAAAGAGTTCACCGCAACGACATTTCCAAGCAGCCGGGCCACCAATGAGTCCGCCTCCGCCCTGACCGTGTGCGTGGCCTCCCAGCGCGGTGCGTCCTGCGAATGTTTCAGCAGTTGCCGCTCGGGATGTGCGGCAGCCATGTCCTGCTCCACGCGGCCTCCCAAAGCGGCTGCCATCACCTGGATGCCCCGGCAAATGCCCAGGAGCGGCATCTGCCGGTCAAAGGCCAGACGTGCCAGCATCAGTTCGCAGGCGTCGCGCTCTGGGTTGATGCCGCCGAGCGCAGCAATGGGTTCCTCGTCCAGCCAGAGCGGGTTGATGTCCGCTCCGCCCGAGAGCAGCACGCCGTCCACGCGGTTGAGCAATTGCACCAGCTCTGTTCCCGGTTTGCGGCAGGGCGGCACCACCACTGGCAATCCGCCCGCAGCCTCCACTGCCCGGAAATAGCCCGGCAGGAGCTGCAGCCGGTCGTCGGCAAAGTTGCCCGTGATGGCGATGAGCGGCTTCTGTTCGCCCCATCCGTGCAGGCTTTCCCTGCTGAGGCGGTCGAGTTCATCCACTAAATGGAAAAGTGACATGAGAAAAGGTTTTTGGTTACGAATGGTGTCCCGGTCCTTTGGGGAACCATCCTTTCCGCACCCGTTGGCGCTGTTCAAACAGTTCAAGGATAGACCACAGACACGAAAAACCCGTTACGCCCAAGAGCGAAGCGGCGAATACATTTTCTATAAAGAAGGCACCGACTATGGCGCCGATGCCTGCAAGCAGGAACACCCACCACGGGCGGGTGCCGAAGTAATACTCCGTTTTGATGACTATGGGGTGGAAAATACCGATGACCGCAAAGGTGGCCAAACCGATAAGTGGCCCTGTGAAAAACATAAGCGGATGATGGGGAAAGTCAGTTTTAGAAATCCAGGTTTTCGATGATGACGGGAACCGTCCGGCTGATGCTCTGTTCGAGCGAGATGAGCGTTTCGGTCGATATGACCCCTTTGATTTCCTGTATGCGGTTGTTTAGCAAGTCCATGAGATGCTCATTGTCGCGCGAATACAGCTTGATGAGCATGGTGTACGGGCCGGTGGTGAAGTGGCACTCTACGATTTCGGGTATTTTCTCCAGTTCCTCGGCCACGCCTTTGTACATTGAGCCGCGCTCCAGTTTGATGCCCACGTAGGTGCAAGTGCTGTAACCGATGCTTTTAGGACAGACGTTGTAGCCCGATCCGGTGATGATGCCGGCTTCGATGAGCCGTTGCACCCGCTGGTGGATGGCAGCCCGCGAAACACCACATTCGGCGGCCACATCTTTGAAAGGAATACGCGCGTTGACCGAAATAATCTTCAGTATTTTCAAGTCAAGCTGGTCTACTTTTTCCATAGTAAGGATAAATTTACTTTAAGTAACAATTACGCAAGCAAAGGTACTGGTTTAAAACAATCTGACAAATTTTGCCGCGAAAAAAGAGCCTTTTCTATATTTTGGGGCACAAAAAACGTGAAATATATAGGTGAAGTGTGGCAAAATATAACTATTTCGAGTTTCGGTAGTTCCGTAACTTGAAGGTTATGAGGTTATGGTTGAGGTTATGAGGGATAAGGTTATGAGGTTATAAAGTTACTATTTGAATGGATTGTATTCGGGCGTTACAGTAGTCACTCTAACCTTATAACCTTATAACCTCATAACCTGATAACCGGGTTACAGCAGTAACTTTATAACCTTATAACCTTATTCCTCCGCCTCGTCCGTCAGTTCCTCGGGCAGCGAGGCAGAAGGCGTAAGCCCCTTCTTTTTCCATCCCTCCAGCTGGCTCACGATGTTGCCCCGCCCTGTGGAAAGTTGGCGGAAGGCCTCGTCGTAGGTGCGCTGCAACTGGTTCAGGCCGTTGCCGATTTTGACGAAATTCTGGGCAAAGGTGCTGAACTTCTTGTACAGCCTGTCCGCCGAACGGTATATTTCGTTCACCGAGCGGCTTTGCAGTTCGCTCTGCCACAGGTTGTGCGCCAGCTGCAAGGCCATGAGCAGGTTGGTCGGGTTGATGAGGATGATACGGGCGGCATAGGCATCGGCCGGCAACTGCGGGTCAGCCTGTACCGCCGCCATATAAGCCGCCTCACCCGGGATGAACATCAGCACATAGCCTATGCTGTCGCGCACCGCCTTGTGGTAATCCTTGGCAGCCAGCTCTTTCACGTGTTGGCGCACGCTTCGCACGTGCTCCTTGAGCAGTCGTTCCTGCGCGGCGGCATCCGTGGCCGCCACATAGTCAGTAAATGCTTTGAGCGACACCTTCGAGTCGATGATGACCTGGCGGTTTTCGGGCAGGTGTACGACCACGTCCGGGATGGCCGTGCTTCCCTTGCCGTCGGCCACGTGCTGTTGCAGCGTGTAGTCGCGCCCTTCGGTCAGTCCCGCCGCTCCGAGCAGGTTGGCCAGTACCGCCTCGCCCCAGTTGCCTTGCAGTTTGTTGTTGCCCTTCAACGCCTTCGCCAGGTTGTCCGCCTCCTGTCCCAATGAAGTGGTCTGCGCCACCAAGTCCTTGATGTAACGGTCCAGCGAGGCATGGCCCGCCACAAACTGCGTGCGGAACTGCTCGATGTCGTGGCCCAGGGGTTTCAGCAACGCCTCCAGGCTGTTGAGATGCTGCTGGCGTAGCTGGTCGCCCTGTGTGCGCATCATCTCCACCGACATCGCCTTGAATTCCGCCCGCAGTGCCGCCGCCTGCTTGCGCATGGCCTCCTCGCTGTGGGTACGTTCGGCTTCCAGGAGTGCTTTCGCCTTGACCGTTTCGCGCTGGTGGCGCAGCAAAGCCAGGGCATAACCGGCAGCAAAGCCGGCCAAGATGCCAAGAAGGATGAGAAATGTGTGCATGAGCTTAGAACAGTTGGGTGATATAAGCGATGAGCGGAATGGTGACCACGGAGAAGAGCGTGGAAAGGAAGAGTCCCTGCGTCATCACCCGTTCGTCCTTGCCGTATTGCAGGCACAGCATGATGCCGTTGGTGGCTATAGGCATGGCACTCAGCACCACGGCCACATTGGCCACGAAGTTTTCCACTCCCAGCAGGCGCAGCACCACGCCCACCACCAACGGCAACACGATGAGGCGGAGCAGGCTGATGGCGTAGGCAAAGCGGTTGCCCAACATGTCGCGCACGGGGATGTGGCTCAGGCTGGAGCCGATGATGAGCAGGGCGCAGGGCGTGGTGAGGTCGCCCAGGAGGTGGAACCACTGACCCACCGGCTCGGGCACGCTGATGCCCATCAGGGCGATGGACACCGCGATGAGCGAAGCCACCACACAGGGCGAGAAGACCAGCTTGGGCGAGAAAGCCGAACGGGCCTTGCCGCCGTTGATGAACGATACGCCGATGGTGAAGATGAGGAGGTTGAAGGGAATATTGAGTACGGAGGCGCAGAACACCGCCTTGGGGCCGAACACGGCATCGCACACGGGATAGCCTATGAAGCTGACATTGCCGAAGGCCAACATGAAGCGCGCCAGTCCCTGACGCGAACGGTTCACGTGCCATATTTGAGGGATGAGGCAGGCCAGCCCGATGAGGATGACGTAGTTCACCACAGCCACCAGACCCAGCGTGAGCAGTTCGGAGGGTTCAAACACCAAGTCCCGCCCCATCACCGAAGCCAGGATGAGTGCCGGCATCGACACGTTGAGGATAAACACCGAAAGTTTGCGGTCCAGTTCGCCCGCCCAAAGGTTTCGTTTGGCCGAGGCCAAACCTACCAGCACAATGCCGAATATCATCAGCATTTGCGTTACAATATGCAAAAAGTCCATTTAGTTGTGAATTTTCGGGCTGCAAAGGTAGTTTTTTCTCAGCCGATTTGCCGCCTGTCTGGTGAAAAGGTACTGCAGGGTGGGTGCAGGGCAAAAAAAATGTAGCCATCGGAAAGAAGTTTCCGCAACTTCGTCATTCCGATGGCTACACACCATAATATATAAGAGAACTAAAAAAAACAGATATAGGATGTCTTTGGCTCAAACGGGCCGTTGTACTTTTAGATGCCCAGCACGATGCGTTGCAGGTAGTAGCAGAGGATGCCGGCAAAGTAGCCCAGGAATGCAATCCACGTGATGCGCTTCATGTACCAGCCAAAGGTGATTTTTTCCAAGCCCATCACTACCACGCCGGCGGCCGATCCGATGATGAGCATGGAACCGCCCACGCCGGCACAGTAGGCCAGCAACTGCCAAAAGATGCCGTCTTGCGCAAAGTCGCCCGCTGCGGCCATGGGGTACATGCCCATGCAGCCGGCCACGAGGGGCACATTGTCGACAATGCTTGAAAGCACACCGATGATGCCCGTCACCATGAAGTGGTTGCCGTTGAACCATTCGTTCAGCCCCAAGCCGAGCTGCGTAAGTACGCCTATCACTTCCAGACAGGCCACGGCCATGAGGATGCCCAGGAAAAAGAGGATGGTGCTCATGTCAATGCGCGAGAGCATATTGGTGACGCGCTTCTGTGTGCCGCCGTGGTCGCCGCCGTGGGCCAGGTGGCGGTAGAATATCTCCGTTACGGTCCACAGTACGCCGAGTACAAGCAGGATGCCGATGAACGGCGGCAGGTGGGTGATGCTCTTGAATATGGGCACGAAGATGAGGCCGCCCACACCAAGGAAGAAAACGATTTTACGCTGACGGGCGGTCAGACCGGTGTCGGTGCTGTGAGAGCCTTGCTTGTCGCTGTATACCAAATCGCCTTTCAGGTGGAGCGAAAGCACGTAGGCGGGAAGGAGCATGGACACCAACGAGGGCACAAATATCTCCTTGATCACGCCGGGCGCGGTGATGAGTGCCTTGTTCCAGAGCATGATGGTGGTGACATCGCCAATGGGCGAGAAAGCTCCGCCGGAGTTGGCCGCAATGATGACCAATGCGGCGTAGATGAGGCGGTCCTTATGGTCGGAAACGAGTTTGCGCAGTATCATCACCATCACGATGCTCGTGGTCAGGTTGTCGAGTATGGCGGAAAGGATGAAGGTGAGGAAGGCTATGCGCCAGAGCAGGCTGCGCTTGCTTTTGGTACGAAGCATATTCCGCACAAAATTGAAACCGCCGCTCTGGTCCACCAGTTCTACGATGGTCATGGCTCCCATCAGGAAGAAAAGGGTGGTGGCGGTGCTGCCAAGGTGATGCTCAATGACGGAGCTTACTTCAAGGGCGGCTTGGGGACCGATGGCGGAGGCTATGTAGGCCGAGGGGTCGCACATGAAGATGGTCCAGCAGCCTACGAACATCAGCAAGGCGATGGCGGCTTTGTTGATCCGCGTGACGCTTTCGATGGCAATGAAAAAATAACCGATAACAAAGACTGCGACGATGGCAAGGGTCAATGTACTCATTTGGATTTGTTGGATTTGTGTTTGTAAGGGGTTTTGATTGCGTGCAAATGTGGGTATAATAGCCGAAGCAGGCAAATTATTCTGATAAAAAAACAAAGAAGCCGCCGAACTCTGCCGAAATACTTCGGTTTTACCCTATTTTGTAACTTATACCTATATATATAGGAAGAAATATGAAGCCAAATGGTTCCTTTTTTCTGACCTTGCACTAATTTTGCGCCGAAACAAGTGGCGGAGCAGTCAGTGAGTCGGCCAGATGCTGTGGCTGTATTTCTCACCGAAAAGCTGTCCGCAGATAAATTATCAGATTATGCAACACAACTTATTCCTTTATAACACGCTCACACGGCGCAAGGAACTTTTCAAACCCATCAATCCCGGACACGTGGGGATGTATGTTTGCGGCCCTACCGTTTACGGCGATGCCCATTTGGGACATGCACGTCCGGCCATCACTTTCGACCTCGTTTTCCGTTACCTCAAACATCTGGGCTACAAGGTGCGCTACGTAAGAAACATTACCGACGTGGGCCATTTGGAGCACGATGCCGACGAGGGTGAGGATAAAATCGCCAAAAAGGCAAGACTCGAACAGCTGGAGCCGATGGAGGTGGCGCAGTACTACACCAATCGCTTCAACCAGGCCATGCAGCAGCTCAACGTGTTGCCGCCCAGCATCGAACCGCATGCCACGGGGCATATCATTGAGCAGGAGGAGTTGGTAAAGCAAATCATGGATAATGGCTATGCCTACGAATCGAACGGCTCGGTGTACTTTGATGTGGTGAAATACAACGAAGACCACCACTACGGCGTGCTCTCGGGACGTAACCTGGAGGATGTACACGATGCCAGCCGCGAGCTGGACGGAGTGGGCGAAAAGCGGCACCAGGTGGACTTCGCGCTTTGGAAAAAGGCACAGCCCGAACACATCATGCGCTGGCCGTCGCCCTGGAGCGAGGGCTTCCCCGGATGGCACTGCGAATGTACGGCCATGGGACGCAAGTACTTGGGACAGCAGTTCGATATCCACGGTGGCGGAATGGACCTGGTGTTCCCGCACCATGAATGCGAAATTGCACAGGCCGTGGCTTCGCAGGGACAGCCTATGGTGAAGTATTGGATGCACAACAATATGATTACCATTGCCGGAAAGAAGATGGGCAAGAGCTATAATAACTTTATCACGCTCGAACAGTTCTTTACCGGCAGCCACCCGCTCCTGGAACAGCCTTACTCGCCCATGACTATCCGTTTCTTCATCCTTCAGGCGCAGTATCGCTCCACGGTGGACTTCTCCAACGAGGCATTGCAAGCCTCGAAAAAGGGTTTCGACCGTCTGATGGATGCCATGGCACAGTTGGCACGCATCGAACCGACGGCACAGGGCAAACTGGACGAGGGCTATGCCAAAGAACTGGCTGCAAAGTGTTACGAGGCCATGGACGATGACTTTAATTCGCCCATCGTCATCAGTCATCTCTTCGATGCCGCACGTACCATCAACCAGTTGGCCGACAAAACGCAGACCATTACGCCCGAAGGACTGGAGGCTCTGCAACAGACAATGCAGACTTTTGTTGGCGACATACTCGGTCTGAAGAGTGAGGCTGAGGGTGGTAACGCTGAACGCGAGGCGGCTTATGCACAGGCCATTGACCTTTTGCTCGACCTGCGCGCCAAGGCCAAAGCGGCAAAGGATTGGGCCACAAGCGACAAAATCCGCGATGACCTGGCTTCTTTCGGATTTGAAGTGAAGGATACGAAAGAGGGGGCTGCCTGGAAGCTCAACAAATAATAGGTTTTGTGCCATTTTATTTGTTTTTCCTGTTAACTGAAGTTTCGGGAGTAGGGTAACACCCGCAAAAAGTTCACGAAGCCATTCACCATTTACAGCCCTCCTGTTCACACTCCTCTATACGCATTTTTGCCCTCAAAAAAATCATTCAATCATTCATATACCGACTGTTTCCTTCTGATTTCCAATGGAAAAGCGTATGAAGCATTGCCTTTTCAAACATTCACGCCGCGCGTTCATGTTTCTATCGCTTACTTCCTGGTTTTGTGGCGGTTTCCCGGTGTGAAGGTTTGCTCCCTCCGCCCATCACGGGCATTCACCGCCCGTGTGAATGCTTTAAAAACTAACCCTTCACACCAAAAACGCTGAAAATCAGAAAGAAACACGCTCTTTGTGAAGGATGTGAATGCTTTTTCGGGGAAATAAATACGTACATACGCGCACGTAAAGGGCAGATTCAAAACAGATGGCGGCATATTCAGCGTGACAGAACCGCCTCGCTTGTCCGGCCCGACATTACGTGAAGTCCTCTTCACAACTCCCGGACTTGTTGCGCCCCGCCTTTTCCTTTTCCTTTTCCGCACCTCCTATAGTTTTCTATCGCTCCCTATAGTTATCTAAAGCTCTCTATTGCCCCCTATAACTCCCTATAACCTCCATTTCTGCCATCTTCTCCTCTCAAAACCCTCCATTGTTAATTTTTTTTGAAAAAATATGGTGCAAAGTCTTGGTTGTTTGAAAATCCCGCCATACTTTTGCACTCGCTAAACGGAACAAGGCACAACGCTGAGGCCGCAAGGCAACGCTCTTTGAAAGATTTTCATAAACATTTTTGTAGAGAAGTACAAGATAACAGAGCAGTCTTTCCTTGAATGGGAAGATATGTTCGGGTAATCAAGTTGCTTGTCAATTCCAAGAAAACCAGACAG
>CAMBHR010000017.1:0-41273 GCA_945867195.1 uncultured bacterium | reverse complement strand
ACGCCCCACGTGGACTTTCACCACAGATGTATGACATGCCCGTCATACCAAAAAAAATCAGCTAAGCATTGATATTCAATCACTTAGCTGATAAAATTGTACCCAGAGCCGGGGTCGAACCGGCACGGGTTGCCCCACTGGTGTTTGAGACCAGCGCGTCTACCGATTCCGCCATCTGGGCCTTTGCCTACTCCCCTAACTGGGGAAAGCGGTGCAAAGGTAGGTTATTTTTTGATGTATGCAAATTATTTCCCTCCTTTTTTGGCAGAAGTTTCAGAAATCCGGATAAAACTATATGGAATTTGTGTTAAGAAACAAAACGTGCTGTGTTGGGGAATGAAGGATTAACGAGACATTTCAAAGCTCAGAATGCCGCCAGAAGTGAGCTGGTCATGAGAGATGACGAAACCGGAAAGGGGACGACTGCCCAGGGTGGCACGACGCACTAAGGCTGTGGTGTCTGATGCTCCGGGAGCTTCGATGATGAGCTTTTGGGAAGGGTAATAAGGGGCTTGCAACCGGATGACGACTCGCTCGAAGACGGGGGCTGTGAGTATGTACTCTGGATTGCCGGAACAATAAGGGTAAAATCCTAACATACTGAACAGTGCCCAAGCTGACAGAGTGCCGGTATCATCGTTGCCCGGCAAACCATCAGGCCGGTCGGTAAAGTGCTTGTGCAACAAACGGCGGGTGAGCTGCTGGGTGCGCCATGCCTCTCCTTTGAAAAGGGAGAACAAATAGGGATAGACCATATCCGGCTCGTTGGTGGGGTCGAACAAGGAAGCATCAAAAACGTGCTGCAATTTTCGGACATAGGCTTTCGTGCCTCCCATCATCCGTGCCAGACCTTTTACATCGTAAGCCTGACCGAAAGTATAGTTCCAAGCTGAACCTTCATGGAAACCGGGACAGGGGGCGAAATTCTCTCCTTGGCAGGGATCAAAGGGGGAAAGGAAGGCTCCATCGGGCAAAAGGGGACGAAGGGTGCCGCTTTCACTATCGTAATAACGGCGATACCCCAAAGAACGGGCGGAAAATAAACGGGCATCTTCAGTTTTTCCCAAAGCTGCCGCCATGCGGGAGAGTGCGTAGTCGGCAGTGGCATATTCCAAGGCATGACTAACGGAATTGTCGTGTTTTTCGCGCAATGGCACATAGCCCAAACGGGAATAATCATCGTTGTCTGGTCGCAGGAGGCTGGTGTCACCTCTTTCCATCACTGCCTTTCGCATGGCTTCGTAAGCTAATTCGACATCGAACTGGCGGAGTCCACGCAGCCAGGTGTCGGCTATCATGGACACGGCGGGGTCGCCTTCCATGGTGAGCGTTTCGCGGCCATACAGTTCCCAGCGGGGTAAACGCCCTTGCTCGTTATACATGGAGAGAAGGGTACGCACCATGTCAAGTTGCCTTTCGGGATATACCAACGTGAGGAAGGGATGGACGGTGCGATAGGTATCCCAAAGGGAGAAAACGGTGTAACGATTGCCGGACGTGGTGCGGATTTCATTACTCTCCATGGCGGGATAACGGCCATCGACATCCTGCAACAAATTGGGATGAAGCAGCAAATGATAAAGTGCTGTATAGAAAACGGTGAGCTGACTCGGTGTGCCTCCTTCTACCCGGATGCGTCCCAAGTCGTCCTGCCAGCGGCGGCGTGCCTCTGCCCGGATTTCATCGAAATGGAGGTTGCCCTGCTCTGCCTCCAGGTTGCGGCGGGCTCCTTCTATGCTGACAAAACTGATGCCCACCCGCACTTCTACCTGTTCGTCCTGTGTGGCATCGAAGCTATACCAAGCACCGACATCATCGCCTGACATTTCCTTACGGTAGTTTGTGTAGATTTTGTAGCGGTTGTCGTCAGGGTCCCACTCGGCCTCAATGCCTCTCTTGGGCCGCTGGAATTTCCAATATCCCGAAGTTCCACCTACATGCTCCACCCGCATGACAAAGTAAATGGGAAAAACGGCCTGACGAGCATCATAACAAAAACACCCAAGGAGTTTGCTGCCTTCCACTTCGCTCGGCCCCGTCCAACGCAGGGTGGCACCACTCTCATTGGTCAATCCTTCGCCCAGATTGAGCAGGATGTGGGCTTTGCCCTTTGGAAAAGTGAAACGGGCCATGGAGGTGCGGGGCGTGGCGGTTACTTCGGTCTTTATGCCGTACCGGACCAAACGATTGGCATAGTAACCGGGCATGGCGGTTTCGGCTTCATAGGTCGAACCGTATTGGCGGAAATCCACGCAAAGTGTGTCTGCCGAAGTGGGCATGAGCAGGAGAGAGCCGAGGTCTGGGCAACCCACTCCGCTCAAATTGACATGGGAGTAGCCGGTAAAGTAAACATTGGTGTGGTCGTAAGGTGTGCTCCACCAACGGTTGTCCTTGTCGTAACGGTTGAGTGCTGAACCCATCACATTGAAGGGAGCCACACTCATCATTCCCTGTGGACAAACGGCTCCCGGATGGCAAGTGCCATAGTGGGTGGTGCCAATGAAAGGATTGACACAGTCAACAGGTTCTTGTGCAGATAATTGCGGCAGAAGGAACAGTGAAACCGAACACAGCAGCAATACGGAACGGAAGGAAGCAAAACGGATGACGGGCAACAGGCATATGCCTAAAGTGCGCCTCATTAAAAACGGAAAGAATAACAAACAGGATTTCTTCATAACCCACAATACCGATGGATATCTGTATCTTTTTCGTTGAGTGAAAACTGTATTAGTTCAAAAGGAAAAGGTGTAAGCCGACAGTAGAAACAAATCTACATTTTCAGCTTACACCTTTTGATGACTACCTTTCCCCTCGGGACAACAATTTCAGGATGAAAATGTTACCAAAGGGATGCACACGCTATTTACGCGTCAATATTGGCATTGAGTGCATTTTTCTCAATGAACTCGCGGCGCGGCCCGACATCGTCCCCCATGAGCATGGAGAAGATATAGTCAGCCTCTGCAGCGTTTTCCAGCGACACTTGCTTGAGCAGGCGTGTCTCAGGACACATGGTGGTTTCCCAAAGCTGGTCAGGATTCATCTCGCCCAAACCTTTGTAGCGCTGGGTCTTGATGCTGCCTTCCGAACCATCGCCATACTTGTCCATAAAGAGCTGCCTGTCGCGATCGGTGTAGCAGTATTCCTGCACTTTTCCCTTAGTACAGCGATAAAGAGGAGGCATGGCTATGTAAAGATATCCATCCTGAATAACCTGAGGCATATAGCGGTAGAAAAGCGTCATGATGAGCGTTGCGATGTGCTGTCCGTCGACATCGGCATCGGCCATAATGATTACTTTGTGGTAACGAAGCTTGTCCAAATTGGCCTCCTTGGAATCTTCTCCCAAGCCAAAACGAATGCCAAGTGCCTGAATGATGTTGTTTACCTCATCACTTTCAAATGCTTTATGCCACATGGCTTTTTCCACATTGAGTATTTTACCTCTCAACGGAAGGATGGCCTGTGTAGCCCTGCTTCGTCCTTGCTTTGCAGAACCACCGGCTGAATCGCCCTCGACAAGAAACAGTTCACATTCGGCAGGATCTTTTGAAGAGCAGTCTGCCAGTTTACCCGGCAGTCCGCCACCAGAAAGAGGACTCTTGCGCTGCACACTTTCGCGGGCTTTGCGTGCTGCGACACGTGCCGTGGCGGCAAGGATAACCTTGTCCACAATGAGTTTGGCTTCCTTGGGATGCTCTTCGAGATAGTAAGTCATGGCCTCTCCCACAGCTTGGTTGACAGCTCCTGCCACCTCACTGTTGCCGAGTTTTGTCTTGGTCTGTCCCTCGAACTGCGGCTCGGCCACTTTTACAGAAATCACGGCTGTAAGTCCCTCACGGAAATCCTCACCGGCAATTTCCACCTTGGCTTTCTCAAGTTGTTTGGCAGCCGTCTCCTCGGCATACTTCTTCAGCACACGGGTGATGGCCGAGCGGAAGCCGATGAGATGGGTACCTCCCTCAATGGTATTGATATTATTCACATAGGAATGGAGGTTCTCGCTGTAAGAGGTGTTGTACATCACCGCCACCTCGATGGGTATATTGTTCTTTTCAGTATTGATATAAATCACATCATCGAAAAGATGGGTGCGAGAAGAGTCAATGTAACGCACAAATTCACGCAGACCGAGGTCGGAATGAAACACATCTTGCCGGGTATTTCCCTCATCATCCTTCCGCAAGTCAGTTAAAGTTATGGTGATGCCGGCATTGAGATAAGCCAACTCGCGCATACGGTTGGCCAAGATGTCATACTTGTAAGTCGTAACGGTGAAGATGGTAGGATCCGGCCAGAAATGTTGGCGTGTTCCGCGCAAGTCTGTGGTACCAACCACCTCAACCGCAGTTTGCGGATGTCCTTTGGCGTATTCCTGGCGGTAAATCTTGCCATCACGATAGACTTCTGAAACCATTTTGGACGACAGGGCATTCACACAACTGACACCCACGCCGTGCAAGCCGCCTGACACTTTGTAGGAACCTTTGTCAAACTTACCACCAGCGTGTAAAACAGTCATCACCACTTCAAGAGCAGAACGATGTTCCTTGGGGTGCATATCAACGGGAATACCGCGACCATTATCTTGGACGATGATAGAATTATCCTCGCAAATCGTCACTTCAATATGAGTACAATAACCGGCCAGAGCCTCATCGATGGAGTTGTCCACTGTTTCATAAACCAAGTGATGCAAGCCCTTTTCGCTGATGTCACCAATGTACATAGCAGGACGCTTTCGCACTGCCTCCAAACCTTCGAGAACTTGGATATTACTGGCACTATAATTGCCAGTGCCGACCTTCTCTGTTTCTTCCATTATGATTTGTTTCTTTCTATTCAGTTTTAACCTTGCAAAGGTAGGTTATTTTTGGGATATTTGATGACAATGATGTGAATTAAATGAAACCATCCGCAGATGAATATCATCTTAGAAGAAAGCCATAAGAGTGCATTTCCAAGAAGGAACAGCCTTAGAATATCCTCACAACTCCAGACTATTCAACATTTCCGGGCTGATTCCGGACAAACGACAGATTTCATCATCTGTCAAATGGGCGGCACGCATATTTCTGACCATGGATGCCATCGCTGAAGCACGGCCTTCTTCAAGCCCTTCGGCACGACCTTCTGCACGGCCTTCTTCAAGCCCTTCAGCGCGGCCTTCTTCAAGCCCTTCAGCGCGGCCTTCAGCGCGGCCTTCAGCGCGGCCTTCGGCACGACCTTCTTCTCGCCCCTCCATCTTTGCCGTATCCAGCACATCGTTCTGCACCCGGAGGTTATCCAGATGCGCATGATAAGCAGCCCTGTCGCGTTCATTCATTGTCATGCAGAGCAACCGTTCCCGAGCCTCGCGAAGTCCTGGCGTTTGGGTACTATCCTTGATGCGGTTGTTCTTCAAATAGTCAAGCCATTCCTCGATGGGTGTGGTGGCAACCTGATTGAACTCGTTGACACGGATGATATAATATTCCGGGAAAATCTTTTCCGGCCAGCACAGCCTGATTTCGTTTTCCTCCTTGGTGTTCACCTCCAAGCGGTCGTGGCTGTGTACACCGATAAAGGAAGTCGTGCCGTGATACAGATAGTCACTACCCCGTCCCAAGTCGAAATAGAGGATATTGATGGAATACACCTTCTTCACGTGCGAATAGAGTTCGCCTATATGGATATGTTCCGTGATAGCTTTGGAAACGCCGTAGAGCATACGTTGCAAATAGTACAGTTGGCGTGTCAGCTGCACCTCCACGATAATGATTTCCCCCTTGCTGTTCAAAGCCTTGATGTCGACACGGTTGAACTTGTCCGAAGCACTATCCTGATTAGCCTCGCTCTCCAGTATTTCCGTTATCGTCACCTTCTCCTCCAGCAGCACGGTTATCAGGCCCTCCAGCACGGCAAAGTTTGCCTTGTCGCGCAGCATACGCTTCACGGCCCAGTCGAAACGGATGAATTTATCTTCAAACTCCATAGTCTTTTTCATTAGCAGTATTTGTATGTAAAGATAGTGCAAGGCGAGTGCAACAAGCTTGCTTGGATTGCCGAGCCGCCGCCTATCTTCTGCAAAAATAGATTGAAAAGAGGAAGGAAACAAAAAAAGCCGCCCCGAAAAGGAGCGGCTTTAAAGATATATCGATCAGGCGGTTATTTCACGATGAACTTCTGTCCACCAACCACATAGATGCCTGCGGGCAGGCCCTTGAGAGCGTTGGCAGTCTTCACGTTCTTGCGAACCAACTGACCGTTCACGTTGTAAACGCTGACAGCAGCGGGCAACGTAACGACCTGAGCGCTGGTGATTTCGTCGATGACAACCTTGCCCAGTTCGATAGTGACACTAGCCATAGCTTCATCGGCAACAGGCATCACAGCACCTCTTACGCCAATCCAACCGCTGTTCACACCGATAACAGTGTTGTCAGTTGCAGAAGGCTTGCCGCTGTAGAAGTAACCGTAGCCAGCAGGAACGGTGTCAGGCTCACAGAGCGTACCGGTGAGGCATTCAGTAGCCACGGGTTCGGTAGCATAAGTCAGGTGGCCACCCTGATCAAGCGTCAGGTCATCTTCAAAGACAATATTGAAAATGGCACCATAAGCGGGGTTGCCGATTTCTTCGTCAGGCAAGAATACGAACGGAGTACCTGCGGGAGCGCCGTCAAGGTTTTCAACGAGTGCCAGCTTGTTGTCGGCAGTTACACCCATCACATTGTACATCGTACCTTCAAACGACATGTCAACAGAAACGGGCAGAGTCAGGATCTGGTACTTACCTGCAGATACAGGCCAGTACAGGCTGGTAGCGTTCGAAAGAGCCGTTGCATCGATTTCCTTGAAGCCCCAGAAAGCGTTCTCATCATTGGCATCAGCCCAGGCAGCTACCTTACCACCACCGTAAGCATTGAAGTGAATGCCTTCGCCGCATTCCAGCACGAACTTACCGGGTCGGGTAGCGAGCACGCTGATTTCAACCGGAGTCTTGCTCTGAGCCACAGCACCTTCGTTCTTGCCAACATACATACCGGTACCCACGTTGCGGATAACCAGCTTGCCGGCCTCAGCCTTCTCAATGTACCAGAGATACTTCAGGTTATCGTTACCTGCAACGGTATCCGTGAGTTCTTCCTCGGAAAGCTTGTCGGCAGCACCGTCGGGACGGGTAAAGTAGAGCGAAGTATTGAGAGCGTTGTTGGGAGAGTAAACCTTAGCGCGGAGCGAGTTCCAGCCATTAGCTTCAGAACCGTCACGATAGTTGGTACCCAAACCAATCCATTCATAATACTTGCCGGCTTCGGGCAATGTGAGCGATGCCTTAAAGGCTTCGACAGCAGCATTCACCTTCTCAACCTCAGCATTGATTGCAGCAGCGGTTTTGCCGTTGGTGTCATAGCTGTTGGCAGCTTCGATAGCAGCTACGAGTGCGTCGTAAGCAGCTTGCGGATACATGGCCAGTTCGTCACCGATCATGCCATTGGTGTTGGCATTGTCAGCCACAGCCTGAGCAGCGGCGGCAGCCTCCGTAAGCAGAGCGGGAACGGGGAATTCCTTCACGAACTGCTCGTAAGCAGCCTGCAACTCAGCCATGGTAGCTTCAGTAGCGGTACCGGCAGCGAGTTCAGCCTTAGCCGTTTCGAGAGCGGCATTGAGTCTGTCCATCGTAGGCTTGGAAACCATGGAAATAGTGGAGTTCACTTCATCGAGCACACCACCCTTCCAGAGCTGGGCTTCACCGAGGGCGAAGTAGCCACGTCCGGCATTGCCGGGATTCAGTTCGGTTTCGATAGCACCGAAGCGAACATACTTGTAAGGAACGGAAAGGTTAACGGTAGCGAAGCCTACGCAGTTATCCTTCTCGATGGGCTGGGTTACAGCCACGCACCAGTCAACAGGAGCGATACCTTCGAGCGTCCATTCAGCAGCATCGGGGTTCGTCTTGTCCACCTTGTCATTCGTACCGTATACGGCAAACTTGACAGGATAGTCATTGGCGTTACCGCTGCTCTGTACACGCTTGGCCATCTTGATGGTCAGCGGGCCGGAAACAGGTTCGGGAAGTTCTACACCGAGATAGTGGAACTTGTCCAAACTTGCAGTGAAAGCGCCCGTATTCCAGGCACTGTGGAAGAAGGTTGAGAAGTCACCGTCCAAGAGATCCTCATAAGCACCTTCATTGGGTTCCTTGGCATTGGAGAAGAAGTGAGAAGTAGACTCATCACCGGTCGGTTCGATAAGGGCACCTTCATGATTGAAGTCCTCATCCTTCTCGCCATTCCACATATAGGAAGTACCTTCCAACACACTGGTCAGTGCCTTTTGGTAAACTACAGACAGTGCTTCGTTCTTAGCCTGCTGTTTAGCGGCTTCCAGCACAGCGTTCATGGCTTCTTCTGAAACAGCAAAGAACTTCATACAGTTGTTTTCAGAATCTTTTGCATTCCAAGCCATCACGGGATTGTCGTTGAACTTGCCATGGAACTGCTTGTGACCGTTCTTCGTCGAAGCGGTAGTGGTAAAGATGAACGAGGGTATTTCCTTCTGACCATCAGCAGTAACCATGATGCTACCGTCAGCTTCGAGCAGGAAGCCCATACCGTTGTCAGTACCGGAGCAGCTGGCTTCATTACCGCTGATCACCAAGTTGGTATAGCAGTTTTCAATGCGATACATATTCTCGCCTTCTGCAGGAGTCACCTTCCAGATCATCTTCACATCATCGGGAGTGAGCGTTTCGGGAATGGCATAGCTGCTGGCAGCCTTGGTGTAAAGGAAGTGCTTGCCGCCTTGTTGTCCGTCATAGAGGAAACGGTTGGACACGTTGCGGATGAAGAAGTAACCATTACTGAGAGGGATGCGGGCATCAGCCAAAGCCTCAAAGGCTTCCTTCAGCTGGGCACAGAGAACATCAATTTCCTCATCAGTCATTGAAAGTTCTTCGTTGTAAACCTGATTGGCTGTTCTGAAAAGAGCTTCAGCCTTTTCCACAACGTCAGCCTGATAATAACCGGGGTCGTTGCCTGCGGGATAAGGTGTCACGCCCTCGGGACAGAACATTGCCATGTATGCTTCCAGTTTCTCCAGACCCTTGGTGTTCTCATAAGCATAAACACGCCAAACATTGGTGTCAGAGTAGGGAGAGATGAAAGGCACATCCACACCGCCGATGTAGATATAGCCCTCGTTCGTGTCGGAGAAAGCCTCGGCAGCCTTTTCGCCACGACAGAGAACGAAGCCCACCTCGCTGAGGTCCTGCTTCTCGTCAGAAGCACTGTTACGGGTGTACATGTCTCCGGCAGAAATCTGCTCGAAAGGCATCACCGTCATTTCGAAAGCCTCGGCTTCAGAAGCTGTCAGCTCGAAAGCATCTTCTTCCTGACCGTCGGCATCCTTCACATACAAGCCACTGCTGACCTGCTTCAGGCGGTACAGCTGTTCGCCGTCCACCGTCTTGCCGTCAATGGCTTCAAACACATAGAAGCAAGAATCCGTAATCTGGGTGGACAACGTGTTCTTGCCATTCATGTACCCGGCAGGGTGGTCGCCAGATGTACCAGGAGCGTAGAGCACCACCGGTTGGCCTTCAAAATCAGCCACATCGGTGTAAGGCTCATCACCTCTCTTGTAATCCTGAGCCACCGCCGTGGTAACTCCTACCAATGAAAGCAGGAGCAATGAAAGGAAATTGTAGAACCTTTTCATTTGCGTAAAAGATTAGTAAAAAGTGAAACAATAAATGGTTTTCAAAAGACTAAGGTTCGTCCTTGCCAGAAGGACTGTCCGGAAAATTGCCCACAGGTAAGATACAAGGCAGTTTTCGCGGCAAATATACTATTTTCTTTTTTCGCGCGCCAAAATCTCATTTCTTTTTTGATTTTTTGGAAAGAGCAACGAAAAAAACGAAGCTGCCACACGTACAGCTTCGTTTTCTGCAAGAACATAACAATCTCTTTTAGGGGGATACGGTCATAGCGTACGCTGATAGACCTGATTTATCGAACACCCCGTCATTCTACTTAACTCGGTGCAAAGGTACGGGGGGCGCAGGGCACAGCCAATACCTACTTTGGGGTATTTCGGGGGCGTTGAAGGGTTATTCACCTGTCTCACGCCATGGGTCGGAATTACAACCGGTAACCCAAGGTGACGAGGGCGGAAAGATTGCGCCGCCCGGCCGTGTTGAAGCGGGCCAGTCCGAAATCGGCCTCCACGCCGATGGTGATACCCGTGGGAAACTGATAACCGGCAAAGGCTTCCACCCCGGCATCAACACGGTGCGTCCCGGGTTCGCTGAAGGTTTTATGTTCGTAGTAGAGCTTTTGCGCTCCCGCCTGTTCGGTGTCGCCCTTGGTCTTCTGCTTTCCGCTGATGCCGTAAGCCACATATGGCCCGGCAGACAACACGACATAGCGTGCCTCGCCGGTGCGCCAATAGTAGGTCAGCAACAAGGGTATCTGCAGGTAATTGGCCGCTGCGCTGCGGCGGCGAAGCCCCTGCAGTGGTTCACCGGTTTCCTCGTCAAAAAGCTGGTTCCCGTTGTCGTCAAACACGTAAACCCTCTGGTTGGGGTCTTTCCAGCCCTTGCCATATACGGCGATGCCGGGCGTAAGTGTCCAATGCTGGTCGAACTCGAATTCACAGCCCAGCCCCACCTTGAACGCTCCCACGTTCTCGGCATGTCCGTAATGGGTGGCCAGTCCGCCCCCCACCCTGAACTGCAGATTTTGGGCCTCGACACACAGGGGCCACAGCGTACAGAAAAGAAGAAGGAAAAAGTTTCTCATTGTTTACAATGTTTGGTTCATAAGGGTAATATAATCGGTAGGCAAGAAGCGTTCAAGGCAAAACCCCGAAGGGGTTGTAAGCACCCAGCCCAGAATGGATGAAACGGTAGGCCTGAAGCCCTCACATCCCATCAACATGATCACCTAATCCGAAGGCACATACCTATCATCATATTCCACATCATATAGTTGCAGAAACTTCAAATATTCTTCTTGGAAATTCCGCTTCTTATAAATGCACATAAATTTTTGATAATGCCTGTGCCATCATCCCAATGTATCGTATCTATCCCTCCGTCCTCAATCCTTCTCGAAGAACTGGCGCCAATCGTCCTTCTTGCGTTTGCGTGGCACTTCAAATTCGGCATTGGCATCAGCTCGGCGGCCCTTGTGCGCCTTCTTTTCCTTTTTCCACGACTTCTTCAGCTGTCCCGGATCCACTGCGTCGGCATAAGTACGTCCGCCGCGTTTGCGCGGCGCGCGCTCCTTACCGCGCCCTGGAGCGGCATCGTTGTCGTTGTCCAGACGGTCGGCGTGGTCAACGACCACCTTGCGGTCGCCCACCTTCACCCGCTTCATCTTGGCCAGCACCGTAGGCGCATCCTCTGAGGGCACTTCAAAGAAAGAACAGTTGTTGGTGAGGTCAATACGTCCGATGTCGATTTTGGAGTCGCGCACATAACGGTTCACCAGGTTGATAATTTCGCGGGCATAGAAATTGTCGCGTTTGCCCAGGTTGATGAAGAGGCGCGTGTAGCCCTCCTCCGCCTGACGGGCACCGCTCTCCCTTTTGCCGCGTTCGCGCCGGCCCTTGCCGTCCTCGGCAGCCTTTCCCTTGGCACCCTTGCGTTCTGAAGGCTGTTCTATCACGGGTGCATTGGCATAGTAGCGGAGGAAATGGCCGAATTCGCGGCTCACGATGCGTTTCACGAGGTCCTCCTTGGAGAGCCAGTCGAGCTTGCGGAAAATTTCGGGCAGGAAGGGAGCGATTTCCGTTTCGTTCACCTCCGTGCGCTCCAGCTCGTCCATCACCTTGTAGAGTTGCTTCGTGCAGATTTCCTGCGGTTCGGGCAGCACGCCGGCTTCGAACTGTTTGCCAATCACCTTTTCGATGATGCGCACTTTGCTCTTCTCCTTCACGTGGATGATGGAAATGCTCGTGCCGCGTTTTCCGGCCCGTCCGGTACGTCCCGAGCGGTGGGTGTAGTTCTCCACGTCGTCGGGCAGTCCGTAGTTGATCACGTGCGTCAGGTCCTCCACGTCCAGTCCGCGCGCCGCCACGTCGGTGGCCACGAGGAGCTGCGTGTGGTGCTGGCGGAACTTCTGCATGGTCAGGTCGCGCTGCGCCTGCGACAGGTCGCCGTGGAGTGCCTCGGCATTGTAGCCATCGCGAATGAGCAGGTCGGCCACCTCCTGCGTTTCCAGTCTGGTGCGGCAGAAAATGATGCCGTAGATGCGCGGGTAATAGTCCACCACCCGCTTCAGTGCCACGTATTTATCCTTGGCGTGTACCAGGTAATAGATATGGTTCACGTTTTCCGCCCCCTCGTTGCGCGAGCCAACGACAATCTCCTTGTAGTCGTTGAGATAGCTTTTGGCAATGCGTTCGATTTCCTTTCCCATGGTGGCGGAAAAGAGCAGCGTGTTACGTTCGGCGGGCACGCCGGCCAGGATTTCGTCGATGCTCTCGGTAAATCCCATGTTGAGCATCTCGTCGGCCTCGTCGAGCACCACGTTCTCCACGGCGTCGAGTTTCGCCACGCCACGGTTCATGAGGTCGATCAGTCGTCCGGGAGTGGCCACGATGACCTGTGCCCCCTTGCGCAAGGCGCGTATCTGGCTTTCGATGCTGGAGCCGCCGTAAACGGCCAGCACGTGCAGGTTGTCGATGTAGCGCGAATAATCCTTCAGGTCGCCGGCTATCTGCAAGCAGAGTTCGCGGGTGGGACTGAGTATGATGGCCTGCGTGCGCTTGTCCTCCGGATTGACCTTCTGCAAAACGGGCAAGCCGTAAGCGGCTGTCTTTCCCGTGCCGGTCTGGGCCAGGGCTATCACATCGTTGCCAACTCCGAGCAAATAAGGAATCACTTCTTCCTGTACCGGCATGGGCTGCTCGTAACCCATCTCGCTGATGGCGCGCCGGATGGCTTCCGAAACGCCCAACTCTTCAAATGTCTTCAAAATTTCTCTGCTTTTTACAAGGGAGTGACTTTACTCCAAGGTGCAAAGATAGTGATTTGTCGGCTCTGACACGAAACTTAGTGACAACTTTATTGCTGACAGCATGAATTGGCTCTGTATTGATTATGAGCAGAAAAGGAAACGTGACACCTACCGGACCGTGCAACCCACCGGCCGCCGACGACGTGAAAACAGGTGTCGCATTTTTTGATTCTGAAACGGAATTGCTGCGGAAACAAAGCGGCGGATGTGCTTCACAAGTCCAGGAGTAGAATTTACAAGTCCGGGATTTGTAAAAACAAGTCGGCGAGTGGGTGGAAACAGTCTGCCACCTGTGAAGGACAAGCCGCCCAAGCCTCCAACGCCCTTGCTTCCCTTACTCACAACTCCCTTACGTGCGTGTGTTATATACGTTTGTTTGTCTTTCAAAAATATGTTTCAATCCTTCAGGAATGGACATTCTCCGCTGAAAATCAGGAATTTAGGGCATGAACGATTGGCTCTGACTCACGACAGGCGGTAACGGTTGCCGGGCATCCGCCTGACGGCTTGCAAGTCCTCCAAATCGAACAACAAATCGGACAAAACGGACACGGGGATTTGGGTGAGCAATGCCAGGCGGTCGATGGTAAGCCCGTCCGTTCCGCGAAGGGCTTCCAACACCTTATTCTGTTCCGGGGTATAGACGGGAAACAGTTGGGGATCAGGCTTTTTCTCCTTCTGCTCGGGCATCCAGTTGAGTTGTTGCAAGAGTTGTTCGGCCGAAGTGACGAGCACGGCCTTGTTCTCATGGATCAGCCGGTTGCAGCCGGCCGAATAGGGGTCTGTCACCCTGCCCGGTACGGCCAGCACCTCGCGGTTGTAACTGTTGGCCAAGGAGGCGGTGATGAGCGCGCCGCCCTTGTCGGCACTTTCTATGACCAGGGTGGCCGTGGACAGCCCGGCCACGATGCGGTTGCGCCGCACAAAGTTTCCCTTGTCGGGCACCGTGCCGGTGAAGTACTCGGTCAGGAGTCCGCCGTGCTGCACCATCTCGCGGGCCGTCTTCCGGTGGAGCGAGGGATAGATGCGGTCCAGCCCGTGAGCCAGCACCGCCACGGTGTCAAGCCCGTTCGCCAAGGCTTCCCGGTGGGTATGGATGTCCACGCCGTAGGCCAGGCCGCTGACCACAAATACTTCGGGCTTTAGCCGGGCCAGTTCGGTCAGTATGTAGCGGCACATTTGTTTGCCATACTCGGTGATGTGCCGGGTGCCCACCACGCTGAGCGTATAGCGCCGGTCGATGTCGCCCGTTCCGCAGTAGAAGAGGGCCAAGGGTGCATCGGGCACATCCTCGGCCTGGAGCAGACGGGGATACTGCCCAGAAGTATAGGGAAAGATGCGGATGTGGTGTTCGCGGCAGAAGTCGCATTCGCGCCGGGCACGGTCGCGGGCCTCCTGCACGGCTGTCCGGTCACTCAGCAGCCGGCTCCAGAGTTCCAGCGCGGGGTGTGGGTCGGACAGGGTTGCCTGGGCCGAACCGTAGTAGCGCAACAGGGCGTGCGCCTGCATCTGGCTCAACCCGCGCAGGCTGGTCAGCGTGAGCATGGCTTCTTGTTCTTCGGCCAACTCGTCGGGTGAAAATTCGGTGGTCATGGACAAGGGGAAAAATCGGGTCAGCGTTTCCGAAAACTGCATGGGGCGGACCGTTTCCTCCGGGACGTGGTCCGTGCCATGGCGGAGAGGAGGGTGTTACAGGTTCACTATGCGGTTCAGCTCTTCGCAGTCGGACAGTTTGCCGTTTACCAAGCAGACGGCCTCGACGGTTGACTTGAGCACGGGCTTGAGGTCGGGCAGGCGATAGATGTCCTGCACGAAAACGTACTTGATGCCCTCTTTGCGCAAGGCCAGTTTGGACACGAAACGGTCGGTGCTGCGCAGCGGGGTCTTGAACTGCAGCTGCATCCGGGCCACCACGGCATCAATGCCGCGCTCATGGAGTTCGGCAAAACTGACGCCGTGCGAACGCAGGAACTCGTGGCGCGTGTGCTCGGTGTAATGTTGGTAGTTGGCGTTATTGACAATGCCTTGCAAGTCGCACTCATAGTCGCGCACCTGCATCTCGAGTGAGAAAATGTAGGAAGGGTTCATTACTATTGAAGCTATGGATAAGGAACAAGCACTTACCTGTGGCGTGCATTGCTCCGAGGATTTTCACTGACCGGCTTTGTTTGGACGACGACAAACATGATAACTGCTGACTACTGGTGACACCCCTATGAGTTGTCCCACGTTGTTTCTGGTTGTCGTCTGGATCTGCTCAACGGCCTTTGCGCAGATATTCCATACCGAAGCGGCAGCGCAGGCAGTCCTTGCGGTCGCAATAGTGTTGCCGCAGTTGGATGAGGGCCTGGCTGTCGGCGGCGTGCGCCACGGCCACACCCGCGCGCTCCCAGCACCGCGTGATGTAGTTGCGCTCCGGCGGCATGGCCTCCAACAGGTTGAAAGCGCGCTCACACAGTGTTTCGTCCATCCGGCTGCGCCCGTAGGCGAAAAGCAGGGGCACGGCGGTGTTGATGACCAGCAGGTTGAGCGAAGCGGTCTGCAGCACCTTGTCGGCCTCCGCCGATGGCGCGCCAAAGGCATAGTGCGTGCGCCAATAGGGCGTTGCCCCCACGCGGAACAGGGCATGCAGCGATTTGAGGTCCGTCGCTTCCAGCAATCGCGAGAAGTCCAGCTTGCGCTCCACGTAAAGGCGCGTCAGTTGCGACAGCCGCAGATAGGGAAAGTTCTGCGGACGCAACCGGCCGAACTTCCACAGTGACCGGCTCACGGGCTGCAATCCGAACTTGTGTTGCAGAAAGCGGTATTCCCGTTGCAATCGGCAGAAATAGTCATCGCGTTGGTCGGACTCCAGCCGCTCGTCGTCCAGCAGCCCGGCCTGTCCCATGAAGAAGGCCTCCACCTGAAATTCCGAGTCGCGGTGCTTCCCGATGTCCGAGGGCTGGATGGTGAAGGCCCATTGCTCGAAAGCATCGGCATTGGTGCCGAAACCGAAATTGCGGGCCAGGGTGATGAAGAAGGCTCTTTCCCAATCGCCCCCGGTGCGCTGCAGATAGTTTTCGATGCGCTGCATCTTCGTTTCAAGCCTTTCCACCGTCAGCCGGCTCATCCAGCTGTGGATGGTGAGGGGTGCTATTTGGGGAATGACGCGATAACAGGGCGGATAGGTTTCCTCGGCCCGCAGCTCGCGGTAGTTGGCCATCAGCTGCGGCGGCACTTCCAGGGCGAGCTGGGGCGGCAGCTTGCCGTCGGCGGTACGTGCCGCCGCATCGACCTTCCCCACCACATGGAGTATCACGTTGTTGTAAGCGGGGTCGTGCTCATGCCGGTGGCGGAACCAGTCGGAGGCCAGCTCGTGGACTTCCACGTTGCCGGCCCACAGCACGCCGTCTATTCTCACCTTGGCATTGAAAAAGTCCGGCCCGGCGTTGACGAGGTTGTGTACGCCGGGATCGATCACTTCGATGCGCGTCCCTTGGTCGCTGAGGAGTGATGGTTGGCCGTAGAGGCGGTGTTGCCATACGTAATGGAGCATGTATTCCATTTGTTCTTCCATATTGGTGAAACGGACAAAGGTAGGGCATCTTCCCTGAATTTCCAAGGGTGTCTTCCACTTTCTTTCCTGTGCTTCACCGACAGAACAGACGGGGCGATGTTGGCAAATCAGTTGAAGAGATCAACGGAACAGGGGGCATAGCTGTCAGGGAGAAGTGGATTTCTGTTGCAGCAAATTGGAGGATGGTGGGTGCAACTCTGCCAAAAACTCGTACTTTTGCCGCCGACAACCCGACCGGGGGTACCGGGGCGCGCCTTTTGTGCCGCACTGCCCCACCCTGCTGCCGGGATTCCTTTTTTCATCAGTTATGAGTACAGTTTTTAAATACGACGTGGTGGTGGTGGGTGCCGGCCACGCGGGTTGCGAGGCCGCCTCGGCCGCCGCCCGCATGGGAGCGGAAACCTGCCTCGTCACCATGGACATGAACAAGGTGGCACAGATGAGCTGCAACCCGGCCGTGGGCGGCATCGCCAAGGGACAAATCGTCCGCGAGGTGGATGCGCTCGGCGGAGGGATGGGCGAAGTGACGGATGCCACGGCCATACAGTTCCGTATGCTGAACCGCTCGAAAGGACCGGCCATGTGGAGCCCACGCGCGCAGTGCGACCGGGCAAGGTTCATCACCACGTGGCGGCAACGGCTGGAACAGACGGAACATCTGCACATCTGGCAGGACGAAGTGACGGAGGTGCTGACGGAAAACGGCGAAGTGACCGGCGTGCGTACCATCTGGGGGGCGACGCTCCTGGCACGTGCGGTGGTCATCACGGCAGGTACCTTCCTGCGCGGATTGATGCACATAGGACGGCGGCAGGTGGCCGGCGGACGGTGCGCGGAACCGGCTGCGGCCTTCCTCACGCAGAGCATCGAGGCTTTGGGCATACGCTCGGCGCGGATGAAAACGGGCACGCCGGTGCGCATCGACAAACGGTCGGTGCATTTGGAAGAGATGACGGAACAACCGGGAGAAACGGACTACCACCGTTTTTCATACATCAGCCCCTTGCGCCCCCTGCCGCAACTTCCGTGCTGGACTTGCGAAACGAACGAGGAAGTCCACGCCGTACTGCGCTCGGGACTGGCGGATTCACCGCTATACAACGGACAGATACAAAGTATCGGCCCGCGCTATTGCCCGAGCATCGAAACGAAAATCGTCACCTTCCCCGACCGTGACCATCATCCGCTGTTCCTCGAACCTGAAGGGTTGGAAACAAACGAGCTTTACCTGAACGGTTTTTCTTCGAGCCTGCCAATGGACATCCAGATTGAAGCATTGCGACGCATACCCTGCTTCCGCGATGTTCGCGTCTACCGGCCGGGGTATGCCATAGAATATGATTTCTTCGACCCTACACAACTGCACCACACGTTGGAAACGAAGAAAATTGGCGGCCTGTTCTTCGCAGGGCAGGTGAACGGCACTACGGGTTACGAGGAGGCGGCAGGACAGGGACTGGTGGCCGGCATCAACGCTGCGCTGAAATGTGGCGGCGGAAAGGAATTTACGCTGCGACGCGACGAGGCTTACATTGGCGTGCTCATCGATGATTTGGTCACAAAAGGGGTAGACGAACCTTACCGTATGTTTACCTCACGTGCGGAATACCGCATTCTGCTGCGGCAGGACAATGCGGACATCCGCCTCACGCCCTACGCGATGCAACTCGGACTGTGCTCGGAAGAACGGCGCAGGAGGTTTGAAGTAAAACGGGAAAACATCGTTCAAATCATTGACTTCTGCAAAACCTTCCCCGTGAAGGCTCCCCGCATCAATCCTTTCTTGGAAAGACTCGGGGCTACCCCACTCCACGGCGGCTGCAAATTGTACGACCTCATCAACCGGCCTCAAATCACGCTCCACAATCTGGCGGAGGAAATAGAACCGTTCGGGAAGTTCCTGGACAAAATCGAAACGGACGCGGAGGAAACGATTGAAGCGGCGGAAATCGAAATGAAGTACCACGGTTACATCGCCCGTGAACGGGCTTTGGCCGACAAGATGCAGCGTTTGGAAAACATACGCATACGCGGCCACTTCAATTATGCCGAAATCACACAGCTGAGCACGGAGGCGCGCCAAAAGCTCGAAGCCATCAATCCGGAAACCTTGGCGCAGGCTGGACGCATTCCCGGTGTATCGCCCAGCGACATCAGTGTGCTGCTGGTATTGCTGGGAAGGTAAACCCCACCATCCCGCTCTGCGCACATCGCTTTAGGAATGGGCAGGGCGGGATGCTTTCTTAGAGTAAAACTTTAAGGGAAAGAGTCACAAAAGCCTGCCAGCACCTTCAAAAGCCCGTTAAACACGGTATTTTGTTAGCGTTCCACGTGAAACAAACCTATACTTTATAACTCTAAATCAAGGAGAAAATGAACCGAGAATTGTTGTTAAGCAACCTACGCAACGTGCCCGATTTCCCCAAGCCGGGCATTCACTTCAAAGACGTTAGCACGCTCTTCAAAAACCCCGATTGCATCAAGGAAATGCTGGATGAATTGGTACGCCTCTACAAGGATAAAGGTATAACCAAGGTCGTGGGTATCGAAAGCCGGGGCTTCGTAATCGGTGCCATGCTGGCGGAAAAGCTGGGGGCAGGTTTCGTCATGGCACGCAAGCCGGGAAAACTGCCGGCCGAAACGTACAAAGCCACCTACCAGAAGGAGTACGGCTACGATACGATAGAAATACACACGGATGCCATCAATGCGGACGATATCGTGCTCATCCACGATGACCTCCTTGCCACGGGAGGCTCCATGCTGGCTGTCTATGACCTGGTGCAGCAGTTCCACCCCAAACAGACGTTCATCAACTTCCTCATCGAACTGAAAATGGAAGGACTGGAAGGTAGGAAGTTTCTGGGCAAGGACTTGGACGTCACAACCCTGCTCACCATTACGGAATAACCGCATCTCTCCCTGCGTCGGCACGTCTCGTGCTCACGCAGGGATTTTTGTATAATACGGCCAGCTGCTTCGATAAAAACGTCGAAACGGTCGGCATGACACCCTAACGCATCGCCACACTCCCAACCACCATGCGCAGCAAAGAAGAAACGGAAAAATACCTCAAGGGCATCGTCCTGAACTTGCCGGAAACGCCGGGCTGTTACCAGTACCTGGACGAGAACGGCACCATCATCTATGTGGGGAAAGCCAAGAACCTCAAGCGGCGCGTCAGCTCCTACTTCAACAAAGACCAACAGACGCGCAAAACGACGCTGCTGGTTTCGCACATCCGCGACATTCGCTACGTGGTGGTGCGCACCGAGGAGGATGCCCTGCTGCTGGAAAACAACCTCATCAAGCGGTACAAGCCACACTACAACGTGCTCCTGAAAGACGACAAAACGTACCCTTCCATCGCGGTGACGACGGAATATCTGCCGCGTATCTTCAAAACCCGCCAACGCGGCAAGCGGGGGGCTGTCTACTTCGGGCCGTACAGCCACGTGCCGACCATGTACGCCCTGCTGGAACTTTGCCGCGACCTGTACCAGCCGCGTCCGTGCCACACGCCGATGACGCGCGAAGGGGTGGAGCAAGGGAAATACCAGGTCTGCCTGGACTACCACATCCACCGGTGCAAAGGCCCCTGCGTGGGGCGGCAGAGCCGCGAGGACTACCTCCGCTGCATCGAGGCGTGCAAGGAGATTTTAAAGGGCAACACGGCGGAGGTGCAACGCCAGATGCGCGATGAAATGGTGGCTTTGGCAGCAGAACTACGCTTTGAAGAGGCACAGGAAATCAAGGAGCGTTACGAACTGATTGAACGCTTCCGCGCCCGCAGCGAGGTGGTGTCGTCCGTACTCCACAACATCGACGTTTTCTCGATTGAGAGCGAGGACAAGGTGGCGTACATCAACTACCTGCACGTAACGAACGGCTGTATCAACCAGGCTTTCACCTTTGAATACAAGAAAAAGCTGGAAGAAACGGACGAGGAACTGCTGCGTCTGGGCATTGTGGAAATGCGCGAGCGGTATCACAGCGCGTCGCGCGAGATTGTGGTGCCTTTCATCGTGGACCTGCCCGACGACTTGGTGGAGCAGACGGTGCCGCAGAAGGGCGACAAGAAAAAGCTCTTGGAGCTGTCGCGCCTGAACGTGAAGCAGTACAAATTCGACCGTCTGAAACAGGCCGAAAAGCTGAACCCGGAACAGAAACAGACGCGGTTGCTGAAGGAGATACAGCAGGATTTGGGACTGCCCCGCCTGCCGTTTCGCATCGAGCTGTTCGACAATTCCAACATCAGCGGGGCGGATGCCGTGGCGGCCTGTGTGGTGTTCGACAAACTGAAACCGGCGAAAAAGGAATACCGCAAATACATCATTCGCACCGTGGCGGGCCCCGACGACTACGCCTCCATGCGCGAGGTGGTGGGCCGCCGTTACCGCAGGCTGCAAGACGAAGGACTGCCCCTGCCGGACCTCATCATTGCCGACGGCGGACGCGGCCAGATGGAAGTGATACGCAGCGTGGTGGAGGATGAACTGGGGCTCTCCATCCCCATCGCCGGACTGGCCAAGGACGACCGCCACCGCACGCGTGAACTGCTCTACGGATTTCCGCCGGCCACCATCGGGCTGCGGCCCGAGAGCCAGCTGTTCCGCACCCTCACCGCCATGCAGGACGAGGTACACCGTTTTGCCATCACCTTCCACCGCGACCTCCGCTCCAAGCGACAGACGAGTTCGGAGCTTGACGCGCTGCCCGGCGTGGGACCGGCCACGAAAAGCCGTTTGCTGAAACAATTCAAGAGCGTGAAGCGCATCAAGGAGGCATCGCTCGAAGAGCTACAGGCCGTGATGGGGAAAAGCCGTGGACAAAAATTGCACAGCCACCTTCACGGCGCAGCAGAATAATATCGTACTTTTGCAGCATTATGAGAGCAGTAATCCAACGAGTAAGCAGTGCCTCCGTCAGCATCGGAGGCAGCGTGAAATCGGCCATCGGGCCGGGCTTCCTCATCCTCCTCGGCATTGAAGAGGCCGACACGCGCGACGATGCCGACTGGCTTTGCAAAAAAATCAGCGGCCTGCGCGTTTTCAACGATGAAAACGGCGTGATGAACCGTAGCATCCTGGACACCGGCGGCGAAGCCCTCGTCGTGAGCCAGTTCACCCTCATGGCATCGTACAAGAAGGGCAACCGCCCCTCCTACATCCGCGCAGCGGGCCACGCCCACGCCATTCCCCTCTACGAATATTTTGTACAGACCCTCGAAACACTCCTGCCACACCCTGTGGGCACGGGCGAGTTCGGCGCGGATATGCAGGTGGAGCTGGTAAACGACGGCCCGGTGACCATCTGTATGGACACGAAAAACAAAGAATAACCCACCCTCCCCATTTCTTCCGGAAAAAACATGGAACCTATTTCCCAATCGCCCACCCTGGCCGAAGCCCAGCAGATGGTGGACCACTGGATACGCACCTATGGCGTGCGTTACTTCAGCGAACTGACCAACATGGCCTGCCTCACGGAGGAGGTGGGCGAACTGGCCCGCGTGATGAGCCGCAAGTACGGCGACCAGTCGTTCAAGGCTGGCGAAAGCACCGACCCGGCCGACGAGATGGCCGACGTGCTTTGGGTCCTCCTCTGCCTGGCCAACCAGACGGGCGTGGACCTCAGCGAAGCCTTCCGCCGAAACTTGGAAAAGAAGACACGCCGCGATGCCACGCGCCACTTGGAAAACCCGAAACTGAAATCATAAAAACCATATCCCCATCATGAACGAAAACCATTGCCACTGCCACCACGAACACCACGAAGAGGCAGCTCCCTCCAACATCTACGAACAGGCTTTTGCCAAATACGACCTGCACCTCCACGACGAGCACGTCAGCGAGGCTGTTCACCGCTTGGTGAACGAACATTGCGCCGACTACAACACGCCTGAGGTGAAGCGCACCCTGCTCGGCACGGTAGAACTCACCACCCTGAAGGTAACGGATTCTCAGGAGAGCGTACTGGCCTTCACCGAGCGCGTCAACCGCTTTGCCGACGAACACCCTGACCTCCCCCACTTGGCCACCATCTGCGTTTACCCCAACTTTGCGAAGATCGTGAGCGAATCGTTGGAGGCCGACGAGGTGGAAGTGGCCTGCGTGGCGGGTGGATTTCCCTCGTCGCAAACTTTCCTCGAGATAAAGACAGCCGAAACCGCGCTGGCCGTCCACGACGGAGCAACGGAAATTGACTGTGTGCTGAATGTGGGTGCCTTCCTCAGCGGCGACTACGAAACGTGTGCCGACGAGATAACGGAAATCAAGGCTGCCGCAGGGGGCCGCCCGCTCAAGGTGATACTGGAAACGGGCGCGCTGCAGACAGCGGTGAACATCAAGAAAGCATCCATACTGGCCATGTACGCCGGAGCGGATTTCATCAAAACGTCGACGGGAAAAATCGAACCTGCCGCCACGCTCGAAGCCGCCTACGTCATGTGTCAGACCATCCGCGAGTACCAAGCCGAAACGGGCCGCCTCGTGGGCTTCAAGGCCGCCGGAGGCATCAAGACGGTGGACGAAGCGGTACAATTCTACACCGTGGTGCGCGAACTGTTGGGCGAGGATTTCATTGCCCAAGGCTTGTTCCGCATCGGCACCAGCCGCCTGGCCAACCTCTTGGTGAGCGACATCCTGGGTAAGGATGTGAAACCATTCTGATCTGTCGGTTTCCGGACCTTCCAAGTCCCAGAATGGACTAATTTTCCCAATCATAGCACAGCATCTTGTCGTCATCAGGGCGCAAGATGCTGTTTTTGGTGGATTTCAGCCCGGCAGCGGCCGTTTCTGACAAGACATGAGGAGAATTACAGCACAGGCCAGAAAACCGCCACAGGACTAAAATTTCAGGAAAGGGGATAGCTGGCTTTTCAGGACATAGATTGTACATTGGCAATTGGCGATAGGGAGCTCTTCACGTACGGCAAGCGAAGAGAAAGTGACAAACGGTGACAATCGGGCAGTGGATTTTCGCTCAGATTCAGCATCGACATTAACATATTTAACCTTCTTAGGCGGTTTTTGTGCCAATCTGTTTCACGAGCGCGGGCTTTGAATTTTCAAAGCCTACCCCCGAAATGACAACTCTTCGTACTGATTTTACGGAACTGGGTGTGAAAAATTTTACACTGGGCTTAGAATTTTCTGGACTAGGCCTTGAAAATCCGAAGCCTAACCTCGTAACGCCGAAAGCAGGACAAAAAAACAAGGAAGGAGACCCGGGATAGAGCCTCCTTCCTTTTGCTATCTCAAAGGTAAGCATTCAAACGCGAAATCCCAAATCCACAATGATTGAATTAACAATCTGAATTTTCCTTAAAGGGGATAGATTCAATCTGTTCCGGGAAAGCTGATATCGGAATACGGACCATCAAAGGGCTTGAACCGGATGAAAACGAAAAACAACAAGAAACAACGTCAAAGCGAGAAGCGTTGTTTCCTGTTGTTCTATTTATCGTCAAAAACGTGGTGGTTACCACTTACGTTCCACCACAAAATCAATGTAGTCGTTGAGGGATTGTCTGACCTCGGGATGCTGCCAGTAGGGCAGCAGCGACAAAGCCTGCTGGCGCAACTCTTGCATCCGCTGTTCAGCGTAGTCAATGCCGCCGGCTTGCTTGGTAAACTCGACCAGACGGGCTATTTCATCGGGCGTGGCCTCCCCTTTCTTGATATGGGATGCCCATACTTGGGCCTCCGTGTTGTTTGTTTCACGCAAGGCATAGATGGCCGGCAAGGTCAGCTTCCCTTCCGCCATGTCGTTGCCCGTGGGCTTGCCTATGGTTGCATCTGAAAAATAGTCGAAGATGTCATCGCGGATTTGAAAGCACAAACCTATCAACTCTCCGAAACGGCGGGCGCGCTCCACGTACTCGGCATCGCCACCCGACGAGATGGCACCCAACTCGGCACAGGCGGCAAAAAGAGCCGCCGTTTTGTGGTTGATAATCCTGAAATATGCCTCCTCCGATACGCTCTCCGTACGGATGTTGGAGAGCTGGAAAATCTCACCCTCAGAGAGCGTGCCGCCAAGGCGCGAGATGATTTCCACCACACGGATGTCGCTCGTCCGCGCTGACTGGAGCAACGCTGTGGAGAGCAGATAGTCGCCCAAAAGCACCGCCACCTTGTTGTCGTAGACGGCGTTTACCGAGCGTTGACCACGCCGTTGCGCACTCTCGTCCACCACGTCGTCGTGAACCAACGATGCGGTGTGGAGCAGTTCCAAAGTGACCGCCGAACGTAACGACTTCTCCCCCACTTCGCCCAACTCCTTGGCCATGAGCAGCACCAAAATGGGACGCATCATCTTCCCCTCGCGACGGCGTACATAGTCAAGCGCATGGCCCAGGAAGTCGTCATCGTGGGTCAATGCGTTGTCAAAAAGAGCCTTGTAGCGGAGTAATTCGTCAGCCACCGGCCGACGGATAACGGAAAGTTTGTCCATGCGTTGTGTGTTTGAGCGGACAAAAGTAAACATTTATCGTTGAGTTCAGCTGGCTTTTGCGTATTTTTGTGTCGTTGGGAGCTGCAAAAGCTCTCATTCCCTAACAATTAGTACAATTTCCTACCATGCAAACCCTCTATTTGCTCGATGCCTACGCACTGATTTACCGTGCCTACTACGCCCTGATCCGCAGTCCGCGCATCAACTCCAAAGGACAGAATACATCGGCCATTTTCGGCTTTGTCAATACGTTGAACGACGTGCTCCGAAGTCATCACCCCGACTTCATCGGCATTGCCTTCGACCCCGCCGGCGGCACTTTCCGCCATGAGGCTTATCCGGAATACAAGGCGCAGCGCGAAGCCACACCGGAGGACATCCGGCTGTCAGTGCCCATCATCAAGGACATCATCCGGGCTTTCCGCATCCCCATCCTGGAAGTGGCGGGCTACGAGGCGGACGACGTGATCGGCACCCTGGCCCGGAAAGGGGCGGAGCAGGGACTGGAGGTGCGGATGGTGACTCCTGACAAGGACTATGCGCAACTCGTGACCCCAAACATCAAGATGGTACGCCCCGGCTCGGGCAGCAAACCGGCAGAAGTGATGGGTGAAACGGAGGTGTGCGAAAAATATGGCGTGACATCGACGACTCAAATCATCGACCTGCTCGGACTGATGGGCGACACGGCGGACAACATTCCCGGTTGTCCCGGCGTGGGGGAGAAAACGGCAGTGAAACTCATCGCCGAGTTTGGCGGCATCGACGAACTGCTCAACCGCACGGAGGAGCTAAAAGGGGCAATGCGCAAGAAAGTGGAGGAGAACGCCGAACAAATCCGATTTTCCAAATTCCTCGTCACCATCAAAACGGATGTGCCCATCGAGCTGGACAAGGAAAAACTCAGTTTGAAGGAACCGGACCGCGAAGCACTGCGTAAAATTTACGAAGAATTGGAGTTCCGCTCCTTCATCAAGAAGTTGGACGAAGAGGAGGGCTATTCGCAAAAAAATGCAAACAATTGGGGCGCGCTCTTTGGTACAGAGACGGACGAACTCCCGACTGGAATAAATAAACCCATCCACAAAACACTAAATGACTTGCCTCACGATTATGTTTTCATTGATAATGAAGAGGATGCGCAGCAGCTTTGTGACAAATTATTGACTTTTCAAACTGTGGCAATGGACACAGAAACGACATCAGTGGAGGCTATCAGTGCAAAATTGGTGGGGATGAGCTTTGCTGTGGAGGGTGGACGTGCCTGGTACGTGGCCGTTCCACGTGAAACGGAGGCGGCGCAGCGCATGGTGGAAATTTTCCGCCCGTTTTTTGAAAACGGAACAATCACGAAGGTGGGACAAAATTTGAAATATGACCTCACGGTGCTGGCCAACTATGACATTCGCCCCACCCCACCCTTGTTCGACACCATGCTGGCGCACTACCTCATACAGCCCGAGCTGCGGCACAACATGGACTACCTCGCGGAAATTTACCTGGACTACCAAACTATACACATCGAGGAGCTGATCGGCCCCAAGGGGAAGAACCAACGCAACATGGCGGACTTGCCGCCCCGGCAGATTTGCGACTACGCTTGCGAGGATGCCGACGTCACACTCCGCCTCATGCAGCCGCTGAAGAAGGATTTGGAGGAGAATGGACTGATGCGGGTGTTCGAGGATATAGAGATGCCGCTCATGCCGGTGCTGGCAAAGATGGAGCGCAACGGTGTGGTACTCGACACGGAGGCACTGGCCGAAACGGGCCGCCACTTCACCGAAAGGATGGAACAGCTGGAAAAGGAGATTTTCGAGCTGGCGGGCCACCCCTTCCTGCTGACTTCTCCCCGACAGGTGGGCGAGGTGCTATTCGATGAGCTGAAACTGAACGAGAAGGCGAAGAAGACGAAGAGCGGCCAGTACTCCACCGGCGAGGAGGTGCTGGAGGCGTTGAGGGCGAAGCATCCCATTGTGGGCAAGATATTGGCGCACCGTGGACTGAAGAAGCTGCTCAGCACGTATGTGGAGGCATTGCCCAAACTTATCCATCCGCAAACGGGTCGCCTCCACACGTCGTTCAACCAGGCGGTAACAGCTACGGGGCGCTTGTCATCTTCAAACCCCAACCTGCAGAATATCCCGGTGCGCGGCGACGACGGAAAGGAGATACGCAAGGCGTTCGTACCCGAGGAGGGCTGCATCTTTTTATCGGCGGACTATTCGCAAATTGAGCTACGCATCATGGCGCACCTCAGCGGCGATGAGCACCTCGTGCAGGACTTCCGTGAGGGGCGCGACATCCATGCGGCCACTGCGGCACGTGTGTACCACAAACCCATTGAAGAGATTTCGCGCGATGAGCGGCGCAAGGCGAAAACGGCGAACTTCGGCATCATCTACGGCATCTCTGCCTTTGGTCTGGCGGAACGGATGGAGGTGAGCCGAACGGAAGCGAAAGAGTTGATTTCCAGCTATTTCAGCACTTACCCCCGGGTACAGCAGTTCATTGACGAGAGCATCGAAAAGGCACGCTCGCAGGGGTACATCCTCACGGAGTTCGGGCGTCGCCGTTACTTGCCGGACATCACCTCACGCAACGCCGTGGTGCGTGGCTATGCGGAGCGCAACGCCGTGAACGCCCCTATCCAAGGCACGGCGGCGGACATCATCAAGCTGGCCATGATACGCATTGACCAACGCTTTGAGCGCGAAGGCATCCGCTCGAAAATGATACTGCAGGTTCACGATGAACTGAACTTCTCGGTGTGGCCCGATGAGCTGGACCGTGTGCGCCACATCGTGGTGGAGGAAATGGAAAACGCCTTTGCCATGCAGGTTCCCTTGGTAGCCGAATACGGCACAGGCAGCAACTGGCTCGAAGCGCACTGATCCGGCGAATAAACGCACCGGAATATCCAACACACCCTACTCCACACAGCACAAAAATCCCCCGCAACCGAACCGTTGCGGGGGATTTTTTCGTGATATAAGGATGGCAACGCGTGTTGCCCATCTTGTTAATTAAGCGGGAAAGACATACCGAGGGAGATGTTGCCGTTGGCACTCTTCAAGGGGATGCACTGCTTGCTCAGTTTGCCGAAGAAGCGGTCGGTACCGATGAAGAAATTGAAGTGCTTGGCGTGCAGGTCGAGCACCATACCGCCCGTCACACCGGTAGAGGTGAAAGACATATTGGCCGTGTATTCCAACCACTTCAACGGACGTACCGTGGCGGAGAACATACCTGAGTGCCAGCTATATTGGCCGGCCAGACGACCGCTGTAAAGGAAGCCGAAGCGCAGGTTGCGGTAAGCGGGCAGCGTGTACTCGGCACCTACGTTGATGGTAGCGGCCAGGGCACGGGTGTCCGTCTTCTTAGCCTGTTCATCCTCGTAAACGGAGAAGATATTCTCCAAATCGTCCGTGATGGCATCGAGCTGGTCGTCAATCTGGTTCGTTTCCGTCTTGTTACCGCCGGCATACACATCCTCTTCAAAGCCGTCGAACGTCCACGTACCAGCCGAAGAAGCCTGATAGACATCCTTCCAGCTGATAAAGCCGAGGTCGGTGATGGCGGCACTGAGGCGGAGGTCATCCGTCACGTCGTAAACGGCACCGAGGTCGAAGCCCAGACCGAAGCCCGAAAGACCGCCCTTGAACTCGTCCAAGCCCGAAATGCGGCGGCGTTCCGTGCGATTACCGTTCTCGTCCACGTAATTCTTGTCGGCACCTTCATACTCCAACGTACTCTTCATGAGCGCGGCCGAAGCCTTTATTTTACCGTCAATGTCCCAATGGTCGTCACTCATGTGCAGGTTCAGCTTGTCCACTTTGAGGTCAGCATAAGCAAGTCCGAAGAGGAACTTCATCTTGGCACCCACCGTCAGCTTGTCGCCGATTTTGCGTGAGTGTCCCAGGCCCAGTTCCATGTAGTTCTCCGTGCGCAAGCCCAAGTCATTGATGGTATAATCCTCTTTCGCGCCCGTTTCCTTCATAAACTCGAAGAGCGATTTCGGGAGCACCATGCCCGTGCTCGAGCGGAGGTTCATTTCGATGAGGTTCACACCTCCCCAGCCACGCCAGGCCACGCCGGCCAGCTGGTATTTGAGGTGAACGGAGAGTTTGTTCTTGTCCTTCAGGTCGCCCAGGAAGTCGGCTGCATCCACGTCAGGGTGCATGAAGGTGGTGTACTGCCGGCCTTCCACCCCGTAGCCCTGCCACGTGGGATCCATTTTGTACACGAAATTCTCCAGGCCGAAGTTACCCGTCAGACCCAGGTTCAGGTTACCCAGCACCAGCGGCATGGACATATACGGTGCGTCGAGCAAGGCAGGGTTCATTTCGTGCTTATAGTTCGACGTCTGCATGAAATAAGTGGAGCGGAGCTCCTGCGCAGCGGCTGGTAAAGCGGTTGCGGTGGCCAACAATAAGGCTGCTATCTTGTTTTTCATTGTGAGGTATCTGTGAAGAGTTATAAGAAAGTGTCTGCATCATCAGTTAAAGTCGCCAATCACCTTACCCGTGAGGTAAAGACGCACATCGGCAAAGCGGAGATACTGCGTGGAGCAAAGCTCATGTACTTGTCCGTTCACGTCGTTGGCGGCCTTCACGCTGAATTTCAGGCGGTCCATCTTCTGGAGGAGAGAGGGTTCGTCAAGGGTGGCAGAGATTTCCACCTGAGCTTCTTTCACGTTCGTGCCGTCGCCGGCAGGAACCTTAATCTCGCTGAAATTGATACCGGGAACCACGTCGCCGTTCACGTCATAAGCCGTGATGGTGGCCACGAGATCAAGCGGAATAGTGTTCTGAGCCGTAGCCTTCAGCATCAAGCCCTCAGCCTGGTAGTCCTCCAGGTCCTCGCTCATGCTGTCGGTGCTGTCGTTGTACACAATCGTCAAGCCCTTGTCAAACTGGAAAGGCACATACACCTTATAGTCAGCCGAAGCCTGGTAGTCGTGACCCAGCTGGATGGTATATTCCTTGTCCTGCACGCTCAGTTTGCCACCGGTCAGGTCCACGCGGATTTCGTCAGGCAGCTTCTCGATGAGCGAGCTGAGGTTGTTAGCCTTGGCCGTTACTGCGCCGGCGGGCAGCGTGGGATATTCGGGATCGTAGGGCTTGCCGCTCTGGTAATAGTACACCGTGTTGTGCTGCTTGTCCTCCACTTGCGTCACAGGCAGGCCCACCTTCTTCGTGAAGCCCTGTGCGCCTTTCTTCACCGAGGTCAGTTCGCCGCTCAGGTTCAGGCCCACGGGAATGCTGGTGAGGTCAGCCGTAAACTTCAGCGTCGGGTTGGCGGCACCAATCTTCACAGCGTCGTCGTTGAGGAAGTCAGGCAGGGAAGAAGCGATGTCAATCGGGTCAACGGTAGGATTGATTTCGGGGCTGAACTTACCCGTTACCTGTTCGATGTCAATCTTGCTGCTGTTGCCCAAGGAGAGGGTCAGGTAGATGTCGGCGTAGTCAGAAGTGCTGAGGTTGAAAGCACCGGTCGACTTGAAGTACACCTTACCTTGAATGCCAGCCTGCAGCACCGAGCGGCCATTGGCATCCTTGCCGAACGCAAGTTTGCCGTCCTTCGGAGCACCGTAGCCCTTCGTGTCCACCTTGTCTGCCACGATAGAGCAGATGACACCGTCCTGAGGTATGGTGAGTGCGCCCTGGTGGGTGAGCACATTGTCCTTCATCGTCCAGCCAGCAGGCCAAGAGCCTTCGCGCACCTGAAGGATGCTGGGGATGGTGATGCTGAAGTTTTCAACCTTATCAATACCGAACTTCACGTTGGGGCTCAGGTCCGTGTGCATTTGCAGCGAAACCTTCATGTCCTTCACGTCGGCCGTGCTGATGTAGCTCACTTCATCCGGCACATCCACCGTCACGTCCACGTCAGCATAACCCTTTGCTTCACCGTTAAAGAAAATTCCGGCTGCTACGGGCAGACTTGCGTTAGGCGGCAACTGATTGACCACGTCGCCGAGCTGTTCTTTTGCGATATTATAATCCAACACACGTTCAGAGGTCTCGATGGTAGACTCCTTGAACGAGGCCGACACTTCATTCACATGGATATTGAAGTTCGTCGTGCCTTCCTCCACCAAGTAGTAAAGGTTATTGGCATCCAGCTTTACGGACTCGTCCAAGTCAAGGATATCGCCCAGAAGAATCTTTTCCGTATTGCCCATTTTCAGTTTCAGCCCGTCAGAGCCGAGCCCCATCGTCAAGTCCACGCTGTCCAGATCGTAGTCGTCGCTCACGCAACCGGTGGTCAACATGGCCGTTCCTGTACATAACGCACCGATGGCAATCAAATGCTTCAAAGATAGAATTGACATACCTGTAATGTTTTAGGTTAGTATTAAGGGAAGATTATTAGCGAAGATTAAAAAAATTCTGTTTCGTCCTGAGATAAAAATTGTTTCCTTTTGCTGCAAAAATACGCTATTAAATCAAAAATCCTATGATTTGTTTAAAAAATTGCAGAGAAACCGGAAACAATATGACTTTTCATGACAAATATTTTAACTTTGTCGCCGAAACGGATAAGGGAAACGGGTGGAAATCCCGTGCAGTCCCGCTGCTGTAAGTTCCATTATTGTCAGTCCACATTGGCCACTGCCGCCCCGAAACAGGGCGGACGGGAAGGCGGACCGGACAGGGACAAGCCAGAAAACCTGCCGTTCTCACAGGCGCAGCATGCGCCGTCCCGAAGCCCCGAGGAGGGCCGGAGGGAATTACATCTCTCATCTTCTGTCATACACTCCCCCCGTATGAAGTTACTCCTGCGCCCCACCGTGTGCCGGAGCTGGCTTGCCGGCATCAGCCTGTGGGCTGCCCAAGCCATGGCCATGGAAGGCTTCACCCTGCCCTGCCCCACCCTGCCCGACAGCCTCGGCACGGCGGAGGTCACAGCCCCGCGCCGGCTCGCCGCACTCAGCTCCCCCACCCCCGTGCAACGGCTCGACTCCGCCGACTTCCGACGGCAAGGCATCACCTCCGTGGCCGATGCCCTGCTCCGTATGGCCGGTGTCAACCTGCGCGACTACGGCGGAGCAGGCGGACTGAAAACGGTGAGCGTGCGCGGCCTCGGAGCGGCACACACCGCCGTGGCCTACGACGGTCTCTGCCTCTCCGACCACCGGCGCGGCGAGATTGACCTGCAACGCTACCACCCGGAACTGCTCCGGAGCATCGAACTGCAACCCTTGGGCGAAAGCTCCCTGCTCTGCCCCGTGCGCAACCTCTCGGCGGCGGCAGTGGTCAGCCTCTCCGCCCTCCGCCCCGACACGCTGCGGCGCGGAATCGGCGGCACCGCCACGCTCAAGCAGTCGGCCTTCGGCAGCTACCACGCGCTGGGCTCCCTCGAAGGGCGCACGGGCAGCCGCTCGGCGGCCTCTCTCTGCGGCGATGCCTTCTGGAGCCAAAACGACTACCCTTTCCACGTGGCCAACGGCGTGGCCTCTACCCGTCTGCGGCGCACCAACAGCGAGATGCGCGGCGGCTCGGCCGAAGGGCGGTGGTGGCAGCGCATGGACAACGGGCTATGGGAGAGTACGGCAGGATTTTACCGGAACAACCGCCAACTGCCGGGACAGGTCATACTGTATGTCAACGAGAACCACGAACGACTGAAGGAAACCTCCGCCTTTGCCCAGACGCGCCGCACTTTCCGCCCCGGCGGGCGCACCGAAGGCTTTGCCGCCCTGCGTTACCAATGGCAGCACACGGCCTACAGCGACATTGATGCGCAGTACCCCGGCGGTGCGTTGCGCCAACACTATGTGCAGCAGGAAGTCTATTCCACCGGCGGCCTGTCGCGCAGCCTCACCCCGTGGCTCCGTCTGGCCTATGCCTCTGACCTTTCCCACGCCTGGCTCCACAGCAACCTCCGGCAGGACAACCGTGCGCTGCGCACGGGATGGCTGCAGAGCCTCTCGGCGCAGGTCGTGGCGGGCCGCTTCAAACTGCTGGTGCGCGGGGCTGACTTGTGGTACCGCGACGAGAGCCGCACCGCCGCCTCAGCTGCGGATGCCGGCAGCACGCGCCATTACCACGCCTTCACGCCCATGGCGTCGGCCTCTTGGCAGCTGTGGCGCGCCCCGGTGAGTGTGCATCTGCGGGCGGGATGGCAGCAGAGCTACCGCCTGCCCACGTTCTCCGAAGCCTACTTTGACCACCTGGGACAGGCTTCCCTGCGTCCCGAGCGGACCAATCAGTGGAACTGTGGCATCACCCTCTCGGCACAACCGGCGGCCTGGTGGCCCGGGTTCACGCTGACGGTGGACGGCTACGCGAACCGCGTGAGCCACCGCATCGTCTCCGTGCCCTACACGCTCTTTGTATGGCGCACGCTCAACATGGGACGGGTCGATGCCCACGGACTGGATGCCACCCTGTCCTCCCACTGGCAGCCCGCGCCGCAGTGGGCGTTGCGGCTCACGGCCAACTATTCCTTTCAGCGCGTGGCGGACCGCACCTCGCCGGGTGCTGACACTTACGGCAACCAGCTGGCTTACACGCCGCGCCACAGCGGGGCTGCCTCCGTGGGTTGCGAAACGCCCTGGCTGTCGCTCACCGCCCATTGCCGCTATGCTTCTGAGCGGTGGAGCACCAACGAACATCTGCCCACCACTTCTCTGCCGGCCTACTGCGAATGGGGCTTTACCATGGCGCGTTCGTTCGCCACGGGCCATTGCCGGCTGGACCTCCGCGCCGACTTGCTCAACGCTTTCAACCGCCGCTACGAAGTGGTGCGCCGTTACCCCATGCCGGGCCGGGCCTACGCGCTCTCGGCCACGCTCCGCTTCTGATGCCCCTCGGCCTGCCGGCATCTTCTTCGGAATATTTCTTCTCTAATATCTTATTGTATATGTCAAAAATCTTCCCATCGGCAGCCCTCGCGCTGCTTCTCCCCTTCGTCTTCACGGCCTGCTCGGACGACGACAACACGCCCGACCCTGTCATCGACCCTGTGCCCACACCGGCCACGGCGGCCTATGTCGTGAACCAGGGAAACATGTACGGCGGTGTGGCCGGCAGCATCGACTGCATCGACCTGGAGTCGGGCACCACGACCTCCGGCCTGTTCTTCAACGTCAACGCGCAGGCATTGGGCGATTCGCCGCAGCAGGCCGTTCGCCACGGCAACCGCATCTACCTGCCTGTCTACGGCTCTAACCTCCTGTGGGTGGTCAATGCCTCCACGCTCCGGATTGTGGCCAGTGTGCCGGTCAATGCTCCCGAGGCGGTGTGCGGTGCCGGGGAGTATGTTTTCGTGGCGGGCAACGACGGCATCGTGACGCGCATCGACACGCTCAATTGCCAGCCCTCGGCCACCGTGGCGGTTGGTCCCAACCCCGCCGGCATCGTGGCGGTGGACAGTCTGGTGTATGTCAGCATCAGCGATGGCTACAACTATGCCAACAACTACGAAAACGGCAAGAAGCTCGCCGTGGTCCATGCACGCACCATGCAGCTGGAGCGTAACATCGCCGTGGGCCTTAACCCGGGCGCGCTGTGTGCCAACTCGCGCGGCGAGGTGTTCGTCCTGACGCGCGGCAACTACTTCGATGTGATGCCCAAGGTGCAGAAGGTGTCGACGGACAATGCCGTGAAGGACTACTGCGACGGCTCGCTCATGACGCTCGCGAACGACTGTCTGTATGTGGTAAACGCTACGGCGGACTACGCCAACAACACGAGCGAAGTGAACCTCACCACGTACAACACGCTGACCGATGAAGCACTTCCCATCACGCTCCCGGCGGAGTCTGTGCCGGGCTGGCCGAATGCCATCGATGTGGAACCCGTTACGGGCCAGATATTCATCAGCTCGGACAAAGGCCCGTCGGACTACGACAAATCGGGCTACGTTTACCGCCTCGCCCCTTGGGGAGAACTGCTCCAACGCTACGATGCAGGCATCCATCCCTTCGGCGTGGTGTTCAAATAAGCGCAAGCCTGCCAGGTTTTTTGCTCCATGCTTCACAAGTCCTAGAGTTGTTCGCACAACTCTAGGACTTGTGAAGCTTTCTACAGGTTGTTATAGATTGCTATAGCTATCTATAGCTTCTATAGTTATCTATAGCTTCTATAGTCATCTATAGTTATCTATAGCCTTCTATCCCTCCGCGCTTCTATATACGTCTTTTTGCCTTTGAAAAAATCCTGAAATTCCTGACCTAAATCAAGAATTTAATTCAATTTCTCATTTTTACCCACCCCGATTAGCTTCTTTTAAACCTCCGCTCAAATTTCTCACCGCGTTACTGCCCAATACGGCAAAACCGTCAAATACCCACGCCTAACTAAAAGCCGACACAGCCAATCCCCCTCTCCCACTCCACCTCCCCACCCTGGCCCGCATTACTCCATTGGTAGCCATAAACTCCTGTGTATTACCTAAAAAACCAAAGAAATGCTTACTTTTGCCCCAAACTTTATTAACCCTACGAAAAAAACAGGCCGGACATGAAAGAATTCATGCGCGTGATGCAACTATATGTCAAGCCCTACAAACTATACCTTGTCGGCTCATTGGTGTTTAACCTGCTCTCGGCTATACTCAATGTCTTCTCCTTCGTCTCCATCATCCCCATGCTGCAAATGCTCTTCGGCATTGACCAGAACCGCTATGAGTTCATACCATGGTCGGCAGCGGGCATGAGCATGAAGGACATCGCCGTCAACAACATGTACTGGTACACCACAGAACTGATGGACCAATACGGAGCGGCCACGGCACTGCTCTTCATCGGCCTCTTCCTCGTTACAGCCACACTCCTGAAAACTAGCTGTTACTTTGCCTCGGTGGGCATCATGGTGCCGCTGCGCACGGGCATCGTGCGAGACATCCGCTCTCGTGTGTACCATAAAATAACCTCCCTGCCGCTCTCGTTCTTCTCGGACGAAAGGAAAGGGGACATCATCGCACGCATGAGCGGCGACGTGAACGAGATAGAGAACTCCATCACAGGCTCTTTAGAGATGATCATCAAAAACCCCATCCTGCTGGTCTGCTACTTCGGCGTGCTGATTTACGTGTCGTGGCAGCTCACGTTGTTCACCCTCGTGGTGCTGCCGCTCATGGGCTGGCTCATGGGACGCATAGGCCGCAAGCTGAAACACCGGAGCTTGGACGCACAGAACAAGTGGAGCGACACGATGGCGCAACTGGAGGAGACGCTCGGCGGTATGCGCATCATCAAGGCGTTTACGGCGGAACACAAAATGACGGAACGCTTCGACCGCTGCACCAACGAATTCCGGAAGGCTTCGAGCCGCGTGGCGGTGAGACAGGCTTCGGCCCACCCCGTCAGCGAGTTCCTCGGCACGGCACTCATCGTGCTGGTGCTGTGGTACGGCGGCACACTGATTTTCTCGGACCACTCGCCCATCGACGCACCTACCTTTATCTTCTACATGGTCATCCTTTACAGCATCATCCAACCGCTGAAGGATTTATCGAAAGCATCGTACAACATCCCGAAAGGCATGGCCTCGGTGGAACGTGTCAACAAAATACTCAACGCGGAGAACCCCATCACGGAGGAGACAAATCCGGTACACGTGGACGGCCTGCACGACTGCATTGAGTTCCGCAACGTGAGCTTCTCGTACAACGGCACGACACCGGTACTGACGGACGTGAACCTGACGGTGCGCCGGGGACAGACCATTGCCCTGGTGGGACAAAGCGGCTCGGGCAAGTCGACACTGGTGGACCTGCTGCCGCGCTACCACGACGTGAGCGGAGGCGAAATCCTCATTGACGGGAAAAACGTGAAAACGCTGGCACTCTCGGACTTGCGTGCGCTGATCGGTAACGTGAACCAGGAGGCGATACTCTTCAACGACTCTTTTTACAACAACATCACCTTCGGCGTGGAGCAGGCCACGATGGAGGAGGTTATCGAAGCGGCGAAAATTGCCAACGCGCACGATTTCATCATGGAGAGCGAACAGGGCTACGACACGAAGGTGGGCGACCGGGGCTGCCGCCTGTCGGGCGGACAACGACAGCGTATCTCCATAGCCCGAGCCATCCTGAAAAACCCGGCCATACTCATCCTTGACGAGGCTACCTCGGCGCTCGACACGGAGAGCGAACGTCTGGTACAGGAGGCATTGGAACACCTGATGAAGACCCGCACCACCATAGCCATTGCGCACCGGCTCTCAACCATCAAGAACGCCGACGAAATCTGCGTGCTCTACGAAGGACGCATCGTGGAACGGGGCACACACGAGGAACTGCTCAAACAGGGGGGATATTACAAACGCCTGAACGATATGCAGCAGCTCTGATACGGGCTGCCCTATTCCCGTCTTTCCATGAAAAAGCCCTTACGCCTTCTTGCGCTGACCGGCTTCCGCGCCACCATGGCGCACTGTAACCTCACGAATCTCATCCCCCATAACCCATAGCAAAGTCTCATGGACAAAATTCTCATCACCGGTGCATCGGGCTTCATCGGCAGTTTCCTCGTGGAACAGGCCCTGGAGCTGCAAATGGAGGTGTGGGCCGCCGTAAGGCCTACGAGCAGCCGGCAATACCTGCAAGACGAACGCATCCGATTTGTCGAACTGGACCTGGGCCGCGAAGAACGGCTGAAGGAACAGCTGAAAGAACACGCAGCGAAACACGGCGCGTTCGACTACGTAATCCACGCGGCGGGAGCCACGAAATGCCGCCGGCCAGAAGACTTTGAACGAATCAACGCCGAAGGCACGCTGCACCTGGCACTGAACCTGCTCGAAACGGAGGCATTGCGCCCCGGCGGACGTTTTGTGTTCATCAGCTCGCTCAGCGTCTGCGGCCCTATACACGAAATCGACTTCCGCTCCGTGAGCGAGGCGGACACGCCGCTGCCCAACACGGCCTACGGACGCTCGAAGCTGCTGGCGGAACGGTATTTAAGCGAAATCCCCAACCTGAACTACGTGGTGTTGCGCCCGACGGGGGTCTACGGCCCGCGTGAACGCGACTATTTCATGATGGCCCAGAGCATTCGCCGCCACATCGACTTTTCGGTGGGCTTCAAGCCGCAGGTGCTCACTTTCATCTACGTGGCCGACCTCGTGCAGGCGGCATTCCTGGCCTTGACTCACGGAACACGCGGAAAGGCTTATATACTCTCCGACGGCAAGAGCTACACCAGCCGCGCCTTCAGCGACCTGCTGCAAAAGGAGTTGAACGTGAAGCATGTGTGGCACATCGTGGCGCCGCTCTGGGTGCTGTGGTTGGTCTGCCTCATCGCCGGCAAGACGGCGACATGGCTGGGACGCACGGCCACGCTGAACCTGGACAAATACCGCATCATGCGGCAGCGCAACTGGCAGTGCGACATCGAGGCTGCCCGGCGCGATCTGGGCTACTTTCCGCAGTGGCCGCTCGCCCGGGGGGTGAAGGAGGCGGTGGAATGGTACCGCAAGGCAGGATGGATCTGAAACCGCCGATAGCCACGCCCTGTTTTTCCCCTCAACCCCCTACCCCATTTCCCCTCCATCATTTTCCTAAACCTTATCAATCTCATGGACGAACCCATACGCCGCAAACCGCTGGGCATAGAGCTGGTTACGCTGGTTTACACGCTCTTTACCACGGTGCTCATCTTTAACCATCAGCACGAGATGTCCGACCCGCTACGACTACTCGAAGGCCGCGCCTTCGTAGTGGCGGGCATGGCGTTGATGTACCTCATATACCGCGCCCGCCCCAACGGCTACACGCTCCTGTTGCGCTACTTCTTTCCCCTGTCGCTGCTGGGCTATTGGTATCCCGACACATACGAGTTTTGCCAGCTGTTCCCCAACCTCGACCACGTGTTTGCCGAGGCCGATGCCCGGTTCTTCGGCTGCCAGCCGGCCATCAGTTTTTCGCAATGGCTGCCCCAAAAACTCTGGAGCGAACTGTTCCACATGGGCTACTTTGCCTATTATCCGCTGATAGCCCTGACAGTGCTCTCGCCGCTCTTCGGCCACCGCGAACGCTTTGAGCGCACGGCTTTCATCGTGCTGACGTGTTTCTTCCTCTACTATGCGGTGTACCTGTTCCTGCCCGTGGCCGGTCCGCAGTACTACTTCCACGCCGTGGGCCAGGACCTGATACTGCAAGGCCACTTTCCGCACCTGAACGACTACTTCCGCTACCACACGGAGCTGGCTCCCGGCCCCGGTCCGCAGGGCTTCTTCCACGATTTGGTGGAGGCCACGCAAGCCTCGGGCGAACGTCCCACGGCGGCCTTCCCCTCATCGCACGTGGGCATGAGCACGGTGCTGATCTTCCTGCTGTGGAAAGACCGCCGGTGGCTGTGCTACGCCGCGCTCCCGTTCTATTTCTTCCTGTGCTGCGCCACGGTCTACATCCAGGCGCACTACTTGGTCGACGTGGTGGGCGGATGGATTTCGGCCGTCATGTTCTACTTCATCGCCATCGCCCTGTGGAACAGTAAATTGGAAATCAAATTCGAGAAAAAGGCATAGTCTTCCGTACTCCCGGGGCTGCTCCGGCCAAAGGCTGCTCCACGCGGCCAATGTTTCCGACATTTATTATAATTCACCTCTCCAAATACCATCATGAAAAAGATTTTCCTTACCCTCCTCCTTTCGGCCCCCGCCCTGCTGCTCGGTGCGCAGGAAGCGGCGAAAGGCGGCATCACAGCCGAAATGCTGGCCTCCTTCCGCAAGGCACAGACCACAGACAAGGCCGCCACGACGGCACTGCGCAACGCCCTGGCCGGAACATCCATCAACCAGCTGGCCACCAACCCGAACAACCCGGATGCCAACGACACGTACTTCTCCAACGAGGTGCCTTCCAAGGGCATAACGGACCAACAGAGTTCAGGACGCTGCTGGCTCTTCACCGGACTGAACGTGATGCGCGCCCAGATGATTAAGGAGCACAACCTGGGCGAGTTTCAGTTTTCGCAGAGCTACTGCTTCTTCTACGACCAGCTGGAAAAGGCGAACCTCTTCCTCCAGGCGGTCATCGACAACGCCAACAAACCGATGGACGACAAGCTGGTGGAATGGCTGTTCAAGAACCCGCTGTCGGACGGCGGCACGTTCTGCGGCGTAATGGACGTGGTGACGAAATACGGCCTGGTGCCGGCCGACGTGATGCCCGAAAGCTACAACGCCAACAACACCTCGCGCATGGCATCCATCCTCTCGCTCAAACTGCGGGAGTACGGCCTCACGCTGCGCAAGGCTGCGGCAAAAGGGGAGAAGGCTGCCGCGCTCCAAAAGCGTAAGACGGAGATGCTCGCCACGGTTTACCGCATCCTGAGCATCTGTCTCGGCGAACCGGTGCAGCAGTTCACATGGACCATGAAGGGAGCGGACGGCAAACCCGTCGGCACGAAGGAATACACGCCGCTATCGTTCTACAAGGAGTACATCGGCAAGGACCTGAAGAACGATTTCATCATGGTGATGAACGACCCCTCGCGCCCGTACCACAAAACGTACACCATCGACATGGACCGCCACAGCTACGACGGCGCACAGTGGACGTACCTCAACCTGCCGATGGAGGAAATCAAGCCCTTGGCCATCGCCTCCATCAAGGACTCTACGATGATGTACTTCTCCTGCGACGTGGGTAAGTTCCTCAACTCCAAAACGGGCGTGCTCTCGCTGCGCAACTACGACTATGCTTCGCTCTTCGATACTGACTTTCCCATGACCAAGGCGGAACGCATCAGCACCTTCGCTTCGGCCTCCAGCCACGCCATGACGCTCATGGCTGTCGACCTCGATGCCGACGGAAAGGCGAAGAAGTGGATGGTAGAAAACTCCTGGGGCGCATCAAGCGGCTATCGCGGCCACCTGATCATGACGGACGAATGGTTTGACGAGTATATGTTCCGCCTGGTGGTGGACCGCAAGTATGTGCCGGCCGAAACGCTGCGCCTGCTGCAGCAGAAACCCGTGCAGCTGCCCGCTTGGGATCCGCTCTTTGCTGGCGAAGAGTAACGGGAGTGAAGTTTCGGGAATGGAATAACACTTGCAAGAAAAATATAGTACAATTTGCATTTGCTGTCCCAACACTTCGTTCTCTCTATACGTATTTTTATCCTCAAAAAAAGCATTCACTCTTTCACACAGAGCGTGTTCTCTCCTGATTTTCATCGTTTTGAGTGTGAAGGGTTGAAATTCCAAGTATTCACCGCATAAGGCGCGATAATACCGCATGACTTTTCCTGATTTTGGTTGACCGTTTTTTCCGTTATTTTCTGCTTTCGGTTT
>CAMBHR010000016.1:0-41463 GCA_945867195.1 uncultured bacterium | reverse complement strand
CCCACTACTGGACAGAGATAAAGCGTATCCTCTCCACGCAGAAGGCCATCACCACTGAGACCGACAACGCTTTGGGCGAACGGGTGGAAATGCGTCTATGCTCCGAACCTACAGATAGCGCAGCCGAACTATACCGCACCCTCTCTTAGAACCCAAGGCCCTTCAGACGTTACCACCTTCATGCTTCCGATCCTCCTCCCGAAAAATCTGTAGTACCCACGCGGATTTTTTTAAAACGCAACTACGTGATAGGCAAAATAATTGCGGCCGATAAGCGTTGAAGTTGGGTTAAATGCTTGCAAATGTGGAACGATAAGCCGAGCTATGGCTTTATTGGTATTCCCAACCTCCTCTATCGGAAAGTCATGTTTGCGACTCCAAGCCTCTCTTGTATCTATTTTCGTTTTGCTCCTCATAGCTTCTTTGTTTAGCTCTTTTGGACGCAAAATAACAAAGGAGGTGTACCAAATACAGGCGCACCTCCAAAGAAAATATTTATTAAGATTACTTCCTTTTCGCTGAATATTTCCATTCTTAATATGTATAGCGTGATTCAAGATAGTCTACCCAGTCTTGGTGTTCCTTGTCGTTGAAAGAGTTTCTGATAAGTTGAAACAATTCTTCAAACGTCACGGCTATCCAAGTCTCTTTGCCATCTGCTGACAGATATCTCATGTACTTGGCACATGCGCCATTTTCTCCGTGGAAATGTGTATTGCCAGATGGATACAGATGCATTGAAAGAAAATTGGTAATATCGCCTTTTTGTACCATTGAAGCTCCTAGAAGGTGATTTCTCCATATTTGTCGAAGATCATTTTTAACCAATGGCGACCAGTCGGCACCATCGTTCCCGTTGTCTGCTTCGGGGGTAAAATAATTTGATTCTTTCATTACCTTCCAATACAGATGTTTTTTGTGTTCTAAAATGGATTCTTTCTTCTCTTTGTCTCCGGGGCAATAGCCTTCTTCTGTATATTTCACTTCAATACCAATACCTCCCATCTGTCCATCTTCTGCAATATATTCAATATAGGTGTCAAACGATGTTCCGTCGCCAAGATAGTTGTTCCGGTCGGTTGGAGCATATTCTATCTTTATATTGGTAATCTTGTCTATCAAGGGTTTTGAAGCCGATGCTTTTCTAATGATTTCATTAAAAATCATTTTTGCATGCTCCTTGGATTCATCTGTCATCGACATTGGATAGAACATGTTCCAAGGAATATGTTCACTTCGAAGGGTATGGGTCATCATCATACCTGAATGAGAATATAATCCAGCTTGTTTCAGCCGTTGTATTTCCTGAAGAATCTGCTCTCGGTATTTCTCGTAAAATATGATACCGCTCTTTGCGTCTACCCATTTTAATAGGCAATCAATACGGAAATCAACAGGTTCTTTATATCCTTTGGGTTTGCGTTTTATTGTTGCAAACTCTTTTATATTGTGATTGTCTTCAAAATAGCGAGCTTGCTTGTTTCGTGCGATATGCTTAAAAGAATGTTTGTTAGTCATGATTGGTCTTCCATTATTAAATTGTTATTTCTGCGTCTTTACAAATTCGCTCTGTTGAAATGTAATGTAGTTACGGTGTTATCCGTTAAATATATTGATGACTCTATCGGCCAGTTCGGGTGTGATGCCATCATAAGGATTGGTAAGGATGAAGTGGGGTGTCTGAGATTCAAGGCATACATACTCATCATCGATTATGACATAGTTAACGTCATTCTTTGTGTTGTCTGCCAACCATGATGCTATTTCCATTCCCTTACAATGTCCCATAACGGGGTCTATGTCATCAAGATTTGCTGAGAGTAGCCAATTATCGCTTATTGACGAATCTGTGATGTCGATTAGGTTGCCCGGCAAATCTCTTTCCTTCCACATTTCACGCATAGCTGCAAGACCGAGATATTTCCACGATGATTCTATCACTATGTCGGCCTTGGTGACATCAACGATTCGTTTCAGTTGCCGCACAGCCTCTGGGTCAAAGAGTGCACCATGTTTATCTTGCCAGGGCTTTCTCTCATACATAAGGTAGTTCTGATAGTGCTCAGTATTCAGCACACCATCAAAGTCAAGGAAAATTATCTTCTTCATGATATGGTATCAATACAATGCAGAGTCAACCAGCAAATGCAACATTACGAAATATTTTTGAAAAAGACTTCCGCTGGCGTTGAGAAATTGAGTTTTTATAGAGTCAACAAGAACATTTTTACATGGAAAATTAAAAAAACGACGCAAAACATTTTGTGGAATAAAAACTATTCGTACCTTTGCACCGCGTTTGAGAGAAAACGCTACTGCTAAGCGGTAAATCACGCGGAAATAGCTCAGTTGGTAGAGCACAACCTTGCCAAGGTTGGGGTCGCGAGTTCGAGTCTCGTTTTCCGCTCACTTATTGGAAACAAGCTGATAGAGAAAAGCCCAGGTGGCGGAATGGTAGACGCGCTAGTTTCAGGTACTAGTGTCAGCAATGACGTGCAGGTTCGAGTCCTGTTCTGGGCACTTCAATAGAACTTTATACTCTAATTCAGCTTGGCTGTATGTTTGGAGAGGTGGCGGAATTGGTAGACGCGCTACTTTGAGGGGGTAGTGTCAATTGCGACGTGGGAGTTCGAGTCTCCTCCTCTTCACATTACACGCGGAAATAGCTCAGTTGGTAGAGCACAACCTTGCCAAGGTTGGGGTCGCGAGTTCGAGTCTCGTTTTCCGCTCTCTTGTTACCCGTAGGCAGCTCGGCGATATTTCGCATGGCTGCCTCTTTTTTGTTTATATTAAAATGAATATTTACGCGCGCTATTTTGACCAGGATGTTTTGGTACACGGAGTCGACGAATTGATTGACTTTCTCTCTTCGATACCGGAAATACCTATCAACGAAAGACTTGTTGATGATGTTCGTGCATACGTTGAAAGCGATATGCCTTATCCCAAACGCTATAAAATCAGACCAAGGGTTTACTTTATTTTGATTAAAACTTCGGCCGAAACGATGGAAGAATTCAAAGCTCACCGCAAGGACGAGGCAATCAATGAAGGGACTACTCCAGTGAAAAATACAGAACAGCTAATCAATAAAAAGGAAATTAAAGCTGCCCAGTTGGCAGAAGAACGTGAGGGATGGTATCTCGTAACCATGCTCTTCAAGCGCGTGATACAAATTGCAGCTACCGCCAAATTCCGTTATCAGGATACAACATTCCAGGCATACATCAAGGCCAGGTCAGGAAATGAATGTTTTACCCGCATGATTGAACATCTGAAAAACCGCCCTGAAGTAGATCCGCGCAGCCAGTTCCCCTCCGCCAAAGGCACCAACTTCAATTTTGAATATATCGGCGAAACATTGCCCAGAGCGGAAGCGTAGCTGAAACTACCCTACTCCGCCGAATGGCTAACAGACCGTTAACCATAGGCTTTAATATGATTAGACCTCAGACAAATCCGATTACCACCATCATGATGATAGGACAGCGGATTTGTCTGAGGTCTTCATGTCCCCCCCAAGAACGGGAGTGGCAGCTCCAAAACGGCTGCGACAAATGTGAGAATCAACGTGGACGGTTGGGCCAGAAAGCATTCATGCGCTCCTTGGATTTGTTTTCAGCCGGATTGTTGCATGGTTGCCAAAAGCAATGATTGGCCAAATGGTCGGGAAGGTATTGCTGCGGCGTGAAATTCTGGGGATAGTCGTGGGGATAGAGATAACCGTCATGATACCCCAAATCGGCCATGAGTTTGGTGGGCGCATTGCGCAGCGGCAGCGGGACAGGTAAATTTCCCGTTTGGCGCACTACGCCCAAAGCTTTGTCAATAGCCAAGTACGCCGAGTTGCTTTTAGGACTGGTGGCAAGATATACAGTGGCTTCGGCCAACGGGATGCGACCCTCAGGCCACCCGATTTTGGCCACTGCGTCAAAGGCCGCATTGGCCAGCAATAGGGCATTGGGATTGGCCAGCCCTATGTCCTCAGCAGCGGATATAACCAGACGGCGGGCAATGAACTTGGGATCTTCGCCACCCTCAATCATCCGGGCCAGCCAATAGAGTGCCGCATCGGGGTCGCTCCCCCTGATGCTCTTGATGAAAGCGGAGATGATGTCGTAGTGCATCTCCCCGTCCTTGTCGTATGCCAAAGGATTCTGCTGCAGACGCTCGGCAATTGTTTGGTCGTCAATGACAATAGGGCCTTCGGCGGGAGCTGCCGCCAGAACCAGATCAAGTATGCCCAAAAGTTTGCGCGCATCGCCGCCACTATACCGCAACAGGGCATCCGTTTGAAGCAGGCTGAACTCTCGCTCTTTCAGCACCACATCCTGTGTCAACGCCCGATGGAGCAACTTCAGCAGGTCGTCTTTTTCCAGACTTTTCAACACATAAATCTGACAACGCGAAAGCAACGGGCGGATGATTTCAAAGGAGGGGTTTTCCGTAGTGGCACCAATAAGCGTAATCGCTCCTGTTTCCACAGCCGAAAGCAGTGAATCCTGTTGCGACTTGGAGAAACGGTGTATTTCGTCAATGAAGAGTATGGGACTTTGCTGGTTGAAGAAACGCCCTTTTGTGGCTCGGTCAATGACTTCGCGCACTTCCTTTACCCCACTGTTGACTGCCGAGAGCGTGTAAAAGGGCGTTTCCAGCTGATGGGCAATGATTTGTGCCAACGTGGTCTTGCCTACCCCCGGAGGTCCCCATAGAATAAATGAGGTGATATGGCCGGAGTCAATCATTTGCCTGAGCACAGCTCCGGGAGCCACCAGATGTTGCTGGCCAATATATTCATTGAGCGTTGTTGGACGCAATCGTTCTGCTAATGGTTGCATTTTGCATGATTTTGAAGTGAAATCTTCTGAAGCAAAGTATGACACTGGCAATGGACAGGTTCCCCTTTGGAAAGCCATTGTGTCAATGAATGAATGATAACAGAGCTTACACAGACTAAGGGTTGCCGGGAATGCCTGTGCGACCCTCCATATATTATATGCAGGAGAGTTCCAGCCAGCGCAAGGACTTGACGTCGAGTTCCTCCTTCAGTGAATATAATCGTTTGCTTTTTTGGTTCAACTCATCAGGAGACAATGTGCCGGAGCATAACATCTCTTCCAGTTCGGCCTGTTCGGCTTCCAACGCTGCTATCTCCACCTCCAGTTGCTCCATTTCCTTCCTTTCTTTAAACGTCAGTTTTCTTACCTGCTCGCCACGCCACGTATTGGTGCGCGTGGGCTTGTTGTCCTTTTGCTTCGTGGCAGGCTGCCGCTCTTGCTCCTCCTTCTCGCGCAAACCTTGCCACGTCCGGTATTCGGAATAATTCCCCGGGAAATCGTCAATTACCCCCTCTCCCTTGAACACAAGCAGATGGTCCACCACTTTGTCCATGAAATAGCGGTCGTGGCTCACCACGATGACGCAGCCGTGAAAGTCTTGCAGATAAGCCTCCAGCACTTGCAGCGTGGCAATGTCCAAATCGTTGGTTGGCTCGTCGAGTACCAAAAAATTGGGATTTTTCATCAACACGGTGCAGAGCTGAAGCCGCCGCCGTTCGCCGCCGGACAATTTGTAGATATAATCCTGCTGACGAGCAGGGGGAAACAGGAAGTGCGTGAGAAACTGCATGGCAGTCAGATGACGACCACCACCCAAATCAATATATTCGGCTTCCTTGCGAATGGCATCGATTACCCTGTCGCGTTCATCGAAGGCCATATCTTCCTGCGAGAAATAACCGAAACGCACCGTTTCGCCCACGATGAATCGGCCTTTGTCGGGCGGTACCAATCCCAAAAGCATTTTGATAAATGTGCTCTTGCCCGTACCGTTGCCGCCCACAATGCCCATTTTTTCATAGCGGGAGAACTGGTAATAAAAGTCCTTGAGAATACATTTTTCCGTGGCTTCGCCTTGAGCTGTCACGGAAGGAAAAGATTTGCTCACATAAGCAGCTTCAAAAATCTTACTGCCGATATATCCGCTTTTCACTTCCAGGCGCGCCACGCGCTCTTCACGCCGTTTGCGTGCCCTTTGCTCCAATTCAGCGAACGCCTCCTTGCGATAACGAGCCTTGGTGCCCCGGGCACAAGGCATACGGCGCATCCAGTCAAGCTCTTTGCGATAGAGGTTGTTCGCCCTGGCAGCTTGGGCATTCTCTGCCGCTATGCGCTGGTCTTTCTTTTCCAGAAAATAGGCATAATTGCCGGAGTAGGCATAGAGCTTTTCATCGTCCAATTCCAAAATGGTTTGGCATACATTATCCAGAAAATAGCGATCGTGGGTAACCATGAGCAATGCTTTCGTGCTGCGCTGCAAATAGTTTTCCAACCATTCAATCATTTCCAAATCAAGGTGGTTGGTCGGTTCGTCGAGCACCATCAAATCGGCACCCGCCAACAGCACATTGGCCAATGCCACCCGTTTGAGCTGGCCTCCTGACAATTCGCCCACGGGCTGTTTGAAATCCGTTATGTTCAGTTTGGAAAGTACTTGTCTTGCACGTAACTCAAAGTCCCATGCTTCACGGCGTTCCATCTCCTCCATCAGTTGGCTCAGTCCCGGATTGCCCGGAGTTTCCAGACACTGTTCGTATTTGCTGATGAGCGATGCCAAATTGCCTGCCCGGCTGAGACAGGCATCAATAACGGTGTCTGACGGGTTGAAACGAGGCGTTTGTTCCAATATGGCCACTGAAGCATCGCGCCGCATCACTATATGCCCCTCATCGTAGTCTTCGGTGCCCGCCAGAATGTTCAACAATGTGCTTTTGCCTGCTCCGTTATGGGCTATCAACCCGACTTTCTGTCCTTCGGCTACACTGAAACTTATATCATTGAATAATTCCAAGGCTCCAAATCGCTTGGTCAGATGCTGTATATCAAGAAGTGGTATCATGGATTTTCTGTTGAGGTCGGCGCGAAATTACAAAATATCCAGTATATAAGGACATTCACTATGAGAAATAGAACTCAATGCACGAATGGATGGAAATGACAAATGGGATTTGAGGTTTTTTGAAATGGCCAGGGAGGTAAAAGCGGCAACAAATTATATCGGGAATGACGGATTATCAAAGAAAAATGCTATTTTTGCCGCCGATTATGCAGTTCCGCCCCTCGAATCAGGGCTTATACTGTTTACTTTCATTGATAATCAATTCACAACGAAAACCAAAAATGAATATTCAATTTGAAAAGGTCAGCAATGTGAGCGGCGAACTTACCATCCACATGGAAAAGGCTGACTATGAAGCTAATCTGAAAAAATCGCTGAAAACCTTTAGCCAAAAGGCTCAGATTCCCGGCTTCCGTCCCGGTAAAGTGCCTGTAGGGCTCGTAAAGAAAATGTACGGAACCCAGGCCAAGGCTGACGAGGTCAACAAGCTCTTGCAAGATACCCTCTTCAATTATATCAAGGAGAACCATGTTCCCATGCTCGGCGAACCTCTCGGCAGCGAGAAGCAGGTTCCGCAGGACATCGAAAAACAAGACGATTTCACCTTTATCTTCGACATCGCCCTCGAACCCGAATTCAATATCGAACTGAACGGTGACGACACGGTGGACTATTACGACATCGAAGTGTCCGAAGACATGATAACCAAACAGCTCGATGCACTGCGCCAGCATGCAGGACACAGCGAAAATGTGGATGCTTTTGCCGACCGCGACATTGTACGTGGCATCCTGGCCGAACTGAACGAAGAAGGACAACCTCTGGAGGGCGGTCTGAGAGTGGAAACGGCTTCTCTCATGCCTGCTTACTTCAAGAATGAGGACCAGAAGAAAATATTCGAAGGTGCTGTGGTCAATTCGGTTGTTACGTTCAACCCCACCACGGCCTATGATGCCAACGAAGTGGAACTGGCTTCCTTGTTGAAAATCACCAAAGAGGAAGTAAAAGACCATGCCGGCAATTTCAGCTTTGAAATTTCCGAAATCAGCCGTTTTGTGCCCGCTGAACTCAACGAGGAATTCTTCGCCAAGGTTTTCGGGGATGACACTGTCAAAACGGAAGAGGACGCACGTGCCAAAGTAAAGGAGGACATCCAGAATCTCCAGGCTAACGACAGTGACTACAAGTTCTTGCTTGACCTCAGAGCCTATGCAGAAAACAAGGTGGGAGAACTGGAGTTCCCCAACGAACTGCTGAAAAAGATTATGTTGGCCAACAATAAGGACAAGGATGAAAAGTTTGTGGAAGAGAATTTCGACAAGAGCATCCAGGAACTCAAGTGGCAACTGATCAAGGGAAAACTTGTGGAGGCTATGGCCGTCAAGGTGGAAGACAACGATGTAAAGGCTTCCGCTATGCAAGCCGCCCGCTATCAGTTTGCCCAATACGGCATGCACAACATACCCGACGAGTATCTCGAAAACTACGCTCTCGAAATGCTGAAGGACAAGCGTCAGACTCAAGCTCTCATTGACCGTTGCATTGACCAAAAGCTCACTGCAAGCCTTAAAAACGTAGTGACGCTCAATCACAAAAACATCTCGGCAGAGGATTTTACCAAGATGTTCGACTAATCAGTCTACTTGCATCTGATTGATGTTCACTCACTATGCAAGTTGGCATACAAACGGCCGGAACTGATGGATAGACCTTCCTTCGGATTGTATTCATATCCAAACATTGACACCCACCGTTTGTTTGCCAACTTGTTTTCTTCCATATTACCACTATTAACAACTTTCTGAACAGAACAGCAAAAAACACACAAAGATGACTCTACAACAAGACTTCAGAAAATTTGCCATGTCAAAGTCTGGTATCAGTTCTATGGTACTTGATGATGTTATCAAAAGCCAAAACCAATACCTCAACCCTTACATTTTGGAGGAACGCCAACTGAACGTGACGCAAATGGACGTGTTCTCTCGCTTGATGATGGACCGCATCATCTTTCTCGGCACACCGATTGACGACTACACGGCCAACACACTACAAGCCCAATTGCTTTATTTGGATTCCACAGACTCAGGAAAAGACATTTCCATATACATCAATTCGCCCGGCGGCTCAGTCTATGCCGGACTCGGCATCTATGACACTATGCAGTATATCCAAAGTGACGTGTCGACTTTCTGTACGGGTATGGCAGCTTCCATGGCAGCTGTACTGCTGGTTGCCGGTGCTGAAGGCAAACGCTTCGGCCTGCCTCACAGCCGTGTGATGATTCATCAGCCGATGGGTGGTGCCCAAGGACAAGCCTCGGACATTGAAATCACAGCACGCGAAATCCAAAAACTTAAACGTGAACTCTACACCATCATCGCCGAACATTCTCATACCGAATTTGACAAAGTATGGGCTGACTCTGACCGCGACTACTGGATGACGGCACAAGAAGCCCTGGATTACGGCATGATAGACAAGATTTTCGCACCTACGAACAAGAACAAAGCACAGAAGGCAGATGGCGAGTAAGAAAAAATGTTGCTGTATGTGTGGCCGTCCCGAAGAGGAGGTTTCCATGCTGATTACCGGTATCAACGGTTACATCTGTGCCGACTGTGTAAGCCAAGCACACCACCTCATCGAGGAATACTTCGGAACAGCTTCCCAACCAGTTGCCAAAGGGAAAAAACAAGGCAAAAAGAATGCAGCTGATCTGAAAAAAGTGCCGAAACCAAAGGAAATCAAGGCATATCTCGACCAGTACATCATTGGCCAAGACGATGCCAAAAGGTATCTCTGTGTAGCTGTTTACAATCATTACAAACGTCTGGCACAACATGAACAGACGGACAACGAGGTGGACATCGAAAAGTCTAACATCATCATGGTGGGATCAACAGGTACCGGCAAGACATTGTTGGCACGTACCATTGCCCGCCTGCTTGATGTGCCCTTCACCATTGTTGACGCCACGGTGTTCACAGAAGCCGGTTACGTGGGCGAAGACGTTGAAAGCATCCTCTCCAGACTGCTGCAAGTGGCGGACTACGATTTGGAGAGTGCCCAACGTGGCATCGTTTTCATTGATGAAATAGACAAAATCGCCCGAAAGGCAGACAACCCTTCCATCACCCGTGATGTCAGCGGTGAAGGCGTACAGCAAGGATTGCTCAAGTTGCTCGAAGGCTCAGTTGTCAATGTGCCGCCTAAAGGTGGAAGGAAACACCCTGACCAGGACTACATCCACGTTGACACACGCAACATTCTCTTCATTTGCGGTGGAGCCTTCGATGGCATTGAAAAGAAAATAGCACAACGCTTGAATGCTCACACCGTAGGTTACAATTCGGTGCAGAACGCCAAGAAGATTGACGCAAAGAACCTGATGCAATACGTGGAGCCTTCCGACCTCAAATCGTTCGGTCTTATCCCTGAAATCATTGGCCGACTGCCCGTACTGACCTATCTCAATCCTTTGGGAAGGGATGCCTTGAAGCGCATCCTCGTTGAACCGAAAAATTCCATTATCAAGCAATATACCAAACTGCTCGAAATGGACGGCGTCAAACTTTCCTTTACTCCCGAAGCACTGGATTACATTGTCGACAAGGCTGTTGAATTCAAACTGGGAGCACGCGGATTGCGCTCCATCGTTGAAACCATCATGATGGATGCTATGTTCGAGATGCCTTCAGGAAGACAGAAAGAATTCACGGTGGACAAGAGCTATGCCGAAAGCAAGATGGAGAAAGGAAAAATCTGAAGAGCCAACATAGAAACACTCAACTGTCGTTACTACAGTGGCACTTAGCTCCCTATCCTCGTCATGAAAGGTTTAACAACTGCGGTTCCTGCTTCATCACCACTTACAGCAGAGGACGAATTGGCCATCATCATAAAACGCTTTTAACTCCGTGAACATTAACTTCACATAACCCATCATTCTCCTGCCTACAAAAAAAATCACTCATATTTATAAGGTTTTAGATTTTTGTTATAATTTTGCTTTGCTGATACGAAAAGCCGGTGAGAAATCCGGCGCATCCCCTTATCCTAACCTATAAGTAATCCAGAAAAGCAATGAAGGAAGCAATCGATCTAAGGAAGGCCTTGAAGGAACAATTTGGTTTTGATTCTTTCAAAAGTAATCAGGAAGCCATCATCCGGACACTGCTCGCAGGCAAGAACGTATTTGTACTTATGCCCACAGGCGGTGGTAAATCGCTTTGCTACCAATTGCCCTCACTGGTTATGGAAGGGACAGCCATTGTCATCTCTCCGCTCATCGCATTGATGAAGAACCAAGTGGACGCCATACGTCATACCAGTCAGGAAGACGGTATCGCACACTTCATCAATTCGTCATTGAACAGGAGCCAGATAGACAAGGTGAAAAGGGATATTCGTAACGGCATTACCAAGCTGCTCTATGTAGCTCCCGAATCACTGACCAAGGAAGACAATGTAGAATTTCTGAAATCAGTGAAAATATCCTTCTACGCTGTAGATGAAGCGCATTGCATTTCAGAGTGGGGACACGACTTCCGACCGGAATACCGGAAAATCCGCCCCATCATCAACGAAATCGGAGCTGCACCCGTCATTGCCCTCACTGCCACTGCTACAGAAAAGGTGCGCACTGACATCAAGAAAAACCTGGGCATACAGGACGCCGAAGAGTTCAAAAGCTCCTTCAACCGTCCCAACCTGTATTACGAGGTGAGACCCAAAACGAAAGATATCGACCGCGACATCATCAAATTCATCAAGCAACAACCAGCCTGTAGCGGCATCATCTATTGCCTGAGCCGCAAAAAGGTGGAAGAACTGGCAGAAGTGCTCCGCACAAACGAAATCAAGGCCGAGGCATATCATGCCGGCATGGATTCAGCCACAAGGTCCAAAACACAGGACGATTTCCTCATGGAACGTATTGATGTGATTGTGGCCACTATTGCCTTTGGGATGGGTATTGACAAACCGGACGTGAGGTTTGTCATCCATTATGATATACCCAAAAGCCTCGAGGGGTACTACCAAGAAACCGGCAGAGCCGGGCGAGATGGCGGTGACGGGAAATGCGTGGCATTCTATTCGCGTAAAGACCTTCAGAAACTCGAAAAATTCATGGAAGGAAAGCCCGTAGCCGAACAGGACATCGGACGGCAACTTCTGAAAGAAACTGCAGCCTACGCAGAAAGCTCAGTTTGCCGACGCAAACTCCTATTGCACTACTTCGGCGAACAATATGACAGAGAAAACTGCGGGAACTGCGATAATTGCAAACATCCCAAACAACAAGTGGAAGCTAAAACTAACTTAATCAAAGTGCTGGAAGTCATCCTCGCAACCAAAGAGAACTTCCGCGATGACTATATCAAAGAAATACTTTTAGGACAAAAATCGGAAGAGTGCACCGCCCACCACCACGACGAGCTCGAAGTTTTCGGCTCCGGCGAAGACGAAAGCGAACGCGTTTGGAACGCTGTCATCCGCCAGGCACTCATTTCCGGATATCTGGACAAAGACGTTGACAACTACGGCGTGCTCAAAGTCACCAAAGCCGGCCGTTATTTTCTCGAACACCCGGAGTCGTTCATGATTGTGGAAGACCGCAACTATGAAGACGAAGAAATGGAAGTAGAGCCGCAGGGTGGAGCCGCATGTGCTGTTGACCCCGCACTCTATAAAATGCTGAAAGACCTGCGGAAACAATTGTCCAAGGAATTGGATGTACCCCCCTATGTCATATTCCAAGACGGCTCACTCGAAGCCATGGCCACCATCTACCCTCAAACCCCGGAAGAGTTGCAGAACATCCCCGGCGTAGGTGCAGGAAAAGCCAAACGATATGGGGCGGAATTCTGCAAGCTCATCAAAAAGCATTGCGAAGTAAACGAAATCGAACGCCCTGAGGACCTACGTATCCGCACAGTAGCAAACAAATCGAAAATCAAAGTCAGCATTATCCACAGCATTGACCGGAAAGTGGCTCTCGACGACATCGCTGTGGCCAAAGGCATCGAGTTCGACGAACTGCTCGACGAAATTGAGGCCATTGTCTACTCTGGCACCAAAATCAACATCGACTACTTCATCGATGACATCATGGACGAAGACCACGTAGACGACATCTACCAATATTTCAAAGAAAGCGAAACCGACGACCTCGACACCGCGCTTGATGAACTCGGCGAAGAGTACACCGAAGACGAAATCCGCCTCATACGCATCAAGTTCATATCAGAAATGGCGAACTGATACTGCGTACAATTGTACCTAATTTCACTGTGCGATGCACTTTATTCACCATTACAATGACTCAAGAAAACAACCACACAACTGAAATTTCAGAAAAGAAGAGCCTGAATTTCATCGAACAGATCGTACAGTCCGACCTTCAGGAGGGCAAAAACGGAGGAAGACTTCAAACCCGTTTCCCACCTGAACCCAACGGATATCTCCACATAGGTCATGCCAAAGCCATCTGCATGGACTTTGGCGTAGCGCAGAAATTCGGCGGCGTTTGCAATCTCCGCTTCGACGACACCAACCCGCAAAAAGAAGACACCGAATACGTTGAATCCATCAAACAGGACATCGAATGGCTCGGTTTCAAATGGGGCGGCATATACCATGCCTCCGACTATTTTGACCAACTCTACGACTTCGCCATCCGTCTTATAGAAGAAGGGAAAGCCTATGTCGACGAGCAGACCAGCGAACAAATTGCGGAGCAGAAAGGCACACCCACACAGCCTGGCACAGAAAGCCCCTACCGTAACCGTCCCGTTGAGGAAAGCCTCGCCCTGTTCCAAAAGATGAACTCCGGACAATTGCCCGAAGGCTCTATGGTACTCCGCGCCAAGATAGACATGGCAAACCCCAACATGCACTTCCGCGATCCCATCATCTACCGTATCATCAACAAAGAGCACCATCGCACAGGAAGCAAGTGGAAAGTTTACCCCATGTACGACTTTGCCCATGGTCAGAGCGACTATTTCGAGGGTGTCACCCACTCTATCTGCACCCTTGAATTTGTTCCCCACCGTCCTTTGTACGACTACTTCATAGATGAGCTAAAAGAAGGTAAAGACCTCACGGACAACCGCCCCCGGCAATACGAGTTCAACCGTCTGAACCTCACCTACACCGTCATGTCCAAGCGCAAACTCCTGGCACTGGTGCAGGAAAAACTCGTTGACGGATGGGACGACCCTCGTATGCCCACCATCTGCGGCCTGCGCCGCCGAGGCTATTCGCCAGAGGCTGTCAGGAAGTTCATTGACATGATAGGTTACACCAAGTTCGACGCCCTCAACGACTACGCCATGCTCGAAGCTGCCGCACGTGAGGACCTCAACCAGCGAGCCCTGCGCGTCAGTGCAGTCCTCCACCCCGTCAAACTCATCATCACCAACTATCCCGAAGGACAGACAGAAGAAATGGAGGCCGTCAACAATCCCGAGCGTCCGGAAGACGGCACACACACCGTCACCTTCAGCCGCGAACTCTGGATGGAACAAGACGACTTCATGGAAGATGCCCCCAAGAAATTCTTCCGCATGGTACCCGGCAAAGAAGTACGGCTCAAAAACGCCTACATCGTCAAGTGTACCGGCTGCAAAAAAGCCGCCGACGGCACTATCGAGGAAGTATATGCAGAATATGACCCCAACAGCCGTAGCGGCATGGAAGGTGCCAACCGAAAAGTCAAGGGCACACTCCATTGGCTCAGCGTGGCACATTGCCTGTCATGCGAAGTACGCCTTTACGACCGCCTGTTCACTGTAGAGAACCCAGCCGCCGATGAGCGTGATTTCCGCGAATTGCTCAACCCACAATCCTTGCAAATCCTCTCAAACTGCTATGTAGAACCCTTTGCAGTACAAAACACCACAGGCAACCGCTATCTGCAATTCCAACGCACAGGCTACTTCACCCAGGACAAGCACTCAACCCCATCCCACCTCATTTTCAACCGCACCGTCGGACTGAAAGACAGCTGGAGTGGCCAACAGCGCGTTGCACCCAACGTAGGCTAAAAGCAAATGGTTACTATCGTAACTCGGTTATCAGCAATAACCTCATAACCTGATAACCGAGTTACGATACACCAATACTAACCCATAAAAAACAACGCCATGGACAAATTCTTACAAGAAGCCATTGAAAGCTACGAAAACCAATTAAACGCCGTCAAACCCTTTTACATGGATGCCTCCACCCTTATGGACATCGAAGAACACTACGAAAAACAAGGGCGAGACTTCGAGGCAGAGCAAGTGATGCGTCTGGCTGAAAAACTACACCCACAGGACAATGAAGTGCTCATCGTGAAAGCCTACCGCCTAAAAGCACAAGGAAGATGGCATGAAGCCAAACAAGTCATGAATTCAGTGACCGATTACCATCACAGGGAAGTACAGCTCTTTTGGGCAGAGTGGGCCATAGCCGGCGGTGACCTTGAAGAGGCCCTACATCACATATCAGCCTACATCACCACCTTGAACACTGCCGAACGTGCAGAATTCCAGACAGACTTCTGCGAAATACTCCTTGACTACGGCTATTACGACAAAACCCTCGAACAGCTATCAACAGTACCGTTTGCCAGCAATCAGGAACGACGTACCCTCTCATTGAAAGCAGAATGCCTTTACCAACTGCAACGATACACAGAAGCCATAGAATGCACCGAAAAACTCATAAACATTGACCCTTACGACGCACTGGCCTGGACCCAACTCGCTGAACTACAACAAAAAACGGGAAAGTGGCAGGAAAGCATTGACAGCTGCGACTACGCCCTCGCCATTGATGAAGACAACCGGCAAGCCATGAACTTCAAAGTCTATGCAGCCTTCAACCTCTACCATGATGAAGAGGGACTGGCCATGGCCCGTGAATACATCAGAAAGCAACCGGATGACTACGCCCTCCGACTCTTCGTAGCCGAGCAACTCTATGACAAGCATTCCTATGAAGCAGCCCGCACCCTCCTGTCCGAAGCCCTGCGGTGCTGTCCGCCCGAGAATGCCGAACGCCGCAGGATAGTCATTGACATGGCCTATTGCCTGGCCCGTCTGGCCCGTCCTGCCGAGGCCACCCGAACCATGCACACACTCACCCTCGCCGGCTTCAGCCCCACGGAAGTGACATTGCAGACAGCCCAAATACTCCAGGAATGCCAATATGCCAACGATGCCATCCGTCTTTACAGTTCCGTATTCTCACTCCCCACTACAGACCAAGACTGCCAAGTGCGCATCCTGACCCAGCTCTACCAAACCAGGTGCTTCACCATAGCCGCCCCCATATGGAAACAAGCCACCCTGATACTCCTCCAACCCGAGCACGTATCACTCTATGCCTGCATAGCCTACGCCCTTCACGAGATTCAGTCACCGGCAGAATTCCTCACAGCAGTCAGCCTTGCCCAAATCCATTGCCCCCACCAGTTCGCCCAAATCATGCAGCCCATCTACCATACGGCCAACCCCGATGAAAGCGTCCGCTTCGCCATCCGTGAAGCAGAACAATGGAAAGCCACCCCATCCGCTGATTTTTCCATTTAATTTATAATACGCCGTCATTCCGGCCAAGTCATACAAAATAAAACAGGCGGCAAGCCGTTATCTAATTAAAATCCCTTACCTTTGCCCATATATCGGGAATGCAAACCACACCGGAACCCCTTCCCGACCACAGAAGGGCAAAGGAAGAGATTACAATTCTCTGCATTTCTCCAAACCAAAACATCTCTGCTATGAAAGGTATCGTTTTGGCCGGCGGCAGCGGCACACGCCTCTACCCTATCACAAAAGGCATCAGCAAACAGCTTATCCCCATTTTCGACAAGCCGATGGTGTATTATCCCATCTCCGTCCTGATGCTGGCCGGCATCCGTGAAATACTCATTATCTCCACCCCGCAGGATTTGCCCGGTTTCCGTCGCCTGTTGGGCGACGGCTCCGACTTCGGCGTTCATTTTGAATATGCCGAACAACCCTCACCCGATGGTTTAGCCCAAGCATTCCTTATCGGTGAGGAATTCATCGGCAACGACAGCGTATGTCTGGTACTGGGCGACAACATCTTCCATGGCAGCAACTTCGGCCACATACTCCGTGAGGCCGTTCGGACCGCCGAGGAAGAGGGAAAAGCCACCGTCTTCGGCTACCGTGTGAACGACCCCGAGCGCTATGGAGTCGTAGAGTTTGACGCTACTGGTCAGGCCGTAAGCATCGAGGAGAAACCCCTTGTGCCAAAATCAAACTATGCCGTAGTGGGTCTGTACTTCTACCCCAACAAGGTCGTGGATGTAGCCAAGACCATCCGGCCTTCAGCTCGAGGCGAACTTGAAATCACCACAGTCAACCAGCGATTCCTCAACGACCGTGAACTGATGGTACAAACATTGGGCATCGGTTTTGCATGGCTTGACACCGGCACACACGACAGCCTGAGCGAAGCCTCCACCTTCATCGAAGTGATAGAAAAACGCACCGGTCTGAAAATCGCCTGTCTGGAAGGCATCGCACTGAAAAACGGATGGATCACGCCCGAAAAACTTCGCGAAATGGCACGTCCTATGGAAAAGAACCAATACGGACAATACCTGCTGAAACTTGCCAACGCCAGCAACGTAGACAATGAATAATTAGTTAATGAATAATGAATATTTAAACCTGCGGCCATGATGTCGGCGGCGCTGCATCGTCCTGTATGTTGGTCGTAGACTTAATTGTTCATTATTCATTATATAATTATTCATTAAACAATTATTCATTAGACGAACGCCCCCATGATCATAGCTGTAGATTTCGACGGAACCATAGTAGAACACAAATACCCAGCCATCGGGAAAGAGCGGCCTTTTGCCACCGCCACCCTCCGCCAGCTCATCAAAGACGGCCACAAACTCATCCTCTGGAGCGTGCGTGAAGGCGAACTCCTGGAGCAAGCCGTGAAATGGTGTGAAGAGCGCGGCGTCTATTTCTATGCCGCCAACCAGGACATCGGCGAAAACGACAAAGACGTGCAGGAAGCCGGCAATTACACGCGCAAGCTCAAAGTACAAATGTTCATCGACGACCGCAACGTCGGCGGCCTCCCCGACTGGGGAGTCATCTACCAGCTGATCACGCACAGACAAACATTGGCCCAATACTACCAAAAACAAATCTCAGCGGAACTCCCCCCGAAAAAGCCTTGGTGGAAAAAGATTTTTTAAATTGCATCGCTACCCGGTCATAACGAGCCGATGATTTTCATCAAAAAGCCCACAACAATCGGGCGAGGCATCCATCGTTTCCCCCGGTCAAACCCGATGCCAAGCATACAACCCACACCTACTGACTACAGACTACAACCAAATCCATTCCCCCTACTCCATGAATATACCAAACGCCCGACAGCAAAAAGCATGGGAAGAGTACACCGTCCAACAACAAAGCATCACCACCTCCGACCTCATGGAGCGGGCCGCACAAGAAGCAGCCCTCTTCATCTCCAGCCATTATCCCGACAGGCAACGCCCCATGGTCATCTTTTCGGGACCCGGCAACAACGGCGGCGATGGCTTGGCACTCGCCAGACTGCTCTGTGGAATGGGCTACACCTGCGTTCAGGCATATCTGTTCAATACCAAAGGTACGGTAAGCCACGACTGCCGGCTCAATGCAGAACGGCTCAGGGAGGAATGTAACCAAGTAAACTTCATCGAGGTCGCACAACAGTTTGAAGCCCCACCCATCGGATCCGAAACCCTCATCATCGATGCACTCTTCGGCATGGGCATCAACAAACCGTTGGGAGGAGGTTTTGCCGCATTGGTGAAATTCATCAACGCCTCCGACGCGGAAGTCGTCAGCCTCGACCTCCCCTCAGGACTTATGTGCGAAGACAACACCTACAATTCCCCCTCAGCCATAGTCCGTGCCAACCACACCCTGGCCATAGGCTTCCCCAAACTGGCCCACATCCTCGCAGACAACCAACCCTACGTCGGCCAACTCCATCAGCTCGACATACATCTGGCACCCGGATTTCCCGAAGTGGGAGAAATCAATTTCCACATCACGGAAAAAGCCCGCGTCCAAGCCATCCTCAAACCCCGTCCACCCTTTGGCCACAAAGGAACCTTCGGCCACGCACTGCTTGTGGCCGGCAGTTACGGCATGGCCGGTTCCGCAGTCCTGGCAGCCAAAGCCTGCCTACGGAGCGGCGTGGGAAAAGTCACCCTCCACACCCCCACCTGCAACAACGACATTCTCCAAATATCCGTACCCGAAGCCATCCTTCGGCACGATGCCGACCAACACCTGTTCACCACCCCCATAGGCACCGAAGCATTCCAAGCCCTGGGAATCGGTCCCGGACTCGGCACAGACAAACGCACTGCCCTTGCATTCATCGAACAAATCAGCCATACCGCCATCCCACTGGTCATCGACGCCGATGCCATCAACATCCTAGGCAACCACAAAGGATGGATACAGCAAGTGCCCCCACACAGCATACTCACCCCCCATCCGGCAGAAATGAAACGGCTGGGCATTTGCAATCCCGACTCCTTCAGCATCCTTGTCGAAGCCATGACTATGGCACGCAAACACGCTTTCTACATCATTCTCAAAGGCCACTACACCGCTATCTGCACCCCTGAAGGACAAGTGTACTTCAACCCTACGGGAAACTCCGGTATGGCCACAGCAGGCAGCGGCGACGTGCTCACAGGAATACTTACATCCCTGCTGGCCCAAGGCTACACCCCCGAAGAAGCCTGCCTGCTGGGCGTATATCTCCACGGACTGGCCGGAGACAAGGCAGCACAAACCCTTGGAGAGCACGCCCTGACCGCCTCCGACATCATCAGTGCGTTACCCCGCGCATTTGCCGAAATGATGGATGCAAACGGCCCCGGCGGAACGTGTTCCTGATCTTATTCTATAAAAATTTTCTAACAGTGCCCCAGCACAAGAAAGTCCCGAACATGAAACAGAAAATAATCATTGCAGCCCTTTCACTGCTGTCGTTGCAGGCAACGGCACAAACCGAGGTGACAGCGTACAAGCCCGGCATCACCACCGAAGGCATCACCTATTTCCTACCCCAAACACGGGTCAGGGTGAAGGTCACCGCCCGGAAAACCCATTACGAAGCCGGCGAATACTGTGAATACGCCGAGCGCTACATGCGGCTGAAAGACGTGCCCCAGACAGCCTACGATGAATGGGAAATCGAGGACATACAGCTCACCCCCTACGGAGTGGCCGACCCCTCGCGCGCCTATAGCATCAAGATGCGTAGCAAGACTTCCGCACCCCTCGTCAGCCTCATGGGCGACGGCCGCCTCGTCAGCGTCAATGCCCCCGCCAACCTCATCGAGCCCGTGTTGCCACAGGCCGGCATCAAGGCCGAAAAGCATGCCACGGCCAAGGGAGTGAACTACAAGACTGAAGAAATACTCGCTGCAGGCAGCACGGCGAAAATGGCCGAACTCGCCGCCAACGAAATATATGACATCCGCGAGAACCGCAGCCTGCTCACCAAAGGTCAGGCCGACTTCATGCCCAAGGACGGCGAGCAGCTACGCCTCATGCTCGCCAGCCTCGACACCCAGGAAGCCGCCCTACTCCAGCTCTTCCAGGGAACAGCCACCACGCAGACAGAAACCTTCGTTTTCGACATCATCCCCACTGAGGAAACCGCCTCCCAAACACTCTTCAGCTTCTCGCGCTATTTGGGTGTAGTAGACGCTGACGACCCCGCCGGCACCCCCGTGTGCTACGCCGTGAAAGACCTACACACCCTGCCCGCCGCCGTACCTGTCAGCGAGAAGGAAAAACAACGCCGCGAAGCGGAAGATTTGCGTTACATCGTGCCCGGAAAAGTGCAGGTCACCGTCTTCGACGACAGTCGCCAATTCGCCTCCGAAACCCTCCCCATGGCCCAGTTCGGGCGCATTGAGCACCTCGGCGGCGACCTCTTCAACCGCAAGTCCGCCACGCGTGTACAACTCTCGCCCGTCACCGGAGGCATCGTCAAAATCGAAGCCGAAAAACCCGAGTAAACCCGTCATCACCACCGACCGCCACATGGAACGTCGAAAAGAAGAAGCCATCGGCACCGTCATCCGCCGTTTCCTCCGCATAGCAGGGCTCGAAACACCGCTTGGCGAACACCGCGTCATGGAGCTCTGGCCTCAAGTGGTAGGCGATGTCGTCATGCGCTACACCTCCGGTCTGGAAATTTACAACCGCAAATTGTATGTCCGGTTATCGTCGGCAGTACTGCGCAGCCAACTCTCGCTGCAACGCGCCACGCTCGTCCGGGAGCTCAACAAACGTGCCGAAGGCAATTGGATAGAAGATATCATTTTCACATAGGCACCCCCCCAGACACATATCACCCACACAAACCAACCAATAACGGGGTGATATCCCCCACCCCAAATCCTGTCCGTCATCTTCCTTGCCAACCCATGGCATGGCAACCAGCCAAAGGAAACAGAAAGGACGGATATACGGCTTCAAAATCTGCCCCTCTTTAGCCTTCCTTCCAATCGTATAAATGTGTGATATTTTGTTGTAATCAAAATACCACACATTTAATGTTTAGAGTCATGAACAAAATGAAATTATCACGCTCGGCATACGCTTGAGAATGATGAAACAGCCCTGTATTTAGGCATTGAGGAAGATAGAAACAAATCGTATAACCCTACTATATACGTAATTTCGCCCTTAAAAAAATTGTTCAAAGCTTCATTGTAGGTTTTTCCCAATGATTATCAGACGTTTTCGGCATGAACGACAGTTTTGCAAACATTCACTGGAAGCTCCAGAAATGAAAGATGTAGTCAAAATTGGAACACGGAATGTGAAAACGATGTATTTGCGTTTAAGGTACTTGTGTCAGTACAGAATTCATGATGAAACATAAGAGAATGATAATGAAACTTTATATCCTGATTCCTTCATATATGAAATGACTGATTTTCAGGAACATAGTGACAACATTGAAGGTTTGAACCTTTTTATAAACGACGAAATTACGTATATATAGCCACGTACAGGGTCAGAGGGAATGATTGAATTTTCTCACATAACCATTATCTAAACCATACTTGCCATTATTTGATGAAACTTGCCGTTCTACGAACATCGCAGGGGATGTGTGACTGAAGTCTGGGGATTCGATGGACAAGTCCGGGACTTGTTTTTTCTACTCGGCGAGTTGAAAAAAATAGTCTGGCTCTTGTAAGGATATCTCGCCGACTGATTCGTACAGCCTTCAGCTATAAGACCAGAAGCTGACGCAATGAACATTATTTACCGTAAAATGATGTCAGTCAAGCCAACCGTACTGTCAAAAAGTTTCTTACGAATGAATCGTTAAAGTTCCAAACTACCCAAATCTTTCCTAGCATTGGAACATGGGAATACGAATGTAGGAGATATGTGCTTGTTGTCAGCGCATATCTCCTACCCTATTGGACGGAAAACGGGGCATGGGGATGCGCCGTCATGACACTTCCTCATGCATGTTGTCATTGTTATTCTTCTTCCTCACGACGCAGCACGACGGCTGAACGGGCGGGGATGTAGAGTTTGAGCCAGCCTTTTCCGTCACGTTTGAGGAGCGGGTCGAAGTTGGTGAAATGGCGTACGGTGTCGTCGGCAAGGCCATTGCCGCCATAGGCGGGGGCATCGGTGTTGAGCACGACATCGTATGCGCCCTCGGGTACCATGAAACCGTAACCCTCATAGGAACGGACGGGCGAGAAGTTGAACACGAATACCAACGGACCACGGGCGAAGGCGAGTATCTGGTCGCCGTCGTTGTGCCAAATCTCCTGTACGGGGAGCTTGCGGATATCGGGGAAGGAACGCAGGAGGTGGATCATGTCACGGTCGAAGTCGCCCAGCAGATGGTAGCAGAGCTCTTGGTTGTCCACCAAATTCCACTGGCGGCGCGCATATTTATAGCTCCATCCGTTGCCTTCGCGCGGAAAGTCTATCCATTCGGGATGGCCGAATTCGTTGCCCATGAAGTTGAGGTAGCCGCCATTGATGGTTGAGGCAGTGACGAGGCGTATCATCTTGTGGAGGGCAATACCACGGTGGACGGTGACGTTTTCATCGCCTTTGCGGAAATGCCAGTACATGTCGGCATCAATGAGGCGGAAGATGAGGGTCTTGTCGCCCACGAGTGCCTGGTCATGGCTCTCGCAGTAGGAGATGGTGCGCTCGTCGGCGCGGCGGTTGGTGATTTCCCAGAATATGGAGGAGGGTTTCCAGTCTTCGTCTCGCTGCTCCTTGATGGTCTTTATCCAATAGTCGGGCACGTTCATGGCCATGCGGTAGTCGAAGCCGTAGCCGCCGTCCTTGAAGGGGGCTGCGAGTCCGGGCATACCGCTGACTTCTTCGGCAATGGTGATGGCGGCGGGTTTGACTTCGTGGATGAGGAGGTTGGCAAGGGTAAGGTAGCAGATGGCGTTGTCGTCCTGGTGGCCGTTGAAGTAGTCGCCATATCCGCAGAAGGCTTCGCCGAGGCCGTGGCTGTAATAGAGCATGGAGGTGACGCCGTCAAAGCGGAAGCCGTCGAAGTTGAACTCGGTGAGCCAGTACTTGCAGTTGGAAAGGAGGAAGTGAATCACTTCGTTCTTGCCGTAGTCGAAGCAGAGGCTGTCCCAAGCACTGTGTTCGCGGCGGCCGCCAGGATAGAAGAACTGGTCGGGGTCGCCGGCATAGTTGCCGAGGCCTTCGACTTCGTTCTTTACGGCGTGGCTGTGGACAAGGTCCATAATGACGGTGATGCCTGCCTGATGGGCTGCATCAATGAGTTGCTTGAGCTCGTCGGGGGTGCCGAAGCGGCTGGAGGGGGCGAAGAAGGAGCTGACATGGTAACCGAAGCTGCCGTAGTAGGGGTGCTCGGCGATGGCCATGATCTGGATGCAGTTGTAGCCATCGGCTATGACGCGGGGCAAGACGTTTTCGCGGAATTCGTTGTAGCTTCCCACTTTCTCGGCATCTTGTCCCATGCCGATGTGGCACTCGTAGATGAAGAGGGGTGCTTTCTTGGGTTTGAAGTTGGGTTTCTTCCAAACGTAGGGTTCGGCGGGATCCCACACTTGGGCACTGAATATCTTGGTTTCTTCGTCCTGGACAACGCGGCGGCTCCATGCTGGCACTCTTTCGCCCTGGCCGCCCTGCCAGTGCATGGAGAGCTTGTAGAGGTCAAGGTGCTTGAGGGCGCGCAGGGGGAGTTTGAGTTCCCAGTTGCCGGTGCCTTCGATGCGCTTGAAGGCGTATTGGGCTTCTTCTTTCCATCCGTTGAAATCGCCGATGAGGTAGATGGCGGTGGCGTTGGGTGCCCACTCGCGCAACACCCACTGGCGTGCTGTACGGTGCAAGCCGAAATAGTGGTGGCCGTCGGCCATTTCGGACAGTTTCCCCTTGCCTCCGGTCAGCTCGTTGAGTTTCCAGAGTACGTGGTCGTGCCGTCCCTGTATGGCGGCTTCAAAGGGTTCGAGCCAAGGGTCGTTCTTGACGAGGTTGATGTGCTTGGGTGCAGCTTTCTTGGCTGCCCGCTTGGCCGCCGGCTTACGCGCAGCGGCTTGTTTTTCGGTTTTTGCTTTCATGGTATTGGGGATGAAGTGGTTTATAATTTATGATTTATAATGAGGTCGTTTCTCAATTTATAATTTACAATTTATAATTTATAATGAAGCCTGCGGCCATGAAGCCAGCCGTTCTTCATCGTCCTGCACATCGGCGTAGCCCTCATTGTAAATTGTAAATTATAAATTGAAAATTTCCTCCTGGCCGTAAGCCAATTTGTTCACTGCACCACGCGTCCGTAGGAGTATTCTCCTTTTTTGACGACATTGCCGTTGGCGTCGTATTCGACATACTTTCCGTGCTTTTGGCCATGGGAGTAGGTGCAGTCTATGCGTGTGCCGTCGGCGCGGACTTCTACGGATTTGCCGTCGCGCTTGCCTTCCTTGAAGATGCCTTTGAAGCGTCCGCCGCCTGCATAGCGCAAAACGCCTTCGCCGTCCATTTGGTTGTTCTTCCATTCGCCGTTGTATTCGTCACCGTTCTTCCATTTGTACACGCCGCGCCCATGCATCATGTTGTTCTTCCATGCTCCGGTATAGGTGGCCACGCCTTTCCAGTGGAATGTGCCCTGTCCGCTCTGCTCGCCGTTGAGGAAGCTGCCCACGTAGCTGTCGCCGTTGGCAAAACGGAATGTGCCTTCACCTGTCCGCTCGCCCATGAGGTACTGGCCTTCGTACACGTCGCCGTTGCGGAATTTGTAGATGCCACGGCCTTCCTGCATGTCGTTTTTCCATTCGCCGGTATAGGTGTCACCGTCGGCGTAGATGTAGGTGCCGCGTCCGTTGCGCTGGTTGTCGGACCAGTTACCATCGTAGCGTGAACCGTCGTTCCAGTCGAACACTCCCTTGCCGCATTTCTTGTCATCTGCCCATTCTCCACGGTAATAGGCTCCGCTCTTGTAGGTATAGGTGCCCTTTCCGTTGCGTTTGTCGTCCTTCCATGCGCCTTCGTAGACATCGCCGTTGTAATAGTACATCACGCCTTGTCCTTCTTTCCTGTTGCGGAACCAGAGGCCGACATAGCGGTTGTTGTTGACGGCGTAGAAAGTGCCGCGTCCGTTGCGTTCGTTTTTGGTCCAGTTGCCTTCATAGCGGGAACCGTCGGCGGCGGTGAATGTGCCTTCGCCGTGTCTCAGCCCTTTGACGAATGTTCCTTCGTAGGTATCGCCGTTTTCATACTGTACCTTGCCCTTACCGCCGGGCTTGCCGGAAATGAGTTCGCCGGTGTAGATGCCGCCGTCTTTCAGCGTACATGAACCGACTACGATTTTCTGGGCCTGAATGGTGCAAAGGCCGAGGAGGGCGAGGCATATGGTTGCGAGTTTTCTTTGCATAATCATAGGAAATGGGGATATGACTGTGTATTGTCGGGGTTTTCAGGAGGTTATTGTCGGGTTACAGGTTGTTGTCGGGGTTTCAGGATAATGGGTTGGAACTTGTCGGGCCGGAATGATGGCAATATGATCCATAAGGTTCAGCCGGTTATCGGGTAGGGAGGGGCAGCGGCAGACTCTCTGTGCAGTACTTTTCTGTTAATGTGCCCGTCGTCATGGGGCAGCTGAAAGGCCTTCGTTGGAAGATGCTACTCGAAATAGTTGTCGGCTGCCGATTTACCTTTCGGTTTTGGGGCGGGGTCTGCCGGAACTGATTCGTTGCTTCCGCCGTCGTTTGCGCCGGTCTCTCCGTCGTCGGATTTCTCTTCATGGGCCTGACGTGACTGTCTGTGGCGTTCGAGTTCGGCTTGGGGTACTTCGAAATCGGCTTCGGGGTCGTAACCCAAAGAGCGGTCTGCATAGACGCGCCGCATATAGAGTGCCCAAATGGGGAGGGCGGATGCCGAGCCTTGGCCGATGGCGGTGGAGTTGAAATGGATGTCGCGCTCATCGCCTCCCACCCAAATGGAGGTGACCAATTGGGGAACACAACCCACGAACCAACCATCGGAGTTGTTGTTGGTCGTTCCCGTCTTGCCGGCAATGGGGTTTTCCATCTGGTAGGCATAACGTAACCTGCGTCCGGTGCCGTAGTCTATGACGGCTTTCATCATGTCGATCATGTTGTAGGCGGTTTCCTCGCTGTAGACCTCGTTGGTACGCGGCGAGAACTCTGCGACCACATTGCCTTCGTTGTCCTCGATACGGGTGACCAGCAACGGGGCGCGGCGGATGCCTTTCTGGACAAATGCGGTGTAGGCTGAAGCCAATTCCACGGGGGTGATGTCACAGGTGCCGAGGCAAAGGGGGAGCGATGGGTACATATTGTAATTGGCCACTCCCAAATCGTAAAGGTCGCGCACAAGGCCTTGCCCGGTGGGGTCTATCTGGTACATGAGTTCAGCTGTCACCCAGTTGTTGGATTGGCTCAACCCCCACTTGAGGGTCACTTCGCTGCCGTACCGTGCCCGGCTTCCGTTGCGCGGACACCAGTTGCCGTAGCTTCGCTGCACGTTGAGGATGGTGGTGTTGGGTGTCATGCCGCCTTGCAGTCCCATGGCATAGACAAAGGGTTTCATCGTCGAGCCGATTTGCCGCCGCCCCACCATGGCCATGTCGTATTGGAAATGCGAGAAGTCGGGACCTCCCACGTATGCCTTGACTTGTCCGGTACGGGGGTCCATGGAAACCAAGGACGAACGCATGAATTTCTTGTAATAGAGGATGGAATCCACAGGTGTCATCACGGTATCCACATCGCCATGGTAGGTGAACACGGTCATGGGCACCTTGGTGCGGAACGACCGGTCAATCTCTTCATCCGTTGCGCCGGCCGCCTTCATGAGCCTGTAACGCTCTGACTGCCGCATAGCAAGGCGTATCCGTTTCCTTACCTGACTGCTGCTTAAGTCGGAACTGTAAGGGAAGTTAGGCGAACTGCGCCGCTCTGCCTCGAATATGGGCTGGAGCTTGCCGGCCATCTGTTTCCTGACAGCTTCTTCGGCATAACGCTGCATCCGTGAGTCAATGGTGGTATATACCTTCAGGCCATCGGTGTAGATGTCATAGTCGGAACCGTCGCGCTTGTGGTTTTTCTTGCACCAGCCGTAAAGGGGGTCGGTTTCCCATTTCAGCGAGTCTTCATAAAACTGCTGCCTTTGCCAGTCCTGATAATCGCTTGCCACGGGTTTGCTGGCCATCATGATACGCCTGAGGTATTCTCTCAGATAGGCACATGGGCCGATTTTGTGGTCCACCCGGTGGAAATTCAGCTTCAGCGGCTCGTCTTTCAGCGTGGCGTATTCCGCTTCCGACAGTTTGCCGGCCTTCACCATTTGCTCCAACACTACATTGCGGCGGTTGCGGCACCTTTCGGGTTCACGGACGGGATTGAAATAGGAGGGGTTCTTGCACATGCCCACCAGCGTTGCGCTTTCGCAAAGTGTCAGGTCGCGAGGCGATTTGCCGAAATACACACTGGCCGCCGTCTTGATTCCTACGGCATTGTGGAGGAAGTCGAAGTAGTTGAGATAGAGGGTTAGGATTTCCTCCTTGGTGTAATGTCTTTCCAGTTCCACCGCGATGACCCATTCGATGGGCTTCTGCATCAGTCGTTGCAGGGTGGTCTCAGCCGTTTCGGAGTAAAGCTGTTTGGCCAGCTGCTGGGTGATGGTGCTGCCGCCTCCGGCTTCGCGGTGTCCCATGATGCCTCTTTTCACCACGGCTCTCATCAGGGCACGGGTGTCGATACCGGAATGCTCGAAGAAGCGGACATCCTCTGTCGACACCAAGGCATCAAAAACATGGGGATTGATGCTGTCGTAGCCCACGAAAACGCGGTTCTCGTTCCGCGACCATGTGCCCATCAACCGCCCGTCTGCACTGATTATCTGCGTAGCAAACTTGCTGATAGGGCTTTGCAGTTCGGCTATGGGCGGCATGTAACCGATCCAACCGCGTTCTACGCTGACTACGAAAGCTACGGCCAGCAATACCACCAGCGTATAGGTAATCCACAATATTTTGACAAACTTTCTTCTCATAATTATCCAAAGGCTGTAAAGTGTGAAACATCCTCACATTGTCTGCATCAACTATTTCTCCACTTCACCGTGCAAACATACATAAATCTCTGCAAACTACAGGCTTTGCCAATTGACATTTTTAAATACAGCACTTTACTTGACCGCCACCAGAAGAGAAATGCACCAAATCATGACTGTAACGAACAGTTGATTGGCCGCCCAAGCCCAATAACCAACCATGTACTAAACATTCTTCCTGCCTTACAGCTGGATTGCCAAAAAAACAGGCATGAAAGTATGGTGATGAGAAAAACTTATTACTTTTGCAATATTTTAAAGTATTTCCGTTCTATAAAAGGACAGGCGGCTCAAGGAAGTCCTCCTGTTCCCGCAAAACAAGATACCCAATTAATATCGTTCATGAAACTTCAAAGAATTCTCATCGCTCTCACCCTCCTGATGGGTGTCACGCTCAATGTATCAGCCCAAACGTCAATGACTGACAACCAGGTGATGCAATTCATGATCAAGGAAAACGAACGTGGCACTTCGCGGGCTGATATTGTCACCAAACTGATCGAGAGAGGGGTGAGCATCGAACAAATCAAGCGTATCCGTGAAAAGTATGAGAAGCAGCAATCCGGAACGGTCATTGGTGCGAAAAACATCAGCGGATATGATGAGAAGAACCGGCTGCGCCAGAACAATGGGGAGGGGAAAGCTGAGGTGCTGGGAAACAACCAACGCAATGCCCCACAACAGGCGGTGAATACCAACCTCATGTCGGAAAAGCAACGCAGAGCTTACGATAGGGAACGCAGAAACAGCTATCTTGACGAGATGGATGCCTTTATGCCCGACTCGCTGGACGGGTTGCAAATTCCCTATGACTCCTACGCTCTGACTACAAAAAACGGGAAGCAGGTGTTCGGACGGAACATATTCAACAACCGCAACCTGACTTTTGAACCCAACATGAACATCGCCATGCCGGATGACTACCGCCTCGGGCCTGGCGACGAGGTTTTTGTCGATGTTTGGGGAGCTTCGCAACAGCGTTATGAATGTACTGTCACCCCCGAAGGAGTCATCAACATCGAGAACTATGGCCCTGTAGCCGTCAACGGACTTACCGTGGCCCAGGCCAACCAACGTGTGCGTTCCACACTTGGGCAGCGTTATGGCGGCTCTAACATCCGGCTCACTGTCGGACAGACCAAAACCATCACAGTCAATGTCATGGGCGAAGTGATGGTGCCCGGAACTTACACACTCTCAGCATTCTCAACTGTGTTCAATGCCCTGTACATGGCAGGAGGAACCAACGACATCGGTACGTTGCGTAACATCAAGATTTACCGGAAAGGCCGCCTCATCTCCACTTGCGATATATACGATTACATTCTCGGGGGCAACATGAAAGGCAACATCCGCCTGTCCTCCGAAGATGTCATCATAGTGGAACCTTACGAATGCCTCGTGGAGATAGCCGGTAAGGTGAAACGCCCCATGATGTACGAAATGAAGCAGAACGAGAGCGTCGGCACACTTATCAAATATGCCGGAGGCTTCAAGGGCGATGCTTACAAGTCGCAAGTGCGGCTGATACGCAAATCCAAAGACATGATGTCGGTCTATTCCATTGACGATTTCGAAACCAACACGTTCCAACTGGCCGATGGCGACTCCCTTTATGTTGACAGCGTGCTTCACCGCTACAACAATATGGTAGAATTAAAGGGAGCAGTGATGCGTCCCGGCTTGTTCCAGATGGACGGCAGCATCACTACCTTGCGGCAGCTCATCGAAGCGGCAGGCGGACTGCGCGAAGATGCCTTTTCGGCACGCGGCATGATTCACCGCCGGCTGGAAGACCGCTCTTTGGAAGTGCTGGCTGTAGACATCAAAGGCATATTAGATCACACCGTGGCCGACATTTCCCTGAAAAACGAAGATGTCGTCTTCATCCCCTCCCAAAGACTGATGCAAGAAGAGAAAATCTTCACCATCAACGGTGAGATAAACTATCCCGGTACATACGAATATGCAACGAACACCACCTTGGAGGACTTGATTTTGCAGGCAGGTGGTCTGAAAGATGCAGCCTCTGTCGTCAAAGTGGACGTGTCACGCCGCTTGAGGGACAACAAAACCATGCAGTCCTCGTCGCAAGTGGCCAAATCGTTCACCTTCGCGCTGAAAGACGGCTTTGTGGTCGACGGCCCTCCCGGCTTTGTGCTTGAACCCTTCGATGAAGTGTTTGTCAGACGTTCCCCCGGTTATGTCGAACAGCAGCACGTTTCGGTTGCAGGCGAAGTGGCGTTTGAAGGCACCTATGTGTTGGCCAGCAAAGGTATGCGTCTCACCGACCTCATCAAGACATCCGGCGGCCTGACCAAAGAAGCGTATGCCAAAGGTGCCCATCTCGAACGTATGCTCACACCCGAAGAGAGAATCAAACAGCAAACCATGATCAAGCTGGCCGTCAGCGGCGACTCTGTCGACACCCGTTTGCTGGAAATGGGCGACAAGCAGATGGTAGGTATTGATTTGGAAAAAGCCTTGGACAATCCAGGTGATGACAGATGGGACATCGTGCTGCGCGAGGGCGACAGACTGATAGTCCCGCAGTACTCCAACACCGTAACCATCAACGGGCAAGTAATGTACCCCAACTCCGTGGCCTACCGCTCAGGAGCCAAGTTGTCCTACTACATTGATCAGGCCGGTGGCTACGGAATGCGTGCCAAACGCAAGCGCGTGTTTGCCGTCAACATGAACGGAACGGTCACCCGGGTCCGTTCGGCCAAGGACATAACCCCGGGCTGCACCATCCTTGTTCCCTCGAAAGCCCGAAAGCGCAGCATGTCGTTCGGCGAAATCGTATCAATCGGTACCATGACAGCCACCCTCGGTACAGTGATTGCCACTCTGCTCAAATAAATAGCGCGTAGACTTCTCGTGCTTCGACGGGAGCACTTATAACATGAACTCAAATATTTTAGGCGTAATCATCAGGAACCATCCCGGTGATTACGCCTTTTTCCATAAAACAAGTTTCAACTTAAAATGTCAGGCTTATTCCGCCTCCTCAGCCGTTCCCTCCAGCTCGCGCAGCCAAGCATCTGCATTGGCATCCGAAGGCATCCGCCAATCGCCACGTGGACTCAGCGAGCAACTGCCCACCTTCGGGCCGTCGGGCATACAGGAACGCTTGAACTGTTGGCTGAAGAAACGTCTGTAGAAAACCGTCAGCCACTTCTTGATCACTTCAGGGGTATAAGCCATTGTCCCCTGCGTACCGTCAAAGGCGCGACAAGCCAGGAACAACACTTTCTGGGGGCGGAAGCCGAAACGCAATGTCTGAAACAGGAAGAAATCGTGGAGTTCGTAAGGCCCTACAAGGTCCTCCGTCACCTGCGAAATATTGCCATCCTCGTCAGCGGGCAACAGCTCCGGACTGACCGGCGTGTCCACAATGTCGAGCAATGTGTGGCGCACACTGTCATCCTCCATACCCTGGGCGATCCAAGCCACCAGGTGGCGCACCAGCGTCTTCGGGACAGAAGCGTTCACCCCGTACATACTCATGTGGTCGCCGTTATAGGTAGCCCATCCCAGAGCCAGTTCGCTCAGGTCGCCCGTTCCCACCACGAAGCCCCCCGTCTGTCCCGCAGCATCCATCAGGATTTGCGTACGTTCCCGGGCCTGGGAATTTTCATAAGTCAGGTCGTGAATATGAATGTCGTGCCCCAGGTCATTGAAATGCAAGGTCACGGCATCCGCAATGCTGATTTCACGCATCGTGATGCCCAATAACTTCATGAGGTTCACGGCGTTCGTATAAGTGCGGTCCGTCGTGCCGAAGCCGGGCATTGTGATGCCCACGATACCGCGACGGTCACGTTCCAAGAGGTCGAAAGCGTGTACTGCCACGAGCAGTGCCAACGTACTATCCAGTCCGCCGCTGATGCCCACGACCACCGTTTTGGCGTGCGTATGCTCAATGCGGCGTGCCAGTCCCGCACTCTGTATATGCAGGATTTCCTCGCAGCGACATGCCAGTGCCTCCCCTTTGGGAACAAAAGGCAACGGTTCCACACGCCTCGTCAGTTCAAAAGGAACATTCGGCCTATACGGCTCCAGTTCCGAAACCCTGCAAGAAGGGAGTGCGCGCAATGCAGCCGGCAGGGAGAAAGTCGTGTTCACCCTGCGTTCGGCTCGCAAGCGTTCCACGTCGATTTCGCTGTAAATGATTTGTCCTTTCATGGCAAACCGCTCCGCCTCGGCCAGCATGTGGCCGTTCTCACAGATGTAAGCCCGTCCGCTGAACACCAAGTCCTGCGTACTCTCGCCGTAGCCGCACCCCGCATAGACATAACCCGCCAGCAAACGTGCGCTCTGGCTTTCAATCAGGCTGCGTAGGTAAGAAGTCTTCCCCACCAGTTCGTTGCTTGCACTGAGGTTAAAGATGATGTCCGCGCCGCGCATCGCCAGGTAACTGGCCGGCGGCACCGGAGCCCAAAGATCCTCGCATATCTCGATGCCGAAAGTGCAATGCGACGAGCGGAACAGCAGATTTGTCCCGAAAGGTATCGTCTGGCCGCACAGCCGGATTTGCCGGCCATCCTCCAGCACATCCCCCGAAGTGAACCACCGTTGTTCGTAAAACTCCTTATAATTGGGCAAATGCGTTTTGGGAACCAACCCATGGATTTTACCGCGTTGGATGACAGCCGCACAGTTGAAAAGTTTGTTGTCAGCCGCCACCGGAACCCCGATAAGTGCCGTGATGCCCAGTCCGAGGCTGAACTCCATCAACTTCAGCAAAGAAGCCTCCGCCTCGTCCAGCAAGAGCTGTTGCTGAAACAAGTCCTGACAAGTATAGGCGGTCACGCAAAGCTCGGGCAGACAGATGATTTCAGCTCCCTGTCCGTCCGCCATCGCCATCATGTTTTCAATCTGCTGAATGTTAAACGCGCAGTCAGCAACCCTCACTGGGGGAATGCCTGCCGCCACTTTAATAAAACCGTGTTGCATTGTGTTCGTGCCGTTTCGTTATCAATACCCCCTTGGTATCAGCCAACCAAAGGGGAAAATACAAAAAGGGCTGTACCGGTGATGTGATGAAACTCCGAGCGAATAGGATTTGAGTGCTAATCAGTCTCTGTAATCCGACCCTACACCTTGCGATGCATATCGGCACGCCATTGAACAAACCAGCTTGTCTCGGTTTTCACGTAATTATTGATGAGTATCCCAATCTAACCGGTACAGCCTGTATGGTGATGCAAATATACGTACATCCCCATTTCACCCAAAGTTTTGTCCTCATTTTTTTGAACCCAAACAGAATTTTTGCGGTTTTTATCAGATGGTTTGCGGCAAACCGCCAAATCTTTCTACATTTACCGCCATTTAGGGGAATTCCCCCGATAGGCAAACATCCCCATCCGGATAATATACCCATATAATATATATTGTGCACCCCTTGGGCTGCACGACCTTAAACAGACCATTCCGTGAAAACCCTGCATTTTGAAATCCCCTATACCACACGTTGGGGAGAACATTTGGAAATCATTTATTCCATCGACGGCAGCCGGGCCGAAACGAAAGCGATGGACACAGCCGACGGGCACTGGTGGACCACCTCGCTGCAAGCCTCTGCCGGGGCGCGCCATTTGCGCCATGTATATCGCGTTGTGGACGATGAAGGCCGCATCCTGCGCGCCGAGCTGAACCATTGGCGCGACTTCCGCTTCAACCATCGTTCCGAAGTCTTCTTTGCCGACACCTGGGCCGACGAATGCCTCCCCTATCTCTACCATCGCACGGCCTTTTCCGAAAACCTCATGTTGCCCCGTGGAGCTGACAATCTCCACCTTGAACAGCTGTCCTCCGCCTGCCTGCTGTTGCTTCACGCCCTCCCTCCCGGACCCGGAAAAGCCTGGGGCGTGGTGGGCAGCGAACCCGGATGGGGCAGTTGGAATGCCAAGAAGGCACGCACTTTGCAACGCACCGGCACCTATGAATACACCCTCCCCCTCACACGGTCCGATTTTGAACGCGGCGTCACCTATAAATACGTGTTGATTGATTTGCTCAATCCCGACAACACCGTTTGGGAAGACGGAGGTGACCGTTCGCTCCCGGCGCGCCCCACGCCCGGAACAGCTTCTGTCATCAGGCAGGACGAAATGCCCCGCGTCACACTCCAACCGTGGAAGGGCACGGGCTGCGTCATCCCCGTGTTCTCCTTGCGCAGCAAAAACAGTTTCGGCATCGGCGACTTCGCCGACCTCAAGCTCTTTGTCCGTTGGGCAGCCGACACCGGACTGCAGGCCGTGCAGCTCCTGCCCGTCAACGACACCACGCGCATGGGCACATGGCACGACTCCTATCCCTACAATTCCGTTTCCGTCTTTGCACTCCACCCCCTCTATCTCAGCCCCCTTCCGTGGAAGAACACCCAAGCCTACACGGATTGCAAGGACGAGGCGGAAAGCCTCAACGCATTGCCCGAGGTGGACTACGAAAAAGTCTTCGCGTTGAAAATGCGTTTCGCCCGCAACCTTTTCAAGGAAACCGGGGCAGCCGTGCTGAAAACCCCCGCCTACAAGGATTTCTGTGAAGAAAACGCCTATTGGCTCGTGCCCTATACCCGCTTCTGCGTCAGCCGCGACCTCTATGGCACCGCCGACTTCCGCCATTGGCCCGAACAGGCTGCCGAACTCCCTCCCTCAGCACTCGATTTCTACGCCTGCCTCCAGTTCTGGCTCCACCGCCAAATGCTCGAAGCCCACGAGGCAGCACGCTCCTTGGGCGTTTTGCTGAAAGGAGACATCCCCATCGGCATCTGCAAAGACAGCGTTCCGGCGTGGCAGGACGGGCGGCTCTTCCATTTCGACGGACAAGCTGGTGCGCCGCCCGACTACTTCGCCGTCATGGGACAGAACTGGGGATTTCCCACCTACAACTGGGACGAAATGGCCAAGGACGGTTACCTCTGGTGGCGCCGCAGGCTGGCACACATGGAAAAATACTTCGATGCCTACAGGTTGGACCACGTGCTGGGTTTCTTCCGCATTTGGGAAATCCCTTCTGACCAGGAATACGGCGTGATGGGACATTTCCGCCCCGCACTTCCTCTTTCCAAAGAAGAAATACGGAACTTCGGTTTCACGGAAGATGTCGACAAATTCAGCCGTCCCTTTATCCCCGCCACTGCCGGCGCAGAGTTCACCTCTCGCTTCGGCGCCGGACAAACGGAACGCTACCTGCTGCCCACGGCTGGAGGTTACACACTCCAACCCTCCTACCTCACCGGGCGGCTCATCAAGGCGAGCGTCCCCAACGGCCCATTGCAGGACTTCCTCATGCAGGCCGCCACAGAAGTATTGTTCATCCGCGACAAGGAAAACCCGGAAAAATTCCATCCTCGCATTGCCGCTGGGATCACCCACGTCTTCACCACACTGCCCCCCGACCAGCAGCAAGCCTTCAACCGCCTGCACGATGACTTCTTCTACAACCGCCACAACGATTTCTGGGCCGCAGAGGCCATGAAGAAACTGCCCGTGATAACCCAGAGTGTGGACTGTGAGAACGAAAGTCTCGCGCTCTATCCCTATCGCGGCAAAGGCATGCTTCCCTGCGCTGAAGACTTAGGCATGGTTCCCGCGACAGTCCCCCCCGTATTACGCCGTCTGGGCATCCTTACGCTCGAAATCCAGCGTATGCCCAAGACCTACGGCATACGCTATGCCCGTCTCGAAGACAACCCCTACCTCAGTGTGGCCACCATCGCCACACACGATATGCCGCCCTTGCGCAAATGGTGGCTCATGAACGAGGAGCAGACACAGCAATTCTGGCACGAAGCACTCGGCCATGAGGGCAAAGCTCCTGCCGAGGCCACTCCCGAGGTGTGCGAGGAAGTCGTCAGCCGCCATATCCAGAGCCCCTCCATGCTCTGCCTCCTCTCCCTCCAGGACCTGCTGGCCATCTCCCCCGAACTGCGCAGTCGCCATCCCGAGAACGAACAGATCAACGACCCTTCCAATCCCAACCAAAACTGGAACTACCGTATGCACCTCACCCTTGAGCAACTCATCCAAGCCACCGCCTTCAACGAGAAACTCAGGGGACTGGTCAACAGGAAAGATTAGTCTCCCCATTTCCCTGTTTCAAGGGCGTAGCCGTGAAAGATGTCCTTCACCCCATCCTCCACGGTTACGCCCTTGATTTCTGCCCTATATATACGTATTTTGGAGCCCGAAAAAAATGTTTCAAACCTTCAGGCGTTTCATTTTCCTGCTGATTATCAAGCTCTTAGAGTATGAATGTTTTGAGATTTCAATCATTCATTGGTATTCAGCTGATGTGTCAGCCATATCGGGGATATGAAGCAAAAGGCAATACTGTTGACACAATGAAAATCCCATCATTCATATCCGGAAGTGCTGGAAATCAGCAATAATGTGAACACCATGAAGGTTTGAACCAATTTTTAAAAGGTAAAAATACGTATATATAAGCGCGTACGAAGCTGAAGGAATGGTACACGAGAGATAACTTGACAAATAGGAGAATTGTTCATAGCAACCTACCACCAACCCACCTCTCCAATCCGCTGCACCACCGCGTATCTTCCGGAAGTCGGGGACTTCGGTTAACAAGTCCTTGATTTGTTTTTACTACTCCTAGACTTGTAAAAAATAGTCCAAGACTTGTGCAATAAACTATTTCTGAACACCTACTGAACAAAAAAATCTCACGAGCGGTTCGTGAGATTTTTCTGTCACTGAAAAGCAGTACCAGTCCGGATGGCTACCTATTATTTGACGATAACTTTCCGGCCACCAATAACATAGCTACCCCGGGGAAGGTTCTTCAATGCATCGGCGAAGGAAGTGGCATGGCGCACCAGTCTGCCATCCAGCGCGTACACGTCCGCACTTCCGGTGCGTTCACTTTCCAGCCGGTTGATGAGGGTCGGCGTGGCATATTGGTAAAGAGCCACCGCACTCTGTGCACTGGTGTAACAAGCAAATCGCGGAGCGGAAGGATTGTATTTGATGGCGCGCGGATCGTAGTAAACATTGGTTATCAAGGCAATGCCCTCGGCTGAAATTTGGATGGTCCATTGAGCCTGTTCCGTTGAAGCGTCCGTGGCTGTGTGGAGTTTGTTTTCACTCTTCACCAACGCCAGCCAAACCTGTTCTGCCGGGCTGAAGAAAGTCCAGTTGCCGTTCTCTTTTCCGAGCACAAAGGCATAGGGCAAATCATCACTGCCCGTTTCCGTGGTGATGCTTTCAGAAAAGTCCGTTCCCTCGAGCGAAACATAATTGCGGATGTCCTTCCCTTGGGAAGCCATGGCCGTGCCCTTGTCAGGACACACAATCAGCACTTCCGCACCGGGTGTAAGCTGGCTGTAATCCGTCACCAGCACATAGGTGTGCGGTCCCGTTTCGGCTTGCCCGCCGACGGTATAGACCGCCGTGACGGTGGAACTGGCGGCATCGTCCAGCAGTGCATAGGCACTAACGCTGACGTTTTCGGTCACAGTGAATGTGACGGGAGCCTTCTCCGTCCGTGCCGCCCCACTGTTCAGCGTGTAGCAGATAGAAGCCTCCGGAGTTTCGGTGGAGATCGTCACGATGGTGCCGGAGGCAACGCTGCCCGGAGCAGGACTGAAAGTCGGGGCGGCCACAGTGCCGGGCTGGGGTTCCTCACCACCGCCTTCCGAATAATTGTCAGGGTAGAAGGCTTCGGAGGTGCGGCTTCCCCAAACATATTGCTCCAAGCCCGGATAGTCGATATAAGGGTTGCGGTTCTTCTGGATTTTGTACACGGCTTCGTTGCGCGCAATCTCCTTCTCGCTGACGGGATCCTCGGCAGCCCAGCGCAGCAGCATGGTCAGAGCCCAGTCGGCATAGGCCGTATAGCTGTTGCCGGAGAGCATGGGCGAATCCCACGAAGCTATCTTGTCCTCATAGGCCGTGGCCATATAGAAATAGCTGCGGGCAAAGTCGCCCTTGTACTCATCTGCCGGCTCGAACACGGTACCGCTATAGCCGCTGACCGTGCATTTTCCCAACTTGCTGAAGCCTCCGGACGACTGGTAGGTCTCGCCCTTCGTTTCGCCGTAAGGATAGTTGCTGCGGCGGTTGTTGACATAGCCGTCGGTGGGATAAAGGTGGAAAAGGTCGGTGTACATGGGAGTGCCTTGGCTGAACCAGCTTTTCGGGAAGGAGTGTTCCCTGTTGTAGGAGTCGCCCTCGCCGGAATAGTTATGGCCTTGTTCCGGACCGCCGGGGGTGTAGGAGGTGGTGTTGGAGTACATATCCCATATTTTGCCATCGGCACGGACATCTGTTTCCTTGAAGTCCTCCCACAGCTGGTTGTAGGAACGGGCCGTATGGTCAGAGATGATTTTGTAAAGGGCCGTCTTCAACGATTTCCCTTTCGTTCCCTTGGCGGCATTATAGTAGCCGCCGGGGTTTTGTGCCTGAAGCACACTGAACGCTACCAGTGAAAGCAAGAGCAGGAAGCGTTTGCAAGGTTGGAATACCATAGAGCAGAGATTGAAAATTGGAAGTAGTTTGCAATAAGATAATAGAATGTCGTGGAAGCGTTGAAGGCAGACGCAAAGAACAGGCCGCCCGGCTTACGCCCACGGCAGGCAAAGTTCCCCTTTTTATTCAAAAGAGCCAAACGACAGCCCACTATTTGCCCCGAACAGCCCCGAAAAACCACCTTTTTATGGTCAAAGGACAAAAGCTCGCTGTTTTTTATGTAGTTTTGCATCGCTAATTCACCTATCCTATCAACTCATGCACAGATACGTTTTCCTTTTTTGGCTCCTGCTGTGGCTGCCATTGACCGGTTTGGCCGAAAAATGGACCCCCGAAACGCTCCCGATGGTTCACCTGAAGGATGCGCGGCGTTATGTGTGCAACCCCGACGGAGTGCTGTCGCAGGCAGCGGTGGACTCGACGGACAATCTGTTGCAGGCTTTGGAAAAGGAAAAAGGCGTGCAAACGGTGGTAGCGGTGGTGAAACAGCTGGAAGGTGACGATCCCTACGAGTTCGGAATGGAGCTGGCGCGCAAATACGGCATCGGTTCCAAACAACAAAACTCGGGATTGATAATCATTCTGGCCACTGAAGACCGCTCGTACCAAATCCTCACCGGTGCGGGACTGGAAGGGACACTGCCCGATGCGGTCTGCAACCGCATTGAACGGCGCGTCATGGTGCCGCTGCTGAAGAAAGAGGAGTGGGACAAGGCGATTGTGGCCACTGTCAAAAGTCTGGACAGCTACATACGCGGCGACGAATCGCTCCATGCCGCGCTGGACGAGGATGACAGCGAAGACGAGCTGGCGGGCATATTATTGTCCATGGTATTCGGCGGCATATTCCTTTTTATTGTGGTCATGCTTGTGGCAAGCGGCCAGACCCGTTGCCCGCAATGCAAAAAAGCCCACCTGAAGGTGGTGAAACGGCAACGCGTCAGAATGGGGAACAGCCCTCATTGGTGCATCCGCTCCACGCTCCGTTGTCCGCGCTGTGGCTACGAAAAGAACGAATACAAAGACGAGAACGACGGATTGAGCGGCGGCGTTCCGCCCATCATTTTGGGTGGCGGCCGCAGCGGCTTTAGCGGTGGCGGCTCGTTTGGAGGCGGCTCTTTCGGCGGAGGCTTCTTCGGCGGAGGCGGCAGCGGCGGCAGGTTCTGACACCCGGCCTGCCATAACCATAAACCTCAACTCTCAACTTCAAACCCTCAACTTCAAACTTTAATCACAAACCCTATCCCATACAATCATGTCAAAAGGAACAATTACTCTCATTGTGGTGGGCGTTGTCTTGGTGCTGCTCATTGGCGGTTCGCTCACGACCTACAACGGTCTGGTACAGAAGGACGAGGCCGTATCGACCGCCTGGAGCAACGTGCAGTCGCAGTACCAACGCCGTGCCGACCTCATACCCAACCTCGTCAATACGGTGAAAGGCTATGCGCAGCACGAAAACGCCACCCTGGAACAGGTGGTGGCAGCCAGGGCCAAGGCCACGCAGCTCACGGTGAATGCCGACGAGCTGACACCCGAAAAGATGAAACAGCTCCAAGCAGCACAGGGCGAACTCTCTCAGGCTCTGGGACGGCTGCTCATGATCACGGAAAACTATCCCGACCTGAAAGCAAACGAAAACTTCCTCGACCTGCAGGCGCAGTTGGAAGGAACGGAAAACCGCATCAACGAGAGCCGCAGGCTGTACAACGAGAGCGTGCAGACCTACAACGTGGGCATCCGCACCTTCCCGGCCAATGTGGTGGCCGGCATGTTCGGCTTTGACAAGCGCACGCCCTTCGAGGCAGAAGCCGGCGCAGAAAAAGCTCCCAAGGTGGAGTTCTGAACAAACTGACAATCATAATTTTTTCCGATGGACAGCAAACAACGATACATGATGCGCGGCGTTTCCGCCATGAAGGAGGACGTTCACAACGCCATCAAGAACATAGACAAAGGCATTTTCCCACAAGCTTTCTGCAAAATCATCCCCGACATCCTGGGCGGCGACCCCGAATACTGCAACATCATGCACGCCGATGGTGCTGGCACGAAGTCCAGCCTGGCTTATATGTACTGGAAGGAGACGGGCGACCTGAGCGTATGGAAAGGCATTGCCCAGGACGCACTCATCATGAACACGGACGACCTCCTCTGCGTGGGCGCAGTGGACAACATCCTCGTAAGTTCCACCATCGGGCGCAACAAGATGCTCATCCCCGGCGAGGTCATCTCGGCCATCATCAACGGCACCGACGAACTGCTGGCGCAGATGCGCGACATGGGCATCGGCATCTACGCCACCGGCGGCGAGACAGCCGACGTGGGCGACCTCGTGCGCACCATCATCGTGGACTCTACCGTCACCTGCCGCATGAAGCGCAGCGATG
>CAMBHR010000015.1:0-42595 GCA_945867195.1 uncultured bacterium | reverse complement strand
AATGACCACACTGGTCAGACTGGATTCAAAATATGCCCCTTTTTAAAGTGGGCTCAATACATTATTCATTGTCAATAATACTTTACCGTTCGTAGCTTCCATATTTGATGTGCATGTTCTGGAAATGCTGCGCTTTCTTTTCCGAGGCTTCCGACAGTTTGCCGTTGAGGTACTGTTCCATAATCAAAGCCCCGATGGGCACGCCGTAGACATTGCCGAAGCCGCCGTTTTCTACATATACCGCCACGGCAATGCGCGGGTCGTTCATGGGAGCGAAGCCCATGAAGGCCGAGTGGTCATGTCCACGGTTCTGCGCCGTACCCGTCTTGCCGCAGACCTCGTAGCCCGGCAGATTGGCACCGCGACAGGTACCGTCGAGCACCGCCTTGCGCATTCCTGCCACGGCGTACTCGTACCATCGGCGGTCCACTCCCGTATATTTCTTTTCGTAGTACACGGGGTCGAGCTTGCCGTCCTGCACCGCGTGGGCCACATGGGGCACAATGTAATAGCCGCGATTGGCCACCGTGGCCGCCAGGTTGGCAATCTGCAAGGGGGTGGCCGTGACCTCGCCCTGACCGATGGCAATGGAGATGACGGTCAGTCCGTTCCACGATTTCTTGTAAGCCTTGTCGTAGTAAGGGGCGTTGGGTATCATGCCGCGCCGCTCGCCGGGCAGGTCGATGCCCAACTTGTAACCGTAGCCCATAGCCACCATATAGTCCTTCCATTTTGTCATGGCCGCCTGTACCGAGCCGTATTTGCGCTTGTTGCTCAGCATACGGAAGAGGTTCCAGCAGAAGTAGGAGTTGCACGAAGTGCCGATGGCCGGTACGAGGTTGATGGGCGAGCCGTGGCCGTGGCAGCCCACGTGGAGACCTTTATAGTTGAAGCCGTGGTGGCAGGGGAAGGAAATGTTGGGGTCGATGATGCCCTCCTGCAGCCCGACGAGAGCCTGCGTGATTTTGAATGTGGAGCCGGGCGGGTACGTACCCATGATGGCGCGGTTGAGGAGCGGCTTCATCGGGTCCTTGCTCAGCAGGCGGTGGTTCTGCCCCCGGTCGCGGCCCACCATGATGCGCGGGTCGTAGGTGGGCGAGGAGGCCATGCAAAGAATCTCGCCCGTTTTCGGTTCGATGGCCACGATGGCACCGAGCTTGCCCATCAGCAGCCGTTCGGCCAGTTCCTGGAGGTCTTTGTCCAGCCCCAGGGTAAGGTTCTTGCCCGGTTGTGCCTGCGTGTCGTACTTCCCGTTCTGGTAATGTCCTTGGGTGCGGCCCCGCACGTCGCGCAGCATGATGCGCATCCCCTTTTCGCCGCGCAGCTGCTTCTCGTACGAGCGTTCCACGCCCAGCTTGCCGATGAAGTCGCCGCTTTTGTAATAGTGGTCGGAGTCCTCATCCAGTTCCTTCGGACTGATTTCCCCCACGTCGCCCAGGATGTGTGCGCCGATGCCGCTGGTGTACTGTCGGGTGGAGCGTTTCTCTATCCCGAAGCCTTTGAAACGGAACAGTTTTTCGCGGAAGAGCGAAAACTCCTGCGCCGGGATTTGGGCCATGAAGAGCTGGGGCGTATAGCGCGAATAGCCGGGGTTCTTCTTCGGGTCCTTGATGTCGGCCATGCGTTTGATGTATTCCTCCTTGGTGATGCCGATGGTCTGGCAGAAGTCCAGCGTGTCGATGCCCCTTTGTTCCTGCATCACCACCATGATGTTGTACGACGGTTCGTTGTACACCAGGATGCGTCCCTTGCGGTCGAGGATGAGCCCGCGCGAGGGATATTGTATGTCTTTGCGGAAAGCGTTGGAGTCGGCGTTCTTCTTGTAGTCATCGCTCCAGAGCTGGAGCGTGAAGAGGCGGATGAGGTAGACAATGATGATGCCGATGGCCACGCCGCCGATGACGAATTTCCGGATTTCAAATTGGTTGTGGGCTGTGCTCATTGCTTGATGCGGATAAGTTCCATGGCAATCACCAGCAGGGTGGTGAGTAATGCGCTGCCCCCGATGTTGGTCAGGAGCATCTGCCAGCCGGAGAAGGAAAAGGCTTCAATGGTGAAGAAAGCCGTGCATTGCAACAATACGGCGGTGACTGTATAACGCAGGAAGGGACCCCATTCCATCGAACGGTGGGAAGGTTCGAACACCTCGTCGTCCACTTCGGTGGGAGAGAAAACCCGGAGAAACAAAGGGATGCACAGACCCGACAGGCAGGTGGCTGCAGCCGCCATGCCCGGCGTGTTGGTGAAAAGGTCGATGAGCAATCCCAGGGAGAAGCCGGTCAGCACGTAGACCCAGCGCGCGGTGTTGCCGGGCAGGATGAGCAGGAAATAAATGTAGGGGAGGGGAGTGGCATAGCCGAAGAGGTGGATGTGGTTGAACACAAACACTTGCAGCATGAGCAGAATGACAAACCAGCCCAGCCGCGATAAGAAGGTTTCAAACATAGAACTGCTGGAGGATTTGAAAACGCTATTTGGTCATTTGGCTTAACGAAATTGTTCATCAAAGCTTTGGCGTGCATGGGTTTGCAAGGTGTCGATTTCCGCCTTGTAAGGCGTGGCCACCACCGACACGTCGCGAAGGTTGGCGAAGTCAGTGCCCAGGGTGATGTCCAGCCGGTAGGACTGGCCGTCGGCCGAGTTGCGGATTTCCCGGATGCGTCCCACGAAGATACCCGGCGGAAAGACAGCCGAGTAGCCGCTGGTCTCGACGGCTTGGTTCACGCGTACTTTGGCATAGCGCGGCACATCGTCAACGTAGGCGCTGAGCATACTCTTCCCGTCCCATTGCAGGTAGCCGAAATAGTTCTGTCCGCGCACCCGGCAGCTGATGCTCGACTTGCGGTTGGTCACGGGGATTACCAAGGAGTGGTGAGGCCCGGCCAGATAGACGATGCCCACCACGCCGCCGCCGCCCACTACGCCCATTTCCGGGCGCACCCCGTGTTGCGTGCCTTTGTCGATGACTAAGTAGTTGTCCGCCCTTTCTGCGCTGTTCGACACCACGGTGGCCGGTATGAGTTCAAAGCCTTTCAGCCGGTCCTGCATCAGTCGTTCTGTCACGGTGGAGTCCTTGGTGGCATCTTTCAGTGCTTGGCGCAGCAGTTCCGTTTCGCGTTGCAAGGCCAGGTTCTGGTCGGTCAGTTCCCGGTTCACATCCTTCAGATGCAGGTAAGATTTCACGTCTTCGTACAAGCCGCCTGCCGCAGCCACCCCACTGTTGGCCGCACAGAACCACACGCTGCCTTGGTAGCTGTTGAAGCGGAACAGCAGCACCATGCTCAGCGTTTCGAACAGCAGGAAGAGCAGCACATAGCTGTATTTGCGGATAAAATCGAGCAGGTTGTTCATCGGACAATCATAATATAAGGGTTACAAGGTTCCAGGTTATTGGGTTATGGAGTAACGCTCGCGGCGGCATACGTTTCCGCGCGGGCAGTAAACTATAACCGGATAACCTGAAACCTGATAACCCAGCACATAAGCCTTGGATCAGCGCATCAGGAAGGTGAATTTCTCCACGTTCTTCAGTGCCACGCCAGTACCTTTGGCTACGCACAGCAGCGGGTCTTCGGCCACGTGGAAAGGAATGTTGATTTTGTCGCTCAGGCGTTTGTCCAAGCCACGGAGCAAGGCACCGCCGCCGGTGAGGTAGATACCGTTTTTCACGATGTCGGCGTACAGTTCGGGCGGCGTGTTGGCCAGCGCGTTCACCACGGCCTGTTCAATCTTGGCGATGGACGTTTCCAGGCAGTGGGCGATTTCCTGATAGCAAACCGGCACCTCCATCGGCATCGTGGTGATGCGGTTCGGGCCGTGTACCACGTAGTCTTCGGGCGGATTGGCCAAGTCGGTCAGCGCGGCGCCCACGTTGATTTTGATACGTTCCGCCATGCGTTCGCTCACCAGCACGTTGTGTTGGCGGCTCATGTATTCGCGGATGTCGCTGGTGAAGTCATCGCCGGCCATCTTGATGGAATTGTTCGACACGATGCCGCCCAGCGAGATGACGGCAATTTCCGTGGTGCCGCCGCCTATGTCGACAATCATGTTGCCTTCGGGCGCGTTCACGTCAATGCCGATACCGATGGCAGCCGCCATGGGTTCGTAGAGCAGGAACACGTCGCGTCCGCCGGCGTGTTCGGCAGAGTCGCGCACGGCGCGCAGCTCCACTTCGGTAGAACCGCTGGGCACGCCGATGACCATGCGCAGCGAGGGCGAGAACAGGCGGCGGCCCGAGTGAACCTTCTTGATCAGGCCGCGCATCATCTGTTCGCAGGCGTTGAAGTCGGCAATCACACCGTCGCGCAGCGGACGGATCACGCGGATCTTGTTGTTCGTTTTTTCATACATCAGTTTGGCGTTGTCGCCCACGGCAATCATCTTTTCGGTGTGCGTGTCGAGAGCCACCACTGACGGTTCGTTGACAGCTATCTCGTCATCAGCAATGATGATGGTGTTTGCTGTACCCAAGTCTATGGCAAGTTCTTGGGTAAAAGAAAACAATTTGGAGAAGAAGCCCATAGTCAGATAGTTGTTATTAGTTCTGTTCAAACCAGTTGTGGATAGCCGTGTCGTAGTGGCTGCTTACGCCGAAGGCACGGGTGGCGAAGAGGCGGCGTTCCTCGAGGGTCGTCTGTGCGCCGTTCTTCTCCACGATGTCGAGCAGCAGCTGATACTCAGCCTTGGAGGGAACGATGACCACATCGTTGAAGTTCTTGGCTCCGGCGCGGATGAGCGAGATACCGCCTATGTCGATTTTCTCGATGATGTCGGCTTGCGATGCGCCGCTTGCCACTGTCTGTTCAAAGGGATAGAGGTCGACGATCACCAGGTCGATTTCCGGAATTTCGTACTGTTCCATCTGTGCCCGGTCTTCAGCCAGTTCGCGGCGGCCCAGGATGCCGCCGAACACCTTCGGGTGCAGCGTCTTCACGCGGCCTCCCAGAATGGAGGGATAAGTCGTCACCTCTTCCACCTTCTGGCAGGGGTAGCCCAACGACTCGATGAACTGCTGCGTGCCGCCGGTTGAAAGAAATTGAACGCCGTTTTCGTGCAGTTTGGCCAGAAGTGCATCCAAACCGTCTTTGTGGAATACAGATACTAAAGCTGTCTTGATTTTCTTTGTAGTAGACATATGTGTTTGTTTTTTGTTTCTTGTGAGGAATATTGGTCTGGCGGCTGCAAAATTACGCCTTATTTTATATGTAACGCAGAAAGGTGCTCTGTTTTTGAGTGAAAATCATCAACGCTTTGTACCCTAAACGTCGGTTTTGGAAAGCCGACTTGCAATCGGTTGCGCGGAAATGGCCAAACGCCGTTTGGCGGACCGGAGTGACGGCAACTTTCACGGTATGGGACAACTGTTGGTTGTTGTCCGGATTGTCGTCGCTCCGGTCCGCCCGAAGTTCTCATTCCGGTCCGCCCGGAGTCATGTCGTTTCCTTTATTTGTGGTCAGAAATGCACCACCAGTTCCACCACCGCCTTGTCGCGTTCCGACGGTTTGGCCAGTGCGGCATTGTCGTAGAAATACTTTTCGTAGTTCACGCGGATGTCTGCGTTCATCTCCTTTGCCAAGCTCAGCGTGATGCCGCCCGTGATGCGCTTCCGTGCGGCGTCGGTCAGTTTCAGCACCCCTTCGTCCGTCAGCGAGCCGTCCGAGTGGTCGTCCATGCAGTCGTAGCGGCAGAGGAACGACATCTTCCGGAACGTGCGGCGCAGCGGCACGTCGTAGCAGACAAAGGCATCCCAGGCATTGACATCCTTGAATGTCGTGTTCGTGTAGTGCTTGCGCAGGTACTCGCCTTCCAGTGTCAGTCCGCCGCAGCGCAGCGTCATGCCCCCGTCGTAGAGATACGTGGCTCCTCCCTCGGGCGAAATCTTCTGCACCGAAGCCTGCAAGGTCAGTCCGAAGGGCAATTTGTACTGCGCCTTGGCGGAGAAGTTTAGGCTCTTCGTCCAGTAATCCTTCTGGTTGGTCAGTCCCGACCCGTTGAACGCACCCGCCTCGATGATGAGGGGGAACTCCTCAAAGCTGTAGCTGCCGTAGAAACCCACGTCGCGCACGTTGCCCACCTGTTTGGCAATGAACGAGCGGTTGGCGAAATACTGCTTGTGGGGCGAGCGGTGCGCGTCGATGCTGAATGGTACGCGCATCTGACCGATGCGCAAGGCCCAGCGGTCCAGCGGCAACAAGCCCGCGTAAGCGTCGAGCATCTTGATTTGCCCTTCGTCGGAGAGGTCAATCTCCGCCTTGTATTCCACGCGCGGCGTGATCTTGCCGTCCAGTGCCACGCGAGCCGTGCGCACCTCAAAGCGCGTTTCGTTCTTCTCCGTCTGCCACTCCCATTTGCCGCGTATGGTACCGCTCACGTGGGGCATCCACTCCGGCCATTCCGCCTTTTGCGCTACCGCCGTCAGCGGCATGGAGGCCAGCAGTGCCAGACAGCCGGCCATGGTCTTCAACCTGTTATTCTTTGCCATGGTCAGAAGTTTTGTTGTTGTCATTATCCGTCAGCGATTTGAAAGCCTGTCCGGCCTTGAGCAATTCGCGCAGTTCCACGGCCAGGAGTTCCGTTTCCTGGGCCAGGTGGAGCATCAGCGTGGTCGTGTTGAGGTTCATGTTCTTCGTTTGCATGTCCACCCCGACACCTTCGGCCAGTTGCTGGCATCCGCGTTGCACCTCCTTGCAGCGAAGTGCTATCTGAAGGTTTTGTTCGTTGCAGTCGTTGCGCAGGTTGTCAGCCGTTTCGTGCAGCAAGTCTTCCAGCATATTGCGCAGCTGGCAGTAGCGTTCGGCGTAGAGCGGTTCGATGGGGCTGAAGTTGTTGTCCACGTGTTCGCGTGCCGGTTCGGCAATGCGCATCAGTCCGTAGAGCAACTGCCGCAGGGCGTTGTGCGTGCGGTGGAAGCTCGTGCTCAGTTTGATGCCAGCCATGGGCGGTTCGGCGCGGCGCAGGCAGATGGTTTCGCGGCGGCGCAGGTCCTTCAGGTCGCGCTTTTGGCGATTCAAATCGCGCAGCGACTTGCGCAGCGGACGCAGCTGCTCTGTCATCAATCCGTCAGTGGCCTGCCGCAGCTTCTCGGCGTAGCCGTCCAGTATTTCCGCCACACTCATGTTCATGTGGCGCGTCAGCATCGGCACGATGGCCAAGCGGTCCTGCGTGTGGAGCATCTGTCCGAAGAGCACATCGCCCTCCTGCACCTCCTCGCGCTGTTTGCGGGCAAAGCGGCGCTGGCTGTGGATGATGCTGTAGATGCCGGCTGCCACAATCAGGACAATGGCCACCGAGCCGCCGAAGTGCATCGTCGTGGCCACGAAGAAGCAGGCCGTGAACGCCACGCCGGCTGTGATGAACCAGCCGCCGATGACGGTCAGCACACCCGTGATGCGGAACACCGCGCTCTCACGGCTCCACGCACGGTCCGCCAGCGACGAACCCATGGCCACCATGAAGGTGACGAAGGTGGTGGAGAGCGGCAATTTCAGGCTGGTGCCCAGGGCAATGAGCAGCGAGGCCATCACCAGGTTCACCGAGGCTCGCAGCATATCGTAGGCCGCCGTGTCGTCCTGTGCCTCTTGGGGCATCTGGAAACGCGAGTCAATGAAGCGGCTCACGCGGTCGGGCGTGATGTTCTGTACGAAAGCCCCCACCGAGTTGCCCCAGCGCACCAGGCTGCGGGCCACTTTGGAAGAGCCGAACATTTCGTCGCCCTCGTTCTTGCGCGACAGGCCCACCTCCGTTTCGACCACCTTGCGGGCTTTTTTGGAGGTGGCCAGTGAGAATACCATGATGGCACCGGCTGCCAGGAGGAAGACGAAGGGAGTCTTGGCCGATTCCTGCAACGAACTCATCAGGAAACCGTCCGCGCCGTTTCCGGCACCGTTGGCCATGAAATCATGGTACGAAGAGAAACCTGCCAAGGGCACACCGATAAAGTTCACCAGGTCGTTGCCTGCAAAAGCCGTGGCCAGGGCAAACGTGCCGCACAGCACGATGACGCGGAACACATTCACCTTCAGCACGTGGAGCAGCTGCATCAGCACAGCCGACCCCACGAAGGTGCAGCCCAGCAACAGCGTGATGTTGTCGTGGATGTAGGCTTTGGTGTCAGCCCCCATGAAGGTCAGGTTCTTCAGTCCCTTGAAGAGCATGAAGTAGAGGATGGCCGTGATGGCGATGCCGCCGAACAGACCCACTTTCCAGCGCAGGTTCTCCGTGATGCGGAAGGAAAAGATGATGCGCGTGAGGTACTGTACCAGCGCGCCGAACAGGAAGGCGATGGGTACACTCAGGAAAATACCGAGTATCACCTCCAAGGCTTTCGACGTGTTCAGGTAGTCGCCCATGCCGAGGGGCAGGCCGTCGGAGGCCATCTTGATCATCACGAAGGCGAACGATGCGCCCAGCAGCTCGAACACCATCGACACCGTGGTCGAGGTGGGCATACCGAATGTGTTGAAAGCGTCGAGCAGCACGATGTCCGTCACCATGACAGCCAAGTAAATCAGCATCACTTCGTGAAACGTGAAGTATTGCGGACTGAAAATGCCGTGGCGTGCAATGTCCATCATGCCGTTGCTCAGCACGCAGCCCAAGAATACGCCCACCGAGGCGATGCACACCAAGGTGCGGAACTTGGCTGCGCGCGAGCCGATGGCCGAGTTCAGGAAATTGACGGCATCATTGCTGACCCCCACCCAAAGGTCGAAGGTGGCCAGCAGAAAGAGGAATATCACCATTCCCAAGTACATCCATTCCATAAATTGAAAGTTTGTGGTTTTTAGAGGAGAGGATTTTTCGAGGTATTTTTTCTCGCTTGCAAAAGTACGGGGCGGATGTTGGGACGGTGTTACACAGTTGTTAAGAAAGTGTTACAATGGGCGGGGCGCAGGATAGGCTATCGGATAGCCGTTCTCCCTGAACAGCATGGTGCGGGGGGGATGCCGGTGCCGGCCTTGTCAGTAGAAATCAGGCTCTCGCTATCTCCAATCGCCGACTTGTCAGTGTTTCCCTGCAAGGGTACAACTGTTTCCCTGCAAGGGTACACTGACAAATCGGCGATTAGAAAAGGCCAGACGGGGAGTTGTGGCAGCGTATCGGCGTGTACGGTTCGCTACGTTCCGGACAGTATTTTCAGGCAGGCGCATGAAAATACCTGTTTCGGGATGACATATCCGCAAGTGTTTTTTTCGTCGGTGATACCGGCACACATTTTTAGGTAATAGTATGAATTTGAAAAGGAATAATTGTCGTTCATCTCATTGTCCCGGCACAGACGCGATGATAATCAGGCCGGGCTGTCTTAAAATGGAATTTGCCTTCAGGAAAAGCGCAAAACATATTGGCTTTTTCCCGAAGGCAAATTCCATTTTGGTCAGCCCGGCCTTTGTAATGCCGTAGAGCCGCTTAGCAGCTGCGTTCGATGTAGGCCAGCACGTCGCCCTTGCTGATGTGGGCACCCTGCTTGGCGTTGATTTCCACGAGCTTTCCACCCAGAGCGGCGGGAATTTCGATGATTTGTCCGTGGTTGTTTTCGATATAGCAGAAGAAGTCACCCTCCTTGTATTCCTTACCGATGAAGGGTTCGATGCTCTTCACGCACTCGCCGTCGCCTCCGATTTCCCAGAGCAGCGTACCGCTTTCGGGAGCCACTATGGCATCGGCCTTGGCGTGCTTCAGTGCGGCAGCCTCTTCGGGCGTCATGCCGGCGGCACCGGCCTTGTCCTTGGCGGCCTGCAAGTCGGCCAGGAAACGCTTCTTGGCGGCACCGCTCTTGTAGTCGCGGTATTGCGTTTCGTGCATGGCAAACTCGAAGAGCTCTTCATCGTCTTCGCCTCGTTCCCATCCGTTCTCTTCCATTTCCTTGATGAAGCGGTCCAATTCGTCGGGATAGTAGCTTTGCGGGTCGGCGTCGGTGAACTCGAAGCCCTTTTCCTTGGCCAAAGCCTTGATTTCGGGGGCAACCTCGCCGGGCAGCCGTCCGCTCTTGCCGAGAATCATGCCCCAGATAGAGTTGTCCATCATCGAGTAGCGGGGCTTGCCCATTGACTCGGTGAGGAGATTCATCAGGGCGATGTTCTTGACATATTGGGAGAAAGGCGTTACCAAGGGAGGATAACCCACACGCGGCCATACGTAAGCCACCTCGTCGAAGAGCTTCACGAGCAGCTCGTCCTCGGAATACTCAGGTTCGCCCTTGGCCTTGCGGTTGTTGTTGATGGCACCCATCACGCCGGTGAGGTCCGCCATCATCGAGCCCATCATGCCGCCGGGCAGTCCGCAGCCGAGGAGCAGGGAACTCATGAGCTTGTTCGAGGGGTTCATGAAGTAGCCCAGGAAATCGTCGATAAATTCCTGCGTGAGCTTGCGGGCCTCCATGTAAGCCTCCATGTTGATTTCGGGCACGTCGAAACCGGCGTGCTTCAGCATGCTCTGCACCGAAATCACGTCGGGGTGAACCTTACCCCAGGACAGCGGCTCGATGGCGGTGTCAATCACGTCGGCACCGTTGCGGCACACCTCCAGGATGGTGGCCATGGAAAGGCCGGGGCCGGAGTGTCCGTGGTATTCGATGATGACTTCGGGGTGCTTGTCCTTAATCATCTTGGTCAGCTTGCCCAGCATGGCCGGTTGTCCGATGCCGGCCATGTCCTTCAGGCAGATTTCGGGCGCGCCGGCCTCAATCAGCTGATCGGCAATGTGGGCATAGTATTCGGCGGTATGGATGGGCGAGTTGGTGATGCAGAGCGTGGCCTGCGGGGTCATGCCGCCCTCGATGGCATACTTGATGGAAGGAATGATGTTGCGCACGTCGTTCAGTCCGCAGAAGATGCGGGTGATGTCCACACCCTGTGCGTGTTTCACCTTGTACATCAGGCGGCGCACGTCAGCGGGCACGGGGAACATACGCAGCGCGTTCAGTCCACGGTCCAGCATGTGGGTCTTGATGCCCACCTCGTTGAAAGGTTTGGTAAAGGCACGTACGGCTTGGTTGGGGTTCTCGCCATAGAGCAGGTTCACCTGCTCGAAGGCACCGCCGTTGGTTTCCACGCGGGCAAAGCAACCCATCTTGATGATGACGGGGGCAATGCGCTCCAGCTGGTCCTTGCGCGGCTGGAACTTGCCGCTGCTCTGGAACATGTCGCGATAGACTAAACTGAATTGGATTTTGCGTTTGGTCATGTTGCTATTATAAATATTGAAGAGACCGTGTAAGAAAAATCATTGCGCAAAAAACCGTTTTGTGCGCAACTTTGCCGCAAAAGTAGTGCTTTATTCTGATTTGTCGTTCAAAACCGCTGAAAGAATACAGCCGTAGCAGCATATTATGGGCAACTATAGATGACTATTGAAATCAATTGATAACTATTGATAACTATAGATTACTATCAAACGCTGTCAAGAGCCAGCAATCCGCCTGTCATCCCATGACCTCCAGCATCCGCTTCAGCACCACGGTGGCCGAAATCTCACGGTTGGCAGCTTCGGGAATGACGAGCGAGCGCGGCGACTCGATCACGTCGTCCGTCACGATCATGTTGCGGCGCACGGGCAGACAGTGCATGAAATGCGCGTTGTCCGTCACGGCCATGTGTGCCGCATCGACGGTCCAGGAACGGTCAGCGTGGAGCACCTTGCCGTAATCCTCGGGGCGCGTCACGCCGGGGCAGCTCCAGTTTTTGGCATAGACGAAGTCGGCACCCTCCAATGCCTTCAGCTGGTCGTATTCCACCCGCGCATCGCCCACAAACAGCGGGTCAAGTTCGTAGCCTTCGGGGTGTGTGACTACCAGTTCCACGTCGGCGGCGCGCATCCACTCAGCGAAACTGTTGGGCACGGCCTGCGGCAACGCACGGGGGTGGGGGGCCCAGGTGAGCACCACCTTGGGGCGCGGTTTCACCTTGTGTTCGTTGATAGTGATGAGGTCGGCAAACGCCTGCAGCGGGTGAGCCGTGGCACTCTCCATCGAGAAAACCGGTTTGCCGCTGTAACGGATAAACTGGGAGAGAATGTTTTCGGCATAGTCAGCCTCGCGGTCCTGCAGTCCGGCAAAGGTGCGCACCCCGATGAGGTCGCAGTACGAAGCCATCACGGGGATGGCCTCCAGCAGGTGTTCGCTCTTGTCGCCGTCCATCACCACGCCGCGCTCCGTTTCCAGTTTCCACGCGCCCTGGTTTACGTCGAGCACCACCACGTCAAGACCCAAGTTGCGGGCGGCCTTCTGGGTGGACAGGCGGGTGCGCAGCGAGTTGTTGAAGAAGATGAGCAACGCCGTGCGATGGCGGCCCAGGTGTTCGTAGCGGTAGCGGTCCTGTTTGATCTCCGCCGCCTCTTGCAGGGCTTTGTCAAGCGGTCCGATGTCGGAAACATGAAGAAAAGTGTGCATGTCGTAATTTGTGTTTGGGGAGTTCTACATTTTGTGCTGCCCAACGTGCCGTTTGGCTGACGCAACGTCGGTTCCAGCCTCGCAAAAGTACGCATTTATCTTGGATGCGGCGTTTCTGCCGCCCGATTTGTCATTTCCGGAGGCGGAGTTGTCAGTGTACCCCTATAAGGGTACAACTTGACCCTTGCAGGGGTACACGTGTACCCTTACTGGGGTACAACTTGACCCTTGCAGGGTTACACTGACAAATCGGCCTTCAGAAACACCGGAGCCGCCTGAAAAAACAAATATCCTTTAACAATAAGATAAAAAACGCGGAAAACACTAACTTTGCACCCATCCAAATTCCCAAAACCATGACATTATGAAAAAAACGCTTCTGTTGATTACCATCGCAGCCGCCACTTTCGCCTTTGGCTGCGCCAAGAAGTCTGCTACTGCCGAACATAATTCCACCGAAAACGTAGCTGCCGCCCCGGTGCAGGCCGACTCGGTGAAATCGGTGGTGCGCAGCATCCCCACCAACGTGTCGGGTGCCGACATCCTCACGACCATCGCCGGCAATTACAAGGGCAAAGTGGTGCTCTTCGACTTTTGGGCCACCTGGTGCGGTCCCTGCCGCATGGCCATGAAGCAGATTGACGACATCAAGCCCGAACTGGCCAAGAAAGGCTGCGTGTTCGTTTACGTGGCCGGCGAGAACTCGCCCGAGGAAACGTGGAACAAGATGATTGCCGGCATCGAGGGAGAACACTACCGCCTGACGGACAAGCAGTGGGGCGAACTGTGCCGCCACCTCAACATACCCGGCATTCCGGCCTACCTGCTGTTGGGCAAGGATGGCAAGAGGGCTTACGACAACCTGAGCCAAGGCGGCTATCCAGGCAGCGAAATCCTCAAGAACAACATCGAGGTGGCACTGACGAAATAACAAGATTATATTGAGGTGACTTTCAACTTCTTGCCAAGTGCGTAAATACGGAACAGCGGCCTTGTTGGCCATCGTCTTTGTGCTCGTGCTCACCGGACTGCGTTCGCGTCAGTCCGATGAGGCTGATGCATCTGCCACACTGCCGCAACCGGTGGCTGTGCCCGATGCTTCGGGCGATGGAACGGGCCATCGTGATGCTGCGGCGCAGCCGGAGGAAGGTTCCTTGCCCGAGGGGCTGGAAATTCCGCGCTACGAAAGCAGCCGGGGCGGCCAGATTATCCGCCATACGGGCTTCACGCTGAGCTACGATGCCGATTTCAAGACACCGCAATGGGTGGCGTGGCAACTCACGGCGCAGGAAGCCGAAGGTGAGGAGCCGCGCGCCAAATCGTTCCGCCCCGACCCCGACGTGCGCGGTGCCAAGGCTTATTCGGAGGACTATTCCCACTCCGGCTACGACCGGGGGCACATGGCACCGGCGGCCGACATGAAATGGAGCGCGCAGGCTATGGAGGAAAGTTTCTACATGACAAACGTCTGTCCGCAAAACCGCAACCTGAACCGGGGCGACTGGAAAGACCTGGAGGAATTGGAACGCGAATGGGCCACCCGACAAGGCACGGTCTGCATCGTGGCCGGCCCATTGTACGAAACAAAAAATCCGGAGCGCATCGGCAACCACCGTGTGGCCGTGCCCGACGGTTTCTTTAAGGTGCTCTTGGTGGGAAACGCCTCGCAGCCCAAAGCCTACGGGTTCGTGTTCAAGAACAAGGCGGGCAGCCGGCCGCTCACAGCCTATCAGCGCACGGTGGATGAGGTGGAAAAGCTGACCGGCATGGACTTCTTCCCGGATTTGCCCGATGAGGTGGAGCAACGCGTGGAAGCCGAAAAGCCTGCACTGCAGTAAACAGCTCCGCAGTGACTATACCTATTATATATAAGAGTTCAAGGTTATAGGGTTATATAACCTCCCAATCATAAAAAGAGAGCAACGGATGAAACGGAAAATCCTGGTGGCCATGTCCGGCGGTGTGGACAGCTCTGCCGTCTGCCTGATGTTGCAGGAGCAGGGTTACGAAGTGGTGGGCATGACAATGCGCGTGTTCGACCTACCCCGCCAATTTGCCGACGGTGAGGAGGAACCCGACTTCGTGCGCTCCGCCCGCGAACTGGCAGCCCGGCTGGGCATCGCTCACCACGTGGCCGATGTACGTCAGGAGTTCCGCGACAGCATCGTCCGTTATTTTCTCGATGAATACGAAGCCGGCCGCACCCCCAACCCCTGTGTGCGCTGCAACCGTTTCTTCAAGTTCCGGCTGATGGAAGAGTGGGCCGACCGCCTGGGCTGCGAACTCATGGCCACAGGCCACTATGTGCGCACCCTGCGCCACACCGACGGCAACACCTACCTGCTCACCGGCACCGACCCGCGCAAGGACCAGAGCTATTTCCTCTGGCGCGTGCCCCAGCGCATCCTGCGCCGTTGCGTGTTCCCTTTGGGCGGAATGGAGAAGCCCCAAGTGCGGTATTACCTTGACGGGAAAGGCTTCGCCGTAAGGGCACGCCAGTCCGAGTCGATGGAAGTGTGCTTCGTGGAGGGCGACTACCGCGACTTCCTACGGCAGCATCGTCCCGAACTGGCCAGACACGTGGAGGGCGGCCTCTATGTCAATGCGCAGGGAAAAACCTTGGGGCGGCATCTTGGCGTACCCTTCTACACGGTGGGACAGCGCAAAGGGCTGGGCATCGCCCTCGGCAGTCCGGCCTACGTGTTGCGCCTCAACGCCGAAAAGAATACCATCGTACTGGGCAACGAGCAGGATTTGCTCACCGATGTGTTCTTTGCCGAGCAGCCCGAATGGGTGAACGAGGACGCATTCTTTTCCTGCCCTTCGCTCGCCGTGCGCATCCGTTACCATGCCACACCCGTGGCCTGTACCGTGCAACGGTTAGAAAACGGCCTGCTGTTGGTAAGGACTGCCGAAAAAGTCAGTGCCGTAACCCCCGGACAGAGTGCCGTGTTCTACGAAGGAGAACGTCTGGTGGGAGGAGCCGTCATTGCTAACCAAAAAGGAATTGGACAATATGTATAAAAATATCATCTTACTCTTGTTGGCCTGCCTCGGCTGGGGCGCAGGCAACGCACAAACCGAAAAGCCGGAGGAGCAGACCGTTTACCGGAAAGTGCCCAAGACTTACCGTTACCGTGTGGCCTTCACCGACAAGAAGAACAACGGTTACAGCCTGAAACATCCCGAAGCCTTCCTGTCGGCGCGCTCGCTCGAACGCCGTGCCCGCTATGGGTTGAAGGTGGACCATCACGACCTGCCCGTTACGCCGGCCTATCTTGACTCTTTGCGCCGGATGGGCCTGAAGGTGTGCAACTGGAGCAAGTGGAACAACACGGCGGTGGTGGAGTTGGCCGACACCACCCTGATGCAGCAGGTGCGCCGGCTGAAATTCGTCCAAGGCGACCGGCTGGTGCGCATCTCTCCCGACAGTGTGCCAGTGAAGTCGCCGGCCTCAAGGCATGATTTGCTGGCTCCGCAGCGTGACACGCTGGAAACCTTCTACGGTCATGCGAACTCGCAAAACGTGATGCTGGGCGTAGACACGCTCCACCGTGCCGGCTATCGCGGTGCAGGTGTGCTGATAGCCGTTATCGACGGCGGCTTCTTCAACGCCGACATCATTCCCGGGTTGCAGCAGGCCAAGGTGTTGGGCACGCGCAACTTCGTTCGCCCTGAACAGAGTGTCTACGACGAGGCGCAGCCCCACGGCATGATGGTGCTTTCGTGCATTGCCGCCAACGAACCCAATTCTTTCGTGGGCACTGCACCGGAGGCTTCATTCTACCTGTTGCAGAGCGAGGACAGCGAAACGGAACAACTGGTGGAGGAAGATAACTGGTGCGCCGCCGTGGAGTATGCCGACAGCCTGGGCTGCGACATGATAACAAGTTCACTGGGCTACCAGCTCTTCGACCACGAAGAAATGAACCACCACTATTGGGAACTGGACGGCGCGACGGCACTGAACAGTCGCAGCGCATCGTTGGCGGCCAGCCGGGGTATTTTGCTGCTCAACAGCGCGGGCAATTCGGGCGACGAGCCGTGGAAGAAAATCGGTGTACCGGCCGATGCCAAGGACATGCTCGCCGTGGGAGCCGTCACCTTCCGCCGCCGCAACACCAACTTTTCCTCGTTGGGTAACGCTGCCGACGGACGTATCAAGCCCAATGTGATGGCGCAGGGGCAGTTCTGCGCAGTGTACGACGTTGACGGCACGGTGGGCCGGGCCAACGGTACCTCCTTCGCCTGCCCCATCATGTGCGGTGCCGCCGCCTGCCTCATCCAGCAGTTCCCTCACAAACGCCCCACGGAGATTATTGATGCTTTGCAGCGGAGCGGTAACAATGCCGCCCATCCTGACAACGTCTACGGATACGGCATCCCCTCGCTCCCCAAGGCGGCGGAATGGCTGAAGAAACGCTGAACACTGAGATGGCCTCATGGTGTAAGGCTGAATACGTAAGGCGCAATTATTGAGGGAACATTGATTTCAGGAGCACTTCGCCTCCCTCTCGCCCCCAATTATAAATTGTAAATTATAAAATAAAAAATATCCCATTGCCCCTCTCATCCCGTCCCCAAGCTGCGGTCTCGCCACGAACCGCATTGAGCCTGTTTGAGCTCAACAGCATGGTCCACGCCGTGTTGCAGCATACCCTGCCTGACACCTATTGGTTAGCGGCAGAGGTGGGAGAGATGCGCGTGGCCTCCAACGGACATTGCTACTTGGAGTTCGTACAGAAGGACGAAGTCGGGGGAACGCTCCTGGCCAAGGCAAGAGGCCACATCTGGCGGCAAGGCTACGTGAACATCAGCGCGCAGTTCCGGCGCGCCACGGGCCAGGACCTGCGGGCCGGGCTCAAAGTGCTGGCTGAGGTGGAGGTAAGTTTCCATGAACTCTACGGCTATTCCCTCCACGTGGTAGACATTGACCCCACCTACACCCTCGGCGACCTGGCCGCCCATCGGCAGGCCATCATCCGCCAGCTGGAAGCCGACGGTGTCATCAACCTGAACAAGGAAATCCCCCTGCCCCGGCTCATCCGCCGCGTGGCCGTCATCTCCAGTGCCACCGCCGCCGGCTACGGCGACTTCTGCCGACAGTTGGAACAAAGCGGCTATGGCTTTGAAGTGCAACTCTTCCCCGCCGTGATGCAAGGCGACGGCGTGGAACAAAGCGTGATAGCCGCCCTTGACCGCATTGCCGCCGAACCCGACAGATGGGACGTGGCGGTCATCATCCGTGGCGGCGGTTCTTCCTTGGACCTCCACGGCTTCGATACCTACCTGCTGGCCGCCAACGTGGCGCAGTTCCCGTTGCCCGTACTCTCGGGCATCGGCCACGAACGTGACGACACGCTGGTGGATCTCGTGGCCCACACCCGCCTGAAAACGCCCACCGCCGTGGCCGCCTTCCTTGTGCAACTCCGTGAGGACGAAGCCACCCGTCTGTACCAACTCGCGCAACGGTTGCAACAGGCCGTGGCGGCGCAGTTGGAGGGACACGGCAAACAGCTGACCGCCCTGGCCCACCGCTTGCAGCTTGCCGCCACGCAGTATGTGCATTGGCAACAGCAACGCCTGCTGCGCCACCAGACGCGGCTGGATGTGGGCGCGCAAATCGTGTTCCAAAACGAACGCCACCGGCTCGAGCTGTTCCGCCAGCGGGCGGCACAGGCGGTAAAGGAGCGCATCGGCCATGAGCGTCACCGCTTGGAAATGCTGAAGCGCAACCTGCAACTGGCCTCGCCCGAGCGCATTCTCCGCATGGGCTACACGCTGACCACGAAGGATGGCGAGGTGGTCCAGTCGGCAGGTCAGCTCGCACCGGGCGACCGCATCGTGACACACTTTGCCGACGGCGAACGGCAAAGCGTGGTACAACCTTTCAAGAATGAATAATAACTCCATCCTGATATGCCCCAGAAAAGCAAGACCTACGAAGAGAAAATGCAGGAGCTGGAGGAGAACGTAGCACAGATTGAAAGCCGCTCCCTTCCCCTCAACCAGCTCGTCGCGAAGCTGAAAAGTTCGCTCAAGCTCGTGGAGGAATGTCAAAAAGAACTGCAGCGCATAGAAACGGACGCTAACAGATTATTACAGCATGAGCAAGAATAAATTATCCAAGTTTGCCGACATGGAACACTATCCCCACGTGTTCCAAGCAGGTAACGTGGCGGTCGACCCCACGCCCTTCCCGCTGCGTGGCCGGTGGAACGAAGATTTCTTCCACAATGACCATCCCATCGTATTGGAGCTGGGTTGCGGCCGGGGTGAATACACCGTGGGGCTGGGCCGGCTTTTCCCCGAAAAGAACTTCATCGGCGTGGACATCAAGGGAGCACGTATGTGGACAGGCGCGACAGAGTCGCTCCAAGCCGGCATGACGAACGTGGCCTTCCTGCGCACCCACATCGAGTTCATTGACCGTTTCTTCGCTCCCGGCGAGGTGGCAGAGATTTGGCTCACCTTCTCCGATCCGCAGATGAAGAAGGCCACCAAACGTCTCACCTCCACCTATTTCCTCCAACGCTACCGCCGTTTCCTCCGCCCCGACGGACTCATCCACCTCAAGACGGACAGCAACTTCCTGTTCACCTACACCCGGCTGATGGTGGAGAAAAACCGGTTGCCCGTGGCGTTCCTCACCGATGACCTGTACCATACGCTCTCGGCCACGACCGACGAGGAAGTACGCCAGATATTAGGCATACAAACCTACTATGAGCAACAATGGATTGCGCGCGGTCTGACCATCAAATACCTCAAATTCCAACTGCCGCAGGAAGGCGCGCTGGAAGAGCCGGAGGTGGAAATAGAACTGGACGATTACCGCAGCTACAACCGCTCCAAGCGTTCGGGCTTGGAGAAGAGCAAATAGGACTCTACCTGAAAACGTATTTTTGAACACCTTTAAACACCAGACAGTCATGTTGAAGCATATAGTCATGTGGAAATTCATTGACGGCGCACAGGAAAAGTCCGCCGTTGAGCACGCCCTTTGGATGAAGTGCCATCTGGAAGCACTCGTGGGCGTAGTACCTGAAATCAAACAACTGGAAGTGGGTGTCAACACGAGCAGCAGCCCGATGGCCTACGATGCTGTGCTCACCCTCGTGGTGGACGATGCCGAGGCCCTGCAGCGTTACCGCCAACACCCTGCCCATCAGGAAATATCCCAGTATTGCCACGCCGTACGCAGTGCCCGTGTGGTGGTAGATTATAAACTGTTGTAAAGTGATTAGATTATAAGGTGAAGAGGTTATGAGATATAAGGTTATAAGGTTATAAAGTTACTACTGTGACACCTGAATACCATCCACTCAAATAGTAAATTTTTAACCTCATAACCTCAGCAATAACCTCATAACCTCAGCAATAACCTCATAACCTAAAACCTCCTAACTTTGGGAGCACAGCGACCATCACCTTATAACCTTCTCTCACCCTCCCGACGTGCGCAACTCAAACAGACAGTAACCCATGCAACTCTATCCCAAACTCATCACTGACGCACTGGCCACCGTGCGCTATCCCGGCACGGGCAAGAACCTCGTGGAAGCCGGCATGGTGGAGGACGACCTCCGCATCGACGGCCTCAGCGTCAGTTTCTCCCTCATCTTTGAAAAATCAACCGACCCGTTCCTCAAATCTGTGGTCAAGGCTGCCGAAGCCGCCATCCACACCTTTGTGGACAAGTCGGTCCAGGTGACCATCCATACCAAGACCCTGCAGGCCGCCCGGCCCGAGCCCGGCAAGATGTTGCCGCAGGTGAAGAACGTCATCGCCGTCAGTTCCGGCAAAGGCGGTGTGGGCAAAAGCACCGTGGCCGCCAATCTCGCGGTGGCCCTGGCCAAGCTCGGCTACAAGGTAGGTCTGCTCGATGCCGACATCTTTGGCCCTTCCGTCCCCAAAATGTTCCACTTAGAGGCGGAACGCATCTTCGCCGAACAGCGCGACGGGCGGCAGCTCCTCATCCCGGCCTATAAATATGGCGTAAAGATACTCTCCATCGGCTTCTTCGTCAACCCCGACACGGCCACCCTGTGGCGCGGCGGCATGGCCTCGAACGCCCTGAAGCAACTCATCGCCGACACCGACTGGGGCGAGCTGGACTACTTCATCCTCGACACGCCTCCCGGCACCTCCGACATCCACCTTACGCTGCTCCAGAACCTGGCCATTACGGGAGCCGTCATCGTCAGCACCCCGCAGGCCGTGGCACTGGCCGATGCACGCAAGGGCATCGATATGTACCGCAACGAGAAGGTGAACGTGCCCATCCTGGGACTGGTGGAGAACATGGCGTGGTTCACCCCCGCCGAACTTCCCGAAAACCGCTATTATCTCTTTGGCCGCGAAGGCGTGAAACGGCTGGCCGAAGAGATGCAGGTGCCGCTGCTGGGGCAAATCCCCTTGGTGCAGGGCATTTGCGAGAGCGGCGATGCCGGCGAACCCGCTGCGGTGGCCGACAACACCATGACGGCCACGGCCTTCCTCGCCCTGGCCGAAGAAGTGGTGAAGGCTACGGAAAAGCGCAACCGCGAGCAGCCCGCCACTACGATTGTAGAAATGAACAAGTGAGTAATGGACAACGGCATAGCAGGCCGTTGCTCCCCTATACCCAAAAAACTTTATTCCATGCAAATAGGTGATAAAGTGCGCTTCCTCAACGACGTGGGAGGAGGCGTGATAACCGGATTTCAAGACAAGCAGACCGTCTTGGTGAGCGATGCCGACGGTTTTGAGATACCCACGCTCATCAAGGACGTGGTAGTAGTGGAGACAGACAACTACAACATTGCCAAGAAGAAGTCCGCCCCGAAGGCCGAAACTCCCAAGTCCGCCGAAGCTGAAGCCGAGGCCGAGGAAACGGACCTGGCCGACCTCCCCCTGAACTATACCCCTCTGCCGCAGGAACGGCGCGGAGCAGAGGCACTCAACCTCTGTCTGGCTTTCGTGCCGGCTCAGGTGCAGCGGGTGCCCGACACGACCTTCGACGTGTACCTGGTCAATGACTGCAACTACTACTTCCGTTATCTCCTCTTCCTGACCACGGAGGGTGAGACAACCCTTCGCCACGAGGGCGAACTGGCTCCCAACACGAAACTCTGTCTGGAAACACTGAACGCCGCCGATCTGCAACAGTGGGAACGCCCCCTCGTGCAGACATTGGCCTACAAGCGCGGCAAGGCGTGCCAGCCCAAACCGCCCATGAACATTCAGCTGCGCCCCGACCTCAGCCGTTTCTTCAAGCTCCACACATTCCAGTCCACGCCCTTCTTCCGTACCCCGGCATGGCAGTTGGACATCGTGCGCGACGACGAACCCGCAAAGGGCACGCAGATTGACGCGCAGGAAATCCGGGAAGCGATGCAGGCCGGCTCACCGGCTCGTGATGCCAAGCCGTCCGCTCCTGCCGCGCAGTCAGGACGCAAACAGAAAAAGGGAGCGGAAACCATCGAGGTGGACCTCCACGCCCACAGCCTGCTTGACACGTTGGTAGGGTTGCAACCCGCCGACATCCTGGACTACCAGTTGAAGGTCTTTACCGACGTGATGGAACAGCACAAGGCGAAACGCGGACAGCGCATCGTCTTCATCCACGGCAAGGGCAACGGCGTGCTGCGTCAGGCACTCCTGAAACTCCTCCAAACGCGCTATTCCCAATGTCGCTACCAGGATGCCTCGTTCCGCGAATACGGTTTCGGAGCCACGCTCGTCACCCTCTGAGGCGCAGCCCGTCAAACGAAAAAGCCAATGTGCAAACTCTAAACCCTTACTATATGAAAAAGTTACTACTCTTCTTCCTCGCGTTGGCCGGTATCGCATCGGTCTCGGCGCAAACAGTGCCCCTGAGTTACTGCAACGGCGAAATGGCCAGCAGTACCTACTACAAAGTAACGCAGCGTGGCTGGCTGGAGTGCGCCCTGCGCCTGCCCGCACCGGTCTTGGCCGCCTATGATGGCGGACAGATTGACGGAGTCCGCGCAGCCATCGTGAAACGCCTCAACACCGACTCGCTCGTCGTATGGGTGCGCACTTCGCTCGACGGCCCCAACCTGGCCGAAAAACTCATCCGCCGTTCCGGAACGACACCCACCTTGCAGCAAGGCTGGAACGAGGTGCTGTTCGATACGCCCTACCAGCTTGACAATGTCGACAACGACCTGTTCGTGGGCTTCTCCATTTTCCAGAAGACGGGTCAGGAAATCATCTCGCAGGTGCAGCCCATCGTACCCGGTAGCTCCTACTACCGCTTCAACGGAGGCACATGGAAGGACATCAGTGCCACCGGCGTGGTGAGCGTCGAAGCCCTGATGGGTGGCGACAAGTTGCCCGTCCACGACATGGGCATCTTCGTCGGCACCATCTGTCCCTCGCCCACCACATCGTCCACCGCCATGCAGGCCACCCTGTTCGTCCACAACTTCGGCACACAGCCCCTCACGGGCTACAGCGTGCAGTTTGACCACGACGGAACGACCGTTGCCCCCGTCAGCGTGACGCAGACCATTGAGCCGGGACAGACCTTGGAAAGCCAGGTGATATTTGAGCCGGGTGTGGAGACTGACGAGCATACGGTATGGACCGCCACCATTACCGGCCTCACCGAAGCCGACGACGAGGTGGCTGCCAACAACTCTGTACAACCCACGTACGGCTTCCTGCGCAATGTGCTGATAGAAGAGTTCACCACGGAGAGATGTCCGAACTGCCCTCGCGTGGCTGAATTGCTCCACGATATGCTCTCCAAGAAAGAATATGCCGACCGCGTCTACGCCGTAGCCCACCACGCCGGTTACTACACCGATAGTTATACGCTGGATGCCGACTACGACTATCTGGGTTTCTACTATGCCATCTCCGGCACCTTTGCCCCTGCCTTGATGATGAACCGCCGGCCCATCTATCCCAACTATGATTCCCCCAGCCAGCAGAACACCATCTTCCTGCCCAGTTCGCAGGAGCAGGTAGAGGGCTATGCCAACACAGAATTGCGGCGCGGTGCCGACGTAATGCTGGATCTTGCACTGGCCTACAATGCAGACAGCACGAGCGTGACGGTGACTGTCGGTGCGCGCAAAAATTCCAACTACACCACGGACAACCCCTATCTCAACGTGTACTTGCTGGAAAACGACATCTACACGCGTAATCAGAACGGTTCCGGTGGCGAATTTTACCATCAGCACGTGAAACGTCAGTACAACTCCTCATGGGGCAGTCCGGTCAACTGGGACGGCAACGATTTCAGCTACACCTATACCTTTGACTTGGAGGATGGCTGGAACAAGGACAACATGGAAGTGCTTGCCTTTATCTACAATTACGGCTACAGCTACGCCAATCGCGAGGTGGACAACTGTGTTCGCCTGAAGCTGAAGGATGCCAAATCGGAAATCACCGGCATCCTCCCGGCCACGGGCACTCATGGCGCCGCCACAGTAGTGGCCCGCTACGACCTGATGGGCCGTCCCGTGACCGAGGCAACCAAGGGCGTACAGCTCATCCGCCTGTCCGATGGCACGGTTCAGAAAGTGGTAAACCGCTGATACCCGTCCATGACAAGCCGCACCTGACACCCTTGACAGGTGCCGATTAACCAAACGTCCGACGATACCGCCACTACGGGGTATCGCCGGACGTTTCGTATGTGGATAATGTGCCGGACTTCGGCGCAGCAGAAGCAGCGTTCAGTGAAACGGCTACGGTTGCAGCGGCTTCCAGCATGAAGACATGAGGCATTCCTGCAAGGAAACAATCATTTTCACCCATAAAAAATAAGCCCTTGCTGTGGGCATTCTTGTGGGCAATCGTTACTTTTGCAAGCCATCTTACGCCTCCTTCACGGTGTGACAACGAAGGAGACCGCAAGTTTTTTCCTTGTACAACTGATAAACCTACCCGGCATAAGCCTCCAGACAGGCTTCGCCGACCTTGCTGAACTTCTTTTCTATGTTTGACGAACGACGCGACTTTGTCGACGCTTTGGAAGCCTTTGTCAGTGCGGCACTGCGGAACGGCACCGAACCGGCCGACTATAACCCCGATGCCGTGCAGATAATGGATGCCCGGAACCACCTGTTCCGTTTGCTTGAGCGGCAGGGGACGGACGAGGAGCAGCGCATCTATGCCCTGCGCGAACTATGCCACATCGACGAGGAAACGCTGACGACCGTGCCGGATCGCTGGCGCATGGCCACACTGGCCAAAGACCTGATCACCTGAATTCAAGAGAACAATATGATAAACAACAATGAAGAAATGGCTGTGCGGTTTCACCACAGCCTGCCCGTACAGATACGGTTCAACGACGTAGACAGCTACGGCCACGTAAACAACAACGCATATTTCGCCTATTACGACCTGGGCAAGGAGGAATACCTGCGCAAGGTGCTGCGCGTGGACTTCCGCGCCGCCGAGGTAGTGCCCGTCATTGCCAATATCCAGGCGGACTTCATACTGCCCATTTTCTATGGCGACGACATCGTGATAGAAACGCGGGTTGCCCACTTGGGACACAAGAGCTTCACGCTGCAACAGCGGGCGGTGAACAGCCGCACGGGACAGACCGTGTGCCAGTGCTCCACCGTCATGGTGTGCTTTAACCTGAAGACGCAGGAGTCGGCGGACATTCCCGCCGCTTACCGCCAGGCAATCGAAGCCTTCGAGGCGCAAGAAAATGACTAATTCATGAGTGCCATGCAACAGATTTGCTTTACCCACCACCCGGTCGCCGAACTGCAACGGCTCATGGAGGACATCCGGCCCGACCGTACCTTTATACTGACTGACGAAACGACGCACCGGCTCTGTCTGCCCCGACTGCTTGAAACTGCTGAGGCACTCGGCGATGCGCAACCCATCGTTATCGGTTCCACCGATACGCACAAGACGCCGGAGAGCCTGATGCACGTGTGGCAATCGCTCTCCAACGGCGGGGCATCGCGCCACTCGCTGCTCATCAACCTGGGCGGTGGCATGGTGACGGACTTGGGGGGCTTTGCGGCAGCGACATTCAAACGCGGCATCCGCTTCGTCAACATCCCCACCACGCTCCTGGCCATGGTCGACGCGGCTGTAGGCGGCAAAACGGGTATCAACTTCAATGGGCTGAAGAACGAAGTGGGCAGTTTCTGCGAGGCCGATGCGGTGATAGTCGACACGGAGTTCCTCCGCACGCTCGACCATGAGAACCTCTGCTCAGGCTATGCCGAGATGCTGAAGCACGCGTTGCTGGAAAGCCGCACGATGTGGGCCGAACATCTACAGTTCGACTTGGGCGCACCGGACTATGTACGGCTGCAGGAACTCGTGGCGCAGAGCATCGCCACGAAACAGCGCATCGTGACCGTAGACCCGCATGAGCACGGGCTGCGCAAGGCGTTGAACCTGGGACACACCGTGGGCCACGCTTTCGAGAGTTTGGCACTGGAGCAGGAAAGACCGGTGCTGCATGGCTATGCCGTGGCCTGGGGATTGCTCTGCGAACTCTTCCTGAGCGCGGCACACACGGGGTTCCCGCAGGAGGTGATGCGCCAGACGGTGGCCTTCATCCGCGAACACTATGGCACCTTTGCCTTTACGTGCAAGGATTACGAGGCACTTTATCGCTTCATGCTGCACGACAAGAAGAACGTGGGTGGCGAAATCAACTTTACCCTTCTGGCCGGCATCGGCGACATCCGCCTCAACCAACACCTCACACAAGAGGAGGTGTTTGAATGCTTCGACTTCTGCCGGGAAGGGGTGGGGTGAGGATATAGTCTGTTGAATGATGAGGTCTACGACCGACGACAAACCGAATGCAGGGCTAAACTTGCTTAGGCTATGCTGAGGCGCGAAGGAGGAAGACAAAGTCAATCTTATCCAAAGTTGAAGGTCATAAGGTGATGGTCGCTTCGATTTCGGGAGTAGGGCAACACCTGCAAAACGGTCACGGAGCCATTCACCATTTACAGTCCACCTGTTCACGCTCCTCTATACGTAATTTTATCCTCAAAAAAATCATTCAATCCTTCAAGCACTGACTGTTTCCTGCTGATTTCCAACGGAAAAGCGTATGAAACATTGTCTTTTCAAATATTCACGCCGCGCGTTCATGTTTCTATCGCTTACTTCCTGATTTTGAGGCGGTTTTCCTGTGTGAAGGTTTGCTTTTTCCGCCCATCACGGGCATTCACCGCCCGTGTGAATGCTTTAAAAACCAACCCTTCACACCAAAAATGCTGAAAATCAGAAAGAAACACGCTCTGTGTGAAGGATGTGAATGCTTTTTTGGGGAAATAAATTCGTATATACGCGCGCTTACGGGCATCTTCAAAACAGATGGCGGCATATTCAGCGTGACGGAACCGCCTCGCTTGTCAGGCCTGAGAAAGCGTGAAGTCCTCATCACATCCCGGCGACTTGTCCGCACAAGTCCTTGAGTTGGCAAAACAAGTCCCGGACTTTTTCGCACAAGTCCCGGACTTGTCCGCACAACTCCCGGACTTGTGGAAAAGGCATATCATCACCTCGTAAGCTCTTCACATCCAATACTTCAGTACATTATCAATTAACTCATTATCTCATGAACCGCTCATTCATTCAGTCCCTGCTGGAACACTTGCTCTCGTTGCTGGTGATATTCCTGTTGCTTTGTGCCACCGCCGTGTGGTCGGGTCGTTTGTTGGGACACGACATCGGTACTGCTGACTTGCAGCCGCAGGCCGAACAAACGGCGTATGCCGCTCCCGGCGAGGCGGAATTGGCACAGCTCGGACTACCGGCCAGGGAGGTCAAGCTCACGCCGCGCGACTCTGCCTCGTGGCAGGTCAGAGATGCGGAAGGCGAAGCGTTGGGGATTGTGCTGAGCAGCGCGCCCTATGCCCCCGACATCAAAGGATTTGCCGGACCCACTCCATTATATATATATATAGGTGTGGAAGGCAAGGTGGTTGCTGCCGCAGCAGCCGACAATGCCGAAACGTCCGACTTCTTTGCCCGGGCGTGGCAGGGACTCGTTCCGGCGTGGCAGGGCAAGACTGCGGAGGAGGGAGCCAAGCTGCAGGTGGACGGGGTGAGTGGAGCCACCTACTCCAGTCAGGCCATTGCGCGCAACCTGCAGACCACGTTGGCGGAATATGCCGCCACGGAGAGCCGCTTCGCTTCGGCACCTGTGATAGGGTGGTGGCGCACGGCGGCAGTGGCCTTGGTGCTGCTCCTCGGAGTATGGGCGGCGTGGAAGGGAAGGGGCAAGCGGTGGTTGCGCCTCGGCGTGTTGCTCCTCAACGTTGGCGTGCTGGGCTTCTGGTGCGGCCAGTTCCTCTCGCTATCGTTGCTTCACGGATGGATAGCCAACGGCACTGACCCTCTTGCCTTTCTGCCCACCTTGCTCATGCTGGGCGTAGCCGTCGTGCTGCCCTTCTTCGGTCGCAAGCGGCATTACTGCACGTGGGTTTGCCCCTACGGAAGCCTGCAGGAACTGGCGGGGCGTTTGCCGCTGCCCAAAATTCCCTGCTCGCCGAAAGTGTACCGCGTGATGCGCCGCATCCGTCTGGGCGTGCTCGGCTTGTTGCTGTTGCTGCTATGGTTCGGTCTGGGCAGCTTCCTGCTTGACTACGAGCCCTTCACCGCTTTCTTGGTACAAAGTGCTTCGCCTGTGGTACTTGCACTGGCAGGAGGTTTCGTGGTGGCCAGCTGCTTCGTGCCCCATCTCTGGTGCCATTGCTGCTGCCCGGTGGGCGAACTGCTCGACCTTTCGGAAAATGATAAGTAATTCAACTTTTGCAAAGTTGAAGGTTATAAGGTCGCTTCGCTCCCGGGGTTATAAGGTTATAAAGTAGCGTTTGTAACGCTTGAATATTGCCGCTCAAATAGTAACCTTATAACCTCTCATAACCTCATAACCTTATCCCTACGTTATTCTTCTTTCTTTTCTTCCCATGAACAAATACAAAATCGTTTCCTTGCTGCTGGCTTTCGCCCTGTTGGCCAGCTTGGTGCGTCTGGTTTACGTCAGCCAAGCGCAAACCGATGCTCCTGCCGCTCCGGGCAAGTCGGAAGTGGTGTTCCAAAACATTCTCAACCGCAAAAGCGTGCGGTCTTATACGGACCGCGCTGTGAGCCGCGAACAGCTCGACACCTTGTTGCGCGCAGCCATGGCGGCTCCTACGGGGCGCGATATGCGTCCGTGGAAGTTTGTGGTGATTGATGACAAAGAGGCTCTTGCCAAGCTGGCGGGACAACTGCCTTACGCCAAAATGTTGCCGGAGGCCGCTGCCGCTATAGTGGTGTGTGGCGACCTGAGCGTAACCGACGATAAGGGCAAGCCTTCCACCAACTGGACCTTCGACTGTTCCGCCGCCACGGAGAACCTCCTGCTGGCCGCTGAGGCTATGGGGCTGGGTGCCGTGTGGACGGGGGTCTATCCTTACGAAGAACGGCAGACGGCGGTGAGCCAGGCACTTCAACTGCCGGAACACATCATTCCGCTCAACCTTATCCCCATCGGCTACCCGAAAGGCGACCCGCAGCCCAAGGACAAGTATGATGCCGACAACGTCCATTTTAATGGATGGTAAATTGAAGTTTAAAGTTGAGAGTTGAAAGCTTATAAGGTTGCCTTGCAAGTTTAAAGCTGAGAGTTGAAAAGTTTAAAGATTGCTATGAAGCGCAGTATTCACCCTCTCAGTTAGCATAATTATGAGCTTTCAACTATAAACTTTTCATCTAAAATCTATAAGCTTTCAACTTCTTCTACAACCTTACTTGTACAATCATGAAAAACGCTGCTCTTGTCGGCACCATCGCCGCCCTTCTGGCCGCCATCTGTTACGGCTTCATCCCCTTCTTCACCCTGCCCATCAAGCAGGGTGAGCCGTCCGACTTCATGTCCGATCCCTCCATCCTTTTCTACCGATTCGGTTTTGCCGCCCTCGTCATCGGTCTGGTGATGCTGGTGCGGCGGCAGGACTTCAAGGTGACGCGGGGCGAACTTGTCACGCTGATTTACCTCTCCTTCATCTCCGACGGTTCCGCCCTTTTCCTCATCGACGGCTACAACTATATGTCGAGCGGCGTGGCCACCACGCTCCATTTTATGTACCCCGTGGTCACGGCACTCCTGATGATGACCTTCTACCATGAAGCCCGCCGCCTGAGCACCATCCTCGCCATCATCATGTCGGTGGCCGGCGTGGGCGTGTTGTGCTGGGACCCTACGGGCCACACCAGCCTGCAAGGTATCATCATCGTGCTCATCTCCGCCGTATGCTATGCGCTGTACCTCATCCGCGTCAACCGTTCTCGGGCGGCGCACATGGACAGCCTCAAACTCGTTTTCTACATCCTCTTCATCGGTGCCCTCATCTTCCTGGCCGAAGCGTTGCGGCAAAACAGTTTCCATCCCATCAGCAGCAGCCTGCAATTCGGCAACCTCGTTGCCCTGGCACTTATCTGCACCATCGTGACCAATGTATGTCTGGTGGTGTCGGTGAAAAGCATCGGCAGCACCATGACCGCCGTCATCGGCGCGTTGGAGCCCCTAACGGCGGTGGTGGTAGGTTGTCTCGTGTTCCACGAAGCCTTCACCTGGCAGGTCCTTACGGGCATCCTGCTCATCATCCCGGCTGTCGTCATCATCATCTGGACACGCCGCCGTTGACAAGCCAGCCGAGCATTTTGGCACGGTAAGCACAAAAATCCGGTCGTTCATGGCACATAACCGCCAATTTCTTTGTCGCTTTTGCACATAGTCCCTACTTTTGCGCATGAAATTTAATCCTATTAAAGAAAGAACAGAATGACTCACAACTTACTGAAAGGCAAGCGCGGCATCATCTTCGGCGCGCTCAACGAAGACTCCATTGCATGGAAAGTAGCTGAAAAGGCCGCCGAAGAAGGCGCACAGATTACCCTCAGCAACACGCCGATGGCATTGCGCATGGGCACTCTCGACCAGCTGGCCGAGAAGATTGGTGCCACGGTCATCCCGGCAGATGCCACCAGTGTGGAGGACCTGCAAAAGGTATTTGAAGAGTCTATGCAGGTGCTGGGCGGAAAGGTTGACTTTGTGCTTCACTCCATCGGTATGAGCCCCAACGTGCGCAAGCACCGCACCTACGACGATTTGGATTACGGTTATCTCCAGAAAACCCTCGACATCTCCGCCATCTCCTTCCACAAGATGCTTCAGGTGGCCAAGAAGCTCGATGCCATTGCCGAATACGGTTCGGTGGTAGCACTCACCTACGTGGCTTCGCAGCGCACCTTCTTCGGTTACAACGATATGGCCGATGCCAAGAGTATGCTGGAGAGCATCGCCCGCTCCTTCGGCTACATCTATGGCCGCGAAAAGCACGTGCGCGTCAACACCATCTCACAAAGCCCCACCGCCACCACTGCCGGCAAGGGTATCAAGGATATCGACAACATGATGGACTTCTCCGACAAGATGTCGCCGCTGGGCAACGCCAATGCCGAGGAATGTGCCAACTACTGCGTCATGATGTTCTCCGACTTCACGCGCAAGGTGACCATGCAGAACCTTTTCCACGACGGCGGCTTTTCCAGCATGGGTATGAGCCTCCGCGCCATGAACCAGTATGCCAAGGACCTCAAGCCTTACGAGGACGAGAACGGCAAGGTGATTTACGGATAAGGCGGCTGGATTTTATAGATTTCGATAGTTAGTTATAGTAATCTATAGCTTTCTATAGTTTTCCTTTTGAGAGCAAAGAGCCCCGGATCATTTCTCTGACTCGCTGTGTCAGAGGAATTATCCGGGGCTCTTTGTTTATCCTTGTTTTTTCAGCCGCTCCTTGTTCACGGCTGGCCAGCTCTCTCCGTGCCTCGGCTGAGCGTGAAGAGAAATTCCAGGCCGCCTTCGCGGCGGTTGCGCACCGAGATGTCGCCGCCGTGGAAGCGGACGGCATTGCGCACGATGGAAAGTCCCAGCCCCGTGCCCCCGCCGTCGCGCGTGCGGCCTTCGGAAACACGGTAGAACCGTTCGAAGAGGCGGGGCAGATGCTCTTCCGGCACGCCCCGTCCCGTGTCGTAGACCGAGAAGTAAAGCGTGTCGGACGTGGCGTTGTAGCACACCACATGGATTTCCGTGCCCCGTCCGGCGTAGCGCGCACTGTTTTCGAGCAGGTTGCGGAAAATGGCATAGACGAGCGAATAGTTGCCGAAGAGCGTCATCTCCTCCGGCAATTTCACCACCACCCGCATCTCCGCCTGTTGAAGCACATCGTGCAAGTCCTCCTGCACCCCACTGACCACCTGTGCCACGTCCACCGTTTCGCGAGGCATGAGTTCTGCCGCCTCCTCCGTTTTCGTGATCAACGCCACGTCGCGTATCAGGTCGGTGAGCCGCACCACCTGCGCCAGTGCCTTTTCGAGGAAATAATGCTTCCGTTCCTCTGCCAGTCCCGAACAGCTGAGCACCGTTTCGAGATAGCCCCTCACGCTGCTCACCGGCGTGCGCAGTTCGTGCGTGATGTTGTTGCTCATCTGCTGCTTCAGCAGGCGGTTCTTCTCTGCCGCCGTGATGTCCGTCAGCGTGAGTTCAAAGCCCCCGTCGCTGTAAACCAGCAGCTGTACGGCGAATGTCGCGCTGCCCGCCCGGAGCGAATAGCGGAAAATCGGAGCTTCCTCCGCCATAGGCCGGCTGCCGCCGTGGAGTTGCAGGAACTCGCGGGCCGGTTGCAGCGCATCCGATTGCCACAGCGCATCCATGTTGGCCGTGGGGCGTTCCAGCACCACGTTGACATATTGCATGAAGCGCGCATTGGCATACAGACACTGCCTTGCCGGCGAGAAGATGGCGATGCCCTCGCCGAAGTAGTGGAAATGGCGCACCAAGCGTTCTCGCTCGTTGGCAATCGTGCGGTTCGACTCTTCCAACTGCCGGTATTTCGCCATGATGCCGCGTGCCACGTCGCCCAGGTCAGAACGCGGAAACTCGATGTGGTCGTAGTCCACCAGTCCCCGGTCGGCCGAACGCATGAACTGTTTCAGTCCCGTGACAGCCTTACCGAAGCGGTCCGATATATAGATAAGGAGTACGAGCACCACGGGGAAGAGCATCAACACGAACCAGAGGAACATATTGTCGGCCTTCATGAACGTCTGAACCGTTGCATCGTACGGCAACGCCACGCGCACCACCATCGGGCCGAAAACCTTGGCAAAGTAGAAGAACTCGCGGTGTTCGGTGGTGGAGAGCCTGATGTCAGACCCTTCGCCTCGCAGCAAAGCCGTCTGCACCTCAGGGCGTCCCAAGTGGTTGCCCATCTCCTCTAATCGGTGGCCCGAGTTCTCGAAGAGCACCTTCCCCCTGCGGTCCACGATGGTCAGGCGCAGTTCGGGAGGCAGCAACTCCGCCGGTTCCTGCCACGCCGCTTTGTCCGTTGCCGGCAGACTGTCCACTGTCTGTCCGGCCACCACGTTGGCATAACAGCGCAGGCGTTCCTCCAGCAGTTCCCGTTTGTACTGTTTCTCGCGGTTATATTGGAAAAGCACCAGCAGCAGCGTGAACACGGCGAACAGCGCGGTAAAGTTCAGCAGCAGTTTAGTCTTGTAAGTTAGTTTCGGCATCACGCATCCTCCTCAAAACAATATCCATATCCCTGTCGGTTCGTGAGGTGAGCCGCGTCCTCTCCCAGTTTGCGGCGTATGCGGGCAATGTGAACGTCCACCGTACGATCCAGCACGAAGGCATCGCCGTGCCACACCTCAGCCAGGATTTCTTCGCGGGTGAACACCCTTCCCGGGTGGCGCACGAGCATACTGAGAATACCGAATTCCTTGGGTGAGAGCTTCAGGCGTTCACCGTTGGCCACCACGATTTTCTTTTCAAAGTCCAGGCTGATGCTGCCTGCCTTCAGCAGAGCGGGTATTTCCTCCCGTTGCGCCCGGCGGAGCACCGCCTTCACGCGAGCCAGGACCTCGTGGAGCGAGAACGGTTTCGAGATATAGTCATCGCCGCCCGCCGAGAAGCCGGTGAGCATATCCCGTTCGGTGTCCTTGGCCGTGAGGAACACGATAGGGATTTTATTGTCAAGGTCCTTGCGCAGCCGTTCGGCCATTTTGAAGCCCGACATACCGCCCAGCATCACATCGAGCAAAATCAGGCTGTGGGCTGGCGAGAGGATATGCAGTGCCTCCTCCGCGCTTTCCGCCGTATCGACCTCGTAGCCGGCGTTTTCAAGGTTGCATTGTAGGATTTCCCGCAAATCGGGTTCATCGTCTACCACTAAGATCTTCGCTGACATGGTTTAAATAGTTGTTATGGAATGGATAAAACAAAGGGAATAGGGCAGAAAGCTGCCACCTGTCCTCCTTTTCTGGTGCAATGTTAGTGCAAAGATATATTCCGTTTCGCCCCCCTCGCATTAATTTTTTGTGAAGTTTGTCCGTTTTTTTCTGTGCAAAGCACTTGTTCGCCTACCGAAGTTTTGCTTCAGCCGCGTCCAGAATATCCATCTGTCTATAGAAAGTAACAGTTAGAATAAGTTAATTGCTCTCCCCGTTCGCCGAATTTTTCGCTTGTTTTATCTATTCAAAGGAAGAAAATCAGGAAATCAGTGGCCGAAAGTTTTAAAAAAACATGAAAAATCCATAGATTTGCGGCGCAAAACGATGTAAAAATCAGCGTTTTCTTTTCTCTTACAATTAACCAAATCAAAATACTCGAATGAAAAACAGTTTGTTTTGGAGGATAACGCTCCTCCTGTCGCTGTTTTCCGCCGCACTCGTTTCCAAGGCCCAGCTCACGGCTTTGGAGCAGGGAAAGGTGTACCGCTTTACCAACGTAGGCCAGTCGTCCTACGCCTTGGCAGCCACCACCTTGGCCGGCGCAAACGGCGAAACCGCCACATCCACCTCCACGGCGGCCGACTATCCCCAGTTGTGGTACGTCAGTGAAGTGAAAGACAATGGTAGCGGCGTAAATACTTACCGCCTGCGCAACCTGGGCAACGGCCTTTACCTGCAAGGCAAGGGCGCAAGTACGCGTTGGCAGTTAGTGGACGCAACCACCACCGACAACACCTATCTCTACCTGCAGACCGTAGGTACCACGCACAACACGCTCAGTGTTGACAACACCACATCGGGGGCCAAGCTGATGCACCTTGACGGCAGCCGCAATGTGGTCGGATGGTCATCGGACAACGCTTCCACCCAGTGGGACATAGCCCAGGTGCCCATCAATGAAGCTACGATTGAGAATAACTGGACCGCATTGGAAACGGTCTTGTTCACCGACTCCCAAATCAGCGCATTCCAGACAGCACTTGATGCCATCTTCACCGACAAGGCCTGCACCACCTTGCGGTCAGGTTATGCTTCCATGACCGAGGCGACCCTCACCAGCGATGACCAGTACCGGGCACTGCCCACCACGTTGCAGGCCATGGTGCTGAAAATTTGGAAAGAGCAGACGGGCAACGCCACGCTGAAAGAAGCCTGGACCGAGAGCAACTACGACAGCTCGAAGCCCGCATGGGACGGCGACTATGCCAAACGCTTCCGCATTCAGAACTATGAAGTCTATACCGAGCGCAACTGCACCAACAGCGGCTTGGGCATCAACGTACACACCAACCTGAACAACCCCACCGGCATTTTCGGCAACTACCGTCAGCCGCTCTTCGTCATGGTCGACCAGGAAGTGCCAGCCAACGCCTCGCTCTATCTCGGCAGCTATGTGGGCCACGGACAGGGCGGCAACTACAACGACGGCGTGGAGCTGCACCAAGGTCTGAACGTCATTCCCTATTGGGGCGACAAAACCTGGACCTGCATCTACTACACCGCCAAGACCCTCAAGTCGTGGGACGGCTCGACCAATAAGGCCGACTTCGACCTCACGGACTTTCCCGACATGAAAATCCACATCGAGGGCGGCAACATCAACGGCTTCTACAATGCCGTGGGCGATGACCTCTGGGCGCACAATGCCGCCACCACGGGCTGCGACGATGGCCGCAACCTCACGTCCCTCGAAACCCACCTGACAAAGGCCGACGGAACGCTGACCGCCGAGAATGACAACCTGCTCCAGTCCAACTGTGTCTACCCCAAGGGCGACAACGAAGGCGACTGGGACTACTATGCCGAGCGCAACGTGATGGAAGACCTCACCATCATGGGACGCTACATGATTTTCCAGTTCTGCTATGAAAGCCCCGAACAGGCTCATCCCGACTATTGCACCAGCTATTGGTTCAACAAGCAGAACGACGGTTCGCGCCGTGTCAATGTGACCCAATGGCTCGAACGCTGGGACCGCATCATGATGAGCGAACGCCTCGTCATGGGATTGCTCAGCGAGGAGGAGATGGCTGAGGCCAACGCCCGCTACCATGCTCAGGACGAAACGAAGCATGACATCTTCACCTACACCGGCAACGACGGCGCTGAGAACTTCGGCGTTGACTACTCCAAACACTACCGTATGCACGGCCTGGCCATCACGCTCAGCACGGGCTACATGTCCGGTGGTTGGACCAGCTCGAACTACAACTACAGCACCCTGCCCGACATCATCGGCGGCATGACCAACGAAAACACAACGGGCGGTGTCATGTGGGGACCGGGACATGAGATTGGCCACCAGCACCAGCAGCTGCTCAATATGCGCGGTCTGACCGAAGTGTCCAACAATATGTTCTCGAACGTCGCCGTATGGTACGACGGTCGCGGCACCTCGCGCACTGCCGAGGGACAGGGCGACCTTACCAGCGTGCTCGAAGCCTACAACACCGAAGGACACGACTTCTTCACCAACAACATTTGGGCACAGACCCAGATGTACTACAAACTCTGGCTCTACTACCACCTCGTGGGCCACAACACCAAGTTCGTGCCCCGCCTCTTCGAGATGCTGCGCCGCGATCCCATGGTTATTCAGTACGACCAGCAGGGCAGTACCAGCTTGCTTCACTTCTATAAGAAAGTGTGCGATGCCGCCGGCGAAGACCTCACCGAATTCTTCCGTGCCTACGGCTTCTTCGAGGTGATGGACAAGCGGTTCGTGGGCGACTACTCCAATGCCGAATACACGCAGACACAGGCCGACATCGATGCCGCCATTGCCAGTGTCAAGGCAAAGGGCTATCGCGAAAACCGCGAAATACTCTTCATCAATGACTACACCACCGGCGACACCTATGTGAAGCACGATGGCACCACGCAGCGCGCTTGGTGGGACGGCACCACCTTCTCCGACTTGGGCGGCTACACCTCCTTCCAGGATGAAACGAAGTCGCCCGTGAGCGGCACCTACGACCTCACTGTTTCTGACGGCGTTGCCCAGCTCTCGGGAGCTACGGGCGGCGTGGGCTTCTTCGTCTACGATGCCGACGGCAAGCTGCTGGCCTTCTCCTCCGACTATTCCTTCCCCGTTAACGATGCCACAGCCTCGGCCATTGCCAAGGGTACGGCGGTGGTCACCGTGCTGACAGCCGATGGCCAAGTGACCGAAGTGGCCTATGAAGGCAGCACTGCCGCCGAGAGCCTGATCAAGGGCGCGCTGGACAAGACGGCCCAAGTGCTGGCCCTGGTGGACGACGGCACCGGTATTGACGGCAATGGTTCCGACGACTACACCAAGGTAGGCTTCTTCAAGAAGCCAGCCGTGGCGAAACTGCAAACGCTCTACACGCAGGTACTGCGCATTTACAACGATGCCGAGACCGGCTCCTTTGTTTCGGCCTACCGGATCCTCAATGAAGAGTACCAGAGCGTGATGGCCAACGAATACGCCCGCGTGGCCCTTGAGCCGGGCAGCACCTGTGTGCTGGTGAACAAGAATGCCAATACGCGCTACCTGAGCGAAGCGGAGGTGACCAACACAACGGACGGCACTACCACCAGGAAAGTAATCACCTCTGCTGTCAGTGGTGGCGTAGTGGTGACCAGTGTGCCCGAAGCCGGACAGTGGGTATTTGAAGCCGGCAGCACAGCGGACACCTATTATCTTAAGAACAAGAGATATGGCGATTATGCCGCCGCATTGTCGCGAAGCCAGACACTCTTGGTGGGCTCTACCGCCTACGGTTACACACTCCTCGACAATGAAGATGGTTCCTGGGGCATCAAGTATAATGAACAACTCATCCACAAGGACGGCAGCAACAACATCGTGGGCTGGTGGGACACGGCCAACCAAAACTCCCACTGGTACATCACCTTGGTAAGCAAGAACGAGGTGATGGTGGCACAGACCAACCTGAGGGAGCTGGTTGAGAAAACGCAGGCACTGATTGACCAGATGGCCGATGTCAGCGTAAAGGGTGCGCAGGATATGAGCAAGTACCGCATCTCCTCCAACTCTGTGGAGCAAGGCCACGGCACCGACCTCCTCACCGATGGTGACCTCAGCACTTACTACCACTCCCAATGGACAGGCACTTCGCTGGACGAAGACCACTACCTGCAGATAGACTGCGGCGAAGGAGCCTCCTTGGAGCAGTTTACCTTCAACTACGTTACCCTCCCCACCAGTGCCGCCAACGCCGATGCTCCCACCGCCATTACCGTGGCCGGTAGCAACACCGTGGACAGCGAAGGCAACGTGAGCGAGTTTACCACCCTGGCTTCCCTGACGAAGGATGCCAACGGACTGCCGGGCAATGTGCGTGGCACGAGTTACACCTCGCCCACGTTGGGTACGCTGGGTACAGGCTACCGCTTCATCCGTCTGACCGTGGCCAATGCCACCCACTCCGGAACCGTCAACGGCCACCACTGGTTTGGTTTGTCCGAGTTGGGGCTCACCCGTACCGAAAGCACGGTAAACTCCAGCAATACGACGAAGTACACCACGCTGACCAATGCCATCCTGATTGCCGCTGCCGATGCCTTGGGCGATGCCAACACCTTGCTGGCCAATGCTGAGGCTACACAGACGGAATTGGACAACCAGTACACTGCGCTCGAAACGGCCTACAACGCGTTGCTCGCCGCCTACAATGCCGGCGAGAATGCCGAGCTGAATGCAGCCAAAGCAGGGCTGGAGGCGGTGATTGACAAAACGCAGGCTTTGCTGGATGCGTGTGGCACCGTTGAGAAAGAAACAGCCCTGACACTTCAGTGTACGGATGCTGACGCCGCTTACTACATATCCTCCAATGCTGACCAGAATGTTGTAGGCGGAGCGAACGATGGTGGTGGTGTCAGTGCGCTGTTGGACGCTAACTCCTCTACCTACTTCCACAGCCAGTGGAGCGGTACTGCCGTAAGCGAAGACCATTACCTGCAGGTAGACATGGGTGAGGGTAATTTGATAGATAATTTCAAGTTCGCCTATTCGGTGCGCACGACGCCCGATCAAGGACAATCTCCTCACCCCACCGTCATCAGTGTCTATGCAAGCAACGATGGCAGTGATTTCAGCCAGTTGCTGGCTACCTTTAAGTCAACCGACGAGAGCAATCCGTTGCCGGATTACACAAGCCATGGAACAATCTGGACTTCATCAACCATCCCTGTGCGGGCCGCTTACCGGTATTTGCGCTTTGTAGTGACCGGTAGCCGTGGACCTGGCGATACGCAGTATGGAGGACATTATTTCTTCGCCATGGGCGATTTCTGGCTGAAAATCGAGAAGAATGTTACCGTTGCTACTGATGCCAGTCAATTCATTACCCAGCAAGTGCTCATCGAAACCTACGATGCCATCCAGTCTGCCCAGACCACGCATGACATGGCCACCACGGTTGACCGTATGAACGCAGCTGCGTCTGAGCTGCAGGCACAGTATGATGTGCTCTACCAGCTCCAGAACCCGGCAGACAGAACGGAAATCAATGCTGCCATTGCCGCCCTGCAAACGCTCTATGCCGGTTGCTTCGACGATGCCGAATGCACCACGTTTAAGGCTGATTATCTGAACTCCCTCAACCCCATCAACGATGTGCTGAACGCAGTGAGGGCTGCCCTCGCTACGGCACAGACCGTGAATGCAAACGGCCTCGCTACGGCAGACGACCTCGCCGCACAGGTCCCCTTGCTCGAAGCCCAGAAGGCCGCCTTGCAAGAAGCCATCGGCTATGCCGCCCTGCCCGTGAAGCTGACCACCGACACGGAGAATCCCACGTACTACAAGATTATCATCAACCGCGACGGTTATCCCGTGTTCCAAAGCCGCACCCGCACGGCTGACGAAGGCTCAGAGAACAAAATCAAACTTGCAGCCTTTGAAGCCGGCAACGACCGTCAGGGCTGGTACTTTGTCAAGGGAACGGAAGCCCCGAAGGTGCGCATCGTCAACAAAGCCACGCCCAGCTTGGTGGTAGCCTGCATCCCCTCCGACTTCGCCGAAGGGGATGGCAAGATCATTTCTCAGGAAGTAACCGCCGATTGCGGCACGAACGAATGGGTCATCTCCAATACCAATTCATTGAGCGGCTGGTACAACATCACCGCCGACAAGGTGACAACCTCCGGCGAGACGATGACCACCACCACCTTCTACATGAGTAACCATGGCGGTGTGAGCAATAACATGGGCTTCTACAACAAAGCCGGCGACCCCGGCTCGAACTTCCGCTTCGAGGTAGTCGACATCTGGGGCAGGAGCGAAGCCTTCTACACGCTTTACAATTATTACCACGAAACGGCGAAGTTCGATTTGACCACCACGGAGAACGCCTTCCCCGCCGAACTCCACGATGAGTCCGCCATCGGTTACTACCGAACCACCTTGGCCGATGCGTACACCACGGCCTTCAACGCAGCCACTGCGCAACTTAACGGTTATGGCACGGCGGACGTGACGGACGAAACGCTGACTGCCGCCTACGAAGCTCTCGTGGCCGCCAACGAGGCACTCGTCGTGACACAACCCTCCACCGACAAGTTCTACGTGCTGCGCAATGCTTACCCTGCTGTGGACGGCTACTGTTCCAACGCTTTGGCTTATGCCGACCCGGCCAGCCATACGGCCATGTGGAACAAGTCGAAGGAAACTACCGATGCCACGGCAGTATGGTGCTTCGAACAGGACGGCAGCAACTACTACCTGCGCAACCTCCACACAGGAACGTACCTCACGAGGGATGCTACAGGACCGTATAAGCCGCGCACCCTGTCGGAAACCACCAAACAACCCGTTACCTTCGTTCCGCTGGGCGGTGGCGTGCTGAACATCAAGATCAACGGCAGCCCCATCCACGCGCAGGGCAGTGGAAACTCCCTGGTTATCTATGCCGGCGATGCCACCAGTGCCTCCGCATGGCGTATAGAGGAAGCTGATGCAACTGCTGTGGTTCACACCCTGTCGATGTCAAGCTACGGCTATGCCGGATTCTACTCCGCTTATCCCGTCATTCTCCCCACCGGCCTTCAGGCTTACTACATCAAACAGGGCGAAGTGACAGAGCAGAGCGGCGAAACGGCAGGCACGGCCACGCTCACGGAAATCACCGACATCATCCCGGCCCATACGGGTGTCGTGCTCTGTGGTGCGGAAGGCAGCTACAGCCTGTACCACTCCGATAGCCAAGCTGCTGCCCCGGCAGACAACTTGCTCAGCGGCTCACCCTATCTCCGATACCTTGCCGGCGAAGACGGTACGAACTACTACCTCTTCGGCGTGATGGACGGACAGGTTGGTCTGTACAAGGCATACTTGGAATACTTAGCAGACGGCAGCCAGAGCTATACGCAAGAAACGGGCGAAACCGTTTCCATCGACGACACCGACAATGGCGGCTACTTCCGCGTTTCAGCCAACAAGATTTACATGGCCTATGCACCGTCTGCCGGCGGGAATGCCATGGCCTTCCACTTCGACTTCGGCGGTGTGGAAACGGCTATCGGCCAGCTTCAGGGACGCATTCCCGAAAACGCCGTCATCTACGACTTGCAGGGCCGCCGCATGACACGCATCACCCAGCCCGGCCTCTACATCGTGAACGGTGTGAAATGTTACGTCAGTGCTCAAAACATCCGATAATTTCTAAATAATACCATAATGAAAAGAACATATATTTCTCCTGCCAGTCATTCCCTTTGGCTGAACCTTTCCTTTCCCTTGGCAGATAGCATGGGCGTTTACAGAGAAAAAGCCGGAAATAACTTTCAGGAATTGTCCAACAAAAAGGGATACGACAATTCCATGTGGGATGCCCTGGAGGATGAATAAGCAACCCCTTGCTTGAATTTAGCTTAACAAGCCACCGGAAGACTCCGCTTCTTCCGGTGGCTTTTTCAATGTGCGAAGCCCATGGGTGTAGCCGGGGGCTGTCGCCTTATCCTGTCATGCCCCTGATTTTGCGCTTTTCGTCGAACCAATGCGTTCTGTGTGCCCATTTGTGTCAATCCACGACACACGTCCCAGCTGTCTAATGGCCCAATCCTTCGTTCACATGAACATGTTGCACCTATGTGGGACAAACTGTGCCAAGGTTTTTCACGGCTCCGGGCTTTGTATTTTCCAAATAATGCTGTCCTATACGCATTATTATCCGCTAAAAAAGTGTTCACTCCTTCACACAGAGTGCGTTTCTGTCTGATTTTCAACGGTTTCGAGTGTGAAGGCTTGGATTTTCAAGTGTTCACCTCCACTGTGGCATTTTTACCGCGTTTATCTGCTGATTTTTCGGGTGGTTTTCCGGTGTGAAGGCTTATGCTTTCCACCCTTCACAAGCGTTCACCGCCCGTGTGAATGCTTTGCTGCCCATGTGAACACTTTGAAATCAAAGCCTTCACACTCGATACCCTTGTAAATCAGAAGAAAACGAGCACTGTGTGAATGGGTGAATACTTTTTCCGGGAAATAAAAAACGTATATACGTGCGCGTAAAGAGAGCCTTCACCAAACAGATTAGCGCATTTTTCAGCGTGATTATTCCGCTTCGTCGGCCCAGCCGGACGCGGCGTGAAGTATTCTTCACAAGTAGCCGACTATTTCGCACAAGTCCTTGGGTAGACAAAACAACTCCTGGAGTAGACAAAACAAGTCCAGGACTTGTGGGAGGCAACTCCTTGACTTGTGGGAGAAGCATTTCATGCTCTCTTTTATATGGCTGACGGCCTTGGGGCTTAACTTGCTGAGGATTCAATGTTTTCGGCATTCTTGAACTTTTACCGGACAGCCATTTTTTCTAAACGGGGCGTTGACGTGCCACTTCGCCGTGACGGAATGACGGCACCGGCTGCGAAGGTTTTCACACCGGCTGCGAAGGTTTTCACACCGGCTGCGAA
>CAMBHR010000014.1:0-43558 GCA_945867195.1 uncultured bacterium | reverse complement strand
ATCATGATTAAAGTAGGTATTAACGGTTTCGGTCGTATCGGCCGTTTCGTATTCCGTGCAGCTCAAACTCGCAACGACATCCAGATTGTAGGTATCAACGACCTCTGCCCCGTAGATTACTTGGCATATATGCTGAAGTATGACACGATGCACGGTGCTTTCGACGGCACAATCGAAGCTGACGTTGAAAAGAGCGAGCTCATCGTAAACGGCAACCATATCCGTGTTACTGCTGAACGCAACCCGGCTGACCTGAAGTGGGATGCTGTAGGTGCTGAATATGTAGTAGAATCTACAGGTCTCTTCCTGACCAAGGAAAAGGCTCAGGCTCACATCGAAGCTGGTGCAAAGTACGTAGTTATGTCTGCTCCCTCCAAGGACGACACCCCTATGTTCGTTTGCGGCGTAAACTTTGACAAGTATGTGAAGGGCACGCAGTTCGTTTCCAACGCTTCCTGCACCACCAACTGCTTGGCTCCTATCGCCAAAGTCCTCAACGACAAGTTCGGCATCACCGATGGTTTGATGACCACCGTTCACTCTACTACCGCTACTCAGAAGACCGTTGACGGTCCCTCTATGAAGGACTGGCGCGGTGGCCGTGCTGCCAGCGGCAACATCATCCCCTCTTCTACGGGTGCTGCCAAGGCTGTTGGTAAGGTTATCCCCGAACTCAACGGCAAATTGACTGGTATGTCAATGCGTGTTCCCACTCTTGACGTTTCTGTAGTTGACCTCACTGTAAACCTCGCCAAGCCCGCAAGCTACGCTGAAATCTGCGCAGCCATGAAGGAAGCTTCTGAAGGTGAACTGAAGGGTGTACTCGGCTACACTGAAGACGCTGTCGTTTCGAGCGATTTCCTCGGCGACACCCGCACTTCTATCTTCGACGCCAAGGCTGGTATCGCACTGACCGACACTTTCGTTAAGGTCGTTTCTTGGTACGACAACGAAATCGGTTACTCTAACAAGGTGCTCGAGCTCATCGCTCACATGGCTAAGGTTAACGCCTAATCAGCACATTGTAGCGTAAGATTTCTGTATCGCTAAATGTACATGGCCGCTGCAATACCGCTAAAAAGGTGTTGCAGCGGCTTTCGTTTCCGAATGTTGCCTTCCAAGAAGCCACATCACCGAAACACAACCAACTGCTCTCCGGCAGAACGGACAAGCCACATTTCCTTTTATTCCTCCCTACCATTTCATCATGTCTGTATCACCTGACATCATTACCATACTTGGCCCCACGGCATCGGGCAAGACGAAGGTTGCTGCAACTATGGCAGCACGTATCGATGCTGAAATCATCAGTGCTGACAGCCGGCAGGTGTACCGCCGGATGGATTTGGGAACAGGAAAGGATTTGGAAGACTATTTCGTTGACGGAAAAAACATTCGCTACCACCTCATTGACATTGCAGAGCCCGGGACTAAATACAATGTGTACGAATACCAACGCGATTTTCTTCAGGCTTACCAAGATATCAAGGCTCGCGGAAAGAATGTAATCGTATGCGGTGGGACCGGACTGTATCTGGAAAGCATTCTCCGCAGCTACCGCCTCTCGCCTGTGCCGCAAAACCCCACGCTGCGAAAGGAACTCAGCAACAAAACGCTGGAAGAACTAACCGACATCCTTAAGCAATTCAAGACCCTCCACAACACGACCGATGTGGACACACCTGCACGAGCGATACGTGCCATTGAAATTGCCACATACTACCAGCACACGCCTGTGGACGACCGTCCCTTCCCCACCCTCTCTTCCTACACCATCGGTATCGAAATAGACAGGGAAACGAGAAGACAACGTATTTCCCAACGCCTGCGCCAACGACTTGAAGAAGGAATGGTGGACGAAGTGAAAAATTTGCTGGATGAAGGCATATCACCCGATGACCTGATTTACTACGGTCTGGAATACAAATACCTCACGCTCCACGCTATCGGTAAACTTAGCTTCGATGAGATGTTTACCAAGCTGGAAATAGCCATCCACCAATTTGCCAAACGCCAAATGACATGGTTTCGGGGAATGGAGCGCAGAGGGATAGAAATTCACTGGATGAAACCGGAAGAAGCAGCCCGGTTCACGCTCTTATAACTTTCTGCTCATGCCGACAAAATCATGGGGGGTTATCTACTGCCCCAAGGAAGGGTCACCACGCACCCACAAGCGCTGGAAGAAGATCCGCCACTATATGGAGTGGCAGGGAGTGGCTTTTGACTATGTGCAAAGCGAAGGGGCCGGATCCGTGGAGCGTCTGGCCTCCATGATGACACGCGCCGGTTATGGCACAATCATCGTGGTGGGTGGCGATGCCGCCCTCAATCATGCGCTTTGCGGTATCATGCAATCCGAATCCCCCACCGGCAGACACCCGGCCATCGGCGTTATCCCTAACGGTTTCGGCAATGATTTTGCCAAGTATTGGGGCTTCTCAGCCGACGATTACAAATCAACCATCAACTCCCTTCTTCACCGCCGCACCCGCAAGGTGGATGTGGGCACCATCCTTGTGAAACCGAAAGAAGGCGAAAGCGAAACCCTCCACTTCCTGAATTGTGTGAACTTGGGCATAGCCTCTTCCATCACCAACCTGAAGCGCAAGACAAGCAGTCTGTTCGGGCTGAAAACCCTATCCTATTTTATCTCAGCACTGCTGCTGCTATTTCAACGCACCAACTTCAGGTTTTCCTTTAACATGAGCGGCGAACACGTTGAAAGCCAGGCGATGAGCATCTGCATCGGTTCTGCCCATGGCTACGGGCAGACCCCCAGTGCCGTGCCATACAATGGAATGCTGGACATCACGTTGGTTTCCAAACCACAACTGCTGCACCTGTTCCATGGCCTGTGGCTTCTCTTCACCGGACGGTTCCTGAGCCATCGTGGAGTCAGGGTTTGGCGCACCAAGCATTTAGCCTTCAACAAAACCAGCCGTGCTTTGTTGAGCATTGACGGCCGTGTTTACCACCATCAAGTCAAAGCCCTGGACATTAGCATTCTCCCCGAAGAGATTGATTTTCTCATCCCGTAAAACCCACCTTCACATCATCCCGACAACAGGCATTTCATTGGATATAAAGACAAAACAGCCGAGTATTTTCACGAAAAACCTTTTTTTTCATTGGCAATCCACAAAAAATCCAGTCTGAAATCATTTTTTTACTAAAAAACTTTTTTTGCCAAACGGATTTTTCTACTTTTGAGAGCCGATTTGAAGCCCACACTGCAAACTATAGCTTGCAATATCCCAACTGAAGTACTAAAAATGCGCAAAGAAAGTCAACGCGCACACACCTGTCAAGCACCTGTATGTGTTGGCCGTTCAATTCAAAAGTCAACAAATACAACCTAACAACTTACCGGAACAAGCCTTGTTCCTACCACCTTAAAACTACAACCTTTAAATCATAAGAACCATGTGCTACCTAAGATTTGACAAAGCGCAAATGACCAACCTGCAAGACTCCTTGTATAAGGAGATGCTCATAACGAACCGGTCAGGAGCGTATTGCTCAACAACCCTCGTAGGGTGCAATATCCGAAAGTACGATGGACTGCTCGTAATTCCAATTCCTGAACTGGATGATGAGAACCATGTTCTCCTTTCCTCGCTTGATGAAACCATAATCCAGCATGGAGCGGAATTCAACCTTGGCCTGCACAAGTACCAAGGAGAGAATTACAGCCCCAAGGGGCACAAGTACATCGTGAGTTTTGAATGGGAACAAGTTCCCACCTGGACCTACCGCGTCGGTGGCGTATTACTGAAGAAGGAAATCATTTTTGAGCGTTCCGTCCATCGCATCCATATCCGTTACACATTGCTTGATGCCCACTCCGCCACCACCCTCCGTCTGCGTCCCTTCCTGGCCTTCCGCAGTGTAAGGCAGTGGACACATGAAAACGGCGTGGCCAACCGTAGCTACGAAGAGGTGAAAAACGGAATCAAGATGTGTCTGTATCAGGGCTATCCAGACCTGTACATGCAGCTGAGCAAGAAAGCCGAATGGAACTACTGCCCCGACTGGTACAGGGGAATTGATTACCCCAAAGAACGCGAACGCGGCTACAACGCCACTGAAGACCTGCTCGTTCCCGGCTACTTTGAAATGTCCATCAAGAAAGGCGAAAGCATCATTTTCAGTGCAGGTGTCGAACCCTCCGAGCCGAAGAGCACCAAGGATTTTGTTGAAAAAGAAATACCCCGCCTTGACCACCGTGACAGCTTCTACCACTGTCTGGTAAACGCAGCTCACCAATACCGCGTGAACAAAGACGGCGAAACATACATCCTTGCCGGTTATCCCTGGTTCAAGCCCCGTGCCCGCGACACGTTTATCTCTATGCCCGGCCTCACACTGGCTATCGGCGAAGACGAACGCTTTGAAAAATACATGGCCACCGCGACGAAAGCCATCTACAACTTCATCCGCAAAGAGCCCATGTCTGTCGGCATCTATGAAATGGAGCAACCAGACACACTTCTTTGGGCCGTATGGACCATCCAGCAATATGCCAAACACGCTTCACGTCAGGCCTGCTATGAAAAATACGGGCAGTTGCTCAAGGACATCATGGCTTTTATCCAAAGTGGCAAACACCCCAACCTGTTCATCCATGAAAACGGGCTGGTATATGCCAACGGACGCGATCAGGGCATCACTTGGATGAACTCCCAGTCAAACGGAAGGCCCATCGTTCCCCGATCCGGCTACATCGTAGAATTCAATGCCCTGTGGTACAACGCCCTCAAGTTCTTCGAACAGTTGCTCTCCGAAAACGAAGCTCCCGAAAACTCGGCGCTCGCCCACAAGGCCGGTGAAGAAGCAGAAAAAGTTGCCAAATCCTTCAAGGAAGTATTCCTCAATGAATACGGCTATCTGCTCGACTACGTAGACGGACACATGATGGATTGGAGCGTCCGTCCGAACCAGCTCTTTGCCATAGCCCTCGACTTCTCCCCGCTCGACATGAAAGAGCGCAAGTCCGTGCTCGACATCTGCACAAAGGAACTCGTAACCCCCAAAGGCATCCGTTCCCTATCGCCCAAGAGCGGCGGCTACACCCCGATGTACGTAGGCCAACAGTACCAACGCGACCTGGCCTACCATCAGGGAACAGCCTGGCCTTGGCTCACCGGTTTCTATCTCGAAGCCTACCTTCGTGTCTACCGCATGAGCGGCGTGAACTACATCGAACGCCAACTCATCGGTTTCGAGGAAGAACTTTTCTACCACTGCATCGGAACAATACCCGAACTCTTCGACGGTAACCCGCCCTTCCACGGTCGAGGCGCCATGTCCTTTGCCATGAACGTGAGCGGTATCCTACGCGCACTCCGTCTGCTTGAAAAATATAATAATGCCATGGAATAAGTTGTATGCGGAGAACTGAACACCTCCGCATACACACCCCTTAAAATCGACACTTTATGAAAGTTCTAATGTTCGGTTGGGAGTTCCCGCCTCACATCCTGGGGGGACTCGGAACTGCCAGTTACGGCATCACCAAAGGCTTGGCCGCACAACCCGATATGCACATCACATTTTGTCTTCCCAAGCCTTGGGGCGATGAAGACAAAAGTTTCATGAACATTATTGGCTTGAGCGAAACACCGGTCGTTTGGCGTGATGTCAACTACGATTACGTAAAAGAGCGCATAGGTTCCAAAATGGATCCCCAGCTCTACTTCGACCTCCGCGACCATATCTATGCAGACTTCAACTATCGCCTCACAGACGACCTCGGCTGCATCGAATTCTCAGGACGCTACCCCGAAAACCTTCAGGACGAAATCAACAACTACTCCATCGTGGCCGGTGTCATTGCACGCCAACAGCAATTCGACATCATCCATGCCCACGACTGGCTTACCTATCCTGCAGGCATCCACGCCAAGAACGTCAGCGGGAAACCTCTGGTCATCCACGTCCACGCCACCGACTTCGACCGCTCACGCGGACATGTCAACCCCACAGTCTATGGCATCGAGAAAGACGGAATGGATCATGCCGACTGCATCATGTGTGTGTCTGAACTCACCCGGCAAACCGTCATCAACCACTACCACCAAGATCCGGCAAAATGTATTACCATGCACAATGCCGTGTACCCCCTCTCGCAGGACATCCTTGACATGGTAGCCGAACGGCGCAAAGCCCGTACAAACCGGAAGGAAAAAGTGGTCACATTCCTGGGACGCATCACCATGCAAAAAGGTCCGGAGTACTTCGTTGAAGCCGCCGCACTCGTGTTGCAGCGCACACGCAACATCCGCTTCTGTATGGCCGGCTCGGGCGACATGATGAACGACATGATCAACATGGCAGCCGCACGCGGCATAGCCGACCGTTTCCACTTCCCCGGCTTCATGCGCGGCAAGCAGGTTTACGAAGCCTTTGCCGATTCCGATGTCTACGTCATGCCCTCCGTCAGCGAGCCCTTCGGCATCTCGCCCCTCGAAGCCATGCAATGTGGCGTTCCTTCCATCATCTCCAAACAGAGCGGTTGCGCCGAAATCCTCGACAAATGTATCAAAACCGACTACTGGGACATCTACGCCATGGCAGATGCCATGTATTCACTTTGCACCAACGAGTCACTCCATGAATATCTGAAAGTAGAAGGTAAGAACGAAGTTGACCAAATCACCTGGGAAAAAGTAGGCAAACGCATCTACGACGTCTACAGCCAGCTTATTCATTAACAGCCAGCCAGACTTCAAGCCCGGCTTAAAGCAAGCCGCCAAGGCAAAGAAGCCCATAAACCCAACAAATCAACCATTCATCATGAAAACAGTCTGTCTATATTTCGAGATACACCAAAACATCCACCTGAAGCGTTACCGTTTCTTCGACATCGGCACGGACCACTATTACTACGATGATTACGAAAACGCGCGCTCCATCAGTGAAACAGCCGAACGCTCCTACGTTCCCGCACTTGAAGCCCTCATAGAGATGGCAAAAGCCAATCCCGGCTACTTCAAATGCGCCTTCTCGCTCTCCGGCTGCGCCATTGAGCAACTCGAAAACCACGCGCCCCAAGTCATCGAACTCCTCCAGCAGCTCAACGAAACCGGCAGTGTAGAGTTTCTCGCCGAGCCCTATTCCCACGGCTTCTCTTCCCTCAAGAACGAGGAAACCTTCCGCGACGAGGTAAAACGCCTCTGCGCCAAGGTAAAAGCCCTCTTCGGACAAGAGCCCAAAATCTTCCGCAACTCCTGCCTCGTCTACTCCGACGAAATCGGCGAACTCGTTGCCTCCATGGGATTCAAGGGAATGCTGGCCGAAGGAGCCAAACACGTGTTGGGATGGAAGAGTCCGCATTTCGTTTACAGCTGCAACCGCGACCCGCGCCTCAAGCTCCTCCTTCGCGACCATTCACTCTCTGAGGACATTTCCTACCGTTTCAACGATTCCTCCTGGAGCGAATATCCCCTGTTTGCCGACACATACGCCAACTGGATTGCCAACCTCCCCGAAGAAGAACAAGTCATCAACATCTTCATGGAGCTCTGCGCATTGGGCATCTTCCAGCCGCTTTCGTCAAACATCCTCGAATTCATGAAAGCCCTTCCGGCACAATTCCAGGAAAGAGGCATCACCTTCAGCACACCTTCGGAAATCTGCTCCAAGGTGAAGCCTGCCGGCGAACTCACCGTGAGCTACCCCACCTCATGGGTTGACGAAGAGCGCGATATGTCGCCGTGGTTGGGCAACGTCATGCAACGCGAAGCCATCGAAAAACTCTACTCCATTGCCGACCGCGTACGCATTTGCCGTGACCGCCGTCTGATGCAGGACTTCGACTACCTCCAGGCATCCAACAACCTCCGCTTCATGTCCACCAAGCCCAACAGCTACGGAGGCTATCGCGGAATTTATGATTCGCCCTACGATGCTTTCACCAACTACATGAACATCCTCGGCGACTTCATCACCCGCGTCAACGACCGCTATCCGCTCGACATCGACAACGAAGAACTCAACTCCCTCCTCACCACCATCAAGAACCAGGGCGACGAGTTGGAACTCAAGAACAAGGAAATTTCCAAGCTCCAGAACATGCTCGCACGGTTGGAGAAGAAGGAAGGCGGAGAAACACCTGCCAAAAAAGCAGCAGCAAAAAAACCGGCAACCAAAAAAGCTGCCGCCAAGAAAGCTCCTGCAAAAGAATAAATCCTGACCGATTATCCCAACCATCAATCCGCCTGCCAAAATCCGACAGGCGGATTTTTTTCGTTTTATAAAAGAAGAGAGAATAAAACAGAATAATGTACAGAACTATTGTCATTCGAGCACTTAGAGAACTGTCGTTCCGCTATGTAAACTCCAAACTGCGTACTTCGCCGTTTTCCACTTCAAACAGTTTGAAACTCCGCTTCGTTGATGCAAGGATGCCGTTCAGGTGGTCACGGCTCGTGTCCGTGATGAATATCTGGCCGAAATCTGCCGATGATACGTACTGCACGATGTTGGCCACCCGGTGAACGTCAAGCTTGTCGAAAATGTCATCGAGCAGCAACAGCGGCGCACGCTGCTCCCCCTTTTGCTTCAAGAAAGTGTACTGCGCCAGTTTCAGGGCAATGAAAAATGTTTTTTGTTGTCCCTGCGAAGCCTCGCGCTTCACGCCGTAGCCGCCCAGCGTGAACAGCAAGTCGTCCTTGTGCGGGCCGTGCAGCGTATAGCCCACGATCCGTTCGCGTTCGCGCCAGCCGGCCAGCTGAGGTTTCAGCTCGCCCCTTGACGAATGACTTTCGTAAGTGATTTCCACCACTTCGCCCTCCTGGCCCGACAGCCGTCCGTACAAGTCGCCGAACAGCGGCTGGAACTCGGCGACAAACGCGCTGCGCTCCCGGCAAATGACGGCGGCAGCGTCCGACATCATCTCCTCCAGCACCTCCATCACGCCGTCATCGGGGGCATCCTCCTGCTTCAGCAACACGTTCCTTTGCTTCAAAGCCCGTTCGTAGCGCATCAACGCCTCCAAGTACGAGGGATTATATTGCATGATGACCACGTCCATGAAATGGCGGCGCGACTCGCTGCCGCCCGTGATCAGTTCGGAGTCGGTGGGCGCAATCATGACAAGCGGAATGCGGCCGATGTGTTCCGACAATCGCTTCACATCCTTTCCGTCCACCTTCAACCGCTTGCGCGAGCCGCGCTTCAGGGCGCAACACACTTGCATGGGCACACTGGTTTCGCGCTCGAAATTTCCCTCGAGCAGGAAACAGTCGGCCTCGTGGTGTACATTCATCCCGTCTTGAGCACTGGCAAAGCCCCGGCAAAACGCCAGGTAGTGGATAGCATCAAGCACGTTCGACTTGCCCATGCCGTTGCTTCCGACCAGACAATTCACATGGGGCGAAAACTGCAAATCAGCAGCACGGAGATTTCTGTAATTCAGTATAGAAAGACGCTTTAGTATCATATTTCACCGACAAAAGTACGCAGGAATGAGAGCAAACCCCAAAGAAATTGAAAAAAATGAAGAGCGAAATCACTTTCATAAACGAAAAGTTGTACTTTTGCGCTGCAATTTTCGCAGCCCCAGTGCGGCTGTGCCATTCCTTCCCGACAAAAGACCAAACAACAACCTATCAACCTGCCTTCCGGGCAGGCTGCCAAACCACGAAACAAGCATACTGAAAATATGAGCAAACAAACCAACAACCAAGCACTCGACGTGAATGAAACTTTGGCGCGTTCCGAAGCTTTCGTCATCAAGTACAAAAAACAAATCATCACAGCCTGCATCGCAGTGGTAGTAGTGGTGGGCGGCACATTGGCCTACATCTACGGCTACTCCAAGCCCCGCGAAAACAAAGCACAGGAAATGCTGGGCATCGTCATGCAGCAATATGTCATGGCCCAGGACTACGAAAAGGCACTCAAGGGCGAAGGCAAGACCATGGGACTCCTGAAAATTGCCGACCAGTACGGCTCGACCGATGCCGGCAACCTGGCCAAATACGAAGCCGGACTTTGCTACTACCAGACGGGCAAGACCAAGGAAGCCATCAAATACCTTGAAGACTTTGACACCAAAGGCGACAACACCGTTTCAGCACAAGCTCTTTTCGCTCTGGCTAACTGCTATGCCGCCGACAAGCAGGCCGACAAGGCGGTAGAAACTTTCAAGAAGGCCGCCAAGGCTACCGATGTGCCCGCCCTCTGCGCTGAATACCTCTTCCAGGCCGGCATCATCCTCGAAAGCCAGAAGAAAAACGATGAGGCACTGGCCATCTACCAGCAAATCAAGAGCGACTATCCCTCTGCCCCGCTCTGCGTCCAGCAGCAGCAAAACGGCATGATGCTCAGTGCCATGATTGACAAATACATTGAAAAGTTGAGCAAATAATAACACCGTCTTTATTTAGGGGTGTTCTATAAATTAGGCCGAGCTGAGCAGAAGACAGCCGGAATATATGAGTACACTCATGGGGTATTCTTTAAAACCTGATTTACAGAACACCCCTTCATGTTTTCTCACCTTCCTCTCCCCCAACGACCATGTCCACATCCACCTATTCCTACACCGCCGACCAGACCCTGCCCATACCCGATGCCAGCGAAATGCGCTTCGGCATCATCGTAACAGAGTGGAACCAGTCCATCACCGACAAACTTCTGGCAGGCACCATCGAGGAACTGGAAAAGAATGGGGTTCCCATGCAAAACATCACCGTCAAGCGCGTGCCTGGCAGTTTTGAACTCATCTATGCCGCCGCCCAACTGGCCAAGTTTGGACACGTGAACGGCATCATCATCCTCGGCTGCGTGATACGAGGCGATACGCCCCACTTCGACTACATCTGCCAAGGCGTCACCCAAGGCATCACCGAGCTGAATGCACACGGCGACATTCCCGTCATCTTCGGACTCCTCACCGTCAACAATCCCGAGCAGGCTGAAGAAAGAGCCGGGGGCAAATTGGGCAACAAAGGCAACGAATTTGCACTTACGGCCATAAAAATGGTGGACTACGCTTGGAAGTTACAGAAATAAGACCTACATTTGCACCGCAAAACAGCAATAAGGGCAAATACCAGAGTGGCCAAATGGGGCAGACTGTAAATCTGCTGGCTTACGCCTTCGGTGGTTCGAATCCATCTTTGCCCACACCTACTTTCCAGAAGCTATGTCGTACAAAGCGGCATAGCTTTTTTTGATGTCATTTCCCACGCCGGAAATGCCCCGGCAGCCTTGCCTAGTCCCGGGAAATGCGTATCATTGCACCCTCATTGTGGGGCAGTGGAAAAATAATTGTGAAACACAACCTTCTTACAAGCCAAAAAGATGAACAGAACTACGTTTGAACAGTGGGTGGAACACCACGCGGCAGCGATTGCCCAGATACGCGAAAGCGCACACAGCCTGCACGACAGCGTAAACCAGATGTATGACAAAACGCGCCCCTACGGCTACCACCTTGACATGGTGGCCGACGCGGTGCACCGCTTCGGACACGCCGTGTGCGCCTCAGAGGCGGACATCCTGCCGCTCTTCTTCGGGGCTTTCTACCACGACAGCATAGAGGACGCTCGGCTATCGTACAACGACGTGAAACGCACTGCACTGCGGTGGATGGACGATGACGGCGCGCTGACCGCCGCCGAAATTGTCTACGCCCTGACCAACGAGAAAGGACGCACCAGGGCGGAACGCGCTGATGAAAGATACTATCAAGGCATCAGGCAAACGACCTATGCGCCCTTCGTGAAACTGGCCGACCGGCTGGCAAACATCACCTATTCCTTTTCCCACGCCCATCGGATGAACCTCCACATGAAGGAGGTGTACCACGAGGAATGGCCCCATTTCCTGACGGCCATCACCTCATCGCAGGACGACCGGCGCTTTGCGCTGCCCCAAGCCATGATCGACGAGGTGCTGGCGGTGATGGAGGGGAAAGTATAAGGTTATGAGGTTATGAGGTTATGAGGTTATAATGTTATAATGTTACTATTAGAAAGGGATACATGATCCTCCACTCAGTTAGTTACTTTATAACCTCATCCCTTATAACCTCATAACCTTATCCCTCATAACCTTATTTCAGCTTCAACACGTCGCACCAGCGCGTCGTGGGGTTGGGGCTTTTGAAATCATGCTTCACGGCATCGGCGAAGACAGCCGCTTTTCCGCCCTGCACCGTATATTGCTGCGCGCCGACGACGAGGGTTTCCGAGCCATAGAGACGGTTGACGCGGTCCAAAGCCTCATCGAGAGCCCTCAGCCGGCTGTACCGCTCCGGGGTCATCTCGAAAAGGTCGAACTGGATGGGATTGTCCGGTGTCACGTTCAGCACGATGACACCGGCTTTCTTGTAATGAAACCCCGGCCTGAAAATCTGCCGCAGTGCCGCCTTGGCCGCTTGCACCACTGACAGCGTGGCGTTTGTCGGCGTGAGCAGCCGTTCCTCGGCAAAGTTCCAATACTGGGGCAGGTCCTCGCGGAAAGCATTGGTTTGCAGAAAGACGCCCACCGTCGAGGCCACCGTTTGCTGTGCCCGCAACTTCTCCGCACACCGGGCGGCGAAGTTGGCCACGTGCGTGCCCAGCGTTTCCACGTCGCACACCATCCCGTTGAAACTGCGGCTGGTGCAGATGCTTTTCTTCTTGGCAAACTCCTCGTTGGGCACGCAGTCGTGGCCGTTAAGCTCGGCCCACGTGCGGTAAACCACCACGTTGCGGAACACCGCCCTCACCCACTCCTCGGGCCGTTCGGCAAAGTCGTAGGCTGTCTTCACGCCCAGCCCCCACAGCTTGGCCGCATATTTCCGGCCGATGCCCCACACCTCCTCCACGGGATAGAGCTGTAAGGCCCGGCGGCGTTTCTCCTCCGTGTCGATAAGGCAGCAATGCCGGTAGCCCGGGAATTTCTTGGCGAAGTGGCTGGCCACCTTGGCCACCGTCTTGTTGGGACCCAGCCCGATGCTCACGGGCATACCCGTCCATTGCCTGATTTTCCGGTGCAGCCTTTCGCCCCACGCCTTATAGTCCGTGCCCTCCATCCCGCGGAAACAGACGAAACACTCGTCAATGGAATACCGGAAATACGCCGGAGCCTCGGCCCGGATGATGGACACCACGCGCGAAGTCATTTCACCGTAAAGCTCATAGTTGGACGAGAACACGGCAATTTTGGCCTGCGGGAAAAGCTGTCCCAGCCGGAAATAGGGCGTGCCGGCCTTGATGCCCAGTGCCTTGGCCTCGTTGCTCCGCGCCACCACGCAGCCGTCGTTGTTCGACAGCACCACCACGGGTTTTCCCTCCAGATCCGGACGGAAAACCCTTTCGCAACTCACATAGCAGTTGTCGCAGTCAATAATGCCGTACATATATATAAATAGGTGTGTGTACCCCCATCGGGAGCGAATGACACGAATGCCCCGTGATGATTATCCCATGATGAATATCCCATGATGAATTAAACAAAAGTCCTGATGAGATGAATGACCACGCCCCACACCTCGAAGTTGTCGCCCGCCTCCACCTTGAACACGGGATAGTCCTTGTTGGCCGGCCTCAGTTCGATGTAGCCCTCCTTCTTGTGGGTCAGGTCAAGATACTTCATGGTGAACTCGCCGTTCCAGAAAGCCACCACGATAGAACCGTCGTGAGGCTCGACGGCGCGGTCAATGATGACGCGGTCGCCGTTCAGTATGCCCGCATCCTTCATGGAATCGCCTTCCACATCGCCATAGAACGATGCTTCGGGATGGTAGATGTAATCGCGGTTGAAATCGAGCGTTTCGTGTTGGTAATCGTCGGCCGGTGAGGGGAAGCCGGCCACCACGGAAGCGTGTTCCAAGGCAAGCCCCGGTTTGAACGCACCTTTTCGTATTTTGATGTTGCTGGTCATGCGTTGTACTGATTATGGGTTATCGGCGCGCTAATTTAGGATTTTTTGTTCACATACTGCCACATAGCATCCTCTCCTCCGAATGACATTTTGTAAGGCATCCCCTTACAATTCCTGAAAATCATCCACAAAAAACAGGCTTTAATTTAATGATTTATACATTCAGCCAGAGACTTCTCTGCTTTTGTCAGCAAACAAAACCGAAAGGAACCATTCTCATTGCCCTATTTCAGGAAAGAGAACAGCTGCTTTCCCTTTTCACAGACAGGCTGCTGTGGCTTCCGAGGCAGCCTCATGCATATGCTCATTTTGCCGACCGAACGGCGAAAATAGCAGACAAATGGCTGTCATCGTGGTCCTGTACAGTCTTTTTCAACACAAAATACTAAAAAATGTAATCATCCATACCGCATATCTCACTTGATTATATACATTTGCAATCGCAAACCAAAAATTCCTTACTTTTTGAGCATTCAAACCTATCGATAATTACAAAAAGACCTGATTGCACACTGGATCACAAAGTCTGCCGATGCTGGCGCCTGCCTTCCGAAAAGCAAACGGTCAACATTACTATTACGAATATCCATTTACAACACAACAAACCACATTCTCCTATGAAACATTCTTTACTTGCCCTGCTCCTGCCGGCTGCCACCTGCCTGCCCCTCGAGCTTCAAGCACAGACCACCGAACTGGTGGCCGACACCGTATGTGTGCCTGTCGGGACACAGAACCACATGTTCATCAAATCCTTCTCTCAGCCCATATTGGACTACCTGGCCAACCATCCGCGCATTGCCATCGAATTTACCTCGTCCGATGCCACCGTGGTGCAGGACGGCGGGGCCTGGTTCAAAGGCAAGAATACGGGAAAAGCCAAGGTCATGCTCACCATTTATCAGGAGTCCACCAAGTTCAAGGATTACCCCGACTACGAAAAGAAACTCGATGAACTGTCCTTCGTGGTGAAAGTGGAGGACCAGGTGCCCGCCACGCTCCCCACCATGCTCACCGACTGGGGACTGGGACGCGCTGAAGTGGCACAGGCCATGAAGGACAAGCTGTACGAGGACTTCAACGCCACCTTCGCCATCATGAACCCGGGCATGACGGAGGAGGAACTCTCCTACTACGACATCTATTACACCGACGACTACGAATATCCCTTGGTGTACAATATGTTCAACGAGGAAGGACAGCTCGTCAGCACCTACACGCTCGTGAACAATGCCACACGCCTGGGCTATATGGCCGAAAGCGAAATAACGCAGGCACTCGAACCGCAAGGATATGAACTCCTGGGCTATGACGAAATGGGATGGCCCGTGCTCTACAACGAGGCCACGAAAACACAAGCCTACGGCGGCGTGCTCACCATACAAGGCCAATACTTCAGGATGCTGGGTTTGGAATACTGCGAAGAGAACCCGCTGGGCATCACGCACGGGCAGCTGCCTATGCCCACGGCCACCATCACCAAGCAGAACGGCACGCTCCACATTGACGCTGCCGGACAGGCCGGACAGACGGTGCGCATCTACGGCGCAGGCGGCAAGCTGCTTGACTCGCGTACACTCCACGAGGGCGACAACGCCATCAGCCTCGATACCCACCAGCCCGTCATTGTCAAAATCGGACAGACCATGGGCGTGAAGGTGATGTAATATCCTCAAAACTTCTAACCTAAAATAACCTAAACAACCCTAATCGACATGAAGAAACCTTTCTACACTATCCTCCTGGCCTTGCTGGCCCTGGCTCTGCCGGCACAGGCTGAAGACTGGACTTACGACTTTGAAACATTCGCCACGGACATCAACAGCCAAGGTCCGCGCAAAGCCATCGATGCCACGCTCAACGGCCTGGAATGGCACATGTACGGCGTGCGCAACAATGCGGACGGCGACGACTACCACGACGGCCAAGGCTCCATGCGCATCTATGGCGAAGTGGGCAGCGTGACCAAACCGGGCAATGAAATCACCAACTTCACCCTCATGACTCCCCGCAGCATCGGCACCGTGAGCTTCACCCTCTGCGCCAATGCCTACTGGAGCGCGTATCAAGTGGCATGGATACTCCAGTGCTCCACTGACGGAAAGTCCTGGACCACGGTGGGCACTTCTTTCACCGCCACCGAAACGCCGCGCGTCATCGAGCGCACCGTGAACCTCGAAAGCGGCTACATCCGCATCGTACGCGCCGACTATGACACGTTCGACCTGTCTTCACAATCCTCCTACAGCTACATCACCAACATCGACAACTTCCGCATCACCGATGCCAGCGGCGACCCCGTCGTGTTGCAGGCTTCCGTGGCCGAACTCGACTTCGGCACCCTCATGATGGGCGAAAAATCCACGAAAGAGTTCACCCTCACCTTCTCCGGCGTGGAAACCACGGACCTTCCCCTCATTAGCGTGAGCGGCACCAACGCCTCTGCCTTTACCGTCTTTACCGTCGAACCCACCTCCGAGAGCACCCCGGGACAGCAAATCGTGGCAGTGACCTGCGCCGCCAACCAGCGCGGCGACCTGAAAGCGGCCCTGCAAATCGAATGGTGCAACTACTCCACCTCCGTCATCCTCAGTGCCAAAGCCGAGAAGGACGAGAACATCCTCTTCAGCGGCGGCACCGGCACAGCCGAAGACCCCTACCGCATTTCTTGCGCATCGGACATCCTCGAACTGTCCTACAATGTGGAATATGAGAAAAACAACTACAGCGGCACTTACTTCCTCGTGACGAACGATTTCAGCATGAAGGATGCCGCCAACTTCCGCCCCATCGGCAACAACTTCGGACGCGAGGGTGCAGATGCCATCCGTCCCTTCAGCGGCGTGTTCGACGGCGATGGCCACACCATCTCCGACATCTCCATGAATTGGGACGTTTACGGCTTTGCCGGCCTGTTCGGCATCATCTCCAACGCCACCGTCAAGAACCTCACCATCAGCAACAGCTCCTTCTATGCCGGCTACGGCGTGGCAGCCATCGCTGGTACCGCCCTCAACTCCACCATCTCCGGTTGCCAGACCACGAGCAGCGTATCGGTGAGCGACTATTACTACTATGCAGCCGGCATCTGCGCCGGAGCCCTCGGCGGTACGGTTGAAATCACCGACTGCTTCAACGCAGCTACTGTCTCCGGCGAATACGGCTATACTGCCGGTATCATCTCGACCAGCAGCTGCGACGGCCTGACCATTGCCCGCTGCGGCAACAACGGCACAATCAGTGACAACAACTCGAGTGCAGCCGGCATCATCTGCTCCTCGGCCAACACCATCAGCATCAAGGACTGCTACAACTCGGGCGACGTGTTCACCTACAACAACCAGGGCGCAGCCAACACCTTCGCCGCCGGTATCATGGCCACCATCGAAGCTAACTTCAACGGCAGCATCTCCATCGCCAACTGCTACAACCGTGGCGCGTTTGCCGAGGTTTCCATGGCCATGGCTCCCATCTTCCCCTTCTACCTCGTTGACGGCCTTGACCTGACCATCAGCAACTGCTACTACGCTTCCGACATCAACACCTATCCCTACGATGAGCTGGACAACAATCCGCTCTGCGAAGTGGAGCCCATGCTCTTCAAGGATATGCGCAACGCTTCCTTCGCCGAAATGCTCAACGGCGGTGCCACCGGTGTATGGACGTTCAACGACGAGCTGAACGACGGTTGCCCCGTACCCACCAACCTGCAATATGTGGGCATCCGCCCCATCGGCCTCACGCCTGAAGCTCCGGCCATCAACGTGGAGAACGGACGCATCGCCGTTTCGGGTCCTGTGGACAGCCTGCAGGTGTTCGACCTCAATGGCCGACTCGTTCCCGCCGACCGGCAGCTGACGCAGGGCATCTATGTGGTACGTACCACCGCCCAGGGCCGCACCGCCACGCAGAAGGTGTGCGTAACCCGTTAAACCGCCACACCACCGTGCCAGGCAAAGCCAGCCTTGACCGGAAAGCGGTTTTTAAGAAAAATTCAGACTGTTAATTCCGAAAATGCAGATTTGGAGTTTCGCGCTCCAATGCCTATATTTGCTTTAGCAAAAGGAAGAGGGCTATATACCAAGCCCCCTTCCTTTTTTTCTGTCCCAGCTTCTGTCGTTACGAGGCCAGGCTTAGAAATTTCAAAGCCTACTCCAGGATTTTCAAAGCCTACTCCAGGATTTTCTGGAGCCAGTGTGAAAAATTTTACACCCTGTGCCGTGATTTCTGCACGGCGAGTTGTCACTTCAAGGCCTGGCCCGAAAAAAACGAGCCTTAGGGCAGTGACAGATTTGTCCGTTTTTCCAAGCCGCAAAGGTTAAATATGTTAACGTGTCGGCAGATATGGGCGAGGAGAACACTGGCTGTGTGTCACAGGCTGACACTTTTCAGGCGCGCACCAAGCCAACAACCTGATAGCACATCCAGATGGGCGGCAGGGACGCTGAAGCTGGGCATAAAAAAGACCGGGAAAGATCGTCTCCCGGTCAATGCAATTTTCTATGTAAGCCATGCGTGGGGCGGCACGTTGTCAGTCGTCAGCTTCGCCCAATTCATAGTCCAGCAGCACCATCACGAGCACCTGGAGGTCGTCCGTTTCAAACTGGCCCATGCCTTCTTTCTGAGCCTTCTTGGCCAAGTGTTGGGCGATGGCCTCCACGTCGATGTCAACATAGCCGTCTTTGTCCGGCTCAGCGTCGAGAATGTTGCTCTCGGCCAGGTATTCCACCGTGAGGTCGAGGAAGTAATAGAGCAGATCGTCATCAAGGCGTTCCTGCAACTCCTGCGGCAAGTGCTTGCGGATATAGTCTACGGCCTCAGCATCGTGCTGTGCGTCTTCCAGGAGTTCATCGTCGATTGACATAGCAATGTAGTTTTTGAATGGCTGCTCCGGTCTGTGCGCATCGGCTGTCTATGCGGTCGCTCGCGGTGGGTTAGACGCAGCAGCGGGATGAAACAAAACAACGACAGCCGTTGCAGCACAACGGTTGTGGGGTTGGCACTGCTTGTAGCGGCTGTCGTCGGTAAAAATTTGTGGGAAGCCGGCTTTAGAGCAGGGCTTCGATTTTGGAAACAAATTCGCTCTTGGGTGCTGCGCCGACATGTTTGTCGACCACCTCACCGTTTTTGATGAAGAGCACGGTAGGCACATTGCGGATGCCGAAGCGTGAAGTCAGTTCATCGTTGTCGTCCACGTCGCACTTGCCAATGACGACCTTGCCCTCGTACTCATCGGCCAGTTCGTCGATGATGGGCGAAATCTTCTTGCAAGGTCCGCACCAAGTGGCGGAGAAGTCAATCACAACAGGCGTTCCAGCCTCCAATAATTCCGCATAGTTTGCGTCAGTGATGATTTTTGCCATTGTATTCTTGTTGTTATGGGTAGATGAATATTGCTATTGCGCGGCAAAGATAGTGCAAGGCGAGTGAAGAACGAAAAACAAAGCTGAAAGATTTGTTTTTCTTCTTCCGAGCCGCAGCCCATCTTATTCAAAGATAGTGCAAGGCGAGTGAAGAACGAAAAACAAAAGCTGAAAGATTTGTTTTTCTTCTTCCGAGCCGCAGCCCATCTTATTTAAAGATAGTGCAAGGCGGGCCTTTTGGAATCAGCTTCTTATTTCCTTCTCTTTGAAAATAAAGGTGAAGAACACGAGAACGATAAAGGCATAGGCGGCAAAGATGAACCAGCACGTGCGCCAGCCTTCCAGCTGTTGGGCTTCGGGAACGAAATAGACGAAATGGTTCACCACTTCCTGGGCGGCGATGGTACCGATGGAAGCACCGAAACCATTGGTCATAATCATGAACAATCCCTGCGCACTGCTCCGGATTTCGGGCTGCGTATGCCGGTCAACGAACAAGGCTCCCGAGATGTTAAAAAAGTCGAAAGCCACGCCGTAAACTATCATCGAGAGCACGAACATCCACACGCCGGGTCCCGGGTCGCCCAGGCCGAAGAGGCCGAAGCGCAACACCCACGCCAACATGGAAATCATCATGACGCGCTTGATGCCGAAATGCTTCAGACAGAAGGGAATGAGCAGGATGCAGAGAGTCTCGCTCATCTGCGAAAGGGAAATGAGGGCGTTGGCATTGTTCGCACCGAAGGTGCCGGCATATTCGGGAATGTCCCGGAAACCGGAGATGAAGGGGTTAGCATAACCATTGGTGATTTGCAGGCTTACGCCGAGCAACATGGAGAAGATGAAGAACACCGCCATGCGCCGCTGCTTGAACAGCCTGAAAGCATCGAGGCCGAGCGAATCGGCCACTGACTTGCGCCCGGCACTTTTGCTGACGGGACACGGGGGGAGTGTCTGGGCATAGACCGCCAGCACCAGGCTCAGGCCGCCGGACAATGCGAGCTGGTAAGGATTATCCTGAAATCCGAGGAAGTTGACAGCCAGCATGGTACAGATGAACCCCACCGTGCCGAACACGCGGATGGGCGGGAACGCCTTTACAGTGTCCAGACCGGCCTGTGTCAGCCCGCAGAAGGCCACCGAATTGCTCAGCGCGATGGTAGGCATGTAGAAGGCTACACTCAGCGTGTACAGGCTGAAGAGGGGTGCCAGCTCCACCGCCTCGCCGGCCCGGAGGGCATAAGCGGCGGCAGCAAGCATGAAGCCGCCAGCCAGCAGGTGGCACAGGCCGAGCAACCGCTGCCCGGGGATCCAACGGTCGGCAATGATGCCTATCAGGCCGGGCATGAAGAGAGAAACTATACCTTGTATGGCGTAGAACCAACCGATGTGAGGTCCCAGGCCGTGCGAAGCCAGATAGGCTCCCATCGAGGTGAGGTAAGCTCCCCACACGGCAAACTCCAGAAAATTCATCGCCGTGAGGCGCGTTTTCAAAACAAAACAATTCATGGTTTATCAGATTTGTAAAAAAGTTTATTTCAATTCGTCGAGCGCGGCGCGCAGCTGGCCGGCTCCCATCTGCTCCACAAAAACGGTACGCACCACGGTGGCCGTGTCCGCCACATAAACGCGGGGGATGTAGGCTGTGGCAAAAAGGTTATACACCGCTCTGTCAGGCTGTGCGGAATAAGGAAGCGTCAGACTGTTTTCCTGCCAATAAGACGCCACCTCTTCGGCCGGTTGCTGCCGACTGATGCAGAGAAAGCAAACACTGTCGCCCCGTTCGGCATATACCTGCTGCAACTCGGCCAGCTCGCGCCGGCAGTCAGGACAGGTGGTGTGGAAAAAAACGATGACACTTTGCTTGCCCCGGCATTGCAGATTGCCGGCTGGGTTTCCATCGGACAGCTGCACGCTGAAGGCGGGCAACGCCTGCCCTACCCTGACCACATCGCCACGGCCTACCGCTGGCTCGGCATCGGGCGCATCTTCCGAAACGCAGGCCGAAAAGCAGAGGAGCACACCTATTATATATAAGAAGAAAACAGGTCGCATCGGCAAAGGATTGAGGTTAAGGGATATAAACACCCGTTAAAAACTCGGGCAAAGATAGTGCAAGGTGAGAGAAGAAAAAAAACGAAACGCCAGTTTTGTTTTTTCTCTTCCGAGCCGCAGCCTGTCTTATCGAAAGATAGTGCAAGGCGAGAGAAGAAAAAAAACGAAACGCCAGTTTTGTTTTTTCTCTTCCGAGCCGCAGCCTATCTTATCTAAAAATACAAACAGCCAAGGCATATCTTCATGCACGCACTCTTTTTTTCAAAAAAACTACATTTCACCTTAAAAAAGACGTTACAAAACACATTCCTTTGCGTTTACCTTATAAACAAAACCTACGCACAATGGCAAAACCGGCCGAAACAAATGCACTGCCGGAGGTTTTCAGACGGATGCGCCAGGGTTTGCAACAGATGGCCCGCCTCATCACAGGCAACAAGGAAGACGCGGAAGACGCTTTGCAAGATGCCTTTGTACGGCTGTGGGTGAAATACCCGGAAGTGCCACCCGACGTTGCGCCGGCACTGATGACCACCACTGTACGCAACCTGAGCATCGACCGGGTGCGACGACGACAGGCGGAACAATCGGTGCCCATTGATGAAACGCGCGACACCATTGCCGACAACGCGGCTGAAATGCAAGCTGCCGCCGATGAGAAATACCAGCAGGTGGAACGCATCATCCGGGAAAAGCTCACGCCCCTCCAGCAGGACATCATGAAAATGCGCGACTGCGACGGCTGCACTTACGAGCAAATTGCCAGCCACTTCTGTATGCAGCAGGCTGCCGTAAGGATGCAACTCTCAAGAGCACGCCAAACCGTGCGCGATACATGGCGCACACAAAACCAATCCTCATGAAACTTATCCAACCCTCTCCCCATACCCTGCAAAAGGCCGAACGGCTGACGGAGCGTTTCTTTGAAGCGCAGACCACGGAAGCCGAAGAGGAATGGCTGAAACGCTTCGCCGTTTCGCCGGCAGGAGCCACACCCCGCTTCGACGAGCTGCGCGCCGTGCTGGGACTGGCTGCCTACGCGAGCCGCAGCCGGACGACGCCACGCCGCAGCCGCACACTGCAACTGCGGAGGCTGACCCTGCGCTATGCAGCTGCCGCAGCCTGCTGTCTGCTGATGGGAAGTGCAGCCATTTTCACCTATTCGTACCGGCAGCAGAACCAATGTCTGGCGTACATCAACGGCGTGCGGACCACCGACTCCGAAAGGGTGATGGCGGCCATGCACCAATCCGTGGCCGAGATGGCAGCACCCACCGGCACCTGCGGCTTTGAACAGCAACTGGGCGATATGTTGCGCACGCCGTTAGAAGAGTAGCTTCCCGGCGACACGACCCCGGCACCGTACCATCTCTCCTACACTTCACGACAAAGCCTGATTACCCGACTCCCCCTCTTTTTCCCATCCCCACGGCACTATGAAACATCGTTTTATCCTTTGGTTATTGGCATGGCTCCTCGCACTGCCGCTCTGCGCACAGACGGGGCTGCACATTGCCTCTGTATTCAACGGGCAATACCGCCAACGCAAAGACGCCACGGAGGTTTTGCTGAAAGGCAAGAAAATCAGCCAGTACAAGCTCTCGCTCTTCCGCAGCCTGACGCTCACTCCCTCGAACGCAGAGCGCGACCGGATAGAGCGGCTGGTACAGGCCGATGCCCGGCAGGCCATCGACAAGGAAGTTTCTTTGCGCGGAGGCCATCTGTATTACGGATTTTACCAGCTGAAACCGCAAGGCAAGACACGGCGATACATCTTCTACCGCAACAATGCCCTCCATCCCTCCAAAGCCGGCGACAACAAAACACTGACCATCATCTACATGGAAGGCACGGCGACCATTGAAGAACTGCAAAAAATTTTCTCATAACCACATAACTTCTTTTCCTATGAAACATTTCCTCCTTTCCCTCGTCATGGGGCTGGTGCCGCTGGCGGGACTGGCCGAAGACCGGTGTCTGAACGACACGGTGGTGAAAGTGCTCCACCCAGACAGCGTGCTGATTACGACCGGCGACTCGATCACACAAGTACAGGTGTACGGACGCTCGGACGACAACGCCTACAAGTTCAACTATTCCATCGGCAACTCACCCGATGCCCTGACTTCCGTGAAGGAGCACGCGAGTAACTGGGACTTTGCCCTACCCTTCCAGCCTTCGCACAAGAAAAGCTCGGCGCAGTACACGCTCCGCAGTCTCATCTGCTCCTTGGGCTACAGCATTCCGCTTCAGGAGGTGCCCGAAACGGAACACTTCAGCTGCTTGAACATCAGTGTGGAACTGCTGCAGGTGCATTCGCTGCTGCCGGGCAAGAAGGACTCCTGGAGCATCGGCTTTGCTTACAACGACAACCAGATGAAGCAGCACAAGGGCAACATGTGGTGCAAGGACGAAGGCGGGCTGGGCTTGATGCGGTTTCCCGACGGGACACGCAAGCGGAAGTCCCTGCTCATTGACACGTACTTCAGCTTCCCTCTCACCTACGGCCACGCCTTTGGCAATAACTGGATACACCTGTCGGCCATCCCTGAACTGCACATCAAACCCTTCGTCCGGAACAAGTTCAAGGCGGACAACCGCGAGTACGAACACAGCCTGAAACATTTTGACCGCAATGTGTTCGGCATGAGTTTCCGCGCCGTTTTCCATTTCAGCGACATCATCGGCATCTATGTCAAGTACACGCCGACCTACCTCTTCAAAAAGGACCAAGGCCCCCGCTTCCAGCTGCTCACCTTCGGTCTGACCACTTAACCCTTCAAACTCCTCATCATGAAACGATATACAATGTTTATCCTCGCCGGCCTCCTGAGCCTCACGGGCCGGCTGCAAGCCTCCACGGTCAACGATACCATCGTGGATGTCAAGTCTGCCAAAGAAGTGGTGCTCGAAGACGACGGCGAAACGGTCATCCTCTACGTCAAAGGCAAAGAGGCCGACAGCACCTTCCAGTTTGTTTACACCGGCTTCCGCCCGCGCATAGCCACACACATGGAAGATAGCAAGAAAAAAGGGGCGCAGACTTCAGCAGGTATGCGGGTGGGCAAGAAGAAATTCTGTACCAAAGCCATGAAATGGGGCTTCGGCGGCATTAATCTGGGATTTGTCAATGCCGTAGATGCTCCCGGCAATGTGGACATTGACATGGCATCGTCGGTGGAGATGACTTTCGAACCGCTCAACCACCGTTGGTACAACAGCCGCCAGACGCAGTACTTCTCCATCGGCATGAGTTTCGGTTGGCGTAACTTCCGCATGACGGGCCACAGCCGTTTCCTGAAGGACGACAACGGCATCCTCACCACAACGGGCTACCCCGACAACGCTTCCAAGACGGAGTTCTCGCGCATCAAGCTCTTCAGCCTCGGTATTCCCTTCCGCTACACCTTCAAGATGGACAGAAACTGGAAGGTGGACCTTTCGGCCATCCTGAACTTCAACACGTATGCCTCGGTGAAGACGCGCTACGAACTGACGGACGACACGTTCTACCCCAACCGGACCGTAACGCACAAGGTCAAGGAGATGACGAAAGACCTGCACCAAAAGCCGGTTTCGGTGGACTTCATGGCGCAAGTACACTGGAAGTGGCTCGGCGTATATGCCAAATATTCGCCCTGCAAGGTGCTGAACCCTGACTGGGGGCCGGACTTCACGCCTGTATCAGTGGGCATATCCCTGTTTTACTAAGTGATAAGCGGCGTTTTACGTACAATTTCTTTTCATATTATTCCAAAGGCGGATTTGCATTTTCTTTGCCGAGCCGCAGCCTATCTTATGCAAAATGTGTACTTTTGGGCGGGAACTGTTTCCCGCCCTTTTTATCTTACACATGAAGAACGAAGAACTCACCATCGCCTATGCCTTGCTTTCTCTTGAAGAGCTTCCGGCCGACGAGCAGGCATTGGTGAAACTGGCCGAAGAGGCCACCCAAACCAGCTACGCCCCTTATTCCCATTTCCACGTAGGTGCCGCGCTGCAACTGGAGGGCAACATCCGGATAGCAGGCAGCAATCAGGAAAACGCGGCCTTCGGAGCTGGCACCTGTGCCGAACGCTCCGCCCTTTTCTATGCGCATTCCAGCCACCCGGAAGCGGCGGTGGAGGCCATCGCCATCGCTGCACGCGGCACGAACGGCGAACTGACGGACTGTCCCATATCGCCCTGCGGCATTTGCCGGCAAGCCTTGCTCGAAGCGCAGAACCGCGCGGGAAAACCTATCCGCGTGTTGCTCTGCGGCAGGCGGCACATCATCCGCCTCACGGGCATAGAAAACCTGCTGCCCTTTGCGTTCAACGAAATCGTGTGAGAGCAATTTATAATTTACAATTTATAATGAAGGATACGCCGATGGTTGCGGCGGTTCATTGTCCTGCACGACAGTCGCCAGACCTAATTATAAATATTAAATTGTAAATTATTCCTTGCACTATCTTTTCATAATATAGGCGGCGGCTCGGAAGAAGAAAAACAAAACTTTCTGCTTTGTTTTTCATTCTTCTCTCGCCTTGCACTATCTTTGCCCGGCCTATCGGTCAACGATAAGCCACCTTTTTCAACAATCAATCATTTTGTTGCCTCATTATGACCGAAAAACGCAGTTTTGTAACGATTGCCAACCTGTCGAGGGAGAAACTGCTCTACCTCATCAGTATGGCTCAGGAGTTTGAAAAACGCCCCAACCGAAAGATATTGGACGGCCGCGTGGTGGCCACCCTTTTCTTTGAACCTTCCACACGCACACGCCTCTCCTTTGAAACAGCCGCCAACCGCCTCGGTGCCAGAGTCATCGGATTTACCGACCCTAAGGTGACCAGTTCTACAAAGGGAGAAACGCTCAAGGACACCATCATGATGGTGAGCAACTATGCCGATGTCATCGTGATGCGCCACTACCTGGAAGGTGCCGCTCGCTACGCCAGCGAAGTGTCGCCCGTGCCCGTGGTCAACGCCGGCGACGGTGCCAACCAGCACCCCTCGCAAACCATGCTCGACCTCTACAGCATCTACAAAACGCAAGGCACGCTCGACAACCTGAACATCTACCTCGTAGGCGACTTGAAATACGGTCGCACCGTACACTCGTTGCTCATGGCCATGCGCCACTTCAACCCCACCTTCCACTTTATCGCACCCAAAGAACTTGCCATGCCCGAAGAGTACAAACTGTACTGTCGAGAGCATGGCATTCGTTTTGAGGAACACGAAGACTTCAACGCCGACGTGATTGCCGGCGCCGACATCCTCTACATGACCCGTGTGCAACGCGAACGCTTCACGGATCTCATGGAGTACGAACGCGTGAAGGATGTGTACATCCTGCGCGCCAATATGCTGCACAAGGCGAAGGACAACATGAAAATACTTCATCCGCTGCCCCGCGTGAACGAAATAGCCTATGACGTGGACAACGACCCACACGCTTACTACTTCGAGCAGGCTCGCAACGGACTGTATGCCCGGCAGGCCATCATCAGCGACGTGCTCGGCATCACGCTCGACGAAGTAAAACAATAACCTCCCCCCTCCCTCTTATTCCTTTTATAATATATGAAACGTCAAGAGCTCATGGTGGCTGCCATCGAAAACGGCACTGTCATTGACCATATCCCCTCCAACAGACTTTTCCAAGTGGTGCGCCTGCTCCACCTCGACCTGCAGAAGTCGGCCGTCATGGTCGGTTACAACCTGCCCAGCTCCAAAATGGGCAACAAGAGCATCATCAAAATTGCCGACAAGTTCTTCAGCGATGCCGAGCTGAACTTGCTCAGCGTGGTAGCACCCAACGTGACGCTCTGCATCATCCGCGATTTTGAAGTGGTGGAGAAGAAATGCGTCACGCTGCCCCGCACCATCACCGGCATCGTCCGGTGTGCCAACCCCCAATGTATCACGAACAACGAGCCCATGCCCACACGTTTCCACGTGTCGGATGCCGAAAACGGCACGATACAATGCGACTATTGCGAGAAAGAGCAGCCGCTCGAAACGGTCAAACTCGTATAACCCCCTCACCAAGCATCCGCCAACCGATGAAACAAAGCTGGAAGCCGGGCACCATGATCTACCCCCTGCCCGCACTCCTCGTTTCGTGCGGCAGCTCGCCCGCTGACTACAACCTCTTCACCGTGGCCTGGGCCGGTACGATTTGCACCAACCCGGCCATGTGCTACATCTCCGTGCGTCCCGAACGCCACTCCTACGCCCTCATCAAGGAATCCATGGAGTTTGTCATCAACCTGACCACGGAGGAAATGGCCCGCGCCACCGACTGGTGCGGCGTGCGCTCGGGGCGCGACTACCGCAAGTTTGAAGAAACGGGCCTCACCCCCGCGCCGGCACAGTGCGTCAGTGCGCCCATCGTGGCCGAAGCACCGCTGAACATCGAGTGCAGGGTGAAGGAAATCGTCCATCTGGGTTCGCACGACATGTTCATTGCCGACGTGGTGGGCGTGCTGGCCGACGACAGCCTGCTGGACAAGGACGGCAAATGGCACCTGGACCAGTCGCACCCGCTGGTCTACCTGCACGGAGCCTATTACGGTCTGGGCGACTTCATAGGCCGCTTCGGCTTCTCCGTAAAAAAACATGACCGCTCCCCTCAACGACCAACAACAAACGAATCATTGCTTTAACAATCAATCTGATGTCAATCATGAACAAAGACACCGAAATCTTCAACCTCATCGAAGCTGAACACCAACGCCAACTGCGCGGCATCGAACTCATTGCCTCCGAAAACTTCGTGAGCGACCAAGTGATGCAGGCCATGGGCTCATGGCTCACCAACAAATATGCCGAAGGATATCCCGGCAAACGCTATTACGGCGGCTGCCAAGTGGTAGACCAGACAGAAACACTGGCCATCGAACGCGCCAAGCAGCTCTTCGGCGCAGCCTATGCCAACGTGCAGCCTCACTCCGGAGCTCAGGCCAACGCCGCCGTGTTCTTCGCCGTGCTCAAACCCGGCGACACTTTCATGGGACTGAACCTGGACCACGGCGGGCACCTCTCCCACGGCTCAAAGGTCAACACCTCGGGCATCCTCTACAAACCCGTTGGCTACAACCTCAACAAGGAAACAGGCCGCGTGGACTACGACGAGATGGAACAGCTCGCCCTGCAGCACAAGCCCAAACTCATCATCGGAGGCGGCTCCGCCTACAGCCGCGAATGGGACTACGCCCGTATGCGCAGTATTGCCGACAAGGTGGGGGCCATCTTCATGGTGGACATGGCGCACCCCGCCGGACTGATTGCCGCAGGACTGCTTGACAATCCCGTGAAGTACGCCCACATCGTGACCACCACCACGCACAAGACGCTGCGAGGCCCGCGCGGAGGCATGATCCTGATGGGCGAGGATTTTGAAAATCCCTGGGGACTCACCACACCGAAGGGGGCTGTGAAGATGATGAGCCAGCTGCTTAACAGCGCAGTCTTCCCCGGCATCCAAGGCGGCCCGCTGGAACACGTCATCGCAGCCAAGGCCGTAGCCTTCGGCGAGGCACTCCAGCCTGCCTTCAAAGAATACGCACTGCAGGTGAAGAAGAACGCCGCCAAACTGGCTGAAGAACTCACACGTCGCGGCTTCACCATCGTCAGCGGAGGCACGGACAACCACTCCATGCTCGTTGACCTGCGCAGCAAATACCCCGACCTCACCGGTAAAGTGGCCGAAAACGCACTCGTGGCTGCCGACATCACCGTGAACAAGAACATGGTGCCCTTCGACAGCCGCTCCGCCTTCCAGACCTCGGGCATCCGCCTCGGCACGCCGGCCATCACCACGCGCGGTGCCAAGGAGGACCTCATGGTGGAAATCGCCGGAATGATTGAAGAGGTGCTCAACGATCCCGAAAACGAAGCCGTCATCGCTGCCGTTCGCGCCCGCGTCAACGAAACGATGAAGCAATATCCGCTCTTTGCTTATTAAAAACTTACGGGTGGTTCTAATAATTCTGATGAGGAGGTTTGTGCCCTATCGGAAGTGTATTTTTGTAAGTAGGCGAAGGAGCATAGCGGGCTATGTGACTGAACCTACTTGCAAAAAGACGCTTTCGAGAGGGTGCAAAGCAACCATCAGAATATCAGAATAATAAATCAGAATTTTTAGAACCACCCTTACATCCATCAGGAAAAGCAAAAGCCTGACTATCGCGCACTGAAGCGTTGGGAAGTCCCTGCCAGCCTTGTCGTCCAAGGCCACCGCAGCAGACCTCTTCCCAACGCTTCAGCCTGTTTCAAGCCCGAAAGGCCATTTTGCAGGAACAACCCGACGTAATACGCCGGTACTCCCTACGGAATACCCGAGTACTCCCTACGGAATACCCGAGTACTCCCTAAGGAATACCCGAGTGCTCCCTAAGGGGTACTCCAGTACTCCCGGCGGAATACTCCAGTATTCCCTATGGGGTACTCCTGTACTCCTCGGTGGGGTACTGCGACAAAACGCCGTTCCTGAGCCATGAACGGACACCAATTTTTTCGGGAAAACTTGTCAACAGCAATAAAATACGTAATTTTGCGGCACTTTTACGCTGAAAAACTTACAAACACCTATGGAAGAAACCGTAACAACGGAAGGCATGCCTGCAGCTGCCCCACAAGAAAATCCGCAAGGAAAGAAAAAGAAACTGATTATTGCCTGCATCATTGTAGCACTCGTACTCATCGGCGGCGGCGGCGCGCTGGCCTTTTTCATGAACGGCACCTCCGATGCAGAGCAGATGGCCTACGAAGTATTGGAAAACAACGACAACCCGCAAGACTACAAAGATTTTTTGGAAAAATACCCGGACAGCCCCCGGGCCGACGAAGTGCACAACCGGCTGGAAGTCCTGGAGGCCATGCTCCAAAAGTGGAATACCATAGTCCTGTCTGACAATGTGCGCGACTTCATCGACTTCAAAAACAGCTACACCAATCCGCGCCTGGCGCGTATCTGCGACATCAAGATTGACTCGCTGGATTTCGTCAAGGCACAAACCGTCGGCACCGAGGAGGCTTACCAACAGTACCTCAGCGCGCACCCCGACGGACGCTATGCCTCGGAAGCCTCGATTGCACAAGGCAACCTGCGCGACATGGAAATCACTCCCGAAGACCGCGACCGCATCATCACGGTGGTGAGCGACTTCTTCCAAGGCTTCGAGACACAGAACGAAGCTACCGTCTGCGCCAACATCACGGCGACGATGAAAACCTTCCTCCACCAAAAGGACGCCACCAAGGCCTCGGTGATACAGACCATCAAGGGGATGTTCAACGAACACATCCTGAGCTGCCAATTCACTGTGAACCGCGACATCGAAATCACGCGCGCACCCGGATCGAACGGCAGTTTCACGGCCACCTTCACCGTGGACCAGCACATCGAACGCGACAACGAGGGCAAGACGTTCGGTTCCTACCGCTGCGTGGCGGAACTGACACCGCAGCTGCTCATCACCTCACTCACGATGGATGAGCTTTCCAAGCGATAGGCTGCCTTCACTCTTTCGCCAACCGAGAAAAAATTTTTTCACATTCTCTTTCACCTACTTTAATTGCTATGCTGACAATCAACTCCTACGAAGAATTTGAACAATACGTGGGTCAGGAACTCGGTGTTTCCGACTGGCTCGAAGTGGACCAGGACCGCATCAACGCCTTTGCCGATGCCACGCTCGACCACCAGTGGATACACGTTGACCCGGAACGCGCGAAGAACGGCCCCTTCGGACAGACCATCGTCCACGGCTACCTGACGCTCTCACTCCTGCCTTACCTCTGGGAACAAATCATCCAGGTGAACAACCTGAAAATGATGGTGAACTACGGCATGGACAAGATGAAATACGGCCAAGCCGTGCTGAGCGGACAAAGCGTGCGCCTGGTGGCTTCGCTCCAAAGCATCGCCAACCTGCGCGGCATCTGCAAGACGGAAATCAAATTCACCATCCAAATCAAGGACCAGCGCAAACCTGCGCTCACCGGCGTAGCCACCTTCCTGTACCATTTCAATAATGCATAATGTAAAATGTATAATGTATAATGAAGGCTACGCCAATGGTGGCGGCAGTTCTGCTTCGTCCTGTATGAACGTCGTAGACCTCATTATACATTATACATTATAAATTGCTCCATGAGCGACAGCTACCAGACCATCAAAGCCCCCTCCGAAGCGCAGCTTACCGAAAAACGCTCGCGTTTTTTGGCCTTCGCCTTCCACGTCGATACCGAAGAGGAGGCCAAACAGCTGGCGGCACAATTCAAGAAGAAATACTACGACGCACGCCATGTGTGCTATGCCTATGTGCTGGGAAATGCCGGCGAAAGCACACGCGCCCAGGACGACGGAGAACCTTCGGGCACGGCGGGACGACCCATATTGGGACAAATCATCTCGCGCGGACTGACGTATGTCATGGTGCTGGTGGTGCGCTACTTCGGCGGTGTGAAGCTGGGCACAGGGCCGCTCGGCGTGGCTTACAAAACGGTGGCGGGCGAAGCACTCGACGAAGCGGAAAAGGAAACCTGCATCGTGTGCGCCCAAATCAAGGTGGCCGCGCCGTATGCCGAGGCCGACGTGGCCATGCGCTTTGTGCGTGAAGCCGGAGCGGACATCACAGCTCGCGACTATACGGCCACGGAGACCTTGCTCACCGTGAGCGTGCGTTTGGACGACGAGGCGAAACTGCGCGAGCGGCTGGCCAAAATCCTTACGCTCCGATTTATCTCCTGACCTTTTCGCCTCCCCCCTGACCATGCTTCAACTCCTTCCTCTCTACCCTGCTTTTCTGCAAGCGGCCTCCAGGCTGTACGAAACGGCATTTCCCGAAGTGGAACGCCGTCCCACGGAACAGTGGACCGGGCTGATGACCGGCAACAAGCTGTTTCACGCCGAAGCGGTCTGCCACGAAGGTGCGTTCTGCGGACTGCTCACATGGTGGGATTTTGACTCCTTTATATATATAGAACACTTCGCCATTTGTCCTGACCTGCGCAGCGCGGGACTGGGAGGGCGCGCCTTCGGCCACTTCATGGAGCTGCACGCCGACAAGCCCATCATGCTGGAGGTGGAACCGCCCACCGAAGAAACCGCCCGGCGGCGCATCGGATTTTACCAACGCCACGGGATGAACCTGATACCCGGCAATTACCGCCAACCTTCCTACCGACCGGGCGGAGAAAGCATTCCGCTCTGCATCATGTGTTCCTGGCCAGACTTTGCCCAGACACATTTCGACAGACTGACGGCGATCGTCCACCGGGAAGTGTACGGCGTGGAACAGGAAAAACTTGTTTGAAAATTCTTATCAGCGGAAGTTGCCAAACGCCCCGCGTAAATTGACAGCTTACGCAACAAACAATACAAAGCAAAACAATCATGTATAGAACCAACAACTGCGGCGAGCTACGTTTGGAACACGCCGGACAGGAAGTGACTCTGGCCGGATGGGTGCAACGCAGCCGCAAAATGGGCGGCATGACTTTCGTTGACCTGCGCGACCGCTACGGTATCACGCAACTGGTGTTCAACGAAGAGACCAATGCCGAACTCTGTGCCCAAGCCAACAAACTGGGCCGCGAATATGTGATACAAGTAAAAGGCATCGTGAACGAACGCTATGCCAAGAACGACAAGATGCCTACCGGCGACATCGAAATCATCGTGAACGAACTGACGGTGCTCAACGCTTCGCTCACTCCGCCCTTTACCATCGAAACAAACACCGACGGCGGCGATGACCTCCGCATGAAGTACCGCTACCTGGACCTGCGCCGCGAAACGGTGCGCGCCAACCTCGAACTGCGCCACAAGTTCTGCATTGCCGTGCGCAACTTCCTGGACAGCAAGGGTTTCCTGGAAATCGAAACGCCGGTGCTGATCGGCTCCACACCGGAAGGGGCACGCGACTTTATCGTGCCCTCGCGCATGAACCCGGGCCAGTTCTATGCCTTGCCCCAAAGTCCGCAAACACTGAAGCAGCTGCTCATGGTGGCGGGCATGGACCGCTATTTCCAAATTGCCAAGTGCTTCCGCGATGAGGACCTGCGCGCCGACCGGCAGCCGGAGTTCACGCAGATTGACTGCGAAATGTCATTCGTGACGCAGGACGACATCCTGAACACCTTTGAGGAAATGGCCAAGTATCTCTTCAAGGAGGTGAGAGGCTACGACCTGGGCAACGAGCCCTTCATCCGTATGCCTTGGCACGAGGCCATGCGCCGCTTCGGTTCGGACAAGCCCGATATGCGCTTCGGCATGGAATTTGTGGAACTGATGGACACGCTGCAAAACACCGGCTCCTTCGGTGTGTTCAACGAGGCTGCCTACATCGGCGGTATCTGTGCCGAAGGCTGCGCCCACTACACGCGCAAACAGCTTGACCAGCTGACTGACTTCGTGAAGACGCCGCAAATCGGTGCCAAGGGATTGGTTTATGCCCGTGTGGGCGACGATGGCTCGGTGAAGAGTTCCGTGGACAAGTTCTACACGCCCGAAGTGCTGGCCCAACTCAAAGAGAAGATGCAGGCCAAGCCCGGCGACCTCATCCTCATCCTCTCGGGCAGCGATGCCATGAAGACGCGCAAGCAGCTTTGCGAACTGCGCCTCGAAATGGGCAACCGCCTGGGACTGCGCAACAAGAACAAGTTTGCCCTGCTTTGGGTGGTCGACTTCCCCATGTTCGAATGGAGCGAAGAGGAAGGCCGGTTACTGGCCATGCACCATCCTTTCACCGCTCCCCGTCCGCAGGACATCCCACTGCTCGACACCGACCCTGCCAATGTATTGGCTGACGCATACGACATGGTGTGCAACGGTGTGGAAGTGGGTGGCGGTTCGATACGTATCCACGATGCCGTGTTGCAGGCCAAAATTTTCGATGTGCTGGGCTTCACTCCCGAACGGGCACAGGAGCAGTTCGGCTTCCTGATGAATGCCTTCAAGTATGGCGCTCCTCCTCACGGCGGCCTGGCCTACGGTCTGGACCGCTGGGTTTCGCTCTTCGCCGGCCTCGACAGCATCCGCGACTGCATTGCTTTCCCGAAAAACAACTCCGGACGCGATGTGATGCTCGACGCTCCCTCGGCTGTTGACCCAAAACAGCTGGACGAACTGCAAATCTGCCTGAATCCGGAAGCGTAAACACAAGTAGGATATTTAGCATACCGGCCATGAGGTCCTGCCTCGCTTGGAACCCATGGCCGGTACTTTTTCTTTACCCTAAAGTTTTTCTTTCTCCATGAAATATTTTGCCACTGCCATCATGGCCGCTTTGCTGCTCTCGACGGCCTGCCGGAACCAAAGCAAACAGACCGGTTCCAACGCAGACAACGCCGCCCCCATGAATGAACAGGCCGCCGAACACATGGCGGACTCTACCATCTACGGCACGTCCGACGAATTTGGCATGAGCACCTTTACCCTCATTTCCGACCAAGGGGACACGCTGTACGTTACGCGCACGGCCAACGACGGCACGGACGGGGAAATATACGGCGACCTGAAGGAAGGTGAACGCTATGCGATGACAACACGCGACGGCGGTGAGGCTATCGGCGTGCTCATCAACCTCACGCAGCTGGAACGCCATGTCAAGGACTACGAAATCTGCAACGGCAAGCTGATTGTACAGGGCGACACGGTGGTGATTGAAGAACTGGACGACAAGGCTTGCAAGTTCAAACAACAATAGCTCAAGCAATTCCCAACTTATTTTACAATAAACAGCATTATGTTTTCAGGAATAGTAGAAGCCATGGCGCGCGTGGTGGCCGTGGAGCAAGACCGCGAGAACAAACACTTCACCCTGGAATGCGCCTTCGGGCACGAACTCCACATTGACCAAAGCGTGGCCCACAACGGGGTGTGCCTGACGGTGGTGAGTACGGACGGCAACCGCTACGTGGTGACCGCCATGGACGAAACGCTGCGCCGCTCGAACCTGGGCGAATGGCAGGAGGGGGACATGGTCAACGTGGAACGCTCCATGCTCATGAACGGACGGCTCGACGGACACATCGTGCAGGGACACGTGGACCAAACGGCCACGTGTGTTTCCATTGAAGATGCTGACGGAAGTTTCATCTATACCTTCTCCTACGAAAGCTCGCCCGAAATGATTGCGCGTGGCTACTTCACCGTGGACAAAGGTTCTGTGACGGTCAACGGGGTCAGCCTTACGGTTTGCGAACCTACCGCCGACACGTTCAAGGTGTGCATCATTCCCTACACTTACGAACACACGAACTTCCACGCGCTGAAGGTGGGGAGCAAGGTGAACATTGAGTTTGACATCTTGGGGAAGTACATCAGCCGGCTGGCGCAGCTGCAACAGGAAGGGGCGTAAGCAGACTGGCTGCGCCGAAACTCTCCCTTTCGTTCCATTCACTCTTTATCCAGACCTTTCCATGCGCGAATTATTGTGTGTTTTCCTTGGGGGCGGCGTGGGAAGCCTGTGCCGTTACGCTTTGGGAATGTGGCTCTCAGCTCCTGCCGGAAGTCCTTGGCCTTGGGGCACTTATGCCGCCAACGTGTTGGGCTGTCTGGGCATCGGGCTGCTGATGGGCTACTTCAGCGGAAGGCCGGGCAGCTGGTGGCAACTGTTGCTCGTCACGGGGTTCTGCGGCGGTTTCACCACATTCTCCACACTTTCCAACGAGACATTCCAGCTGCTGCGCCAAGGGCTCTACCTCTGGAGTATGACCTACGCACTTCTTTCATTGCTTTCCGGGCTGTGCTGCGTGGCGGGCGGCTTTGCCCTGGGCAATCTGCTGTGGAAACCTGTTTGATTTTTCCTTCTTCCCCCTTCTTTTCCATGAGAAAAAAAGATTTGTACGCCCACGTGCTGGCTTTCCTGGAGAGCACGATGGACTCCACCGAAACGGAGCTGCACTACTCCAACCCTTTTGAATTGCTCGTTGCCGTGGTGCTCTCGGCGCAATGTACCGACAAACGGATCAACATGGTCACGCCGCGACTTTTTGCCGACTACCCCACGCCGGAGGCCATGGCCGCCGCTACGCCCGAAACGATTTTCTCCTATATAAGTTCCGTGAGTTATCCCAACAACAAGGCGAAGCACCTTGTGGGGCTGGCACGGAAATTGTGCAGCGATTTTCAGGGCGAAGTGCCTTCCACGCTGGAGGAACTTACCCGCTTGCCCGGCGTGGGACGCAAAACGGCCAACGTCATCCAGGCGGTGGCCTTCGGGAAGGCGGCCTTGGCGGTCGACACCCACGTGTTCCGCGTCAGCCACCGCCTGGGGCTCGTACCGGCGCGGTGCACCACGCCTTATAGTGTAGAGATGGAACTGAGGAAACATATCCCGGAGGACAAGGTGGCCGCCTCGCACTACTGGCTGCTGCTCCATGGCCGCTACACTTGCACCGCACGCTCGCCGAAATGTGCGAAGTGCGGCTTGCAGGAGGTTTGCGCCTACTTGAAAAGGGACAAAAGGTCGTCGGGCTGCTGAGCATAGGCGAAGGTGCCGGGCAGGGTGCGCAGGAATTCCTCATCCCGGAAGCCCCAACACACCAGGGCGCAGCGCAGTCCGGCGTTGCGCGCCGTTTCCCAATCCACTTCCGAATCACCCACGTAGACGGCTTCTTCCGGCCTGCTTCCCATCTCCTTGAGTGCCCTCAGCACGCCGTCGGGATTGGGCTTGCGCCGCACGGTTTCGCTCTCGCCTACAGCCGAAACCACCAGCCCGGCAAAGAAACGCCGGCTCAGTTCCTGCACTGCCGGATGCAGCTTGTTCGACACGATGGCCATCTTCACCCCTGCCTCACGGAGCTTTTCCATCATGGGCAATATGCCGGGATAGGGTTGCGTGGTGTCCAGACAATGCTCCAGATAATGCGAACGGAATGTCTGGAACACTTCTTCAAACGCCGCGCCCTGCACCGCATTCTTCACGGCTCCCTGCATCAAACGTACAATGCCGTTTCCCAAGAAGCTCCTTACCTCCTGCAACGAACATTCCGGCAACCCGTGTTTGCGAAGCGCGTAATTCACACTGCCGGCCAAATCGCCCAAGGTGTCAAGCAGGGTGCCGTCTAAATCAAAAACTACTGTGTTCAGCATATACTTCTACTGGTTTAGTTTGTTTCGGCTGCGAAATTACGAATTGCCTCATGCTGACCCAACAACAAAGGCAAACATAATTCAAAAACCTGCGGTTTTATTTTTTCTCTGCCCTCGCCTTGCACTATCTTTTAATAAGACAGGCTGCGTCTCGGAAGATGAAAAACAAATCTTTCTGTTTTGTTTTTCGTTCTTCTCTCGCCTTGCACTATCTTTAAATAAGAAAGGCTGCGGCTCGGAAGAAGAAAAACAAAACTTTCAGCTTTGTTTTTCATTCTTCTCTCGCCTTGCACTATCTTTGCATAATAAACCAACGGAATATGGAAATTAACGGAAAATTTGACCACTTCAACATCAATGTCACGAACCTCGAACGTAGCATTGAGTTTTATCGCCAAGCACTCGGCCTGACACCCTGCGGCGAGATTGACGGTCCGGAAGGTGCTTTTAAGATTGTCTATCTGAAGAACGCACAAAGCGACTTCAAACTTGAACTTACCTGGCTCCGCGACCATCCGCAACCTTACAATCTGGGAGAGTGTGAGTTCCACCTGTGTCTTCGCGTACCCGGCGACTACGATGCCACCCGCGCTTTCCACAAGGAAATGGGTTGCGTCTGCTACGAGAACCATGACATGGGGCTTTACTTCATCAACGACCCCGACGGTTACTGGATAGAGATACTTCCCCTTGACTGACTTTATTTCATCATCATCGTCATATTCTTTAAACGAATCATACTATGGACAATTCCCAACAGCTCATTGCTCAATGCGAGCAAGTGGCCAAGCAATGGATGACCTCCGATTGCTACGATGCCGAAACGCAAAAGGCCGTGAAGGCCATGGTTGAAAATCCCGACAAGACCGAGCTTATTGACTCTTTCTACCGGACGCTCGAATTCGGCACGGGCGGTCTGCGTGGCATCATGGGGGCCGGCACGAACCGCATGAACATCTACACGGTGGGCGCGGCCACACAGGGCCTCTCCAACTACCTGAACAAGAACTTCAAGGATTTGGAACAAATCAGCGTGGTAGTGGGCCACGACAGCCGCAACAACAGCCGCCTTTTCGCCGAGACCTCGGCCAACATCTTCTCCGCCAACGGCATCAAGGTGTATCTCTTCGATGATATGCGCCCCACGCCTGAAATGTCCTTCGCCATCCGCCACCTCGGTTGCCAGAGCGGCATCATCCTCACCGCCAGCCACAACCCCAAGGAGTACAACGGCTACAAAGCCTACTGGGACGACGGCGCACAGGTGCTGGCTCCGCACGACAAAGGCATCATCGACGAAGTGAACAAGGTGAGCGTGGAGGATATCCGCTTTGAAGGCAACCCCGAACTCATCCAGATTATCGGCAAGGAGGTGGACGACGTTTATCTCGAAAAGGTTCACGCCCTGAGCATCGACCCCGCCTGCATCCAACGCCAGAAGGACCTCAAGATTGTCTACACCCCGCTCCACGGCACCGGCATGATGCTCATTCCCCAATCCCTCAAGCTCTGGGGATTTGAGAATGTCCACACCGTACCCGAGCAGATGGTGAAAGACGGCAACTTCCCCACCGTGAAGAGCCCGAACCCCGAAAACGGCGAGGCGCTCAGCATGGCGCTTGACCTGGCCCGCAAAATCGATGCCGACATCGTCATGGCATCCGACCCTGATGCTGACCGCGTGGGCATGGCCTGCAAGAACGACAAAGGCGAATGGATTTTGGTTGACGGCAACCAGACCTGCATGATTTTCCTCTACTACATCATCATGAACCGCAAGGCACAAGGAAAGATGCAGGGCAACGAGTTCATCGTGAAGACCATCGTCACCACGGAGCTCATCAAGTCCATCGCTGAGAAGAACAACATCAAGATGTACGACTGCTACACCGGCTTCAAGTGGATAGCCCGCCAAATCCGCCTCGATGAGGGCAAGCTCCAGTACATCGGTGGCGGCGAAGAGAGCTACGGCTTTCTGGCCGAGGACTTCGTGCGCGACAAGGATGCCGTTTCCGCCTGCTCGCTGCTGGCAGAAATCTGTGCCTGGGCCAAGGATCAGGGCAAGACGCTCTACGATGTGCTCATGGAAATCTACCTTGAATATGGTCTGGCCGTGAACCACACCATCAACGTGGTGAAGCCGGGCAAAGCCGGTGCCGACGAAATCAAGGCCATGATGGAAAACTTCCGTGCCCATCGCCCCACAGAGCTGGCCGGTTCGCCCGTGGTATGCACCAAGGACTACGGCGTGCTGAAGACCTACGACGCACAGGGTGCCGAACAGCCGCTCGACTTCCCCGAGGCCAGCAACGTCCTCCAGTGGTACACCGAGGACGGCACGAAAGTGAGCGTACGCCCCTCGGGCACCGAACCCAAAATCAAATTCTACATTGAGGTGAAGAGCCAGATGGTCTGCGCCGCCGACTATCCCGCCGCACGTGCCCAGGCCCAGGAGAAAATCAAAGCCGTGGCCGAAAGCCTCGGTCTCTGATACCTCCCGCACCATATGACACAGCCTCTCCCCCACCTGCTAAAGGCAAGGGAAGAACGCCACTGAAACAGGCAGCAGCCATCGCCCCCGGCGACAACTGCTGCCTGCATTCCCTTCCGCCGTCATCCGGCACTGCCGGGAAAAAATAAAAGGCGTAGCCACGCAACAAGGATTGTTCCATCGCGCGGCTACGCCCTTCTCATATTGTCCTCCAGGTCATTCCGGTCAGCACAACCTCCGTCCACCCCTGAAGCGGCGCAACGACTGCTGTGTGGAGAAATAAATTATGCTGTGAGGACAACCGTATTGCGTCTGAAAGTCTAAATGCTCAGTTCGTCCAACACCTTAATGAGCTTCTTGTCCATCGGCTTCCGTTTGCCGATGGCATCGATAAACGGCACATAGACCACCTCGTTGTTTCGCACACCCACCATCACGTTGCGCTGTCCCTGCACGAGTGCCTCGATGGCACCCACTCCCACCTGGGAAGCAAGGATGCGGTCGCGCGCCGACGGACGGCCGCCGCGCTGCAAGTGGCCCAGGATGGAAACGCGCACGTCGAAGTTGGGATATTCCTTGTTCACACGGTCGGCGTAGTACATGGCCCCGCATTTGGGGCTTTCGCTCACGATGACGATACAGCTCTTCTTGCTCTTGCGGATGCCTCGCTCCATGAATTCAATCAGCTGGTCGCTACCGGTAGAGTCCTCCGGGATGATGGCCGCCTCGGCACCGGCGGCAATGGCACTATTCTGCGCCAGGAAGCCGGCATCGCGTCCCATCACCTCCACGAAGAAAATGCGCTCGTGCGAGGTAGCGGTATCGCGGATCTTGTCCACGCAGTCGGTGATGGTGTTCAGCGTCGTGTCGTAGCCGATGGTATTGTCCGTGCCATAAAGGTCGTTGTCGATGGTTCCCGGCAGACCGATGCAAGGAAAGTCGTACTCCTCGGCCAGCAACATCGCCCCCGTCAGCGAACCGTTGCCGCCGATTACAATCAACGCGTCGATAGCCTCCTTGCGGAGCGTTTCGTAAGCCTTTTTCCGTCCTGCCGGGGTTTCAAACTCCTTCGAGCGTGCCGTACGCAGGATGGTGCCGCCCGTCTGCACGATGTTGCTCACGTCCTCGGTGGTGAAAGACTTCACCTCGTCGTTGATAAGGCCGTCGTAGCCACGGTATATGCCTTTGATTTTGAATCCGTTGCAAATGCCACTGCGCGTCACGGCACGGATGGCAGCATTCATTCCCGGTGCATCACCTCCAGAGGTCAGCACTCCGATACATCTGATTTTAGCCATAGCGTTTGATGAATATATTTTTTACGGTAATGAGCTTATGGTCGCTTCGCTCCCAGATTTTCTATAATTTTACTGCGCAACTCGGTTATCAGGTTATGGGGTAATAAGGTTATGGGGTAATAAGGTTATGAAGTTGCTACTGTAACGCCTGAACATCGCCCGCTCAAATAGTAATCTTGTAACCTAAAACTCATAACCTCATATTTACGCCATCAAGGCATACACAAGCCACACCCCGCAGCCGGCGGAAAATCCCGCCAACACCTTGGGCGTGATGTGGCGCAAGTACCAACCGAAAGTGACCTCCTCCATGCGCATGAGCAGGAAGCCGGCAATCGTCCCCGTGGCCAGCAGCGAGCCGCCGAAGGCCGTGGCGTAACTGAGCAGCGGCCAGAAGACGCCGCCCGCAGCGTAAGCATCCATGCCCGTAGCCCAGACCGTTTCGGGGTGTCCCAGCACATCGGCCATGCCCACCTGCGTAGGCACACTGCCCATCAGGCCGGCCAGTGCCGCGCTGCAAGCACCCATGGCGTAGACGTTCGTTTCCTGTGCGTTCATCCACGCCACCAGCGAGCCGGGCAGCCCCGTTTCGCACAGCGCGCCGAACATCAGCGTCAGACCCACGAAAAACAGCACGTTCTGCAGGTTGGCATACTGCAAGGCCAGGGGCAGGCGGCGGCGCACCATCTGGTCGCTTCCCAGCAACGAACGGTTGCACAGCTCGTTGACAATCCACAGCAAGGCCAGCACGCACAGCGCACCCACGAACGGAGGCATCTGCGTGATGCGGTGGAAAGTGGGAATGAACCACAGGCCGCCTATGCCGACGAAGAAGAGCAGCAGCCGCTGCGGGCGCGTGAGCAACGTGTCGTCGCCACGGTAACGCGGCGTAGCGGTCGTAATTTCGATGCGCCGGGGCAGGCTGCGGTGCATGAGCAGCAGCATGACGCACAGCCCCACCGCGACGGGCAAGGCCTGTGCGAGGAAGAAATCCGTGGGCGACACCAGACGGTCCGTCCACAGCTTCAGGCTCGTCATGTCGCCGATTACCGTGATGGCACCGCCGCAGTTGGCGGCCAGCACGATCACCGTGCAATAGATGCGGCGCAAGCGGTCGTTCTGCAGCAGCGGGTGGACGATGGAAATGAGCAGCACCACGGTGGCCAGATTGTCCAGGTTGGCCGAAAGCAGGAAAGTGAGCAACGCCAATTTCCACAGCAGTTTCTTCGGCTTCCGCGTGCGCAGCCATTCCGTGGCGAAGTCGAAACAGCCGTTGTTCGCCAGCACCTCCACAATGGTGGTGGTTGCCAGGAGGAACAGCACGATATTGGCCGCCTGTGCCACATAGCGCAGGAAAACGTGTTCGGCGATGAACACCTTGACAGAATTGACGGAAATGGGATGTGAGGACAAAAAGGAGAGGAACTCCATGGGGTGTTCACTCACCACGAAATCAGTGCCGTAGGCAATGTAGAGCATCCAGCAACTGACCCCTGCAAACATGGCAACGGCAGCTTTATTTATACGATTGAACGCCTCGGTAGCGATAAGAAGGAGGCCGATAAACAATATTGCCAATAAAACTACTGCCATGGCTCTGAATAACGAATAAGGATGAGAGCGGCAAACGGGACTCGAACCCGCGACCCTTGGCTTGGGAAGCCAATGCTCTACCAACTGAGCTACTGCCGCGAATGTGGATTTTCATCTGTCAAGTTACAGCTTTTCTGCGCCCGGCCGCATGGCAACGGCCTGCCGGAAAATGTGGCTCTCCCAGTGAAAGCGTGGCAAAGATAGGAAGAAAATGCAAAGTGCCCATACCATCCCACAATTTTTTAGGCTCTTGTACCACAAAAACATCCTCCCGAAGCACCGCACAATGGTTTGGCCGCCTTTTGGGCCGGAAAAAAGGCTGTGTCCCGTGGGGAATACAGGCGTGCCTCGTAGGAGTTCTGAAGGGACAGTAGAAAATCTGTAGGGATATGCGTATAGGTCTTTACACAAGTCCAGGAGTTGTTCATACAAGTCCGGGAGTTGTTCATACAAGTCCTGGAGTTGTTCATACAAGTCCGGGAGTTGTTCATACAAGTCCAGGAGTTGTTCATACAAGTCCAGGAGTTGTTCATACAAGTCCAGGAGTTGTTCATACAAGTCCGGGAGTTGTTTTGCCTTATCAAGGAGCCCGGCGGAATAGTCGGCGAGTTGTGAAGAGGACTGCACGTAGTATCCGGCTGGGCAGGCGAAGCGAATCAATCCTGCTGAAAAAAGCAGCAAACTGCTTAGAGAATACGCTGTTCGCGCGCGTAATATACGTTTTTTATTGGTTCATCCGGCATTTCGAGTGATGAACGCAAAAATATATAGTCAAAAAAGA
>CAMBHR010000013.1:0-46098 GCA_945867195.1 uncultured bacterium | reverse complement strand
CGCCTACTACACCGACAAGTTCGACCTCACCTCCGACAGTCATGCGGAGCGGCAGCTGGGCTGCATGGCCCTGGTCAACATGGACGAGTTCGACCGTTACAGCGAGCGGCAGATGGGGGTGCTGAAGAACCTGATGCAGATGACGCAGCTCAGTATGCGCCGGCCCCACGGACGCAGCATGATGGTCGTGCCGCGCGTGGCCTCGTTCATCGGCACGAGCAATTTCGACGAACTGCTGACCGACCCTTCCGGTTCGCGCCGTTTCTACTGCCAGGTCGTGACGCGCTACATCGGTGCCATTGAGGAACCGCACGACCAGCTCTACGCCCAGCTGGTGGCCGAGATAGCCGCCGGCGAACCCGTGCTGTTCACCAAAGAAGAAGAGGCGGAAATCGAGCGGCACAACGCGCTGTACTACCGCGAAAGCCCCTTGGAGGCCGCCTTTGCCCGGTCGTTCCGCTTGCCGGCAGCCGGTGAGCGCGGGCAGGCCGTATGGCTGTCGGCCACGGAGATATTCGAGCACCTGAAGCGCACTTCCTCCCGGGCGTTGCAGGGTGTAACGGCCATGCGTATGGGCACACTGCTCCGGCGGTTAGGAGCGGAGAAACAGCATCGCCGCATGGGCAACCGCTATGCCGTAGTGTATCAATAAAGCGTGTTGAAAATGTCGTGCTTGAAAGTGATTTGGCGCATTATTCTTCACTTGACAAAGACATTGTTTAACCCTTATATAATGTGTCTTTCTTTCAGCAGCCTGCATACAGCTCACAGATTATCATTACATTTGCACCTGGAACAGATTGTGCTCAGTAGATGAATTATTGACGGCGCAAATGCTGCCTAATAGGATTCTATCGGCATTTTCCGCTGTTTCGGTAATCAATGTTTAAATATCTCCAAGACATGTACATTCGTAAAATTCATCACAAGTTGTATTGGCTTTGCTGTCTGACCCCCTTGTTTCTGGCGTGTGGCAATAAGCAGTCAAGCGGAAATAATTGGCTCCAAGATGATGATGTGAAAATCGCCATCGATGAGACTTTCCGTCCCATTATGCAGGATTTGGCTGATACCTATGGCATGGCCAATCCCGAGGCCAATATGAAACCCCTGTTTGTCAGTGAAGATTCCGCACTTCGCCTGCTGGTCAATGACAGTTTGCGCTGTTGCATCGCTACAAGGGCCTTGAGCGACAAAGAAAAAATCATCGTGGAGGGACATCATCTCGGTGTCAGTCAGGCATTGATAGCTACGGATGCCATAGCCCTAATTGTCAACAAGGAAAGCAAGGACTCGCTCATTACTTTGGACGAGGTGAAGGGTATTGTGTCTGGTAAGATTACCCGATGGGAGCAACTGAAACACCATAGCCGGCAGGGCGAGTTGAAACTGGTGTTTGACCATTCAGGATCCAGTACCGTGCGATACATGAAAGACTCTCTGTGCAACGGCCAGGACCTGAAGGGTAATGTCTACGCTTCTGAAGGTGGTACCAACCAGTCTGTGATAGAGATGGTGAAGGCAAATCCCAATCTTATTGGTGTGATTGGTACCAATTGGCTGAAAGGAGATTCCGCTTCACCGTTGGCCGATTTTTCCGGGTTGCAGGTAGGGGTAATGCGTGTGAGCCGTACGGACGACGAATTTGCCAAATATGTAAGACCCTATCAATATTACATTGCCACAGCAGATTATCCCCTTTTGCGCAGTGTCTACATCATCCACACCGATCCGCGCAGCAAATCCTATGTACGGAGTTTCTACTTCTTTGCTAAAGGACAGAAGGGGCAGACCATTATCTGCAACAATTCCCAGTTGCTGCCCATCACTCCTGTACAAATCAAGAATGTAAGTGTTGACTGACAACCATTTACTCTTCTGAAGCGGTAGGGAAATGCGGCAGATAAAGGGTTTTAAGAATTGTAATGTAAATAAAACATATTTTCCACGTAGTATCTAATTGATTTATTCCTATATTTGCAAGGTTTTAATTGTGCAACTCTATCTATGCCATTGGCCGACAGCTCCCCTTGGGTTCAACTGAGCCATTTCAAAATCATATATAGGTGCAGCGGGATAACGCTTCGGCTGATGAACAGACTTTTCAGGAAATCACAACAATAGTAATATGAAGAAGAATATTTTTCGCGTACTCGCATTTTCCGCCCTTCTTGCCATGGGCATCAATGGTGCACAAGCCCAGAGAAGTTACGATTGCCCTCCTTTGAACGAGGAGTTGAAGACGATGGCCGAGCAGGTAGTCCAGTTGAATATGGACGACCCCGAGAAGGCCAACAAGGTGTTCATGAACTTGACAAAGAAAATCAAGAAGAACAAGGAAGACCTTGTAGCCGTTGGTACTTACTTTTTGGAAAACGACAACTATCCCGCAGCCAGCCAGTGTGCCAAGGCTGTTTATGATTTAGACCCCACTTACATTCCCGGTCTGATGTTTTCCGGCGAAGTATTCATGAAGGCCCAGCGCTGGGGTGATGCCGGACAGAAGTTCGACGAAGTCCTCTCCATTGACCCGGTCAACGTAGCCGCCTTGAAGCGCAATGCTTTCGTTTACAAAAACGTGAATCCCCATGTCGCAATCGATGCACTCAACAAAATCAAGGAGATCGACCCGAGCTATGTAGAGGCTGACCGCAATTTGGGTGACATTTACTACAAGCTTGACAAGTATGGTGATGCCATCAAGAGCTATGGAGCTTATTACGCAGCAGTTCCCAAGGAGGAAGGTAAGTTGGATGTAGGTTCTTGCGAAAACTACCTTCAGGCTCTCTTCTCCATGTCTGCCGCCGACGACACCAACCTGGACAAGATGATTGAGGTGGCAGCCGTGCTGAAACCCTTTGCTCCCAACGATATCCTTATTCCCCGTATGGACTTCTTCGCCAAGTTCAAGAAGATAGAGTTGTCCATGGACTATGATGGGGCTGTGGCAGCCGCTGAAGAAGCAGCTTCCTACATCAAGAACAAGCAATTCGCCGACTCCGTTTACTTCTATATGGACTATGACTTTGCCGGGCAGCTGGCCAAGGAACAGCGCAACCTGGACGAAGCCATCAGTTACTTTCTCTTGGCTGTAAAGGATTTGGAAGCCAAATATCCTGAGTTGACCGAGGACAAGAAGAAGGAAGAAAACGTGAATAAGCGCGGCTCTTATTATTACGAACTCTCCAACCTGTATGTACGCAACAAGCAGGCTGAGCAGGGTATCGAAGTCTTCCAGAAATATTTGGAGTTGCTGGGCGACAAGGCCGATATCTCTGACCGTTATATGCTCGGTACCAAATATTTGGCTGCTTACCAGCAGCAGGACAACACGCCTGAGAAGAAGGCTGAATATTTTGCAAAGGCCGACGATGCTTTCAAGGCTGTGATCGAATCCGGTGCTGAAAACCGTCTGCCTATTGTGTTGGCTTACCAGCAACGCGCCCGTTTGAACAACACGGACACTCAAAAGCCGCTTGACATTGTGCGTGATTATTACCAGAAGGTGATTGAAGAAAGTAACGCTCCAGAAGTGGAAGCCAAAGCCAAGAACGCCCGGTTTGAGGCTTGCCGTTATCTCTTCTTCTACTATGTGGCCATTGACACCCCCAACAAGGAAGAGGCTACCAAATATGCCGAAATCGCCAAGGGTATCAATCCGGAAGACAATTTCGTAAAGGCTGCATTCGAACACATCGCCACGATGTAATAGCGTTTCATACAAATCAAATTCTTTAGGATGATGGAATTGTCCCTGCTTCTTCTTTGCTGTTCTTGCAATGGTAATGGGGTAGAGGAAGGACAATTCCATCATTTGCTTTAAACACTGATTTTCCCTCAAAATCAAGGAAAATCTCTTGGCAAAGCCCCTGATGCAGGGAAAATGCAACCTTCATTCCTTATCATTCGGACCGGGTGTCCTGCATTTTTTTGTTTCCAAAGCTAAAGAAATGTAATGATTTGTAGGGTTGGCTTGCCATTTTAACAAAATAAGTCCTATCTTTGCCACACCAATCCAATCATTTCTAATAATCTATAAACTATGAAGTTAACAAAGTATTTTGTTGCAGCTTGTGCCGTAGCCCTCACTTTAGGTGCTAACGTAATGAATGCACAATCGCTCTCTCCTTCTACCAAATGGAGTTGGAACAAGGGAACCATTGTAGTTGAAACTCCCAAACGTCCTGCCGGACAGTTGGATGTAATCAATCTGACCGCTCCCAAAATCCAGACCGTTCGCGTAGCTTTCGTTGGTCTGGGCATGCGTGGCCCTGGTGCCGTCAACCGTTTCTGCCATATCCCCGGCGTACAGATTGTAGCCCTTTGCGACTATGAAGAAGCCCGTGCAGAAGCCTGTCAGGGATATTTGAAGAAAGCCGGTTTGGCACCCGCTGCCATCTATTCCGGCGAGAAAGGTTATGAAGAAGTCTGCAAGCGTCCGGACGTTGACCTCGTTTACGTAGCCACCGACTGGGACCACCACTTCCCCGTAGCCAAGTGCGCTCTTGAAAACGGCAAGCATACCGCTATCGAAGTGCCTTCTGCCATGAACCTTGAACAATGCTGGGACCTCATCAACCTCTCTGAAAAAACCCGCAAGCACTGTATGATTCTGGAGAACTGCTGCTATGACTACTACGAACTCAACGCACTCCAGATGACCCAGGCCGGCGTGTTTGGCGAGGTGCTCCGTGCTGAAGGTGCCTACATCCACAACCTGGATGATTTCTGGGATTACTATTGGAAAAACCCCTCCAATGATCCTCAGAAGCTCGGCTGGCGTATGAAGTACAACATGGAGAACCGTGGCGACGTTTACGCTACCCACGGCCTTGGCCCCGTTGCCCAGTGCTTGAACATTCACCGTGGTGACCGCTTCACTACCCTCGTGGCAATGGACACCAAGTCCGCTCATGGTAAGGCTTATGTGGAGAAGAAGACCGGCAAGCCTTGCAACAACTTCCGCAATGGCGACCACACCACAACCTTGATGCGTACGGCTGAAGGCAAGGTGGTTGAAATCCAACACAACGTGATGACCCCCCAGCCCTACAACCGTTTGTTCAAGCTTACCGGTACGAAAGGCTATGCCACCAAGTACCCCTCTGAAGCCATCGCCCTTGACCAGAGCCAGCTGGCCGCCAGCGGCGTGAAGCCCCAGGTGGACAACCTCACCAGCCACGGCTTCCTGCCCCAGGCTGAATACGATGCTTTGATGAAGAAGTACCAAAGCCCCATCATCACCAAGTATGGTGAAATTGGACGTGAAATGGGTCATGGCGGTATGGACTATATGATGGACGCCCGTATGGTTTACTGCCTCCAGAACGGTCTTCCCCTTGACATGGACGTTTACGACTTGGCCGAATGGTGCTGCTTGGCAGAGCTCGGTAGCCTCTCCATGGACAACAACTGCGCCAGCGTAGAGTTCCCCGACTTTACCCGTGGTAGCTGGAAGAAAGTGAAGGGTTACAAGCACGCTTATGCCCCTGCTAAAGACGAAGCTGCCGTTGAAGCTGCTGCCAAAGCCTACACCGCTGCTCAGAAAGAAGCTGTTGCTGCCAACAATCTTTGGGCTCTTTACGACAACGTAAAGAAGGCTAAGGATTCCAAGAGCAAAATCAAGGCACAGAAGGCTTTCGACAAAGCTGCTGCCAAGGCTCAGGCTCAGGTTCGCAAATCCTGCTGCCCCAAGAAATAATATAAGGCGATAATTTACCAAAGCGGCGAAATAGCTGATACTCATATTGGCCATTTCGCCGCTTTCCCATGTATGCCACAGCCCGTTCTGCTTGCCCGATGCATTGTGGTTTTGGCTGCCGTTCTTCCTGGGGACTCTCTCTCCCGGTTCACACAATGTTTTGTGCTTTCATTGCCCTTCTCCCTATACCGTGCAGCTAAGTCTTTCACCCCGTACACGCTCCCTTTCCTAAATAGTCCATTTGTCCGGCCATGCGCACCTTCCGTTATTCCCAAATATGGACCATAGCTTACCCCATCCTGCTCAGCACGCTCATGGAGCAGTTGATAGGCATGACCGATGCGGCCTTCCTGGGTCGTGTGGGTGAAATCGAATTGGGAGCTTCGGCGTTGGGAGGCATTTTCTATGTAACCATCTTCATGATAGGATTGGGCTTCAGCATTGGAGCACAGATACTCATGGGGCGTCGCAACGGCGAAGGGCGTTACGAGCAGATAGGCATCATCTTTTACCACAGCATCGCCTTCCTTCTGTTACTGTCCCTGTTGTTGTTTGCCGTGACCCGTTGGTTCGCCCCCTCCCTGCTGGAGAGCATCATCCGGTCCCGCCAGGTCTTCGAGGCCACCGACAGCTATCTGCAATGGCGTATCTGCGGTTTGGCCTTTGCCTTTGTCAATGCACTTTTCCGTGCGTTCTATGTGGCTATCACGCAAACCCGTACCCTCACCATCAACAGCTTGGTAATGGTAATGAGCAACATCCTGTTCAATTATTCGCTGATTTTCGGCCATTTCGGCCTGCCCGCCATGAGCATATCCGGGGCAGCCATCGGCAGCGCATTGGCTGAGTGTGTATCACTGATATTCTTCGTTTTCTATACCCGAAGCCACATCTCCGGCGTTCATTACGGTTTTCATCGTCTGCCCCGTTTGCGCATGAAATTGTTCGGCAACGTGTTGGATGTCGGCTGTTGGGTCATGTTGCAGAATTTCCTTTCACTCAGTACCTGGTTCCTTTTCTTTTTGGGCGTGGAACATCTTGGTGAGCGTTCCTTGGCCGCCACCAACATCATCCGCAACATTTCATCCTTTACCTTCATGACCGTCATAGCCCTTTCTTCCACGGCCAGCACCTTGGTCAGCAACCTGATGGGGCAGCGCGAATCCGGAGCTGTGTGGCCTATGTTGAAAAAAACCATCTCGTTGGGTTTCCTCATATTGTCGCCCGTCTTGGTGCTCATCGGATTGTTTCCCACCACGGTGATGCACATCTTCACCAACGACGACACACTCATCGCCGAAGCCCTTCCAGCCCTTTATGCCCTCCTCACCTCTTATGTGTTCACCATTCCCGCCCAAATTTTGCTGCATGCAGTCAGTGGTACAGGTAACACGCGCACTGGATTATGGTTTGAGTTCCTTTCCCTTACTGTCTACTGTATTTACGTGGGCGTGGCCATTTACGGTTACGGTGTCAGCCTGTTCTGGTGTTGGGTTAGCGAACATGTGTATCACATATTGGCCTTGCTCTTCTGCTACAGTTATATGCGTTGGGGAAATTGGCAGCACAAACAGATTTAGTCCTACTTGTTGGTATTTATGGAAAAAGCATTCCGTCTGTTTATATACTTAACGATTGTGGCCACACTCGCAGCTTGTGACAAGATAGAGTTGCCCACGAACGACGACGATTCGCAGGAGAAGCCCGGCACAGGCGGCCAGGAGCAGCCTGATGACGGAGATTTTCTCACCGTGTCCCAGTTGCAACTCACCGGGACCGGCACCTTTGTGGCGGTAGTCGGTTACATAGTGGGCTATGTTCCGTCGGGGAAGATAAGCAACACAAAATTTACTGCTGAGGATGCGGTAGAAACCAATATCGTTATAGCAGATTCTCCCAATGAGTCCGACCCCAAATGCTGTGCGGCAGTCCAGTTGGTGAAAGGATCTTTCATACGCGAAGCACTCAATCTGGCTTCCTGTCCCGACAATCTTCATCGATGCGTTTGTTTGTTTGGAACGGTCCAGGACTACTATGGTGCGCCCGGACTGAAACAGTGCGAAGATTTTCTGTGGATGGATGAGGAGGAAGACAATGGAGGAGAGGAAGATGAACCATCGGACAAGCCTTCAGTAGTATTCGTTCCCCTCTTGGCAGAACCCGCCGAAGTGCTCGTAGGCGACTAATCTCGTTTTCCAGTGTTGCCAACCAATTTGCATTTGCGAATCTTACTAATATTATCGTTCTGAAACTTCTTGTTTGAATAAGATGAAGAAGCGTGTACTTTCCCAACAGATCAATCATAGTAAGGTCAAAATTGTTCAATAAGTGGGATGCAAGTAGGTCATAAGACATCACTGATAATTCTCTACAATAGTAGAAATTCAAAAGGCTCTATAAGCTCCTCCTTGTTCCATGCTTCAGCAATTGTTCTACAATAGTAGAAATTCAAAGGGCTCTATAAGCCTAAATCTCAAATTGATGCACATTTCGGATCTACAATAGTAGAAATTCAAAGGGCTCTATAAGCATTGGCGGCGGTGCTACAATTTTGCTTCATCTACAATAGTAGAAATTCAAAAGGCTCTATAAGCCACAGACAAGAAACCAAAAAAGAGAATACATCTACAATAGTAGAAATTCAAAGGGCTCTATAAGCACACTTGATAACAATTATCCAATACGTATCTACAATAGTAGAAATTCAAAGGGCTCTATAAGCACGTACATGGAACAAGCAAAAACAAGGCAATCTACAATAGTAGAAATTCAAAGGGCTCTATAAGCCATATGCGCGTATTATAGACAATAAACCGATCTACAATAGTAGAAATTCAAAGGGCTCTATAAGCCTGGTACCCGTATTATATAGAGGTCGAATCTACAATAGTAGAAATTCAAAGGGCTCTATAAGCCTAAGACACACCGCAACGGACTTGTTAACATCTACAATAGTAGAAATTCAAAGGGCTCTATAAGCCGCACCTTCAACCGTTGCTTTTTGTCCAGATCTACAATAGTAGAAATTCAAAGGGCTCTATAAGCTTGCAGCAAGGTGTGAGTAAGTTCATGCAAATCTACAATAGTAGAAATTCAAAGGGCTCTATAAGCTTCTTGAAACAGCAAAAAGAGTAAGGAAAATCTACAATAGTAGAAATTCAAAGGGCTCTATAAGCAACATTTAGCGTATATTTTGCAGCAAAATCTACAATAGTAGAAATTCAAAGGGCTCTATAAGCCTGCGAGAAGAATACTTCTCAATCGTGCATCTACAATAGTAGAAATTCAAAGGGCTCTATAAGCCCTGTTTCGATAGCAAAAATATGTTCTTTTTTGGAAATGAGAAAGAATATGGTGGTTATTTGTAGAGAAAAAATCCCCCCCCGCATTTGTAGTTTAAAGGATTTTGGACGATAAATACATGAGAATCAGTGCATTGGCTCCGATTAAGTAAAAACATAGAGACAGAGGTTTGCGGTTGTTAACAACAAGTATCCCCGACTTGGACAAGTGTGAAGACTATATGGACATTTGGAGATTATCCCAAGGAGATGACTTATCAAAGATATACTACGCTTTGGTCACGATGGATGGCGTGGCCGTATTTGATAAGCTCATTCTGATTCACTTCAAAGATGATTACGCTGTCATTCATAGTGAAATGTCGTGAAAAAGCTTCTATTCTCGTCTTCAGGTTATCTACGATTCTTCGAGTGTTGTTTATCTCATATACCGACAATTGCAGTCGGATGGCACCTTGTCTGGTCAGCATCTTGACAAACCGGTTGCGAGTCTTGTCGTCGGATATGTCGTAGCTAATGATAATCATCAATCAGAAGGTGAAAGTGGGATAAGATTCAACAGATTTGCGCCCCATGAAACATCTGTAGTAAGCTTGAACGTACTTGAATACGTCAGTTTTGTGAGCAATCAGTGCATTAAAGAAAACCTGGTAATAGTCTGCGCATTTCTCGTGCTTCAGGTGGTATTCATGTTTGATCAGGCAAAAGTCCTTTTCAGAAAATTGCTTGCGGTGGAAGGCGAGCAGTACAGCATGGTCGATGATGCACCTGAAGGGTTCCATGATGTCGCAAACCAATGATTTGCGCTTGAACCACAGTTTGTGGTAAACTCCTATATATAGGTCGAAACCAAACATTCTTAAGAAGCATTCCACAAAGTTGAAAAGCAACGTATAACCGATGTCAAGGACTACATTGAGTACATCTGTTTTCATGCGCGGACATCTTCTTTCCCAATGAAGCGATTGGAAATAGGCTGCGAAATATGCTTTTGACACGCAGCCTTCTATACCCATCATCTGGTTGCTGTCCGTCATGAAGGCGGTTTGTTGCATTGCATCGCGACACAGCACGATAGCTGCGGTAGTGACTTCGTCTTTTCTTCGGGTCTTTTGTAGGTTGGCCATTTGGTTAGCCATTTTGTTGCATACGATTGTCCGGGCAACGCTCATGTCGTCCTTGCCGAATTCATATTGTCGTTTTCGCAGCAGGTAGTTTGCTTCTGCTGAATTTTCCCAATAAAATACTGGGCGTAGATTAGGCTTCACGACAATCAGTGCCACTGCATAGCGTTTACATTTTTCAATCAGGGGAGTAGTCAGTGTGAAATGCCCCACAATGAATAGGGCGAGTATTTTCTGAAATGGGAACTTTGTGAGAGTGATGGTTTTGCCGTTGGCGGTTTCTTCGATCATCATCTCACCGTTGCTCACGCGGATAGTACGTTTGTGCTGGATGCAGTTGACCACAAAAATTGTACGTATCTCAATGTCTTTATGTGTAAACATTGTCCATATCGGTTTTGTCGCACAGATTGCTGTAGATGCAGTGTCTGCACTTGTTGGCATTGATGTTAAAGGCATCTGTCTCAGGGTTGAACGAGCGAATGGCCTGGATTATGCGTTTCATTTCATTCCGTTCGCTATCGCCAGGCAGAGAGACGTGTACGGAACTGTTTGAGGAAATTTCGTAAAATGAAAGTTTCCTCACCTCATAGCCCATTTCGGTCATGCAGAAATACTGTCCCCATAGCTGGAAGTAGTGTCCTCGGTAGATGCGTTTCAGAGTGTATTTCCGTTCAATGAGTTGGCAGGTTTCAGCTTTGTAGAGGTCAATTTTTCCGTAGATTCCCATTGTTTCGGAAAATACTGGCAGTGATGGAATGTCAGCCTTGCGTGTGCTGGCGGTTTTGTTGTCTACTGGCAGATGGGCTATTGTGCCTCGGGTTTGGGGCGTTGCCTTGAAAATGTCTCCGTCCGTCTCCGTATACACTTGATGGAGGTATATGGAGTACGGACAGAAGACGAAGTCGTTCAGGACTGCAAGAGGAATATAATCAGTCATTCAGGTAAGGCATTTGCTGAGCAAATTGCAGCCAGTGTTTGTTGGTGATATCAAACTTTATTTTTTTCAGGTCTTGCGCTTTCTTGATTTGACGCACCAGCATCAGTCCTTTTCGTGCTATGTTGTAAGCACCATTGGCATCTGCATTGGTCGGGAGTGAGGGGAGACAGTTGCGGCTGTCGTAGAAGTGGCCTGAGTCATCGGCTACAGGCGATAGCAAAAAGTCTGTTTCGGTACCCGTCATGCTGTTGCGCATCTGTAGAGTTAATTTGAAGCATCGCATCAGTTCTTCAAAGAAAGCCTTCTGGTTCTGCTGCATGATTGCCTGCTTGAGATTGTCTTGCAGGCTGATTCCGTTTTCTGCAAAGAGTGTTTTGAGTCGTTGTGTGATCCATACAGTCTGACAGTCCCATTGGTTGTTCTTCAAGGGATTACGGAAGCTCAAGATGCGTTCGCCTCGTGTACAGAGTTTCCATTCCGTGCGCGTTCCCTCAGCCTTGGTGCTGAAGTCTGCGTAGTCGAAGGCAAATTCGAACCAGTCTGTTTCAGCATTGAAGCGTATGGATTTGAATTTGGAGAAGAAAAGTCTGGCTTTTTCCACACTTTCGTATTGTATGTTAAAGAGGTTGACAAATCCCGTGGTGGGGTCAATCTTCGAGGTGTTCCATGCTGGAACGTAAAAGAGAAATCCGCTCTGCTTGCCCAGCTTGTGGAACGACTCAAAGGCATTGGCCAGCTGGTATGCATGGTAGAGTCCGCCCGGCTGCTGTGCATTCGTCCGTTTGTCCACCAGATAGTTTAGCTTGTCAATGAGCATCTTTTCGAACTTTTGGTACACCTGTTTCTCTACTTTTTGCCGGCCTCGCTTAAAGCCCAGATTGAGGTCTTCAAGTACCACAATGGCGTGATATTTGATCATGAGACTGGTAATTTTGTGTATCACCTGCGAGAGGTACCCCTCTTTCAATTCTTTTATGTTCTCAATCGTTTTCCAGCTCTGTCGGGCTTTCTGCCTTTCGTTTTCACGTCGGTCGAGCAGCTGGTGATAGTCGGTTCGGTAAGTGTTACCGCCATATTCATTAACGATATCGTTCAGCGACCATTGCTCTTTGATTCGTCCATGGCTGTCAATTACTACGAGGTAAAGCAAATGACGCTCACCACGGTCTATGCCGATGACATGTACGTCGTCTGCTGTTTGAAGATAGTTCCTTACCAGCGGGTTGATGTCGTTGTTTCCAGTATGCTTGAAGTTGATGGTAATGGGTACATGGAATAGAAACTTGTCGACAGTGTATCGGCGGTCTTTGGTGAGGTCGTAAGCAAATGTACTGGTCTGTTTCGGATTCAGCCTGTTCTTGTTGGCTATGGGAAGGTTGGCCGGATGGGTGGGTCTTTCTGGCGAGAGACTGTGACGACGGAAGAATATTTCGGCCTGTCCGTTGAGCTTGTATACTACGTTCTCAAGATTGGGCTCGTCAAAGAGCGCGCGCCAATAAAGCGTGTGCATGTTAGGCGTACCTTTGCTGAAAGGCGAGAAATCCTTGTTGCTGATTTGAAATAGGTACATCTTACCCTCATTAACAAGCTGGTCAATATAGGCTACGGATACGGGGTAGAATGTTACTTTGTAACCCTGTTGTTCCACTTCGCGGTAAAATCCGCTCAGATCCTTGTAAGTAGTGGTTTCGGAAAATCTGAATCCGAAATGTCGCCAGTCCTCGTGCTTTTCGATGGAACGCTTGAAAAAGTCAATAAGCTCGTGGCAGTGGGCAAGACAAAAATTCTCACCTTTTAGATGTGTGCCCTGATTGTAATGCTCAAGCAAAGCGCGAGAAGGAGCAAATTCCTCGATTCTGGATTTTGAGAAGAACACTTTCGGCAGCATCTTGTTTGGTCCAGGCAGGAGTTTGTAAACCATTCGTTCGTAGCAGGGACCATCAGAAGGCATGGGCTTTGCCAGTAGGGAGCGGAATGCTTTGTTCATGATAGCCAAGTAATACAGACCGTCCTTGCGTAGTATGATGGTGGCATTCGTCGTTTCCTTGTTCTCATCCCATCCGTCAAGCAGACTGGCATTGGCAAAGTTCAACTTAATCTTCTCTTGGTGGTAAGGCTTTCGGGTAACGTGATTGCGTACCTTATTATATAAAGGTGTGACCATGTCAATGTCATTCCATAGCGGGAGTAGTTCTCCTGTGAATCGTTCGTCCTTTCCACTTTCATCGCCTTGTCCCAGAAGCGGTTTGACAAACCATTGCAGTGCCTTGATGGCATCGAGCAGTGTTTTGAGCAGTTCAACGGCTTTTTCGTCCTGTGCCAACCTTTTGCCCTCCGGATAGTGTGTCTGAAGGAGCGGTTGTGCTTCGGTATAGGCATTGTCAATGCGAGTAAAAAGGTCTTCGAGTTGGGTGGTGCCGTTGTCTTCTGCGCCTAGTGTGGCAAAATAGTCCTCAATACGCAGCATGTTTTCAGGGCGTAACCGTCTGATGCAGCTGTTCAAGTAGCTGATACTGAAGCTGCCGGTGTGTTTGTATATGTCGTCAATGCGTTTATCGTAATCTTCTGCCGTTTCTTTTTTCTTCTGTGCTGGTGCGGTACGGCGGATATCGTCTTTGACAGCCTCTTCCACGAAGTGCCAGTCGCCATAGAGTTTTTGCGATATTCGGGTGAGTTGATTGTCGTTGCGCAGAAAGATGCCTTCAGGTTCGTATGTCGGCAGGGAGCAGAGCAGTTGACGCAACCCGCTTTCATCCTTGGACAGCACGCGCATCTGTAGGTAGTGGTAGTATTGTTCGATAGCATCGATCACCTGCTGGTCGGAAACGAAGTTTTCTGGAATCCAAGATAAGGCTATACGGTCGCTGAGTATCTGTTTGTATAGCGTTTTGAATTTTGGCAGTTTGTGGTCCTTGTGATGCTGGTTGTAGAGGTTAATGTGTTCGTTGAGCCCTAGGATTTTCTGTGGGTTGCCTTGTTCGGTACGTCCTCCGATAATGGCGTTGTACATCTCGATTTGCTGTTGTGTAAGCAAAGAGTTGAAGTAGTCAAGCCTGAACATGTCGCGCAGATTCGTATCGCCGAGGCTGGATGCGAAGGCCGCTTTGATTTCATCGAGACCGGGTTGCATTTCTGCTACGGCAGCCACTTGGGCAAAAACGGCCATATTGTCGACAAATCGTGGCAGGTTTTCATGGATGAGGCGGTAGGCAATGGCTGTTGACTGCTCATCGGCCACATAGAGGTTGGAGCGGTTCTGGTGGAACCCGACGAAATAGGTAGTAAACCCCTTGAATTCAGCAATCAGGTCAAGGGCCGTCGCCACATCCAGCCCTTCGGGTAGGCAGTGGGCATTATTCTTGACAAAATCAACAAGGTCTACTTCAATGAGTTCTTTCTTGTTAAGCCGCTTGAAGGTGTCGTCTTGTCGCAGTGCTTGGGATATGGCTTTGCGTAGTTTAGCCTGTATTTGTGCAAATTGCTTTTTCGCTGGTTCGCTGTTTTCCTTGCCCATATAGCTGGTGTAGTATTCCTTCAAGGAGTTGAGCTGTCCTTGTGACTCCAAAGGCAGTGCGAATAAGCTCATCACGTTGTTGATGAATGCTTTGTGGTATTCATCGATTATTTTTTTGACCATGATGTAGCTCTCTGCCCTGTGCTCGTCTTCATCAAGCAGTCCGCTTTGTTGTAGATGTTGCCAGGTGGCTCCCACAGGCTTAGCCTCGAAACGTATGGTCTTTGACAAGGAGTAAGGACCTGAAAACTCGTGAAATTTCATAATTATTGATGATTAGGTATTTGTAACTTTAATTCTTTTTTTTATGTCGTTTTGAAATGTCATCAGATTGTGGTTTTTGGGAAGCCTGTTGACAGACTTGTGGTTATCTGTTGTGTACAGCATCAAGTCTTGCGTTCATCCTTCTTTCCTTGCCGAGCGTTTCGGGAAAAGCGTAGTGCCCCCAGCCCTCTTCATGCAGGTTCTTTTTGATGATCTCATCAAACCACCAGTCGTAATGTTGTCGGGAAATGATACGCAAGTCATGGGCTTCGTGTACTAAGGCCGCGACCGAGATACCGTATAGTTCGCGTAGGTCAATGAGTTCTTCCAAACAAAGTTCAGTACGGCTGCTTCCTAATTCTTCGATAAGTGTATGCCCCGGCAAGAGGAAACACGAAGCAAACTTGTTGCAGAGCTTTTCAACATCGTCCCCTTCAGAAAATTTCAGGAGCAAATGCCCTAACTCGTGTGCTGTAGTAAAACGCAAACGCTCCACCGTGGTCTTCTCCTGTCGCATATCAAGAAGCATCAATGGGAAACGTCCATCTGCCCAGGTGCTCAGTCCGTAGACATTGTCCGGCAGTTCTGCATTGAACAGTTTAATGCCGCGTCGCTCGCACAGTCTCAACACGCTGGCTATGGGGCCGTCTCCCTGATGCCAATGCCGGCGCAATGCGTCGGCCGCCATCATGGCATCAGCTGTGCAGGTCACTTGTGGCAGGGAGAAGGCGTTGTCAAAGTCGGCTTGCATTCCTGTCAGCTGTTCCTTTTTCAAAAATTGTTCAGTGTGATATGTCAGGATGGCATCGATACGAGCGTAGTCGGTTTCGGAAAGACTGAAACCTGACGAAGCACGGAGCATGGAAACATCCAAGTGCATACTATTACCTTCAAAATAAGCGCAACTGATGTCAAGTGCCTCTGCGATAGCCGCCAACATAGTTGGCTTGGGTTTCATCACGCCACTCTCATAGCGCGATAAACTCTGTTTGGTGATGGGCTGACGGATAGTCCGAGCCAACTGTTCCAAACTCAGGCTGCGGATGGCACGGGCTGCTTTCAGACGTATGGCAAATTGTGTATGTTTCATTGTTGAGAAAATTTATGTTGACAAAATTATGTATTTAATTTAAATCCGTCAACAAATTCGCTATTTTTTGTTTGAAAATGAATTTCGCTTTGAGATGATTGGGTTGTCGTTGTTCAGGCCTGTCCTTTTACTGTACTCCTCTCCAGTGGCACAATCTTGGTTCCTATGAAGACAAAGCGAGCTATATGACCGAAAATCAATGGCAATATTTGCAACTTCACCCCATAAACCTATTCCGAATACCGGCTTTTACAAAGAATAGCGTTAGTTTTGCACTGAAAAGGTGGCGGCAAGCCATTTGCGTAGGGGGATGGTTCGTGTGGAACACGGTGATGTGCCGCTAACAACTCCCAAGTCGCTCCCCCGTTGCCATCATCTCCAGCCAAGTCCGCAAAGAGACTGTCCGCAAACGGGCTGTCGGTCGGCATTATTTCTTTTTTACAAGCATACAATACGTTTCATCATGTTCTCAAACCATACATTGAACCTCGGTGGCAGACTCCTTGAGCTGCGCGAGCCGCAAATCATGGGCATTCTCAACATCACGCCCGACTCATTCTTTTCAGGCAGCCGAACGGAAACGGAAGCCGACATCACCTGCCGCCTTCACCAAATGATGCAAGAGGGAGCCGACATGATTGACGTGGGAGCCTATTCCTCCCGTCCGGGAGCAGCCGACGTGAGCGAGGAGGAGGAGATGGAACGCCTGCGCCGGGGACTGCGCATCGTGAAGCGCGACTTCCCCCAAGTGCCCGTTTCGGTGGACACCTTCCGCGCCAATGTGGCACGCATGGCAGTGGAAGAAGAAGGAGCCGATATTGTCAACGACATATCGGGCGGCGAAATGGACAAGCGGATGTTCCGCACCGTTGCCTCGCTCAGAGTGCCCTACATCCTGATGCACATGCAGGGAACGCCGCAAAGTATGCAGCAGGCACCCCACTACGACAACGTGCGCCGCGAGGTGATGATATATATGGCCGAAAAGGTGGAACGGCTCCACGACCTGGGCGTGAAGGACATCATTGCCGATCCCGGGTTCGGTTTCGGGAAGACACTGGAGCACAACTACGAACTGATGGCACACCTGGAGGATTTCCATGAACTTGACTGCCCGCTACTGGTGGGCATCTCGCGCAAGTCGATGATTTACAAACTGGTGGGCGGCACCCCGCAGACCGCGCTGGGCGGCACCACTGCCCTCCACCTGTACGCCCTGAACAAAGGGGCGCATATCCTCCGCGTTCACGACGTGGCCGCCGCAGTTGAAACCAAAAAGATTTACTTACAGCTTAGAAAATTTGCCTGATGATTTCCTTCGGACTGAAAGACGCTTTAGACATCCTGCTGGTGGCGCTGCTGCTCTACTACATCTACCGCCTCATGAAGGAGAGCAGTTCGGCCAACATCTTCACCGGTATCATCGTCTTTGTGGTAGTGTGGATTTTCGTTTCCCAGATATTCGAGATGCGCCTGTTGGGTGGCATTCTGGACAAACTGGTCAATGTGGGTTCGCTGGCACTTATCGTGTTGTTCCAAGAGGAGATACGCCACTTCTTTTCCTCCATCGGCACCCGTCCCGGCGTGAACCTGTTCGTGCGCATTTTCAAGGGCAAAAAAGAAGGTGATAGGGTACATCGCGAGGACATCATGCCCATCGTCATGGCCTGTATGAGCATGAGCAAGCAGAAGGTCGGTGCGCTGATTATCATTGAGCGGCAAGTGGGCCTGAGCGAGTACGTCAATTCTGGCGACATTATCAACGCCAATATCACACAGCGGCTTATCGAGAATATCTTCTTCAAGAACAGTCCCTTACACGACGGAGCCATGATTATCTCCCAAAAGCACATCAAGGCGGCCGGCTGCATCCTGCCCATATCCCACGATACCGACATTCCCAAATCGCTCGGTCTTCGCCATCGCGCGGCGTTGGGCATCTCGCAGAAGAGTGACTGCCTTTCCATCGTCGTTTCTGAGGAGACCGGCGGCATATCCATTGCTGAAAACGGCAACTTCAAGCTGCGCCTCACGGCTGAGGAACTGGAAGGGGTATTGTCGAAAATCTGACCGCGCACCCATTTACTGGATCTTTACCGGGAATGGGGATTGGCAAAAGGTACTTTGTGTCGATATTTGGAAGGCTTGGACCCGTGAATTTTCAGACAAATGCTTATCTTTGTATAAGATTGGCTGCAGCTCGGCAAAGAAAAAGAAAATCTTGTGGCTTTTCTTTTCCCTTTGCACTCACCTTGCACTATCTTTTGATAAGATTGGCTGCGGCTCGGCATGAAAAAGTAAAAAACTGCTTTTTTTTCTTTTGTCCTGCACTCATCTTGCACTATCTTTGCAGGCAATAAAGAAATTCAAATCAAATTTTCATACATACTCGGGCTTTTTGGTAAGAAGTAGGGTGTATGTAGCGTATCGCCTCGGCGATGGCTGGCATCCATCCGGTAATTCACTTCCAACCAATGATTGTCAGCCGTATTCCCCTATCACCGGGGCAAACCGTACTTTCGGCATGGTAAGAAAACGCAAAATAAAAAATATCAGGCTTCACAGCGAAGGCAACGTAATTCTGCGCAACGGACTGATTGGCGTCATTGTGGCCAATTTAGTACTCTACTTTGCCCTGAAAGACATTTGTCTGCTTCCATTCTATGTGTTTGCGGCAGCCTGCATTGTGCTTTACGGCATTGCAGTCAATTTCTTCCGCTGCCCGCTCCGCCAGTTCCCCGGCGACGTGGAAGGGATAGTGGTGGCAGCCGCTGATGGCAAGGTGGTGGTGATTGAAGAGGTGGAAGAAAACGAGTATTTCCACGACCGCCGCTTGATGATTTCCATTTTCATGTCGATTACCAACGTCCATGCCAACTGGTTCCCCGTGGAAGGCGTTGTCAAGAAGGTGGTACACCACAACGGCAACTTCCACAAGGCTTGGCTGCCCAAGGCCAGCATCGAGAATGAACGCTCTACTGTGGTCATCGAGACCCCTGAGGGGCACGAGGTGCTGGTAAGGCAAGTGGCCGGTGCCGTGGCGCGGCGTATCGTGACCTATGCCGTTGAAAACGAGGAATGTTGTATCGACGAACACATGGGTTTCATCAAGTTCGGTTCGCGCGTTGACGTATATCTGCCGCTGGGCTCTGAAGCATTGGTGAAAATGGGGCAAGCCACTGTGGGCAACCAGACCGTGGTGGCCAAATTGCCGGCTATTAACGGGTAACACATGGTGATGCCTTGCCGCCATTGTATGCTGTTCCCTTGCAGAATGATGACGGTAAATGCCTCTTCATTTTCTCCGGCCGGATTGTCCGGTTCTTTAATTTGTTATTTGCTTCCGCATGAAAAAACATATCCCTAATGCCATTACCTGCTGCAATCTGTTGTCAGGTTGTGTGGCCACATGGCTGGCTTTCCAAGGCCAATTCCAAGTAGCATTCTTGTTTATCATCATTGGTGCCGTTTTCGACTTCTTTGACGGATTTGCGGCCCGGTTGCTCCATGTGTCGTCCGCCATAGGCAAGGAACTTGATTCTTTGGCCGACAATATCACTTTCGGTTTTGCCCCTGCCGCCATCGTCTTTTCACTCCTGCAATCGGTGTGCAACGTGGCCAATATGCCGCAGGGATGTCCATTGGCCGATGTCCCGGCTGTGGAATATCTTCCCTTCCTCGCCTTCCTTGTAGCTCCGTTTTCCGCCCTCCGGCTGGCCAAATTCAATCTGGACGAGCGTCAGGCCACATCCTTCATTGGTCTTCCCACTCCGGCCAACGCCCTGTTTTGGGGCAGTCTGGCCACGAACCTTCACCAGAACGGTTGGCTGGCGGGCGAACCCTGGTTGGTCTGGCTGATTGTCCCCCTCATCCTCTTCTCGTGCTGGATTTTGGTTAGTGAAATCCCCATGTTCGCCCTCAAGTTCAAGACCTACGGACTTCAGGGAAACATCCTGCGCTACAGCTTTATCCTTTGCAGTCTGGTCCTGCTTGGCAGCCTTGGGTGGGCAGCAGGCTTTTGCGCCATTATTGTACTGTATGTACTCACTTCTGTGATGAACAACATCATTGGCACGAAAATGGTAGAGACAGAATAAGTTTCTAACAAAACCCTACACAAAACATGAATGGACTGCTCGGATGTTTCTTCATCCTTATCTTTGGTGTTATATTTATCTTCATCGGCTTGGGTCGAATGTTTTTCCAGCTTCTCTTCGGGGGCGGTTTGAACAGAACGCACAGGAGCGGCTCCGGCTCAGACCCCTACGGCGACCGCACTGCTCAGAACAGCCGCCAAACTTATACTTCTGGAAACGCCCATCACGAAAGGAACCGTGCCAATTCCCGACAAAGGCGGAGCGGCAAGATTTTCGAGAAAAATGAAGGCGAATACGTGGATTTTGAAGAGGTATAGCCCTCTCTGACATACAATAACGGACAGCCCATTTGGTTTTTGCAAGCACCGGATGGGCTGTCTTTCAGATGGACACCGGACAAATACTACGGCTGAAGAGACTGAAATCGCGGAATTTGTTTACATTTGCAAGGATTTGGGCGGGAATGCTGTCATGTGCTGTTGGCAATGCCCGGCTTCACACGCCATTGCCGTGCCTTGCCCCCCCACTTTCCTCTCTGGTTTCTCTTTCCACTTTCCACTTTCAACACCAAATCTCCTTCATCATATTCTCTTCCTTTATGCAAATACGCGTTCACAGTTACGAGTCAATGGGCACGTTCGACGGACCGGGACTGCGTTATGTGGTCTTTCTGCAAGGCTGCCCCTTCCGCTGCCTCTATTGCGCCAACCCCGACACCATCGATCCCGTTGGCGAAAGCAAACTCACGTCGGCCGAATACATCTTGGAGCAGGCGGTTTCCATGAAACCTTTCTTCGGCAGACGTGGAGGTGTCACCTTTTCCGGAGGCGAACCCACCGTGCAGGCCGAGGCGTTGGTGCCTCTCTTCAAACAGCTGAAGGAGGCCGGGCTGCACATCTGCGTGGATTCCAACGGAGGCATCTGGAACCGGCACGTCGAGGAACTCTTCACCCTGGCCGACCTCATACTGCTGGATGTCAAGGAGTTCAACCCCGAACGCCATACCTACATCACCGGCCGCAGCAATGACCAGACCCTGAAAACGGCACAATGGCTCGAGGAACACAACCACCCGTTCTGGCTCCGCTATGTGCTGGTGCCCGGCCTGAGCGATTTTGAGGAAGACCTCCGGATGCTCGGTGAGCATTTCAAGGATTACAAGCAGATAGAAAGGGTGGAACTCCTCCCTTATCACACCTTGGGCGTTCACAAGTATGAAGCCTTGGGATGGGAATACCAGCTCAAGGGCGTGAAAGAGAACACCCCCGAACAACTGGCACGCGCCGAACAGGTGCTCCGGGCATATTTCCCCCAATTAGTTGTGAATTAGCCGGATCCTCTTTGCCATGACCAAACCCGCCATCGCCGTCATCACTCCCAACACCTTGGCTGCCATCGGATTGTCCGATATCATCCACCGCATGATGCCTGGAGCCGAAATTACCCTTTTCCATCGCTTCGGCCTTTTGGCAGAACATGAGGATGCCGATGACTTTTTCCATTATTTCGTTTCCCCGTCCGAGCTGCTGGCCGGTGCTTCCTACTTTTTGCAGCGGCAGCACAAGACCATCGTGCTGGTGCATGGCGAGGACACCGGCCAGCTGCCGCAGGGGTTTCATGCCCTGAACGTCTGCCTGGGTGAAAACGAGCTGGTGCGCAGCATCCTGACATTGGCACACCGCTCGCACGAGGCCAAGGGTATGGTGCCCGAAGTGGTGCGCCGTGCCCACCAGCCCGAGCAGGCAAATGATGTTGCGTCCCCACGCCTCACACCCCGTGAAAGCGAGGTGCTCAAGGGCGTGGTGTGTGGCAAAATCAACAAGGAAATCGCTACAGACATGGGCGTGAGCATGGCCACCGTCATCACGCACCGCAAGAACCTGACGGATAAGCTCGGCACACGCAGCGTGGCTGCATTGACTATCTATGCCGTAACCCACGGTATCGTCAGAAGTGAGGACATATAGTTCCGTAGGCTCGTCCCACTTCATAGTATAACGACAGATGTTTGACCCAATAAAGCACATAGCCCCTTGTCTGACAATAAGTTGAATAGTCGCGATGAGTTTCTTGCCCGGACCATGAAGGAATATAGGGCACACCGTCGTTGCGTGATGTTGGCGACCATCTATAACGAATACCATTTCATGCCGGGTGAGGAATATCCGGCCTTTTTGGATTATTGTATCGGACATATGGAGAAGGAAGATGAGGTACCTTCCGTCAGGGTGCTCTGTGCCAAACTGGCCTATTGGCAATGCCGGCACAACGTCCGGCAAATGGAGGATTTGGAAAAACGCTTCGGCGAAATGATGAAACGAAAGAAATCGACGGGGTTGATAAAGGCCCGCGACAGTGTCATGGAGAAGATAGACCGTTGGAAGGTACTTTTCGGCGAATGACATCCTGCCCCACAGCTGTCCAACATTTCCCGCTACCTGTCTTCACCGTTTCGGACCTCACAAATACCCCCAATCATTCGTCATTTATCCGTTCAATCTCAACCTTCAAACCTCTCTCTACTTTTTGCACACATATCAAAAAAGCGTGCAAAGAGCCTTTTCTGTTATATGCACCAAACAAACTTTGTACTAATTACAAATTAGTTAAAAGAATATATATGAAAAAGTTGTGAGTATGAGAGTTATGCCCTACCTTTGCCATGCACAACACAAGAAACAGGTTCGGCTTGCCAGCTTTTTGTATAGCATTTTCTTTCAAAACTAAGGTTTATCGGGTTTTACTCCGCACGAAGTGTCGCCTACAGAGTGAAGCGTTTTTCCCGGAAAACCCGAAAGCAAGCTGAAAACCATATTACTCACATCTCTAATCCTTGAACCAATGAACTTTATTGAAGGACCCTGGAACGAACAGATTAACGTAACGGATTTTGTTCACCGCAACCTTACTTCCTATGAAGGCGATGCCTCCTTCCTGGTTGGCCCTACAGAACGTACCACCAAGCTGTGGAACATCTGTCTGCAGGCACTCGAAGAAGAGCGCGCCAACGGAGGTGTCCGTTCCCTCGACCCCAACACCGTATCTACCATTTCCTCACACAAGGCAGGCTATATCGACAAGGACAATGAACTGATTGTCGGATTGCAGACTGACGAGCTGCTCCGCCGCGCCATCAAGCCTTTCGGAGGCATCAAGGTGGTGGAAAAGGCCTGCGCCCAGCAGGGTACGGAGGTAAGTCCGAAGGTGAAGGATATCTTCACGCACTATCGCAAGACGCACAATGATGGTGTGTTTGACGTTTATACGGAAGAAATCCGCCGTTTCCGTTCACTCGGCTTCCTCACGGGTCTGCCTGACAATTATGCACGTGGCCGTATCATCGGCGACTACCGCCGTCTGGCTCTTTACGGCATTGACCGCATCATCGAAGCCAAGAAGGCTGATCTGGCCTCGCTCAAAGGCCCGATGACAGACGCTCAAATCCGCCTGCGCGAAGAAGTGGCAGAGCAAATCAAGGCTTTGGCCGAAATCAAGGTGCTGGGTGAATACTACGGCTTGGATCTCAGCCGTCCCGCACAGAACGCACAAGAGGCCGTGCAGTGGGTTTACATGGCTTATCTCGCAGCCGTGAAGGAACAGGACGGTGCAGCCATGTCGCTGGGTAATGTTTCTTCGTTCCTCGACATCTACATCGAGCATGACCTGAAGCACAACCTCATCGACGAGACTTTCGCCCAGGAACTCATCGACCAGTTTGTCATGAAGCTGCGCATGGTGCGCCACCTGCGCATGGAGGCTTACAACGAAATCTTTGCCGGAGACCCCACATGGGTTACGGAGTCCATCGGCGGACGCTTCAACGACGGACGCACCAAGGTTACGAAGACTTCCTTCCGCTTCTTGCAGACACTCTACAACCTCGGCCCCTCGCCCGAACCCAACCTCACGGTGCTGTGGAGCCCCGAGCTGCCGGAGGGCTTCAAGAACTTCTGCGCCAAGGTGAGTGTGGACACTTCCTCCATCCAGTACGAAAACGACACGCTGATGCGCGAGGTGCGTGGCTCCGATGACTACGGTATCGCCTGCTGCGTTTCCTATCAGGACATTGGCCGCCAAATCCAGTTCTTCGGCGCACGCTGCAACCTGGCCAAGGCACTGCTGCTGGCCATCAACGGCGGACGCTGCGAGAAGACGGGTACGGTGATGGTTGAAGGTATTCCCGTGCTGACTTCCGACAAGCTGAACTTTGAGGAGGTGATGCACAACTACAAGCTGGTGCTGACGCAGATTGCCCGCGTGTACAATGATGCCATGAACATCATCCACTACATGCACGACAAGTATTACTACGAGAAGGCTCAGATGGCTTTCGTGGATACCAACCCGCGCATCAATCTGGCTTACGGTGCCGCCGGACTTTCCATCGCCATCGACTCGCTGTCGGCCATCAAGTATGCCACGGTGACGGCCAAGCGCAACGACATCGGACTGACCGAGAGCTTCGACATTCAGGGCGAATTCCCCTGCTTCGGCAACAATGATGACCGTGTGGACCACCTCGGCGTTGACCTTGTCTACTTCTTCATGGAAGAGCTGAAGAAGCTGCCGGTTTACAAGAACGCCCGCCCCACGCTCTCGCTGCTCACCATCACTTCCAACGTGATGTACGGCAAGAAGACGGGTGCCACTCCCGACGGACGCGCTGCCGGTGTGGCTTTCGCTCCGGGTGCCAACCCGATGCACGGACGCGACAAGAGCGGTGCCGTGGCTTCGCTGGCCTCGGTGGCCAAGCTCCGCTACCGCGACTCGCAGGATGGTATCTCCAACACCTTCAGCATCGTACCGAAGAGCCTCGGCCCCACGCCCGAAGAGCGTGTGGAGAACCTCGTGACGATGATGGACGGCTACTTCACCAAGGGCGCACACCACCTGAACGTGAACGTGCTGAACCGCGAAATGCTGGAGGATGCCATGGTACATCCTGAAAAGTACCCGCAGCTGACCATCCGTGTGAGCGGCTATGCCGTCAACTTCGTGAAACTTTCGCGCGAACACCAGCTGGAGGTTATCTCCCGCTCGTTCCACCAGAGTATGTAAGCTGCAGAACCAGAACGACAGTTTTTACTGACAATATAAGACTCCGGGAAGAAGCCTGTTACGTAAGGCTTCTTCCCGGAGTCTTTTGTATGGTAGCTTTGGAGGTCATGAAGCGGCCACCTGTCATTCTCCCAGCACAATGACCTTGATGTAGTCTTTCAGATGGAAAGGTCCTTTGCTGTACCTGTTCTGCGAGTCGTTGAGCAAAAGCAGGGTGCGGCGGCCATCGTTGAGCGTGCGGCCCAAGCACATGGCTTCGTAATTTGCAAAGTTTAGTTTGAAGGGTTGCGCGGCAGTTTTCCAGTGCGCCAGCAACTTCTTCACCAGAAAATGATTGGGGTCGGTTTGTTGCAGTGAAACACTGCTGTCGATGGGGTAGCCCTCGGCCGGGTTTACCAAATAGAGCTTGCAAACCACCTCGCTGCTCATTCCGCCGGCTGTGATGTTGGCCTCGCGTTCGAGCACCAGCAGACGGCCATCGGGCAAGGCCGTCAGGGCGGGCACACCATAGACGTAGATTTTCCCGAAATCGTCTTTGCGTCCCACGTCCATCCGGTAGGCGTATTGTGCCACGGGCTGCAGTGCATCGTTGAACGCTTGCAGTCGCAGCAAGTTCTGCTTGCCCGGATGCAGGGGTCCGGCAGCATTGCCGTCAGCCGGCAACATACTTTCCGTGGTGGTCCAGAAACGGTGGGTAGAGGAACAGTAGGTCAGTGCCTCGAAGCCGTAGTTGGGCACGATGCGGTTCAGGGCAAAGATAGATGGGATGTTAAGCCTGCGCCCTGTGGGCTGCCCGTCGAGGTTATACTCCAGAATTTCCTGATCGCCCTCACCGCTGATGAAGAGCGTGCCCGATGGAGGGAACCACGCGATGCCTTCGCAGTCGCGCAGGCAAACTCCTTGGGCATTCACCCGTGGGTGGGCATTGCCCTTGAATCCCTCTAAGTAGATATTCGTTACTTTGCCCGTAGAAGCATTCTGGTCAATGCGGAAGAGGAAAAAGCCGTCGGCGGGCTCTTTGTCGCTCACGATGGCGTAACGGTTGTCGCCCAGATGCGTAATGCCGCTGTATTGGGCACTGCCTATGTTCCATTGGGCCAACGATTGCTGTTTCAGTTCCATGGCACTTTGGGCAGTCAGGTGCAGGCTGCAGGAGAGAAGGGCGATGAGGGCAGAAATCTTTTTCATGCGCTGAAAAGTAAAAGTTTGATGAGCGAATTCGGAGGAGGGATCAGTGAGGCGTGGAAGAGTACTGCTTGATTTGGATGCGGGGGGATGACTCAAACTATTCGTCGAGCAGCAGATCCATTACCATAGGCTGTGCCGCCATGAACATGGCTGCCAGTCCGCCCGGCGTGATGATGCTGTCCGGTTTTACATCGGTGAGTCGAACTCGGCCATTCTCCACCATGTACCAGCCATTGTTTTCGGGAATGTCCAGGTCGCCGTCCACCCCGATGTGGAGCTGGAAACCCGGATTGCGGTGGGCGATGTTCGCCAGAAAGCGCGGCACGTTGATGATGCGGGCCATGGCGTAAGGTTTCGTTTCCTTGAGCGAGCCCGGCAGGCTGAAGCGGCGGTACACCTGCTCCACCTGGCAGGCGCGACAGAGATAGTCGACAAAGGCTGCCCGGACTGCCGTTTCTGTGATGGCCAGCGTTCGGATATACACCTTTCCCGAGGGTTCTTTCACCGCTACGCAAAGCCCCACCATGCGCTGCTTGCGCCGGGCCACCAGCACGTAGCCATCGGCCAAATCGGCTGCTTCGAGTGCGGCAAAGAAATCGTTTTCTGAGGGATGGACCATGAAGGGCAGTTCTGCCGTCAACCGGCGATAGAAAACGAAAAGTTCCTGCGGCCATTCGTCGGGGCGCGTTACCTCAATCTTGTCGAATGTGCCGTCCTTCGTCACGTCGAGTGGCAACTCCTGCCGGTAGACTGCCGTCCAGTAGGCACCATGTTCCGGCTTTTCGTAGAACTTCCTCATCGCCTCGTCAGCAGGGATGAGGAAACTTAGTGTGGCACCTTGGCGGAATAGGCGGCGGTGCGCTTCGTGCAGCAGGTTCGAGGCATAGCCCTTGCCACGGTAAGCAGGCAAGGTGGCCAGCCCCGACACATAGCCGGCGTGTTGTACTGCACCGTAGAAGGTGACGCGGTAGGGCAGCAGCTGCATGGCCGCTACCACCTGGCCGTTGTGACGTATGGTAAGGTTCGAGTCGTCGGTGTATTTTTCCGAGAAATAGATATCCATGAAATCTTCCGTGTCGTCGAAGCACGTGCGCCACAGCTGGCGCGTCTGTTCCTTGATTTCGTCGGGAGAGAGTAGCATAGTGATAATAAGATTGTCAGTAAAGGGGAATGAGTGGTTGGGGCAGTCTGTGATGAAGTGTTCATGCCCGTTGCATGGGGTGGCGCGTCATCACTGTAAACTTGTGCAGCAATATATGCGGATTATAAGAGAGCTTAGCCTTGCGCAGCCCCTCGATGCCCAAGTCTTCCTCGCGGTTGATGAGGGTGAACTGTGTCGGCAGCCTGCGGACAAATTCGCGGCAGATGGCAGGGTAGGCTCCTTCAAAATGCGTGTCGGCCTTTTCGGCACATACATCGAAGGTGTCGTAGTTCACGGAACCGCCGTAGGTGAAGGCCACGATGCGGCCTTCCACGCGCAGCACGCCGCCTTGGCCGCCAAGTGCTTGCCAGTGGGCGAACACGTGTTGGAGCGAGCGTTGCTCCGCCCGGTACGTATATAGTCCCGTTTCTGCGGCTTCGGCCTTTTGCCTTTCCCATAGGGTGTCCAGCTCCAGGCATTCGTCAAAGTCGGCCGGTGTGAGCGCACTGTATGTGAAGTCAGGGTAGAGGCGGGCAAAACGATTGGCGAAGTTGCGCTTTGATTGCAGTTTTTTCCCCGCAAAGGTGGCCAAGGCATCGCGTTGGTAGAGATAGTCCGTAAAGTTACGGTCGGCAGTGGCGTAGAAGTAGTCCGGCATGGCCTGTTCAAGCAGCGTGAGCGTGTTTTCACACACACCGAGCATCAGGAAAGGGTGGCCGCCTGCCTCTGCGTCGTCAAGCAGCTCGGCCAGTATGCCCTGCCAGTTTCCGCCTCCCACGGGAGCCATATAGGCCCTGTGGCCGTTTGCCTTGAAGCGGAACAGTAGCCAGTTTTTGTAAAAGGCTACTTCTGTTTCGTAAAGGAAACGCCAACTGAAAAGGTTCATGAAGTTGAGGTCGCAGTTGCGGCTTTCGGTGGGTCTGACTTTTTCTTGGATCAGCGGCCCATCAGCAAGGGATAGTGGGTGGAAGGGAATGGCCATGGTCCGTGGAGGTAAAATGGATCATGTTGTTTGTCAATGGTACAAAAGGCAAGGCTGTTGCCGTCAGAGCAGAAATTTGCACACCTTGTCGCCGTCTGCACACGGAATGGCGAGCCAGAAGGAGTCGCGGCCTGCCGTGAGTTCCTGCCGAAGGGGAGTGAGGGGCACGGAGAGATAGGTTTCGCGCGAGTAGTGTTGCGGGTCTTTGTTGCGTTGGTGGATGAGGCGTGCCTGAAGTATGCGCGAGCCGTCGGAAGCCTCGGTCACCCCCTTGTGTTGCACACCAAAGTAATGCACTCCTGTGGTCGTGCCCATGATTTGCAGGTGCAGGTTGATGTATCTCCCGGTTTGCCAGCAGGACACCAGACTGACGGCATCGGTCGGCGGGTTCTCCTGCTTGTAGCGTTTGACAGGCAGCGAGAGGATGGACGCGAAGTCGGCGAGATGGACCGTCGTCTCATTGCGCACCAGAAGCGAGAGGATGCGGTACGTCGTGTCCGCCTTCAGTCCGTTGATGGGGAAGTCCAGAGGAAGCGTTTCGCCGTTGTCCATTACCAACATGGCGGCGCGGCCTGCCCCGTCGGTGGGCAGGTCGGCCAGTTCTTCTTGGTAGTCGGGCAGCGGCTGCTCATCGTCCGAACAGCCTGGCATCAGCAGCAGGAGGAGGCAAAACGGGAGGAGATATTTCATTGCACTGCTTTCAGATGGTTGATGACGGGGTTGGCATACATGGTGAGGATACAGCGGCGCAGGAAAGGTTCGTCCTTTTCCGGCAGTTCAATGAGAGCCAGTCGCGAGGCCAGATAGGCTTCAAACTTCGCTTTCTCCTCCGGTGTGTAATGGGAGGTAAAGCTGTCGGTGCCCTGTAGCAGGTCAAGTGCGGCGTAGTTGCCCGGATAAAGCGTATAACCGGCATGGATGGCTTGGTCGAGCCGTTCAGCCACAGAAGTGAAGAATGCTGCTTTGGGCAAGTGCGCCAGACTCTCTATCCATGCGTTGACCGGTTGGGCCAGGCGGTATGCCACGCGCCCTTTGTAGCCGAAAATGCCTGTCTGCATATTCGTCAGGTCATCCTGGCGGCTCTTCTTGAATGCCGGGTCATCGCGTTTTTGTTGGAATTCCTTCGCCTTGAGATAGTCGCAGGGGTCGTATTCGTAGGAAATGGTGAGCGGTACGATGTTGAGAGCCTTGAGGTTTTCGGCCGGCGTGCCTTCGCCTCCCAAAGCCATCATTTTGAGCACCGACTCTTGCGTGCGGTCGTCAGAGTCCTTGGCCCGTCCTTCGCGTTGGGCAATCCAAATATTCTCGTGCTTCTCGTTGACGGCAAAGTGCATATAGCGGCTCATACGCTTGCTTGAGGCCATCAGTTCGCGAATGTTGAGCGAACGCTGTACGATGAACGATTTGTTGATGCGCACCAGCGTCTTGATCCAGGGGTGGATAAGGAGGTTGTCGCCAATGGCTATTTCGACCGTGGTGCGGTAGCCGTTTTGGATGAGCAGCACATCAAGCAGGGCAGCGTCAAGCACGATGTCGCGGTGGTTCGACAGGAAGGTGAAACTGCCGTCGCGCTCTTGCTGGGGTATGGCTTCCGTGTCAAGGCTGAAGCCGGCTGAGCATTTGTCCATCAGCTGGAACACCAGCGGATAGAACAGGGTCTTCTGTACTTCCAGCGAGGTGTGGCAGGCATATATTTTCTGCTTCAGCACTTCAAGAGGAATGCCTTTGTAGAACGATTGCATGATGGCGCAGAACTGCTCGTCGGCCAGCAGGCTGTCGAAGGCTGCGGGGAGCTCTTCGGGCAGGAAGGGACGTATCTCGTCGAAATCGTGGATATTCATGGTGAAGGATTTTTACGGGGGTGTGCCGCTTGTGAAACCGGCACGGGTGAGGATGGTGGTGTCCCGAAAAGAGTTTCTTGGATGAAGGCTTTTCCCGTGGTGGGGAGACTACATTTTTCCTTCAATGATGTCACTGAGCACATCCTTGATGTCCAGACCTGCGGCGCGTACCTGCTGCGGGATGAAGCTGGTGGCCGTCATGCCCGGCGTGGTGTTGATTTCCAACACGTTGATTTGCTCGTTGTCCTTCTCGCCGGTCAGGATGTAGTCAATGCGGATGATGCCGTAGCATCCCAGGATGTTGTAGATATGGCGTGTGGTTTCGCTGACGCGCCGGGCCGTTTCGGGGGCGATGCGGGCAGGGGTGATTTCGTCCACCTTGCCGTTGTATTTGGCGTCGTAGTCGAAGAATTCCTGCGTGGTGACCACTTCCGTGATGGGGAAGGTGATGATTTCGCCGTCAGGGCGCTGGTAGCATCCGCAGGTGATTTCCGTTCCGCTCATCATGCGTTCCACCATCACCTCATCGCTCTCAATCATGGCTTTTTCGATGGCTGCACGCAGGGCATCGGCTTTCTTTACCTTGGTGACTCCGAAGCTGGAGCCGCCGGCGTTGGGCTTGACGAAGCAGGGCAGACCCAGCCGGGCCACCAACTCGTCGTCAGCCGGGATAGGCTGTCCCTTGCGTACAAGCACGGAGTCGGACAGATGGAGTTCGGGATAGGCACGGAGGAAATTGTTGAGAGCAAATTTGTTGAAGGTAAGGGCTTCAACAAGGACATCGCTGGTGGAGTAGGGGATACCGATGAGGTCGAAGTATCCCTGAAGGATGCCGTTCTCGCCCGGTGTGCCGTGTATGGTGATGTAGGCAAAATCGAATTCGTGGCGACGACCGTCAGAGGTGGTGAAGGAAAAGTCGTTGCGGTCAATGGGGTGAAGTTCACCCTTGTAGGCCACTTTCCAGGAGTTGCCTTTGATTTCCACCACGTGGCAGTCATATTTTTCCGAATCCATGAACGAAAGGATGCCCTCTGCCGACCGCAGGGAGACATCGTGCTCGGAGGAGTCGCCTCCGGCAACAATGGCTATTGTACGTTTCATAAGAGAAAAGCGGTTATTCTGTTTCTTATCTGATGCCTTGAATATAAGTGTCCCATTTGTTTACCAAAGCCTGCATATCGTCCGGCAGTTCGGTGGTGAAGTCCATCTCCTTGCCCGTGCGGGGATGTCTGAACCCCAGGGTGCGGGCGTGGAGTGCCTGTCGTGGGCACAGGGCGAAGCAGTTGCGGATAAAACTGTTATAAGTGCTGCTTTGGGTGCCGCGCAGCACTTGGTCGCCGCCGTAACGCTCGTCGTTGAATAGCGGATGGCCCAAGTGTTGCATATGGACGCGGATTTGGTGGGTCCGCCCGGTTTCCAGCACGCATTCCACCAGGGTGACATAGCCGAAACGCTGGAGCACCCGGTAATGAGTGACGGCGTGCTTGCCGATGCCCGATTGTGGGTCGAATACGGCCATTTGCATCCTGTCGCGTGGGTTGCGTGCGATGTTCCCCTCTACGCGTCCTTCCTCCTCGGTGAAGTTTCCCCACACGAGGGCGTTGTAGCGGCGGCGTGTGGTTTTGTTGAAGAACTGCACGCCCAGACTGGTTTTGGCTTCAGGGGTCTTGGCCACGACGAGGAGTCCGGAAGTGTCTTTGTCTATGCGGTGGACAAGGCCGACTGCAGGGTCGTTGGGGTCGTAGTCAGGGTTGGACCTCAGGTGCCACGCCAAGGCATTGACCAGCGTTCCCGTGTAGTTGCCGCATCCGGGATGTACTACCAGTCCGGCCGGCTTGTTGAGTACAATCAGGTCGTTGTCCTCGTAAACGATGTCCAGAGGGATGTCTTCCGGTTCGATGATGTTTTCGTAGCGCGGACGGTCCAGCAGCAGTGTGACCACATCGTGTGGTTTCACCCGGTAGTTACTCTTCACTGGCTTGCCGTTCACGTGTACAAATCCGGCCTTGGCGGCCAGCTGGATGCGGTTGCGCGAGGTATCTCTGAGGTGGTCGAGCAGGAATTTGTCGATGCGCAGCAACTGCTGGCCTTTGTCGGCTACTATGCGGTGGTGCTCGTAGAGCTCGGCAGAATCTTCGCCCTCTTCCTCGTCTTCTGAAGCATCGGTGTCATCGAACGTCGCGAGGGGGTCGGGAATGCAGGGGTGGTTATCGTTGTCGGGACAGTCCGGTTTGTCCGTATGCTCCAGACTTTCGTCTTCTGTCTGGGGCAGTGTGTTGTTTTCTTCCAATGGCTTGTTCTTTTAGAAGATGAGGTTACTATTCCTTTCAGATAGCTTTTATGCAAACGGGTCTTCGGCAGGTTCTTCCTTCTGCTTGGTAGGTGCTTCCTCACCCTCGATGATTTCTTCCTCATCCGGGTTGTTGAGAATGAAGTCCAGGCTGTCGTTGCCGTTGTATTCGTCTTCGTTGCCTCCCACTCCTACAACCAGCGTAATGGGTTGAGTGATGGAAATTTTGGTTCCGGCGGGCACGTTTTTCCCGTTTACTTTGATACCGTAAACCCATTCCGGGTCGCCCATAACATATTCCGTAGCTCCGAGTTTGAAACCCAATATGCGCAATTTGTCTTCCGCTTCACGGCGCGAGCAGTTGTCCGCCACGTCGGGCAGGGCTATGAGCCGTGGTCCGTTGGCGTTGATGGTAAGGTAGATGGTTCTGCCGGGTTTCACCTTCACGCCTTCTTTGATGGATTGCTCCAGAACGGAAAAGGGAGCGGCGTTATAAATAAAACCGGTGTCCGTCACTTCCATGTGCAACCCCAGTGCTTTCAGTTTGTTCATCGCCACGTTCTCGTCCAATCCGCAAACATTGGGCACAGTGATTTCCTCTCCATGATGGGTATAGTAGTCAATGAAAATGTAGGCGGCTGTTCCCAGCAACAGGGTGGTGACGATAATTCCCAGACAGTTCCCGACCAACATACGGCTGAATATCTTCTTGAAAAGTTCGCTGATGGACATGTTGTGTGTAGTGTGGAATGGATGATAGTAATGCGCGACAAAAGTACAAAGTAAATGACGAGCCGTATAATTATTAAGGCATTTTTTAAGCAAATGGGGGGTATGCCTTAGTTGTGTTCAGGTTGTCCGGCTCTTGTATATATACAATACGAGCGATGCAATCCGCCGGGATAAGCATCGCTCGTAAGCCTTTGAGGTATATGTGGATTACGCAGGCTCTGAATTATTTCTTGCCGTGTACTTCGTCAGAAACGGTCAGCTTCTTGCGTCCTTTAGCGCGGCGAGCTGCCAGTACACGACGTCCATTGGCCGTCTGCATACGCTGACGGAATCCATGTTTGTTGTTTCTTTTGCGGTTGTGGGGTTGGAATGTTCTTTTCATTTTTGTTTATGCTGTTTTTGTTTTTATTTCTGTTCGGGTGGTGCAGAAGGCTTACTGTTGCCCGTCCCGGTCAAGGGTGGGGTGGGCATTGCATGGTCAGTTATCTGTAATCCAGACGAAAGCCTCCACATTTTCGGGGTGCAAAGTTAGGTAAACTTTTCATTTGTGAAAAGGTTTTGAAGAAAATATTACTTTGCGTTACCTTAGTTACCCTATGTTTTTTTATTTGGCAAAGCGTTTGGCCTGTTCTGCGATGAGTTCCCTGTCGTCGAAATAGTTAATTTTCATGGCGCGGCGCACGTCGGCCAATGTCTCAGCCGCTACCGCCCGGGCCTCTTCGCAACCTTTGCGCAGCATATCGTACACGCCGGGAATGTCCTTCTCAAATTCCGCGCGGCGTTGGCGGATGGGTTCCAGTTCTTCCTGGAGGATGTTGTTGAGGAACTTCTTCACCTTCATGTCTCCCAGTCCGCCGCGCTGGTAGTGCTCCTTCACTTCGTCCAGGTTCTGGTAGTCGGGCCAATAGGCCGCGAAGTGTTCGGGGCGGCAGAAGGCATCAAGATACGTGAATACCGTGTTGCCCTCCAGGTGTCCGGGGTCTTCCACGTGGATGTGCTCAGGGTCAGTGTACATCGACATTACTTTCTTTTTCACCTCGGCTGCCGTTTCGGCCAGGTAGATGCAGTTTCCCAGACTCTTCGACATCTTGGCTTTACCGTCAGTACCCGGGAGGCGGCAGCATACGGCGTTTTGCGGCAGCAGGATGTTGGGTTCTACCAGCGTGTCGCCGTAGATATAATTGAAGCGGCGTACGATTTCGGTGGCCTGTTCAATCATCGGTTTCTGGTCCTCACCTGCAGGCACCGTCGTGGCGCGGAAGGCCGCGATGTCGGCGGCTTGGCTGATGGGGTAGGTGAAGAATCCCACGGGAATGCTTGATTCGAAGCCGCGCATCCCGATTTCCGTCTTTACGGTCGGGTTACGTTGCAGCCGGCTCACCGTCACCAAGTCCATGAAGTAGAACGAGAGTTCGCAGAGTTCGGGGATTTGGCTTTGGATGAAGATGGTAATCTTCTCCGGGTCGAGTCCGGCGGCAAGGTAGTCAAGAGCCACTTCGATGACGTTTTGGCGCACCTTTTCCGGGTTGTCTATATTGTCCGTCAACGCTTGTGCGTCGGCAATGAAGACGAACATTTTCTTGAAATCACCTTCGTTTTGTAGTTCCACCCTTCGTTTGAGCGAACCGACGTAGTGACCTATGTGCAGGCGGCCGGTGGGGCGGTCGCCGGTGAGAATGACAGTTTCTTTGGACATATTATATATAGGCGTTTGATTTTGTATGCAAAGTTAGTGCAAGGCGAGCGCAGAACAAGAGGAAAGCCTTGGATTTCCTCTTTTCTGCCGAGCCGCCGCCTATCTTGGCGAAGCAAAGTTAGTGCAAGGCGAGTGCAGAACAAGAGGAAAGCTTCGGATTTCCTCTTTTCTGCCGAGCCGCCGCCTATCTTGGCGAAGCAAAGTTAGTGCAAGGCGAGTGCAGAACAAGAGGAAAGCTTTGGATTTCCTCTTTTCTGCCGCTTAAAGGAACTCAGGCAACTGGTACAGTCGTGTGCCGTTGGAGCCCTTGACCAGTACCAGTCGGTCTTTGAGGGGCTTTTCCTGCAAGGCTTCCTTCACCGCTTCCACATCGGGAAACCAGCGCGAACCATCGGCAAAAGGTTCGAATTCACGCCCCACGAACCAAACTTCTTCAGGCTGTGTTTTTCGCGCCAGTTCGGCAATTAGTTTGTGTTCCTCCTGTGACGCATCGCCCAGTTCTCGCATCTCGCCGAGGATGAGCAGCTTGTGGGGATGGTCAATGGCGGCAAAGTTTTGCAGAGCCGCGCGCATACTTGTAGGGTTGGCGTTGTAGGCATCAACAATCAGCTCGTTCCTTTCTGTGCGGAGCCATTGGCTGCGGTTGTTGGTGGGTCGGTAGTCCGCCAGAGCCTGTGCGGCATCTTCGGGCGAAACACTCCAGTGTGTGCCCACTGCCACGGCGGCCAGAGCGTTCGGCAGGTTGTAGTCGCCGATGAGCTGAGTGCGCACTGTTTGCCACGCACCGCCCCGCACGCGGAAGCGGAACGTCAGGAAAGGAGCGGCTTGCAGTACTTCTCCCTCGACATCGTAGCCCTGGCCCGGTGCGCCATAAGTCACTGTGGGCAGCGTGCCCACGATGGAAACCAGGTGCTCGTTGTCTGCATGGAGAAAGACAAAGCCCTTGGCTTGGCTGCGCAGTTGCTCGTAGAGTTCTCCTTTCGTGTGGAGCACCCCTTCAAACGAGCCGAACCCTTCGAGATGAGCGGACCCCACGTTGGTAATCAGTCCGCAGTCGGGCTGGACGATGTGGCTCAGCGTGGCAATCTCGCCGGGGTGGTTCGCCCCCGTTTCGATGACGGCAATCTGATGCTCCCGCGTCAGTCGCAGCAGCGTCTTGGGCACGCCGATATGGTTGTTGAAATTCCCTTGGGTGAAGAGTACGTTGAACTTGCGTTGCAACACGGCGGCGGTCAGTTCCTTCGTGGTCGTCTTGCCGTTAGTTCCCGTAATCTGCACCACCGGCCCGCCCCACATTTTGCGGTGGTAAGCTGCCAGTTGCTGGAGAGCCAGCAGCACGTCGGGCACCTGCAGCAGCCGTTCGTCAGCTGGCAGGGAAGGGTCGTCGACCACGGCGTAGGCGCATCCTGCCTCGAGTGCTTTCAGGGCAAAGTCGTTGCCGTTGAACGTCGTTCCGCGCAGGGCGAAGAAGATGGAGCCGGGAGGGCAGTCGCGCGTGTCGGTGGTACACACGCTATGTTGCTTGAAAAGGCTGTAAAGCTGTTCTGTTGTGACCATGATGTACTGTTTTAAGCCGAAAGGGCGGACAAAAGTACTGATTTCTGCTTTATAGGGCTTGTTTCGGTAGGCGATAAACGTCATCTTATCGCAAATCCCTTAGGGCAGTCTTGTGTTTTGGACAACAACAGGGACACTATAAAAAGAAAACCAGGGCTTTCCTCTTGTTCTGCGCTCGCCTTGCACTATCTTTGCCGGGTACTGGTACGTCTGTGCTCAGTTTTTCTATGATTATTATGGCGTTGGCGCAGTACAGCACGCTCATCTTATCCCCTTTCTCCTCAACATGAAGACTATCTTTCGGCTCTTCCTTTCCACCCTTTTTATCCTGCTCCTTCAGGCTTGTTCCTCCGAGACTTCCCATTCGCATCAGGAATTCAACGGTCAACAGCGGCGAACCGTTGAAAGGTGCGAAGAATTGTTCCGTGTGGCCCGGCAGGCACAGTCCCAAAGGCAGTATCAGCAGGCCGTGGAGCTTTATGCCCGGTGTCTCGCCACAGATACCCCCGACACCGTCGTTGGCCGCCATCTGCAACTCACCGTGGTCGAGGCCATGCTCCAAATGATGAACTGCTACCAGGCAGCGGGCATGCCCGAAGAATGCGTGACGGCCTTCGGCAAACTGCACCGTCAACCCACGCTCTTGCTGCGCCGCTTCTGCTGGCGCGACCTTCTGTCCATCGAAGCCTATGCCCTGTCGCGCACCGAACGCATGGCGCAGGCCGAAAGGCAGATGGAGCAGGTGCTGCACATGAGCGACAGGCAGCTGACCCACGAACAGCTGTTCCGCGACTATGCCTATGCCGCAGCCATTTTCTACCCTGATCCCACCCGTCAGGAACAGGTGATCGAGCTGTGCCGCAGGTGTCTGGAGGAGGCATCATTGTGCAAGCACACATCGGGCGTGCAGTGGGTGCAGTCCATGCTGGGAAATCTCTATGTGCGAACCGGCAAGGTGAACGAGGCCATCGGACTCTATGAAGACTGCATTGACCGCGCGGAAGCACAGGACGATACGTTGGGAACGATTTGTGCCATGACGGACCTGGCCGAGATTTACCTTGACTGGAATTTGGAAGATGAGGCCGAAGAAACCGTGAACGATGCGCTCCGTCTGCTCCGGAAGAAAGATTACAGCCCCTTGGTGGCAGTCAATACACTGCTGCTCAAAGGGCGCATTTGCCAAGCCCGCCAATGCAGGGACTCGGCTTTTTATTACATCGAAAAGGCGCAGCACATAGCTGAAAAGTTGCCTTACAATAGTGGAAACTCCGACTGCGATTACCAGTTGGGGAATATGCTCATTGACTGCGCCGCGCCCGACTCGGCCGAGATGGGGTTCCGCCGATTGCAGAAAGTGGCAGTCCATGCCACGTCGCAAATCAGGGCACGCGCTTTCTACGCATTGGCGCGCTATGAGAAACGGCAGGGCAGAAATCGCGAATGTAGCACGATGCTGGACAGCATGTATGCCATCAGCAGCCGGATAGACTCTACCATCAACATACCCTACGCCAACGGTTTCGCCCTTTCCCATTACCTGGAACTCAACGACCAAAGGAAAGTGGCACAATACGCCAATGCCTTAGCGCGGAAGATTACCAAAACGCAAAAGGACAACGTGCAGAGCAGGTTGGCAGACAACATCGTGAAAATGCGCACCCATCAGAAGGCGCAGAACCTGGAGCTGGAACATAGCAAATTGCAGTTGCGCCAAACGGTATGGTCCATCATCATCTTGCTGTTCTTCCTGCTCATGAGCGTCTGGTGGTACTTCAGCCGCCAGCGCAACAAGATGAACCGCCTGCAACGTATGCTGCTGGAGGGTAGGCTCAATGCCATGATGGACCGTCTGGAAAAGTCTGAAGCCACACGGTCGTCGTTGCAGCAGGAGTTGGAGAAGTTGCAGGCTTCAGCCACGGCAACGCCATCACAATCGCAGGAGACGGAGCTGCCGTTGATGGCTTTGCCGGATAGCGAGGACTGGTTCTCGGCCGACAATATGAACCCGTTGCAGGAACGCTTCTCGGCACTTCATCCGCATTTCTTCGAGCGGTTGGACAGCGAAGGGGTGGGCATCACCTTCAAGGAGAAGCGGCTGGCCATGCTTATCATGCTCGGCCTGACCCCCATGCAGATAGCCACCATGATGCAGGTGGCCACGCGGACCATCACCATTTACCGTTACCGCTTGCGGCAGAAACTCAATCTTACCAAGGATGACTCGCTTGAGGAGAAGCTGAAGGAGCTGATGGCTTGAAGGTGCAACGCCTGTTGGCTCCGCACGGACGGCGCAAGCCGGGGCAGAAAAAAAGGAAGGGAGTCTTGGTCGTGGCTCTCTTCCTTTTGCTATAGCAAATATAGGCATTGGAGTGCGAAACTCCAAATCCGCATTTTCGGAATTAACAATCTGAATTTTTCTTAAAAGGGGGCTGTTTTGGACGGAATGTTACCCCGGCCCCCTGCTTACCGCTTTGTTGCCCCCCCTTAACACTTGGCATCCCCAGGCTTTTGACAAGCCCGGGGATGCTGTTTCTTTCTTACACCAAATGGATAATAATGGTTTGTTATTTCTTGCGATAACCGCACTTCGTGCATACGCCTTCTTCGTTCAGCGCGATGCCGCAGAGCGGGCAGCGGTCAATGCTGCGGCTAACGGGGAATTCTGCCGTAGCGGCATTGACTCCGCTGGTGAAGGTGATTTTGGCAATGTTCAGCTTGTCCTTCAGCAGGTCGTAGACAATCTTGATCATGCCTTCCACGGTCATGGTTTCCTTCGTCACCACCAGACGGCAGTCAGGGTAGGCGGTGGCGAGTTCGGTTTTGAAGGCTTCGCCCTTCATGGTGTTGCGCGGATGTCCGTTGCGGATGCCTTGCTTGTCGTACACGTCAAGGATGGCGGGCAGCAGCGGGTCGTCCTCACGGAGGATGAGCGCGTGGTCAAAGTTCTTCAGTACGTCCCATGCCACTTTCTGGATTTCGTTGCAGGGATACACCATGTTGACGCCCGGCTCAATGGTGTCTTCCACCTCAAGGGTGAGCACGCCGGTGTGGCCGTGCAGGTACTGGGCTTCGCCCTGGAAACGATAGAAACGGTGGGCGTACTGGAGGTCGAATGTGGTGATACTTCTCATGTCTTTAGCGTTTAAGAGTTAAATTTAGGTATAAACTTGTTTTTATGGGACGACTAAGTAAACAGATGAATTTTCTTTTGACATTTTCTGCTGCGCTCGGCATAGCTCAAGCAAGCTTGGCTCTGCGCTCGCTGGCATGAAAATTCTCTTCAGTTGTCCGATGGTGCAAAAGTGAGAAATCCATTTTTCTTTTGCAACAGATAAAGAAAATATGTTCATAGAAAATATCTATTTTAGGCGTTTCGCGAGGGTGGCGCGTAAGGTTTTGCCGCTGTTGTCTGGGGTAACGACGCTTTTCTTCGTGAGGGGGATGAGGCGGCAAAAGCCCACGCAAATCGTGAAAATGCCTTACTTTTGCACCTACTAATATTGATGGTGTTCTGCCGGAAACAAATTTCATTTTATCCCTGATGACCTTACAACAACTGGAATATCTGGTGGCCGTGGACAAGCTGCAACACTTTGGTCGTGCGGCGCACGCTTGCCACGTTTCACAACCCACATTGAGTGCCATGCTGCAAAAACTGGAAGCGGAGTTGGGCGTTACGCTGTTTGAACGCTCGGCGCGTGGGGTGCGCACGACAACCGTGGGACACAAGGTGGTGGAGATGGCACGCTTCACCCTGACGGCTGCCGAGCGACTGAAACAGGTGGTCGAGGAGGAAACGCAGGGTGTGCAAGGCACCTTCCGCCTGGGCATCCTGCCCACTATCGCTCCTTACCTGTTGCCCCGATTCTTCCCACAACTGTGCAGGCAGTTTCCTGCGCTTGACCTGCGGGTGACCGAATTGCAAACGCAACAGCTGAAGGAGGCACTGGCTATCGGCGAGGTGGATGCGGCCATACTGGCTGACGTGGGCGATTGGGAAGGGTACGCGAAGCATCCGCTTTACTACGAACAGTTCTTGGCTTACGTCTCGGAAGGTGACGCGCTCTTCGGCCACCGTTCCATCAAGTCGTACGATTTGCAACATGAGTCGCTTTGGCTGCTTGACGAGGGGCATTGTTTCTGTGACCAATTGGTGAAGTTTTGCAGTCTGAAGTCTGCGGGAGCCAGCCGCCGCGCCTACACGCTGGGAAGCATCGAAACCTTCATGCGGATGGTGGAGGCCGGGCAAGGTATTACCTTCATTCCCGAACTGGCTCTTCAGCAACTGTCTGAAACGCAACGGAGGTTGGTACGCCCCTTTGCATTGCCCATTCCTACGCGCAGTGTGGTGCTCATCACGCCTCCTCATTTTGTTCGTGACCGTGTGGCGGATTTGCTGGCAGAGCGCATCCGCGCTTGCGTACCGCCGGAAATGCTGAAACTGAACAACTCGGAGCAGAGGGTTTGACAGTCTTGGACCAATCAGGCTTTGTTCTGGGGGGAAAGGACACTTTACACAATGAAGGGCGCAGCCAATCTTTTTGCATTTGGCTGCGCCCTTCATTGTGTAAGGTGCTTTCCGCTGACGCTGATGGAAGGTCTGCAATGGGAACTGGTTGCTTAGCTTACCTCCTCGCAGGCCACCATCTCCACGCCCTTGTACACCACGTACACCTTGTGGAGCCGGGTCTGTCCGATGTGCGCGCCCACGTTCACCGTACCGGCATAGCGGCACACCTGTTCCCGGGCCTGCTGTACGGCTTTCGCCACCTGTTCGTCTGTGGCCTGGCTCTTGAGGTATTTCAGCTCGACGATGTAGGAGTGTTCCATGTCGGTGAAGATTTCGTGGAGCGGGCGGAGGAAGATGTCGGCATAGCCTCCCTGGTTGTCCAGTTCGGAGATGGGGCGGTAGAAGCGGCACTGGCTGGTCAGTGCCAGTGTGTAGCCATGCACGAAGGCTTCGCCCTTCTGCCGGTCGCGCTGCGAGGCGAAGGTATGGATGCTGTCGGCGATGTAGCGGAAGAAAGGTTTGAAGTCGCCGAGGTAGGCCATGAGTTGCTCCTTCTTCCTCACATCGTAGCTTTCAAGCGACAGGTCGTTCTCTTTGTAAGTGTCAAGCAGGTACTTGTAGATTTGCTCGCGCACCACCTCGTTGGGGATGACAAACTTCGTGTCGCCCATATAAATGCCCCCGATGGTGACCAGTCCGAAATAGTAGAGCAGGCTGACGAAGTTGTCGTTGTCGGCAATGTTCTCCGCCGGGAAGCCTTCCTTCAGCTCTCCCGTCACGAAGCCCTTCGATACGAGCGTCTGGATGACGGAAGCGTCGTGGGCGAACTCCTTGTCCTTGCGGATGAGCATACGCAGCTTGTTGTAGTCCACGCGGATGTTCTCGTCGAGCATCCTGCCGGGAATGCGGCAGCGGTTGTCTATATATTTATAAAGGAAAGAGAGCACCATGTTCGAGTTGTACATGGTGGTTTCGCCATAGGCCTCCTCAGCGAAGCAATAGTTGTCGTAGTAGGGCTTCATGATTTCGATGAGCTCGTCCACGGTGTGGTGGAACTCATGGTGCTGCGAGTAGTAGGTGAGCATCGCCCGCACCTCCTCTTCGGTGAAGCCCACCATTTCGTTGAAGCCGTAGGCCAGTGAGTAGTTCGTGCCGATGTTGAAGCCGCTGGTGAGGTCGTCGAGCGTCACGGGACTGACACCGGTCACGAAGACGCGCTCGATGGATGAATACGTCCCGGCCTTGATTGTGTCGAAGAAGGTGCGGAGATAGCCCGTCCCGTGCGTTTCGCTCTTGTATTCGTCCAGCCGTGCGGCATCGGAGAGGATGTTGTAGGTGAAGTGGTCGTACTCATCGATGAAGAGGTAGATTTTCTGCCCGGCTTTCAGACACTCCTCATGCAGATAGTCCAACTGTTCAACGCAGCCCTTCTTCTGGTTCAGCCCTTCCTTTATCCCCTTGGGCAGGTACTGCTCATACACGTCGCAGAAATAATTGAATTCCGTGTTGCAGTGTGCGTCCATCGAGCTGCGGTAGTTTCCCATCTCGGCATCGATGACGGCAAAGTTGAGGAAGATGATGAGGTATTTGTTGTGGTTAGGCGTAGGGTACTGCCCGATGTACAGGTCGCCGTAAAGCCGTTCGAACTTGTCCGCCGCGTTGATGTCGTAGTAATGGCGCAGCATCGAGAGGGTGAGGCTTTTGCCGAAGCGGCGCGGGCGGTTGAAGAAGAAGAATTTGTTGGCATCTTCCACTTTTTGGATGAACCTTGTCTTGTCCACATAATAGCAGTCGTCCTCCCTTACGGCCACGAAGTTCATCATGCCGTAAGGTATCCGTTTGGCCTTTCCTTTTACCGTTGTTTCTTCCATAATCGTAAGATGAAGGGGTAGATGTGGGAGAGCAACAGGGATTTGCTCACCTTTTAACCGCATTTCGCTTGCAAATGTATGAAAATCCCTGTTGTTTTCCTTTGGGTGGCTTCGAAAATGCCCGTTTACGGAAATATACGGAGAAACGAAAAACCAACGTCCCGCCGAACTTTCATTTCGCCCCCTTTCTCCTGTTACACTCCCTGCAGAGCATCTGGCAGTTGGCCTCTACCGTCCTTCCCCCTTCGCGCCACGGGGTGATGTGGTCGCCCTCCATCTGTTCCAACGGAAACTCCTTCTTGCAGAGCGGGCAGACATGGTGCTGTTTCTCCCAGACGGCCAACTTGATGTCCTCGGGAAAGGCGCGCAGGTCAAGGTAATGCTCATCGCGCGTCAGCACATAGGGAATGATGCCCAGCGGCTTCTGCACATCACTGTCGCGCATGAGGCGGGATATCTCTTCGTTGAGGGCTGCAATGTCGAGCGTCGCTTCGTGAAATGTGTCGTAGAGGAAAGCCCAGTCAAGTCCTTTCATGATCTTCTTGAACTTCTTCCTGTCGAAGTTCGTGATGGCCCAGTTCAGCACACTTTGGAAATAAGTCCAGAGGTTGTTGGCGTTCGGGTCGTGCTGGTGCTGCGACATATAGCCCACCAGTGTCTGCGTTTTTCCGTTTCTCGTTTCGTGTGCCGCCATCCATTCCAGTGCCTTTTTGAGAAAATCCTGCCTGATGGGCGTACCGTTCACCAAGTCCTTGCCCAAGCGGTACGCACCGCAGTTCGACTTCGAGAAATGCCGTTTGGCATCACTCACGAACGGCCCGGCATACACGGCATTGTGGATTTCCTGGTCGTTGAGCGGTTTCCCGGCAATGTTGATGGTCTTGAACCATTCCAGCTTCTCCGACTCTTCCCCTTCGCACACATACACCGTGAGTGGATAGTCGAGGATTCGCTTCTGTACGTCCGGTGTCAGGTTAAAGAACGTCTTCTCGTCCACTGTGAAAATCCCCCTCACGTATTCGCACAACGAGAGCGTACGTTGCTGTCCGTCCATCACTTCGTAAGGGCATTCCGCATCTTCGCTGCGCTTCACCCAATACATCACGTTCAGCGGATAGCCTTTCAGAACGGTGTCGATCACCGCCCTTTGCTCCTTGTCGTTGTAGATGAACTCTCGTTGATATTTTGGACGGATATCGAGAAGACCATCAAATCCTCTCACTCCCTCCTCGTCGTTGTTGATATAACCTTTGGTTATCTCACCAACAGTCACATTTATTTGCTTTATGGTCATCATACGCGCGGATGTTTGTTGCGGATAAGTATTCGGCTATATGGACATTTGTGTTTGCCATCGGTAATATATGCCAGATCAGTACGTCCCCTATAGTTCTTCGCCACACCGCTCTCCTTAGCAAGATCGCCACTGCCCATACCGATGATTTCAAACTGATTAGGATTGTATTGGCAAAGAATCGTGTCGGGCACTCCCATAATCCCTGAATAGTCATAGGGAATATCTTTGACCTTCCCGACATCTATCGCATCGAAGTTTTCATACCGGGGGTATTCTTCTGGAGAATAACGGCAAACCAAATCTAACTCCTCTTTTCTCTTGGGTATTTCCAAATTTGTAAACCAGTTTACTCCTGATACCCTTATCATATCCTTTAGATGGTTACCTGCTGTTGCTACATCCTCATAAGGGGAGAAGAAGTGGGCCGCAGCACCTTTAAAGCCATAACCTAACCATAGCACATTATTCTTTATCAGTGGAAAAATCTCTTTATAGTGTATTGCGTTTTGATGCCCTATAATCACAAACTTCTTCTCATACTTCATCAACTGAGCGATATATTCCCTAAAGAGTGAGAATGGAGGATTAGTCACGACGATGTCAGCCTCTTTCAACAACTCAATACACTCCTTGGAACGAAAGTCTCCCGTTTCGAGAGTGGAGAGCACGTTCTTGTCGTTCTGCAGGAGTATTCTTACATCCGATAGGTCAACTGCCCCATCACCGTTAAGGTCTTTCACCTCTGTTATCACCACCTTATGGGCAATCTTCTTGGGTTCTTCATCCTCAAAATCGAATGGTAAAGACAATTCATCCCCCTGTATGGGCGACCCATTGTAACAGGTACAGATGAGTTTCTTCAATCCGAGATGATTGAAGTGCATCGCGAAATACTTGAAGAAGTTGCTCTCGTAAGGATCATCGCAGTTGCAGAGCACGGTCTTGCCCTGAAAGTGCGGCCAATAATGCTGCAGCTCCCTCTCTATGTCGGACAACTGCGTGTAAAACTCATCCTTCTTGGCCGTCTTGGCGGCATTCAGATTCTTGTTAGCCATAGTTCGACTGATAGTGAAAAGACAGCAAACGACTATCAGTCCGCAAACGCGAAGGCATAAGAAAAGCGTGATGCTATCCTTACTCGCGTTTAGCACGGGGCGGCCTCGGAACGGAACCCCGGTCATGTCATAAGAATGCATCACGCATATTGCGTGTGCATCGCTTATTGACATGAAAGAGGTCGTAATAAGGTACGAGTCACCCTTCACATATTATTTTCGTGCTTTTTATTCCAATAGAGTTTCCGAGGCTCTTGGCTAAACGCGAAATAATAGCGAATGCTTTGTTTTAACCCACAATGTAACAGGACAATGGCACTGCTGTGCCATCCATCCGAATGGCAAAAGTAATGATTTTATCGGATTACACGCCGAAGGGCAAAAGAATCCTTTCTTTCATAGCAAGAAAAAGCATTAAAGAAATCGCTTTTGTTATTTTCCCCGAAATAAAGCTTATGTAGATTTCTGTCTGCATTTCTCACACAATCCTTTTATGACATATTCTGACTCGACAACAGTAAAGGTGTCTGGAATCGGTACTTGCGGAATCATGATGTTGTCAAGGCAGATGGTTTTGTGGCATTTAATGCACGTAAGGTGAACATGTCCCTGATGATGGAGTTCATGCCTGCCTTTTTTCAATTCGCATCGGCACAGACAATATTTCTGTCTGCCAGAGCCATCATCAATATGGTGAAGGATGTGGTTTTCTGCAAACAAGGTCAGTGTACGATAGACAGAAGATTCATCCATATAAGGTATCTTCGCCAGAATATCCGAAAACGAAAATGTTCCTTGCACGGTTTCATGCAGGGTTTGGAGCACAAGCAGGCGATTCGCTGTCA
>CAMBHR010000012.1:0-47837 GCA_945867195.1 uncultured bacterium | reverse complement strand
CCGTTTGTTCGGATTGTGTGACTTATGTAAAAAGTAGAATAGATTTTAATTATTTAAATACTTTTATTAACGTGAAGATATTCCGTTTGGTGCAGGCACCTCTTTCCGGCGATGCTGAGGCTTCGCTTTCTCCATCCTGGGCCGTGCTTACCCTTCCCGATACCGCGCTGCTCATTGCTAAGCGTCCCTTCTTCATTCCCGATTTTGCGGCAGTGTGCGATGCCAGCCTTTGTGTGGCCGTGCGCATTGTCCGTTTGGGGCGCAGCATCCACCGGCAGTTTGCCCACCGATACTATCTGGCATCCCAGGCCGTTCCGGCGGTGCATTTCATAGCCCGCGATTATCTTGAGCGTCTTCAGGGGCAATCTCTCCCTTGGGACATGGCTGTGGGCTTCGACGATGCGGTGGCAGTGGCCGATGCCGGTCAGGTGGATTTCACGAAAGTAGAAGCCGTGAAGATTGCGGTAGATGCCGAAATTGCCGGGGCCGCTTTACCCTGTCAATTCTGGGAGTGGGTCGATACAGAGATAGCTCGCGTCAGCGAGCACTACACCCTTCGGCAAGGCGATTTGTTCCTTTTTCCCATGCCCGTCGCCCCCCAGCCCGTACACATCAATGCCACCGTCACCCTCTCGGCAGACGAACTATCCCTTCTTTCCTTTCATGTCAAATAGAAACAATACGATATGCATCGCCTCCTGATACCCCTCCTTTGTCTGTTCCACTTTATCTCCCTTCAAGCCCAGACACTCCCCACCGAGCAAGTCCAGGTGCGGTTGGGCAGACTCTTGCCAACCGACTCCGTCCGGATCTATCTTGAGTATCCCGAATTAGAACCCCTCTCGCGCAGTGAGGTCAAGGCTTATCAAGTATTGGGCTTCCGGCCCCTTCACGATGTACAACTGCAAGAAACGCGCGGACTCAGCCGGGGAGAAACGCTGGCCGATGTATCGTTTGTCCCCATCGTTGTGCGTGACGGCAAGTGGTATCGTGTGAAGAGCTATGAGGTGAAAAAGCAATTCCTCGGTCCCACACTTTCACCAGCCTGTCGTGTGGCCGTGCAGGCCGCCCAGCGAGTGGCTGCTGCCGGACGATATGCACCGCATTCCGTACTGGCTGAAGGTTCTTGGGTCAAGATCAGCGTAAAGGAAGAAGGCATCTATCAGATCACCGATGCCGAATTGCGGAATATGGGATTTTCCGACCCCACCAAGGTGAAGCTCTATGGTTATGGCGGAAGGTTGCTTCCTGACAATTTCACTTTCACCGGTTCGGACGCCTTGATTGACGACCTCTGCGAAGTTCCCCTTTACCGTCGTTCCGGCTCCGTCCTGTTCTTTGCCGAGGGCTTGTTGCGCTACACCTCCTCTACACGTTTCCAGCGCAACACATTCTCCAATTACAGCTACTATTTCCTGACCGAAGCCACCGAAGCCTCCGGCGAGCCTGCCGCTTGGTCCGTACTCTCTGCCCCTGCCTTCCAGGGTAAGGAAGTCAATCAAGTCGATGCCTATGCGCTGATTGACAACGATGCCTTCGTATGGTACGGAGGTGGCCGTGATTTCTACGATGACAGCGATTTGCTCAGTGGTGTCCGTTACAAATTGTCCCTTCCCGGCCATGTCGGCGGCGAGTGCACCGTCTGTTTCGATGTCAGTGCCCAGAACTCCACCAACCTCACCACCGTGACCATCGATCAGGAGCGGACCGGCACCCAAGTCGCCAAGGCCAGTATCAACATCTACGGCGAGGGCGAGTCCGCCAAAGGCTATCGCGGCTCCTTCACAGCCACGTTGGGCGAGGAAGAGCGTTTCATGGTCAAATCCACCAGTACCGCCCGTCTGAACTACCTCTATACCGTATATCCCCAGCACCTCCGCACCGACTGCACCACCCATGCCTTCACTGCCGGCACTTCCGGTGCTGTGACGTTGCAGGTTGCAGCGGCCGATGCCAACACCCGTGTGTGGCAGTTGGGCAATGCCCAGTCCGCCGTGGCCGAATTGCCCGGCACTTTGCAGAACAATGTCTATACCGCCCAGGCTCTTGACGGCAAGTCCCGTTTCGTATTGGTGGATGTTTCCAAGACCTATCCTTCCCCTCAGGTGGTAGGTCCAGTGGCCAATCAGGACCTCCATGCCGATACCGCCATTGACTATGTCATCATCGTACCCTCCTCTGGCAAGTTGACCGCCCAGGCCGAACGCCTGGCCGAGGCCCACCGCGCCAAGCAGGGGATGAGTGTCAAGGTCGTTACGGCCGGCCAACTCTACAATGAGTTCTCCTCCGGTACTCCTGATGTGGCCGCTTATCGTCGGTATTTGAAGATGCTTTACGACCGCGCCGGCGATGATGTCACAGCCCCCCGCTACCTCCTTTTGTTTGGCGACTGCACCTTCGACAACCGGATGGTCACTTCCGACTGGCGGAACATCTCCCCCGACGACTACCTGCTGGCCATGGAGCTCAACGACCAGGAAAGTTATCAAAACACGAACTATTCCATCGGCACCATGCACAGCTACGTGACGGATGATTATTTCGGCTTTCTTGACGATGGTGAGGGAACACCCTACAACCAGCAGAAGCTCGATTTGGGAATAGGCCGTTTCCTCTGCCATAAGGAGGCCGATGCCCAATGGCTTACTGACCGCGCCATAGAATACCTCAACAATGAAAGTGTAGGCAGTTGGAAAAACCAGATGTGGGCCGTAGCCGACGTAGGCGACGACAACCTTCACATGAACGATGCCCAGAAGGTGGCCAATCAGGTCAGTCAGTCTGCCGGCAGCCATTTCCTGTTGCGGCGCATCTACCCCGATGCCTATGTGATGACGCAGGCAGCGCAAGGCGGCACCTATCCCGAAGCCACCCAAAAGTTGAAATCGGCCATGCAGCGCGGCGCACTCATCTTCAATTATAACGGCCACGGCAGCCCCGACCGCCTTTCCCACAAATTCCTCCTCAACAAGGAAGAAATGTCCGCCAACCAGAGCGAAGCACGTCCGTTGTGGATTTTCGCGTCGTGCGAGATAACCCCCTACGACCAGGTTTGCGCAGATTTGGGGCGTAACGCCCTGTTCTGTCAGGATGGTCCTGCCGTAGGCGTAATCTGTGCCGCGCGTTCCGTTTATGCCAACTACAACCGCTCGCTCAATATGGGTTTCGTCCATTTTGCCTTCTCGCAGGATGCCGACGGCAAATCCTATACCTTGGGCGATGCCCTCCGCCTCACCAAGTGCCAGCTCATCAAGAACACAGAGGTGTCCATCGGTACGGACCAGACCATCAACAAATTGAAGTATGTCCTTTTGGGCGACCCCGCTCTCACGCTGGCCTATCCGCGTCATGGGCTTGTCATTGACAGCATCAACGGTTCGCCCGTCCAGACCGGTGTAGTACAGCCCCTTCCCATCGGCAGCAAGGCCACCTTCTCCGGCCATGTGGCCCTGGCCGGCCAATCAGACGTGCCCGATAACGGCTTCACCGGCGAACTCACCGCCACCGTCTTTGCTCCCCTCCAGTCCATCACCTGCAAGGGGCAGGGAAACAGCAAAGCCTCTCCCTTGGTCTATACAGACTATACTAAAACAGTGTTTGAAGGAAAGGTAAGGGTCAACGAAGGTCGTTTCTCATTGAGTTTCATGGTGCCTCGCGGCATCACCTTCAGCACCGACCCCGGGCTGCTTTCGCTCTATGCCATCGACAGCACCCATGTGAGCGAGTACAATGGCAGCTTTGCCGGCTTCTGCTTTAATGGCACAGCCGCCGATGCTCCGGTCGACACCATCGGCCCCGACATCTATCTCTATCTCGACCGTCCCGATTTCATTTCCGGAGCCACGGTAGGAACTGATGCCACCTTCTATGCCCATGTGAGCGACTCTTCCGCCATCTCCATCATCAGTGGAAACTTGGGGCACGACATGGAACTCTGGCTTGACGGGCAACCCTCCGGTGCCGTTGTGCTCAACGACAATTTCTCCTTTGACTACGGTTCCTACCAGACCGGCTTGGCCACCTATCCCCTCACCGGTCTCACCGAGGGACTCCACACCCTCTCTTTCCGCGCTTGGGACGTGTTCGACAACTCCACCACTTCCACGCTCACCTTCCGCGTGTCGGCACAGGGTGCTCCCGACTTCGATGTACAGGCCGTTCCGGCGCAGGCTTCAGCTTCCACCCGCTTCGTCACCGCTTTCCCTGCCAGCGAAGGCTCTGACGGTGCTCAGGTGCTGACAGAGGTGTTCAACATCAGCGGTATGCGTGTATGGCATAGCACAACCAGCATACCCGCCAATGTCGGTTACGCCTCTGTACAATGGAACCTTACAGACTATGCCGGCTCCAGGCTGCCGCGAGGTGTTTACCTCTACCGCAGCAAGGTCGGCGGTAAGGAAACCTCCACCCACAAAATGGTAATCCTCTGATTTCCCTCCCGGTGTCCCTCACCGGCCAGTGACAAACCTTTTCCATTCCTCCTTTCCCATATTCTTCAAGAACAAACAAATCACTTCATCCGATGAAATATATCATTTCTTCTTTGTTGCTTTTCTTTACATTTTTGGCTCTTAGTGCAGAAGACGAAGTGCGCGACCAGTTCAACCCCGTCCGCACGGCTGTCGTGTCCCAAACCATTGCGCCCGATGCCCGTGCCGGTGGTATGGGCGATGTCGGTGCGGCCACCGACCCCGATGTTCATTCCCAGTATTGGAACCCCGCCAAATACCCCTTTACCATTTCGCGGGCGGGCTTTGCCATCAACTACACCCCTTGGCTCCGCAAACTCACCACGGGTATTGCCTTGCTCGACGCCGTGGGCTATGTCCGTTTGGGCGACTATCAGGCCCTCAGTGGTTCCATCCGCTACTTCACCCTCGGCGAGGTCAACGCTTCCGACGGCATGACCGTCAAGCCTTATGAGTTCGGTGTCGACTTGGCCTACTCCCGTATGTTGAGCGAGAAATTCTCCGCCTCCGTAGGCTTGCGTTACCTCTATTCTGACATCACCGGCCACTACGATGACAACAGTACAGCAGGTTCCGCCTTTGCAGCCGATGTAGCCATGTTCTATAACACCTACGTCATGATGGGCCAGCGCGAGTGCCAACTTTCATGGGGTCTGAACATCAACAACATAGGCAGCAAAATCTCCTATGGCGACGACCGTTCCTATTTCATCCCCACCAACCTGCGTCTTGGTTTCAACTATCTTATCCCCCTCAACGAGTACAACCGCATCAGTTTCAGTGCCGATGCCAACAAACTCCTTGTGCCCTCCATGCCTTTGCAGGGAGCCGACGAACTGGACGAAGACTACCAGCAGCGACTGGACGATGAATACTATAACCAGTCGCCCATCAGCGGTATTTTCAAGAGCTTCGGCGACTCCGAGCGTGGTTTCAAGGGTGAACTGGAAGAGATACAGTGGAGCATAGGTGCCGAGTACACCTACAACGAAAAATTCACCCTCCGTGCCGGTTACCACCACGAGAGCAAGATGCAGGGCAACCGTAAGTATGCCACTGTCGGTGCCGGCTTCAAGCTCAACGTGCTCAGTGTCGATGCAGGTTATGTTATTGCCACCGAGCCTTCCAATCCCCTGGACCAGACCATGCGTGTTTCTCTTTCCTTTGACATGGATGGCATCCGCGACCTCTTTGGCCGCCGCTAATAGTTTGCAGTAAATATAATTGGTATAAATTTCCGCTATGAACATCCGTATAGGTATGGGCTTCGATGTCCACCGTTTGGTAGAAGGCCGCGAGTTATGGTTAGGTGGTGTCAAAGTGCCCCACACCCTTGGGTTGTTGGGTCACAGCGATGCCGATGTGTTGATTCACGCCCTGTGCGATGCCCTGTTGGGTGCGGCTTCGTTGCGCGACATAGGTTTCCATTTTCCCGACACCTCTGCCGCTTATGCCGGCATCCGCAGCACGATATTGTTGGAACGCACCATGCAGCTGTTGCATGAGCGGGGATGGCAAGTGGTCAATGTCGACATGACCATCATGGCTCAACGCCCCAAGCTCTCGCCCCACATTCCCGCCATGCAGGCCGTTCTTTCCCCCTTGCTTGGAGTGAGCGAGGAAGTAGTCAGCATCAAAGCCACCACCACTGAGAAGTTGGGCTTTACCGGTCGCGAAGAAGGCATCGCCGCACAGGCGGTGGTGTTGCTCGAAAAGCCTTCTGCCTGTGATTGAACTGGGGGCTTCATTCCGATGTGACGACCATGGCGCAGGCTGCATCCCATAACACCCACTCGCTTCATCGGTTCACATCAAGTCCTGAAAGGTGTGACCGGGAGGATGTTTCGGCTATTGGGTGGTAACACTCCTCAAATCTGTTCTGTCTATACGTTTTTTTGACCTTTAAAAAACTGTTCATTCCTTCAGCTTACGCTGTTTTCCATTGATTTCCAATGGTTTCAGGTATGAATGATTGGATTTTCAGTCATTCATTACGAGAGAAGGGACATGTCGTTTCCTGATTTTCAATACTTTTTACTAAAATACGTGCTTCAGCCATCTTTCAGGCGCATGAAGTGTTTTGAAAGTTTTTGGATGTCAATCGCTCATACCGGAAGCATTGAAAATCAACGGAAAACATACTTGGCTGAAGGTTTGAACGATTTTTTCAGGTACAGAATTGCGTATATATATGTGTGTGCTGAAGGCGCATTTTCTCTTGTGGATTCCCTAACAGGGAACGCGGTTTCGTGAGAGTGCGTTTCGCTGTCCCTCTCTCGTCGCAGGGAATAAGTTGCGGACTTTGTCCGCACAACTCCCGGACATGAAGAAACAACTCAGGGCTTTGAAAAAACTAATCCCGGACTTGTAAAAACAACTCCTGGACTTGTGAGCCCAATTTGCCCGATAAGTATGGTCATTCAGCGACATGGACATGAAAACCATACCTTATCCAAATTGAAAATATTCCCCCTGAAACAAATTGATAGCACGCTGCTACCATTCCTCCTGCTGTTTATAGGTACGTTTTCAGCACGCTTCCCATCTGTGCCGAGCGCAGCAGCGCAAGTGCTTTCTCCTTGATTTGCCGCACACGCTCGCGGCTCAGGTTCAACATCTGTCCTATTTCCTCCAAGTTCTTTTCTCCGCATCGGATGCCGAAGAAGAGTCGGAGCACTTGTGCTTCGCGTTCCGGCAGACGGTCCAACGCGCGTTCCACCTCCTGCGCCAACGACTCCGATACCAGTGCGGTGTCCACCTCGCCTGTTTCGCGCGACGACAGAAGATCCAGCAGGCAACTGTCCTCATCATCAATCAAGGGCGCGTCCATCGACACGTGCCGTCCCGAGGTAAGCAGCACCCCGTTCACCTTTTCCGGTTCGATGCCGAGTGCTTCGGCGATTTCCTCCGTCGAGGGCCGGCGTTCGTTTTTCTGTACAAACTGGTTGTAAAAGCGGTTCACCTTGCTCACGTTTCCCACCTGGTTGAGCGGCAGGCGCACCATGCGGCTGTTCTCCGCCAGTGACTGGAGAATACTTTGGCGTATCCACCACACCGCGTAGGAGATGAACTTGAACCCCCTGGTTTCGTCGAATTTGCGTGCTGCCGTAATCAGTCCCACGTTGCCTTCGTTGATGAGGTCAATCAGCCCCATTCCTTGTCCTTGGTATTGTTTCGCAACGGAAACGACAAAGCGCAGGTTGGCTTTGGTCAGCCGTTCGAGAGCCTCCTCGTCGCCTTGGCGTATGCGTCGGGCCAATTCAGCTTCTTCTTCAATGCCGATCATTTCTTCACGGCCAATGTCTTGAAGGTAGCGTTCGAGCGATTCTCCCTCTCGGTTCGTGATGCTTTGGGTAATTTTGAGCTGTCTCATGGCGGAAGCTTTTACGGAATAGTTTGTGAGGGGGCTGGAGACGAAAAAGAAAAGGATTTTCATTTTTAGTGCCGAGCCGCAACCAAACTGATGAAAAAATCGCCTCAAAAATAGGTTTTTGAATGCTGACGACAAAGGTTTTGCAAATTAAATTCCTAACTTCGCCCGCGTTTATGGGACATAGCCGGGGATTTTTCCCGACATTCAGTGTGGTTTAGTCCTTATTTTACGGTCATGGCACCACATTTCATGCGTGATTGTCGCCCGGGCCGTTTCCCAAACTAATGAGAGCAACAAATGTGGAATAAATTTCTGATGGCCATGCTGCTGTGCCTTGGCGGATGGAATATGAGTGCCTTGGCGCAGCGTCGTGCAGTTGGCGTTTCCCGTGAGGCGGCACGTGCCATTCACTTGTACCAACCCGATGACGACCGATGGGCAGCCGCATTCGACTCCTTGGTTGCCGTTTACAAAGATTGGCATTATGCCGGCAACGACACCCTGAGCAATCCTTATTATGCCCCCTTGATGGGCAGTCCCACGCTTTATGGTGCGACCTTGCACCGGTTGATGGGGCTTCCAGCCGACACGGCAACCCGTCAGAGTGACAAGATGTTGCCCTCCTCCGAACGGATGTATGCCATTACGGAGGCAACGGACAACGCCCTGATGGCAGCTTACACCGCCTTCCCCTGGTTCGTGCTCCATGAGGAAGCCGAGCAGGGCACGATGAACGTGGAAAACCGCATTCGGGAGGGCGTGAGGGCGGAAAGTACGCTGACCGAGCGTTTTGTCAAGGAAGAAAAACGGGAGGAACAGGCCATGGTGGTGCCCGCTCCCGGCGACGAGGGTTGGGACATACTCGTCAGACGACCCAATTTCTGGACCTTCAAGACAAGAGTGTCGTTTCAGTTCACCCAGAATCATGTGAGCGATAACTGGTACAAAGGCGGCGAGGACCACAACTCCTTGTTGGCCAGTACCACCATTGAAGCCAATTTCAACAACCAGCAGAAAATCACGTTCGACAACAAATTGGAGATGAACCTCGGTTTCCAGACTTCGGAAAACGATGAAGTACACAAATTCAAAACCTATTCCGACTTGTTGCGCCTGACTAACTCCTTCGGACTTCAAGCCTTCAAAAACTGGTACTATACCATTTCGTTGCAAAGCTGGACCCAGTTTTGCCGGGGCTACCGTGCCAACGACAAGAAGGTGTATTCCGACTTCCTGTCGCCCTTTGAATCGTTGCTTTCTGTGGGTATGAAGTACAAGATGCAAAGCAAGAACAAGAAATTCAACATTGACGCCACATTCTCGCCCATCGGTCTCAAACTCAAGTATGTGGACCGTGATGCGTTGGTCACTTCCTTCGGACTGAATGAAGGACACAATGCCAAGTGGGAACGCGGTTCCAACATTACTGTGAACTATACTTGGAATTTGATGAAGAATGTGAGTTGGAGAAGCCGTTTTTATTATTTTACGGACTATTCCAAGTCGCAGATTGAGTGGGAAAACACTTTCAGCTTTACCATCAACAAATACCTCAAAGGCAGCATCTTCCTCTATCCGCGCTTCGATGACAGCCGCCAGCGGAAGGAGGGTGAAACCTATTTCCAATTCTCTGAGCAACTTCTTTTCGGCTTGGAATTCAATTTCTGACGACAGGAAACCTCAGGCTTCTTCATGGGGCAGCTAAATCATTTTGACAAACCTTCATATCTATATCCCAGAAAGCATGAACAGAATAGTCAGTAAAGAACGCTTCTCGGAGCACGTCTACCGCTTGGTGGTCGAGGCTCCGCTTATAGCCCGTTCGCGTAAGGCGGGCCACTTCGTGATAGTACGTGTTTGCCCGGGCGGCGAACGTATGCCCCTCACCATAGCCGAAGCCGACCCCGTGGCCGGCACCATTTCCCTCGTAGTGCAGGAAGTGGGCGTTTCGTCCACCAAACTCTGTGCTTTGGAGCCGGGCGACTGCATTGCCGATGTCGTTGGCCCTTTGGGAAAGGCCACCCATATTGAGAACTTCGGCACCGTGGTCTGTGCAGGCGGCGGTGTGGGGGTGGCACCCATGCTCCCCATCGTGCAGGCTCTCAAAGCTGCCGGCAACCGCGTCATCACGGTGCTTGCCGGACGTAACAAGGACCTCATCATCCTCGAAAAGGAAATGCGCGCCAGCAGTGATGAAGTGGTCATCATGACCGACGATGGCAGCTACGGACAGAAAGGACTGGTCACCGAAGGTATCGAGCAAATCATCCGGCGCGAGCAGGTGGACAAATGCTTCGCCATCGGCCCGGCTATCATGATGAAGTTCGTTTGCCTTTTGACCAAGAAATACAACATTTCCACCGATGTCTCTCTCAACACCATCATGGTGGACGGCACGGGCATGTGCGGTGCTTGCCGCATCACCGTGGGCGGACAGACCAAGTTCGTTTGCGTGGACGGGCCGGAGTTCGACGGCCATCAGGTGGACTTCGATGAAATGCTGAAACGTCTCGCTGCTTTCAAGCCCGAGGAGCGTTCCGCCAAGGAAATCTTCGACGAGCAGGCCGCACAGGGTGGCGTGTCCACAAAGTCTGCCGAAGAACCTGCCGCAGTGCCCGCTGATGTTGAAACAGCTGCTAATGTGGAAGTTGCCGGGGAGACTGCTGTTCCTGCCGAAGCCGACAAGAGCCGCGATGCCGCTTGGCGTAAGGAACTTCGTGCGGCCATGAAACCCAAGGAGCGTGTGGCAATAGCCCGCCAGCAGATGCCTGAACTCGATGCCGCCTATCGGGCGCGGTCGCTCAAGGAGGAGGTGAACCAGGGTCTCACAGCTGAACAAGCGCAGCAGGAAGCCCATCGCTGCCTCGACTGTCTCAACCCAGGTTGCGTGGAAGGTTGCCCTGTGGGTATCGACATTCCCCGCTTCGTCAAGCACATTGAGAAAGGCGAGTTCCTGGATGCCGCCCATGCCCTGAAAGAAACCAGTGCGCTTCCTGCCGTCTGTGGCCGTGTTTGTCCGCAGGAGAAGCAGTGCGAGAGCCGTTGCATCCACCACAAGATGAACTCCCAGCCCGTGGCCATCGGCTACCTCGAACGCTTCGCAGCTGATTATGAACGAAACGCCTGTCTGCAACAGGGACTCGCCGAATCGGCAGCCACGAAACCTGATGCCGATGCACCGAAGGTGGCCGTGGTGGGCAGTGGTCCGGCAGGTCTCTCCTTCGCCGGAGAAATGGTGAAGCGCGGCTATGCCGTAACCGTCTTCGAGGCATTGCACGAAATCGGCGGTGTGCTGAAGTATGGCATCCCCGAGTTCCGCTTGCCCAACGAGATTGTGGACTTTGAGATAAACAACCTGCGCCGCAGCGGCGTGGAGTTTGTCAAGGACTGCATCATCGGCAAGACGGAGCGCGTGGAGGATTTGCTGGCCAAGCAAGGATTTGTTGGCGTGTTCGTGGCTTCGGGTGCCGGTTTGCCCAACTTCATGGGCATTCCCGGAGAGAATGCCACCGGCGTGCTGTCAAGTAATGAATACCTGACCCGCGTCAATCTCATGGACGCTTCCAATCCGCAGAGCGACACCCCTGTGCCCATGGGCAAACATGTGGCCGTGGTGGGCGGCGGCAATACCGCCATGGATGCTGTACGCACCGCCTTGCGCTTGGGTGCCGAAACCGCTACCATCATCTACCGCCGTTCGGAGGAGGAGATGCCGGCACGTGTGGAGGAGGTTCACCATGCCAAACAGGAAGGCGTGCGTTTCCTCACGCTCCACAACCCCTTACGCTATGAAACTGACGAACAGGGTCATGTCCGTGCCGTTGTGCTCCAGCAGATGGAACTGGGCGAGCCCGACGCTTCAGGTCGTCGCCGCCCCGTGCCCATTCCCGGTGCGGAGGTTACGATGGAGGCCGACTTGGTGATTGTCAGCATAGGCGTTTCGCCTAATCCCATCCTGCCGCAGTCGGTCAAGGGCCTGGAGTTAGGACGCAAGGGTACCATTGCCGTGAATGAGCAGATGCAGTCGTCCATCCCCACACTGTATGCCGGCGGCGACATCGTGCGAGGCGGTGCGACCGTTATCCTCGCCATGGGCGATGGCAAACGTGCCGCACGCGAAATGGATGCCGCGCTGCGTGCCAAGTAGTAACTCTATAGTATAAAAGCTGTTTAGGTGTTCGGAGGTTATGAGAGATAATCTCCGAACACTTAAATAAAAAACATTTCCCGACGTGCAAGGATTATACGCCGTTTTATTGCTCATCTGTTCCAACATATTCATGACCTTTGCCTGGTACGGGCATCTCAAGTTGCAGCAGACGGGTGTGAGCAAGGATTGGCCCCTGATAGCGGTCATCCTTTTTTCTTGGGGCATCGCCCTGTTTGAGTATATGTGTCAGGTACCGGCCAACCGCCTCGGCATCGTCGACAATGGCGGGCCGTTCAACCTCATCCAGCTCAAAGTAATTCAGGAGGTGGTGTCATTGATGGTGTTCACCGTCATAGTGACCGTCATGTTCAAGGGCGAGACTTTTCATTGGAACCACATCGTGGCATTCCTGTGTCTTGTGGCGGCGGTGTACTTTGTGTTTTTGAAATAGGAGATGAAAGACAAGGTTTCCAACTTGAAAAAACGCCTGCAACGGAAGGTGGGGGAGGCACTCGGCACATTCGGCCTCATTGAACGCGGCGACCGCATCCTCATCGGACTTTCCGGCGGCAAAGACTCGCTCGCCCTGCTTGACTTGTTGGGCGAGCGGATGACACGTAGCGGCGGTTACTTCGAGGTGGAGGCACTCCATGTGCGGATGCGCGGCGTGGATTATGAGACCGACGCGGCCTATCTCGAACAGATGGCGGCTCGCTACCGTATTCCTCTCCACGTGGTGGAAACGGGGTTTGAGCCGGACCGCAACGAAAAGCGCACGCCTTGTTTCCTCTGTTCCTGGCATCGGCGCAAGCAGCTTTTTGAACAGGCTCAGCTGTTGCATTGCAACAAAATCGCCTTGGGGCATCACTTGGACGACTTGTTGCACACGGCCATGATGAACTTGACGTTCAATGGCACGTTCAGCACGATGGCCGTGAAGCAACCTTACTGCAAAATGCCCCTTACTATCATCCGCCCCTTAGCCCTGATACCTGAAAGTGACCTCCGCCTCTGGGCTGAATTACAGCACTATCAGCCGGTGCGCAAGGTCTGTCCCCACGACCGCGAAACCAACCGCACCCACATCGAAAACGTATTACAGGAAATGGAGCGGCTCAATCCCGACTATCGCTCCAATTTCTTGCGCGCTCTTCAAACAAGAAATGCTGATACCCAGCTATAACTATCTATTGGGTCTATAGTAATCTATAGCAATCTATTGTTATCTATAGAAATCTATTGTTATCTATAGCAATCTATAAAAGCTTCACGCCAGCTGCATGAGGTCGCTCATGATATCGTCGCTTACCAATATCCCCCGTTTTGTCAACCGCAGTCTTCCTTCCTGAAATTCCAGCCTTCCTGCCGCCAAGTGGGGGTGGGCCAAGCGGAGCGTTTCATCTTTTACCTCTTGGCCGAAGTGTTCGGCCAGCTGCTCCATGTCCAGCCCCTGCCGCGTACGCAGTGACGTGAAAATCATTTCGTTGATAAGTTCTGTCCTTCCTAACCGCTCTATCGTGTGCGGCACATCCCCTTCTCCACATCCCAGATATTCCATCAGCAGCGGCAGGTTATGCCGCCGGCACTTCCCGTCGAAAGAGTGCGCCCCGGGGCCCACTCCGAGATAAGGCGTGCCGTTCCAGTAGCCCGAATTGTGGCGTGAGTGGAAGCCGGGCAGGGCGAAGTTGGAGATTTCGTAATGTTCAAATCCCGCCTCCTCCGCCGCTGCGAGCAAGTCGTTGTATTCCTCCACACACGTGTCCTCATCCGCCGGCACCAGTTCCTCGCTTTTCACCTTTTGTCCCAGCACCGTCCCCTCCTCTACGCTCAGCGCATACGATGACAGATGCTTTACCGGCAAGTCAAAGGCGCGTTGCAAGTCCTGCCGGAAATCCGCCGCGCTCTGCTGGGGCAGGCCATAGATGAGGTCGATGCTGAGGTTCTCCATTCCGCCTGCGGCCAGTGTCTTGACCGCCAGTTCCGCCTCTTCCGCCGTGTGCCTGCGTCGCAAAAGGCGCAGCAGGGAGTCAGAAAACGTCTGTATTCCCAGGCTCACCCGGTTCACTCCCATCCTGCGCCACTGTGCCACCCGTTCGGGGTACACATCATCTGGATTGCACTCCAAGGTAACCTCCGCATCGTCCGCCACGCGGAACAGCCGGCGGATGGTGCGCATCACCTCCTCTAATGCCGCATCGGGCAACAGTGACGGCGTGCCGCCCCCGAAGTAGATGGTGTGGAGCGTGGCCGCTTCACCGCTCGGAGCCGGCAGGTAGTGCTGCCGGAAAGCCAGCTCGTGGCACAAGGCTTTCACGTAACGACTGTCCGCACCGCCCGGTGAGGCGGTGGAGAAGAAATCGCAGTAGATGCAGCGGCTTTGGCAAAAAGGGATGTGTAGGTAGAGCATGAGGTCGGGGTAGAGCAGGGCAGGAGGAGCGGATAAGTAAAGGTCAGTCTTCCCGTTTCAATACAGGTAAGTGGAGCTTGTATTTCACGGCCAAGAAACGGGTCAGCATCACCGTGGCACCGCAGATAAGACCGGTTTGGATGTTGTCCATACCCATCTTGTAGCAGAAAAAGTAGAAAAAGCCGCCAATGACGCAAGCCAAGGCATAGATTTCCTTGCGGAAGATGAGCGGCACTTCGTTGATGAACACATCGCGGAACACACCGCCTCCTGCACCGGTGAGAGTACCCATGATGATGGCGGTCCAGAAGGGGAAGCCCGCCGCGATGGTCTTTTCAATGCCCGTCACGGTGAACAGGGCCAGACCGATGGAGTCGAAAAGAAACCACGTGTTGTTCTGGCGCACCAAGAAGCGGCGGAACACGATGACCCAAAGCAACGCAATAGCGGAGCAGATGAGATAGAAAGGGTTCGTCATCCAAAACGGTGGCTGGCTGAGCAGCAAATCGCGCATCGTACCGCCGCCAATGGCCGTTGTTACGCCGACCACGTATGCGCCGAACAGGTCAAATTGCTTGGCAGAGGCCAAACGAATGCCGGAAATGGCAAAAGCAAGCGTGCCGATAAAATCAAGAGCTTGGACAAATGTAAACACAGCTAATGAATTGTGGGGTTAAGAGGGTTTATGCTGAAGCTATCGAAAACTATAGATATCTATCGAAATCTATAGAAAACTATAGAGATCTATAGAAAACTATCGAAATCTATCGAACTCAAAAAAACTCTATAGCCTTTCTAAAAGGCATCATTCACCACGCTTTCAGGTTTTCCGGCGTAGTACGCTCTGATATGGCTGACCAGAAGTGCGAGGATGCGTTGGCGAGCTTCCGGCGTGTCCCACCCGATGTGCGGCGTGATGTAGCAGCGCGGAGCGGTGAGCAACGGACAGTCGGGCGAGGGCGGCTCCTGCGTCAGCACATCCGTGCAATAAGCTCCCAATCGTCCTTCGTGCAGCGCGGTAGCCACATCCGTTTCATTCACCAGCGCACCGCGTGCCGTGTTGAGCAGGATGAGGTCAGGGCGTGCCTTCGCCAACAGTGCTGCGTTCACCATCTGCCGGTTACGTTCCGTCAGCGGACAGTTCAGACTCACCACTTCGCACGTAGCCACCGCCTCCTCTATCGTCAGTTTGCGCACATCCGCCGGCAAATCCTCCTGCGCCTTGCGGCTCACAGCAAATATTTCCATGCCCAGAGCGCGGGCCACATCAGCCAGTGCGCCCCCGATGTGGCCGAAGCCCACGATGGCGATGCGTTTGCCCCACAGTTCAAGTCGCGGCTTCGTTGTGTAGCAAAAGTCGGGGCAACGACTCCACTCCCCCTTTTGGTTCTGATGCGTGTAGTGTCCCACGCTGTCAGCCGCTTCGAGCAGGAGTGATATGGCCATCTGAGCCACCGCGAAGGTGGAATAACCGGCGCAGTTGCACACCGTGATACCCCGTTGTCGTGCCGCCGCACCGTCCACGCGGTCAAAGCCCGTGGCCGCCACGCAAATCAGTTTCAGGCGGGGCAGCACGGCAAAGTGCTCGGCTGTCAGACACGTTTTGTTCACAATGATCACTTCTGCTTCTGCGGCGCGTTCCACCACTTCAGCCGGCTCCGTACGGTCATATACCGTCAGTTCTCCCAAAGCTTCAAGCGGTTCCCAAGTCAAGTCACCGGGGTTGATGGTATAGCCATCCAAGAAAACGATTTTCATTTGTATGTAGTTAGATTTTATGCAGATAAGTCAGGGGCGGAATTGCGGAGTGACGCAGCCCACCAGTTGCCAGTAGCGGCTGCCCGTGGGACGGTAATACGCCAGGATTTCATATTCGTTCTCCGTTTGGTAAAAGTCGCCTTCCGCAGTAACCGTTTGCCAAGAAGAGCTCATGCCCTCTTCGCGGCACAGGTACATATAATTATAGTAGCCCAATTTCAGCAGGATGTCAGCCTCGTAGCACCCCGTCAGTTCGTTGTAGTGCATCTGGCATTCCTCCTTTTGTACCGACTCCGTCCAACGTCCCGAAACATACACCTCCCGTCCCAGTCGCGGCAACATCTGGAGCGCGAAGTGCGTCACCACATAGTCCGCCTCCGTGTCGGCATCGGTACAGTCCTCGCAGCGCACCAGTCCCAGCCCATTGCGGTCCTCGTCGTAGAGGTAATGTTTGCGCGGCTCGTCCGTCAGCAGCGTGTAGTGATAGAGTGGGTCGAACCACGCCACGTGGTCACCGTGCATCCCTGGGTAACGGGTAGAGAGAATTTCCATCTTGCGGTATTCGTTTCCCGCTTTGAAAATCAGTCGGCGGTCGTGTTCCCAAATCAGCGTTGTGCCGTTCTGCGCCGTGGGAGCCGGCCAGCGCACCGCCGTGTCCGGCCGGCGGTTCTGCATCACCAAGAGTTTCACTTCTGATTCCGCATCGCGCAGCGTCAGCCTGCTGCAATCCATGCGGAGCGACACCTGTTGGTGTGCCACATTCCAATCCACCTCAGTGTTGGTGGAACAAGTCGGCAGCAGTCCCACCTGCGTGTCCACCACGCCGAAGTAAGCCACCACCACGGGCACCGTTTCATCGTTGTCATCCTCCGTGCTAATGGTCAGTTTGTAGTTTCCCGACAGTTTGGGCTTCATCTGCGCGTTGGGAATGCAGAAAGAGTAATGCGTGTATTGCACCGACGTGTTTTGGCTCGGCGCATAGTCCTCGATGATACCCTCGTCGGCAGTAGAGTAGAGGTAATCACTCTCGAACAATTCGTCAGAGGGCTTTCCGTCATAGCCCACGTGTTCCAGCCGGTAAGTGTAACGTCGGTACTCATGCGTCATGTCGTCGAACGAGATGTCCAAGCGTTCGTTGCCGTTCAATGCAATCACTGGGTAGCGTTCAGCATCACCGTCCACCGTCATGCGGAACGTGTGGATGTGTGATGCTAAGAAAGGCGTACAGCCCGGTTGGCTCCATCCGTTGCAGGTTGCGGAGAAGAAGGCTGTCCACAGCAAGAGCCATGCGCACAATCTGTTCATTTCGTTTGGATTTTGAGTACAAAGTCAGCCTCGCCGGCGGGATAATCGGGGAGGAAAAACGTCGTTGTCCCCTCTTTCGCGTTTCGTCTCGTTTGGAGCGTTTCTCCCGTGCTGAGTGCCGTTGCCTTGCGCACCTTTTCACGCAGCGGCAGCGTCAGTTGTTTCATCGGCTGTTCCGTCAGCAGGTGGACATACAGCGTGCCGTCCTTGCGGCTTTTGGTGCTCACTACCGAGTCGCCCAGTGCGATGTCGCCCGCCGTTGTGGCGTAGATACTCTCGCCTGTCGGGCCGTTGAGGAACTGGCCCATATCCTGCAACCTTTCAAGTGCCGTTTCGGGCAGCGAGCCGTCCGGCATCGGGCCGATGTTCAACAGCAGATTGGCTCCTTTTGCCGCCGTGCGCACCAGCAGGCGCACCAGTTCCCGGGTCGGTTTATAGTTTTGGTCCTTGATTTTGTAGCCCCACATACCGTTCATCGTCTGACAAGTTTCGAGGGGCAGCCGGCTGATGTCCTGTCCCGATAGTCCCGCTTTGTTCTCGCCGGGAATGTCGCGTTCAAACATCTGCATATCCTCCCCCTCAAAGGGTGTCAGGTGATGGTTGTTGCCGATGAGGCAGGCTGGTTGCAATCGGTGGATGAGCGCGTACTGTTCCGGCAGTTGCCAGTCAAAAGGCACCTCGTCCGCATCGTGGTCCCACATACCGTCGAACCAGATGCAATCCACCTTTCCGTAGCGCGTCAGCAGTTCAGTGAGTTGGTGGTTCATGAAGTGGTAATAAGCGTCCCAGTCAGCCTTTTCGGGCACTTTTCCAGTGTTCCGTCCCGTGCGTCCCATAGGGTAGTCGTCGCGTGTCCAGTCAATGTGCGAGTAGTACAGGTGCAGTCCCATCTGTTCCTCGTGGCAAGCGTCGGCCACTTGTTTCACCACGTCCTTGCCGTAAGGCGTGTGCATGATGTTGTAGTCAGAGCAGTCCGTGTTCCACATTGAGAAACCATCGTGGTGTCGCGTCGTGAAGCAGATATATCTCGCTCCAGCCGCCTTGAATGCCCTGATCCATTCCCGTGCATTGAAGTTGTGCGGATAGAAAGCACGTGCAGCTTTGGCATATTCCGTCTTGTCAATCCCCTCGTTCTGCATGAACCATTCGCCTTGTGCGAACAGGCTGTAAAGTCCCCAATGCAGGAAGATGCCGAAGCGCGAATCGCTGAAATGTTGTCGTGCTTCAAGGTTTTCGGGTGCAGGTACGTAGGTTCCGGCGTTGGAGGCCGGTTGTGCCGTCGCAATTCCTGCGGCGGTGGCTAACAATACCGAAAGAAAGGTTGTTTTCATGATAGGTTTTGTTTCGGAGGGCAAAGATAGTGCAAGGCGAGTGCAAAGGAAAATGAAAAGCCTGCGGATTTTCAATTTTCCTTTGCCGAGCCGCCGCCTGTCTTATGTAAAGATAGTGCAAGGCGAGTGCAAAGGAAAATGAAAAGCCTGCGGATTTTCATTTTTCCTTTGCCGAGCCGTTATAGGATTCTATAGCTATCTATATTTATCAGCTTCCCTTTTGCCAACTAACCTAAAAATCAAGGCGGCAAACTCTAAGAAGTTTTAGCAAGTGGTAGAATGTTCTTAAAAAAGGGGAACAGAAGGGCATTTTATACGTAGTAAAGAACAGGGGTTAGCCTTGAAATTGTAATTTTGCGCCGATATGATAAAAAGGGTTTTCTGCTCGGTTACAAGGTTTCCCATCGCGTGTAGTGCGTTCCGGAGCTTTTCTCCGCCAGCTCGAAATCCCAGTATAGAGACAAATAATCATTCAATTCAGTATATATCAAAACGACAAATGAGACGACTTGTACTTCCGGCAATGGCCTTGGCCTTTGTCTTGACGCTTTCCCCTTTTGAGAAGCAGGCTGCGGCAGCTGTTCCGCAAAACCCCATTGACCTTACTTATGCAGCAGAGAACGCAGTGAACTCCGTGGTATATATTAAAGTGACCATCAACGGAAAGACGCAGACCATTCAGTACAGAGATCCCTTCGAGGATTTCTTCGGCGATTTCTTTGGTCGCGGTGGTGGCGGCGGTAGCCAACGGCAAATCCAGACTCCCAAGCGCACCGGTGCCGGATCGGGCGTTATCCTTACTGCTGACGGTTATATCGTGACGAACAACCACGTGGTGCAGGATGCTGACGAACTCACCGTGAAGCTGAACGACAACCGGGAGTTCAAGGCACGCATTATCGGACTGGACAAAACCACGGACCTGGCGCTCATCAAGATTGAGGCAAAAGATCTGCCGGCCATCACGGTTGCCAACTCCGACGACCTGAAACTTGGCGAGTGGGTGCTGGCCATCGGCAACCCGTTCAGTCTTACTTCCACGGTCACGGCAGGCATCGTGAGTGCCAAGGCCCGCTCGTTGGGAGCCACGCCGGGAAGCATTGAGAGTTTCATCCAGACGGACGCTGCCATCAATCCGGGCAACTCCGGCGGTGCTTTGGTCAATGCACGCGGTGAACTGGTGGGCATCAACGCCATGCTCTATTCACAGACCGGTTCTTATTCTGGCTATGGTTTTGCCATCCCCACTTCCATCATGAACAAGGTGGTGGACGACCTGCGGCAGTACGGCACGGTGCAACGCGCATTGCTCGGCATCTCGGGACAGGACGTTTCTACCTATATCGATGCTGAGAAGGAGAAAGGACATGAACCGGATCTCGGAACGGTGAATGGAATCTATGTGGCTGAGGTGACAGCCGACGGTGCGGCGGCAGCTGCCGGCCTGAAAGAGGGAGATGTGATTACGGCCATTGACGGAAAGACCATCGAGAAGTTCGGCCAGTTGCAGGAACTGCTGGTGAACCACCGTCCCGGCGACAAGGTTTCCGTTACCTACTTGCGCGACAAGAAAACACACACCGTGCAAATTACCCTGCGCAATATTCAGGGAACGACCACGGCAGTTAAGACGCTCGACACCGAGTCAATGGGTGCAGCCTTGCGTCCGCTGAACGACCAAGAGAAACAACAGCTGAACCTGCCCTACGGCCTGATGATTTCGGCCATCCGCGACGGCAAGTTCAAAGAGGCTGGCTTGACGAAGGGCTTGATCATCATGAAGGTGAACGAGAAGGAGATGCGCACCACTGCCGACTTCGAGGAGGCCGTGAAAGCCGCCAACCTCTCGCCCGACCGCGTGCTCTGGATCCGCGCCAAGACGCAAAGCGGCATGAACCGCTCGTTCGCTGTGGAACTCGCTGACGAGAAGCCTGCGAAGAAATAAGGAGCATAGCACTGGAATTTTGAATGTCAGATAAATCCGTTTTCCCGCTCAGGGAAGCGGGTTTATCTGACTTTTTTATAGATAAATATGCTGTTGTCTTACGACGCGGCAAAAGTACGGAGGCTGGTTGTTCCCTGCAAAAAAAGTGTCGTTGACTTGCACAGTTTGTGCGCTTCGGTATTGGTGAATGAAGTTTACCCATCCGAAGGCCTTCACAAGTCCGGGCTTAGATTTTAAAAGTCCAAGATTAGTTTTCACAAGTCCGGGATTAGTTTTTACAAGTCCGGGAGTTGTGCGGGCTTTCACCTCATTCACATCCGTGGCATTGATGTAGTCCCTTTTACGCGCGCATATTTACGTGTTTAATTACCCGAAAAAAACATTCACTCCTTCACATCAGGTCTGTATCTCATTGATTTTCAGTGATTTTAATTGTGAAGGTTTGGGCTTCCAAATGTTCACACAGCCAGAAATTGACTGTGAATGGTTGAAAAGCCAAGCCTTCACACTCAAATCCCTGAAAATCAGGGAGAAAGAGCCTCCGTGTGAAGGGGTGAATGCTTTTTTGAGGAAATATTTGCGTATAGGGGCAATGGTTCGCTTAGGGCAGTCCGATAACTTTTATAGAGAGCTATAGATAATTGTAACAATCTATTGAAACTATAGATAACTATCACAATCTATTGAAACAATAGAGAACTATAGCCATCTATAAATATCTATAGAAGCCAATAGTTCTCTATAGCTCCCTATCGGCGCCCTTCTCACTGCGCGATATTCACTTTCGTTGTGACGGCCTGCGTGGCAGTGCGAGCCTCCACCACATAATTGCCCATCGGCAGTTTCAGCGAGAGGGTTGGCGTGTAGGGCGTGAGGGTGTACACCGTGCGGCCCTCGGCATCCACGATGTGGACGTAGGTCAGCGGATAGGCGGCGTTGGTGGTGATGTTCACCTTCTGTCCGTTCACGATGACCAGCGGCTTCACATCCGTCAGTTCCTCCTCTGCTTCCGGCGTGGCCGAAGAGAGCAGGAAGTAGCGGTTGGCCACATTCGCCTGCATATCCACTGTGGCAGCCAGTTCGTTCACGCCCGGCAACGGTTTCGCATTCAGCGTCAGCGGGGTGACTACGCCCGTCAGGTCATCGAGGAGCGAGAGCGACTCGCCGAAGGTTTCCAGTCCGCTGAACACCACCTGCACCGGTCCGTCCGTGCCGCCCGTGATGCCCACGGGTACCCGTTGCATCGTGCGGCGCGTGTTCACCGTGAGAGCCTGGTGGTCGGCCAGGGAGTACACCATCGGCACATCCTTCAGGTTGTCGTCCAGCAGTGTCAGCATATCCTCTGCTGCGGCGTAGTCGTTCGATGCCTCCGCCAGTTTCACGATCACCGCCTCGCTGCTGCCCGCTTCCGTTTCGGTGCGCATACGCAGGGTGGGGCAGGAGGCCGCTGTGCTGCGGCGTGCCGGGGCGCGGAGTACAGCGTTGTAGCCACGCGCCGAAGCCATCATCGCAGCCGTAAACTTCAGTGTCAGCGTACCTGTAGAACTAGTGGCCTTCACGAAGAAGCCCTGTCCCGGTGCCAGCACATCCGGAGTGCCCATAGTATTGATGGCAATCCAGCCCGCATTCGTCTTCATGGCAGAGGCTTGTCCATCGGCTGTCAGCAGCCAGTACTTTGATTCGATGAGGGAGTTGTTGCCGGTGAAGAACTGCGTCATGTCCAGTCCGCAGGGGAAGGGATTGCCCACCAGGAAATACTGGTTGCCCGGCACACTGTTCGTGATGGTATCCTTGAATTCAGCGTCAGGGGCCGGGCTGAGCTTGTCCGTCCGCAGCTTGTAAGTGTTGTTGCGTTTACCGATACCTTGTTCGTTGCCGCCGCTGCCCGGCGTTGCGTTATCCTTATAGTATTTATAGGAAGTGTCCTCCTTGGGCAGGCGGAACAGCAGGTTTGTGTACGGCGTGCCGCTCTTGCTTGCCGCGAGAGTCTTGAGCGAGAAACCACCTTTGCCATAGGTCTCCGTGACATCGTTGTACACCGAGCTCCACATCGCTTTCACCGCCACGTTCTGGCTGTTGGCTGCGGATGCTTCGTTGGACAGGTTAGACAGGTAGTACAGCGTGGCCGTTCCCTTGTCCCATCCGCGTTGGTACACGGCGGGTGAGAAGCGGTTGTAGTCCGTGGTGTTGAACGTGATGCCCTCGAAGTACGGCGTGAGCTGTCGTCCGCCCTGGGTAGGAGCAAACCAGTCGCCGGCATACATTTGCTGCATGGGCGAGCCCAGCGTGTACCAGCGTCCTGCCGCCAGTTCATATTCCATCCAAGCCTTGTTGTACTTCAGGTGTTGCGCGTTGACCAGCTCGCCGCCCGATTGCAGCAGCACGTCCTCGCAGGTATTAAGGTAGAACGCTTCGCAATTCAGGTAATTGTATGGCGTAGCGGCAGTATAATCAGCTTTCATCACCATGTCGTACTGGATGTCCTTCGTGGCCGTTGCATCGTTCAGTGCTCCACTTAGCTGCGGCTGGTAGTCAGCCGGGGCAATCACCACGTGGCATCCCTCGATAGGTACGAAACCATTGTCCGTTTGCAGTAGCTGCGGCTTGGCGGCCACGGCGTTGTTAACGGGGTACGTATCGCTGGCAGTCTTGTTCAGCTCGTCCTTGTCGGCCCGTTTCCAGTTGCCGTCGTTGTTCCAATCCGTGTTGCCGGCGTAAGCCTTCCACATCAGGTATTGCGGCACTATCTTCAGGTCGAAGCATACCGCGCCGTTACAGATAGGTTTGCCCGATTCAGCCGGTTCGGCAGGGTCCTCCTTGTATTCAAAGCGCAGCTGGTACGTATATCCCTCACGTGGCGTGAAGTCCTTCAGGAAATAGAAGTCGGCATAAGGTTGGTAAGGGTCCGGTTGGTTCTTCACCAGGGCTTCTAAGTTGACCACGCGTCCCACCTCGCGCATCAGCATATCGCCCTCCGCGTTGGTGGTGTACACCTGGCAAGCAGGGTCGTTCGTACCGGCAATGTACACCGGCGTGTAGGCAGGGTCACCGGGAGTGGTAGCCTCCAGCTGGAAGGGAATTAGCTTGGTGGCCGATGAGCCTGCACCCTTGAGGCCGTGCAAGGGAAGGCGGAACAAGGTGGTCGGCTGCGTGCCAGCTGCCGGTTCGGTGGCCTGCTCCGTGCGGTCCAAGGCGGTGCGTACCGGTGCGTTGAAGTTCTCGTTCGGATAGGTTTTGCCATCATCCAGTACCAGTCCGCTGAGCATACGCGGGGCATTGCCGCTGATGCTCATTACGATGTGCTGCGGGTCGAAGCAGTAAATGATGTTCTCGTTGGTGAACTCGATAGGCACCACCGTAACGATGCGGCTCTTCTCCCCTTCGGAATAGGTGGAAGGAATCTGCACGTTGAGCGAAATGCGGTAGAGGAAGAGGCGGGGGATGCCGTCGCTTTCGGGCGTGAGTGCCGCCTTCAGGCCGTTAAGCATCTGCTGCGTCAGTTCCACGGGTTGGTCAGCATCGTGGCGCGGGGTGAGTCCCTCGATGCTGATGGCTTTGGGGTAGTAGTGGCGCATATTGATGAGTGCCTCGCTCAGGCTGACTTGCGAAGCGTCTGTAGGTTCGGGTTTCGCGTTTTTCGACAGCGTGCCGTCGGCGTTGATGTACATATTCTCGAACGCGCCGCCCTTGAAGTCGAGCCACCAGTCGTAGTAAGTCTGAACGGTGGTCAGGTCGCCGGTGTTCTTGTCCGTACCCTTGATTTGTACCGTGAGGTTCACGTTCTGTCCGGCGCACACTTCCAGTTCATTGCCGCCGTCGGCCGCGTGTTCCGTGTCGCCCAGGATTTGCACTGCCGAGGTTGTGGTGAAGCTGTTCTTGATACAGCAGTTGGAGCTGATTTGGAACTGTTCGGCCGAGTTGGCTGCCGTAATGGGGTCATCGCCGTAGCGCGGCACGAACACGATGTAGTAATCATGGCGTGGGAGGAGCCTGTCGCTGTTCACCTTGTCGGAGATGACGATGTAGCGGTTGCCGCCGGCATCCTCTTCTCGCTGTACGATGGCCTTGTTGGTGGCGAGGGCTTTGGCATAGTTGAAGGTTTCTATCTTGTCGTAGAACGTGGACACTTCCACCCATCTGAACGCCTTGTCCTCCTCTTTGCTGCTGTTCGGGTCGCCCACGAGGGTGGCGTTGAACAGCTGCTGCCATTCGCTTGACGAGATGCCTTCACCGCCAGAGCGCACCAAGGTGAGCGAATCCACCTTATGGTCGAACAGTTTTTTGTCGAGCAGGCAGAACCACAGTCTGGGATTGCCCGAAGCCGGCTTCGTGTTTTCTTCCAGACCGAGCGACAGCATCAGGTCGTCGAAACTCGTGGACATTTTGGTCAGCGTCACTTCCTTGCCGCAGACGGGTGATGTCTTTTCCACCGTCACGGTGGGCTTGCTGACGAACACCTCCACGTCGTCAATCAGGATGTCGCCGCCGGCAGTCGAGGTACAGGCGTTCTCAATGTCGAGTGTGTAGTGGTCGAAGGATTGCGTGGCATTGTTCACAAACGAGAAGAACACCTGTTGCCATACACCCACGTTCGATGCGTCATCGTAGGTCTTGGCCGTATGATCCAGTACGGCTTTATTGCCGTTGGCATCCGTATAGCATGACTTGGAGGCAATGGGTCCGGGGCAGTAGGTGTGCAGCAGCACGGGTTGGTCGGTGGCTGAATTGTCAGAGGTGTGGCCTACCACCTTGAACTGCACGGTGGCGGGCACCGATCCATTGTCCCATCCGTTGGGCGAGGACATCCAAGCGGAAACATAGATTCGCGAGCCGCTGCAAAGGTTGGAGTTAAAATGCAGGGAGGCAATCTGGCCGGGAAGATCGGAGGCATCAAGGTAGAGGAAGGCGTGGCTGTCAATGTTGTTGAGCGCAGAAAGGTCAATGCCCCAAGCCTGCCGCTGCGCCTCGGTGTACTCGTTGTACAACAGCTTGTACACGTGCGATACCGGCTTGAAGTTACCGAAACCCCATCGAACCTGAAATCGCCGGGTGATGGTGTACGACCCGAAGCTGTTTTCGGTGAGGTTACCTGTGGAAGGATAGGTGTTTCCGCTCACGGGATAGAAGTTGTAGCCGCTGTTCTCGTAGAGCATGGGATAACGGTAGGTGTTGGCCAGTTCCTGATTGGCCGAGAAGCCGGTTGATGTCCTTCCTACGGGAGGCATGCGGAAGGTGCGGAAGTCGACGGCATTGTAGTCGATGGATGCCACGGCTTCACCCGTCAGTTTGCGCAGGTATTCAGGTGCTCGTCCCGTTTTGAATCTTCCATCGGCGGTGCGTCCTATCACTTCGGTGTAGGGCCGCGGTTCGCAGTTGTCCTCAAAGCGCAGGGTAATCTTGGCCAGTTGGTAGAGTGTGCCGCCGGTGCTACCGGCTGTGCCACCGTCGCGGGCGTAGCACAGGATGGTGGCACTGCTTCCGTCAGGCACTTCGCCATAGCCTAAGCTTTCGCTGGTTTCGCCGGGATCGTCGGGATCGCCGAGTTTGCCGGGATAGTAGAAGCGGACAAAGCGGAGTTTGCTCAGGTCGGCTGTGGGCGTTGTTGCCCCCTCAACGGGCCAGTCTGTCACCGCAAAACCTCTGATGCCAGCCGTATTATCCTCGAATTTGAAGTAGATGTTGTCGTAGGAGGTGATGTTCTGCAGGTTCTCTTCGGAAGGGGTGCCATTCCGGTAGAACCAGTAGTTCTGAAGTTCGTTGCCTAAGGGAACGGTGCTGACGCTGAAGCCGCGCTTTTTGCTGGGGTAGGTGATTACATACTCCTCTAACCACTTGTCAGAACCTTCAGTGCAGGCCGTGAGTTGCTTGGCCATTTGGTGGGCGTTGCGTACATCGTAGACATAACGCTCGCTCAGCGTAGGTTCAATGAGGTCTTGATGTTCGGGCACGTTCACCTCCGTACAGATGATATCGTTGTACTTCTCGTTGCCGTTGTCACCAAAGTAGTCGATGAAGTCGGTGTATTGTGACACGTCGACCGCCAGGATGTAGTTGTAATCCTCAGGGGCATCCTTGGGCATATTGAAACTGATGGTGCCGGTTTTGGCATAGCCGGTCGTTTCGTTGTTCAACAGCAGCTGCGATCCCATGACCGTACCGTTGGCATAGTCGCGTCGGCCCGGTTCGGTGAGGTTGATACGGTCGGGGTCAACACGTCCGCCCGTTTGGTAGTTGTAATACCGTTGATACGCTTTTACTTTTGATTCGCCATTGCTATTGCTACGCATATAAGTAGGCGTGTCGAAGGCGCGGGTGGTGCCCTGCTTCATGTAGCGGATAACCTTATATTCGTTGGTCTTTTGCTGCTTGATGGAGGGCTGGTAGGGATTGTTCTCAAAGCCGTAGGTGCCGAGTGGGTCTTCTTTGATGAAGCCGGCAAAGGTTTCCACTTTGTCGTCGTTCAGCTCCTTGATGAACCAGGAGCGTTTGGGGCGGATGTAATATTGGGTATAATCCTCTGCCTTGGTTTCCACCACTTGCTCCACAATGGTCTGGCCGGCGTCAGGTGCTGTGCCGTCGGTGGTCAGCGTGAGGTGGTACAGCGTGCCCTGCTTCGTGATGGTCATGTATTGGTTGAGGCGGCTTTCGCTCACCCCTTCGCCGCCGATGAGCAGGAAGTGGCCGTAAGGCGTGCCGGTGGCTGTGCGGCCTTTCAGTTTCATGTTGAACACGGCAGCCTTTGTCGAGTTGGCTGTAACGCCGAAGGTACCGGAGGTTTCGTCCCAGCAGATGTAGTAGTCGTTGCGGTTCTTCAGCCGCACCTCGTCCTTGTCGCCCACAAACATCCACTGCATACTGTGGACCGCCTGCTTTAGTTCGGCATAGGCATCGGAGGTCTTCTCCACGCCGTCGCTCATGTAGAGGTTACCGTTCACTGCGGCATTGTTCGGGTCGCTGTATTGGTTGAACTTGATGTAGTAGTAGGTTTCGGAAGTAGTGTCGGAGAATTTGGGCGTGGTGGTGGTGCCAAAGCTCAGGGCATAGTAGGTAGACTCTTCCTGATTGGCCGGCCATGCGGCGGTGGTGAACAGGCCTGTCGTGCTGTCGTATTTCAGATAGCGAGTGGGGGAGGTGCCATTGACCTCGACAATCCAGTCGATGGTGGTCTTGTCGATGGCAAAGTAGTTGAAGTGCAGTGCCAGACTGGCGGCCTCTTCCTTATTGTCGGTCAAAGTCACATTGCCGTCGTCGTCCACTTTCAGATAGGTGTCCGTGCCGCTTTTGAGGATGAAGTCATCGGCACTTCCCATCACCTTCCACACCGTTTTGCGGGCATCGGGGGTAGCGTCCGAAGCCGTGACGGTGCTTCCGTTGGCCGCTTTGCCGTCATAGGATGCTTCCATGCGGGGCGAACCGGTCAGCTGGTCCAGGTGGATGAACTGCCAGGCTCCTGTGGTTTCGGTGCTGAAGTCGGGATAGAGGTTCAGCTCTTCAAAGTACACGTAGTTGCCGGCATCATTGCGGTCGGCCAGCGTGAATGAATAGGTGGTTGTCCCTTCACTTGTAGTGCTGAGCAGCTTCAGCATCTTGCTTTCGTGGTCGGGCAGTTCCAGTTGCCAGCAGTCGCGTCGGGCATCATTTTCTACCAGACGGAACTTGGTGGCATCGGCGGGAATGTCGCCCAGCGTAGCTGTTGCGACGGTGGTGAAGGTGGACGAAGCGTTATCGTACTTCAGGAAATGGCCTTTGCCGTTGCTCAGGAAGACATCGCCACTGTAGGTGTCATCGTCGTTCTGGCAACGGTACAGTGCCCAGGCGTTGCTCATGTCCTGTATGTTGTCGTTGTGCGGAATGGGCGTGGCATCGCCTACGTTCGGACTGGAAATGATGTAGCCGTTGGAGCGGAAACGGATGTGGTAGAGGGTAAAGCCTGAAAGGGAGTTGGAGGTTTTGGGCAAATCCGTACACCAAATGTGGGGGCTGCTGAGCCACAACACGGAATAGCGTGTGTTTGGCACGCCCCAATACAGATGGTGGTCGTTGTAGTCGGCGCACAGTGCCTGGTTCTTATCAGCCGGATTGAGCAGTTGGTTGCGCACGCTGCCGTTGTTCTCGTAGGTGTTTGTGCCAAGTTTGAATACAAAGGCTTTGGAGGCATCGGTACTGGTTTTGAAACCTTCGGAATTGCTGTAGGTAAGGTAGTTCCCCAGCTGGCTCTTCAGGATCACGCCGTTGCCGTCCTTGGGCAGCACGGTCCACAGGTAGCCGTCGGCTACATCGGTTGTGTAGGCCGGCTTCTTGCCGGTGGGAATGGAATCGTTGCCTTTGTCGTACATGCCGATTTGACCCAAGGCAGAAAAATGCAGGTAGGAAATGGGATAGGTCTTTTCAGGCAGCACATTCACTTCCGTAAACAATACTTTGTTCACAGCGTCATTGGCATTCCAATGTTCCAGGTACGTGGCGTTAGCACCGCCGGAAGGGTTCAGGTATTGATTTCCGGTGGAGCTGGTGTTGCGCAACTGCCAGTATATGCGGTTTTCCCCTTCGTTGTATTCCACTATGCGCAAAGCGGCAGCTTCGGACTTGTTAGGTGTAGAATAGTATCTGCCGTTCTTGTTGCTCAGGTACAGGTCGTTCATGGTTCTGAAGTAGTAGCTTCCGTTGCCTGTGCCGTCATCCTCCAATTTCCAGGTGTTGCTGCTGCTGGGAGTGAAGTTGGTTGAGAACTGCGTGGGGGAGTCGACATTGGTCATTTCGAGCACCTTGTTCAGATAGACCCATTGGAAGCTGTACCAGTGTTCTTCCGTAGCATTGGATATGAGCGGGAAGTAGTCAGGGCCGGTGACGGTGGTGCAACGGTGAATGACGGAGAAGCGCGTGTTGCTCGTGCCCATAGACAGACTGGTGCCGTCAAAGCACAGTGCCTTGCCGTCGGCCCGAGCGAGGTTATAGCGTGGAGTCACGCTGCCGTTGTAGTCATTAGCGGAGAAGCTGATTGGCGTGGCGTTTTCCGTGTCGCTGATGGGAGTGTCACCGCTGAGGTTGAGGTAGTTACCGTTTTTGCTCATGCAAACGATGACAGCGTCGGTCACGCCTCCGCTGCCCATCAGGTGGTGCATACGCCAGAGGTAGCTGTTATTGGCAGGTGTTTCTTCGCTCACTTTGGTAACGGCCAAAGGCTGCCCGGTGCCCATGTCTGTGAGCAGTTGCTTGCCGAATGCGGAGAATTGCAGGTAGAAATATGAATTTTCCGGGGTGCTGCCGACTTCGGGCACCTCCACATCATGCAGCTCAAACAGCACTTTGTTGTGTGTGTCGTTGGCATACCAGTGGCGGATGGTATAGGCGTTGTCACCAGGTTGGTTGGGGTTCAAATATTGAAGACCGGCATTGGCATTGGGGTCGCGCAGCTGCCAGTAGCCGCCTGTGGAATATTCTTCAATATAGAAGGGTGAGGCTAATTCGGCGTTGTCCGTCAGGTAATAGCGTCCGCCCATGTCGCAGTTAACGTCTGTGCCCGGGTTTTTCAAACGGTTGTACAGATAGTAACCGTTTTTGTTCTGCAACTTGAACTGTCCGTTGCTCTCTTCAACGATTTGCCATACGTTGGTGGTGTTGGCGGTTTCGGTATCGTCTTGTTTTAGTTCCTTGCTCTCAATGCCATCGCCGCCCAACTTCTTGGAGAGGCTGGGGAACTTGACGGTGTAATAATGACCGGGCAGGGGAGCCGTTTCGGGGCAGTTCAGTGTGGTGGAGAAGTTGATGAGGGAGTAGCGCGTGTTGGGGCTGCCCAACGAAAGGGTCGTGCCGTTGAAGCTGAGTGCCTGGCCACTGGCATTTTGCAGGTTGTAGCGAGTCACGGCTTGGCTGTAGGTACTTCGGCTTTGTGTCAGTACGGTTGCCTCGGTATCAACGGTAGTGACCGTCCAGCCCGTAGTGCCGTCCTGCTTCAAGTAATAGCCATTGTCGCTTTGGTAGATAAAACCTCCAGCAACGGGGACTGTACTCCACTTGTAGCCTCCGCCGCCCGCTTCGCTACCTGTAACGGCGGCTACTTCCAACGTGGATGAGTTGGTGGCGTGCAGTCCGAATCGGCCGTAGCCGGCAAAGAGTACGTACTTGAAGTCGGAGGCCAGTGTGGGTAGGAATACCAGCTCGCGGTTGGCGGTGCGGTCGGTAATCTGTATGCCGGCGGTGGTAACGTTGCCGCTTGAAGCGTCGAGCGTCCAGTTGTTGGTAACGGCATTGGTATTGTTGCGTTGCAGCGTGTAGCCGTTTGTGCCGGCTGTCAGTTTAAATTCCACAAGGTCAGGGCTGCTACTCTCTACAGCGCGGTAGCGCGCTGCAGCAATGTTGTAACCCAGATACAGGCCGCTTGCGCGGTTTACCAACTTGTAGTAGGTGGTTCCGCCTACGACTTCTGCTTCAATAATCTTCCATTGATTGGCCTGAGACACTTCGGCTGCCACCGTTGTCAGGTTGCCGTTGGCAGTACCTGCATTGCCCAACAACTTGTCATTGATGGTGCCATCGTTGTAAAAGCTGATGTAGTACCAATGTTCTTCACTTCCTGTCGAAAGTGTGGGCATGACGGGGGCTGCTGTCAGACGGAAGGCGGCAAACAGGAGGGTGAACAGGGCACAGAGGCGTGGGAGGATATGGGGATGACGTTTCATGGGAGATTCGTTTGAAACAAAAGAATATGCTGAAGGGGAAGAGAGGCGGAGCCGGGAAAGCGGATGGCACGCAGCAGCGGGTGATGGGGCCGGCGGTGCGGGCATCAAGGTGTCGTGGCACTGGCAATGATGTAGATGGTGCGCTTGTAGGTGAGCGTTTCACTTTCGGAAACCTTGATGTGTACGGTCAGCTCCACGGAGGCGGTGCCGTTATGGACGGAATTGAGGGTGGCGAGGAGTTCGCCAGTGGTGTCGTCGAAATGGGGCGCACCGTCGTTGGTGAAGATGTGGGAGGGGTCTTCCACGGTGATGGCGTAGCTCTCGATGTGGGTCTTGTCGTTCAGCTCAAACCAAAGCTCGGGGTTGTTGGCGTTGGCGGACTCGAAAACGTAGGGATGGATGGAGAGGTCGCCGCCGCCGCCGAAGATTAGGGTGTAATAGCCTTCCTCGCTGTGGTCTTCCTGACTGAAAGAGGGGTAGCCGCCAATGGGGGGATAGAAGAAGGTTTTGAGGATGACGCTGTACTCCGTGAGGCGGATGGGTACGAGCACGGCGTGGTTGCGGGCGATGTCTTTGAGCTTCATGAGGGAGAAGCGGGTGATGATTTTCTCTGCCGGGACGACACCTTCGCTGGTCTCGTCGGATTTGAAATGGTATTTCAGCGTGAGGGGAAATTGGCCGGTGGGGTGGGTGGAGACGCTCTCGTTGAGGTAGCCGGTGAAGACTTGGTTACCGCCGTTCGCCAGGGTGGTGCCCGTGGTGGTGCCTCGTTCGAAGAAGACTACGTCCTCAGTGGTGTGGCCGTCGGTGGCGGTGAAGGAGTTGATGACACCGTTGTTGGCATCCTTGGGCGGCAGGAATTTGATAGGGGTGGCGTTCTCGTTGGCCGTGATGCTGCCCATGGTGATTTTGTCCATCACGATGTCCTTGCCCGTCTGGTTGGTGACGGTGAACTGTATCTTGGAGAGCAGGCGGTAGAGGGAGAGGCGGACGGTGACGTTGCTGTTCACTTCAAACTGCTCCGTGTTGGTCATGGGGATGCCGTTGAAGGTGGTTCCTCCGGGTATGTCGTTGGCGGGATATACCTTGAAGTTGTTGAAATGGGGGGTGTATCTTAAGGCGGCTACGGCAGTGCCGAAGTCACTGTCCTGAGTGATTGCTATGCCGTTGGCGGAAGTGGCGGTGGCATTAAGGTGGCTGTTGCCTTTGAGCAGGAGCTTCTTTTTGCCGGAGCCGTTGTCAGCCGTGTACTCGAAGCAGTCGGGCAGGTTGGCAAAGGAATAGAAGGTGTATGTGCCGGTTTCGGAGTTGATGCTGGCCACGTTGCGCCGCTCGTGCTCCTGGCTCGAGATGTGGTCCAGGTTGAATATGTTTTTAACATTGCCGGTTGCATCTACCATGACAACGTAGGCGGAGAAAATCATCTCTCCGCCGTCGGGATTGGCCATGACATCGGTCCATGCCCTGGAACCGGTGGAGAGTCCGGCGGTGCCCAGCTCGATGTTGATGCGCACTTTTTCCCGGCCTTCGCCCTCGGAACTGACATCGTCGGAGGTGCAGGCTGCCACAAGCAGCATGGTGGTGAGTGCCGTGAGGAAGCGGAAGAGGGGGCGGGAGGACAAATGATTATGCAGAGGGATGTACATATTCAGAAAGTTTGATAAACTTTTGCCGATGCCCCCTCCCGCCGGGCTTTGGTGAGCGGAGAGGGGAGGGGGCGTGGGGGTGTTCTACATTTGTATTTCAGGAAGTGTGATGGAAATCCAGTCCTTCACTTCTATCAGTATCAGACCGAGGGATGTCACGCTGTTGACGTAGACGCGGTAGACATTGTTGCGCACAATGCCGTACTTCATGGGCACGGCTTCGGCATTGGTGTCGTGGGGGTCGGCGTGGCGGATGTAATGGTAGTAGCTTTTGGAAGTCCAGCTGTAAATGGGATTGCCTCCGGTATCTTCACCTGTTTTCTTGCCATAGTAGCCGTCGAAGCGGATGCCCGTGGCATAGCTTTCTTTCGGGCTGCCGGTGAAGATGGTGTTTTCCCGGGCGTAGGTCAGCACGTAGTATTTCAGGTTGGGGTCGCTTGCGTCAATCTGGTTGGTGTAATCGCTTCCCGTTGACAATTCCCGTACGCTCCAATGGGTGCTGGGGTTGTACAATTTGCGTTTTAGGGCAGCGTCGGTGAAATTGGCGGAGGTTTTGTCAAAGGTCTTGTAGCCCACCACGTAGTTGGTGGCTTCGTTCAGTTCGTTTTTGGTTTCCAGTCCCAGATAGCTCAGGTGGGTGTAGTCCTGCCATTTGGTGTCGCAGACGCGCTTGATAAGGTAAGTGTCGCTGTTCCAGAGATTGAAGGGAGTGACTTCGGTCAGGAGGAAGATGTCGCCGGTTTCGGACTTGTCGTCTCTGATGACTTTGTAAAGGTAGCCGTTATAGTTCGTGCCACCAATCTTATAGTTCGTTTTGTATTCGCCGCCGTAGTAAGTGCCGTCTGCTGTGCCCGGCTTCACACCCGGTGAGAAGTCGATGCGGGCGGCGAGTCGCTCGACGGTGAGGGTGATTTGTTTGACGTGGTCAATGCCACCCTCGCCCGTGATGGTGACGGTGGCATCGGCTTCGTTGGTCATCACGAAGCGGTTGGCGGTGGAGGGGTTGAGCGTGTCGGTTTGGGTATAGGGCTGGGTGATGGCGTAGTCGCGCACTTCGCCCAATGTTTTCTGTGCCAGCTGTGTGAGGTCGCCGAGGTTCGTTACCACCAGCACATGATAAAGTCCCGGGGTGATGGGCGTGAAGGCGTGGAGTACATCGGTGGTGTATTCCGTGGCGGACACTTTCTTGATGGTCGGGGCATAGAAAGCGTAGCTGATGGGGGTGGAGGCGGGGGCGTTGATGCCGTCGTTGGCTTGGTAGAGGAAGATGGTGGCATTGACCGTGTTGTTCTCGTTTTCCAATGCTCCCAATCGTCCGTCGCCCTCCTCACCGCCTTGGGGGCCACGGCTCTTGGGACTGCCGCAGTGGAGGGTGAGCTGAAAATAAGTTCCGTTCTGGTTGAAGAGTTCCTCTTCGTTGTCCGAAATGCTGTCTCCATGACCACTACACCCTGTCAGGACTGCCATGAGCAGCCCCAACAGACAGATGGCAATATGTGCAGTGGGTAGTTTCATGAAGTTTAGCGGAAGGGGAAGGAAGTGTTTGTTTACTGTTATGGTGCGAAAGGGCAGTGTAATCTTTTATTTGACGGGGCTGTTCTCCGGCAGATGCAGCCTATTTCTTTCCGAGGTCCACGCGCTGGTAGCGTTTCGCCCAGTCCATGATGGAGATGCGCAGGGTGATTTCCACCCATTTGCCACCCGTAAGGATGAAGTCAAGGCTGTATTGGTACTCGCGGTCAAGGAACTCTTGCGGGGAATAGTTGGCCAGCTCGAAGCATCTGCGTCCGTCGGAGAGGATGTCCGCCAGGTCGATGTCGGCGGCCAGCTCGCCCGTTTCGCGGTTGGTGATGGTGAGGCGGGCGTTGTCGTCGGAGCTGGCGTGGTAAATGATGCGGTTGAGGAAAAACTCGTAGTGGGCCGTGTTGGCCAGCACCGCTTCGGCGCGTGCGGCAGCCTGTGCCGGCTGTTGCAGGTTGGAAGTCCACTGCGCATAGGGCGTGTAGCAGAGTGGTGTGTCCGTTGGGTCGGTGGCGTTGTCGTAGAGCAAGCGTCCGTTTTTATCCGTAATCCTTACGTCGTAGTCCTCGGCGCGGAGCAGTTCCGGCGATTCCGTCTGGCGCAGGGTAATGTTCAGTTGTTTGGTGTCGCGAACGAGTGAGAGTGTGTCGCGTGTGGGGTATCCGCGTTTCAGCGTGATGTGGTGAGTTTCCGGGTTGCGTGTGGCCCAGAGCGTGTCCAATGGTTGGTTGTCGTTGGGGACGGGTGCGAATCCGTCTGTGCCTGTCGTTTCGCGGTCGAGCGTCACGTTGAGCAGGCTGATGTCGTCGCCGGGTTGGAGTTCCGTGCGGCGGAATTTGGCACCGGGTGAAGCCAGCGTGGCTTCGTATCCTTTCTGTTGTGCCCATGCCAGGAGGCGGTAGTTGCCGGCCGGCAGTTCGTTTTCAGTAAAGTGCATGGTGTAGTCGTATTCTTTGAGCGGTCCGGAGCCGGCCACGTTCTCTGCGTCCTTTTTGGTCACAAAGCGGTTGTTCTCGTCGAAGACATACACGCTCACGCCTCCCACATGGTCTTTGAACATGTCGGCGCGTTGTACGTTGTAGTCGTACTTGAAGCTGACATACAGTCCGGTGGGGCAGTCGCTCAGGTCAGTTTCCATCATGGAGCATGAGCTGAGAGTTGCCGTGAGGGCGCATGTAGCCATCAGCAGGATGTGTCGTAGAAGCGAGAATTTCATTGCTTTGTGTTTGTAGGTGAATTTTTTGTTTGGTAAGTCAGGCAATCACTGCCTGACTTACCATGAGATATAAGGTATGAACCTTGTGTTCTTGAACTGCTATTAGAGGTTTACACTCTGCTTGCGAACAGCCCAGTCCATAATCTTGACATTGGCCTGGATGTAGTAGTTCATTTCGTCGTCAGAGTTGTTAGTTCCAGTAGGAATGTTCGGAACAGTAGGTTCGCCAGGTGCAGATACTTTACCTAATTCAAGTTCATACCAGTTGTTTCGTACAATGCCGTAACGACCGAGGAATGCTTTATTTAAAGCATCAGAATCACTTTGCTTAGTGTAATTTATATATTGATCAAATGTTGTTGCATTGCCACCGTCTTCTGCACCCCAAGGGGTATAATAGGATCCGAAATGCTGAATACGTGCTACATAATAGCAGATACCTTTTGCGAATATAGTTATGGTACCTAATGTCTTGTTGATTGCGTCAACTTGGTCTGCGGGATTTGTCAAATGATCAAAATCATCGGCAGTGAATACTCTGGCGGGAGTAGCAGCCAGTGTAGATTTAATTGTAACACCACTACATCCGCTAATGTTATTAATTAAGGCGTTGATTTCATCTGCGTTATATGGAGTGTTGGAGTTTCCTAACCGATACCAAGTTCCATCAGACTCGGGAGACCAAGTGTCATTTTTGAATGGCACATATTTGGCTTGTAAGAGAACACGGGTAGATTGGCGTTGCTCCATATTCTGTACGGAAAAAGTATTCTCTTTACAGTACAAAGCTTCAGCTAAATTTTTTCCTGAGTACGTGTTGGTTTTTATGGATGTAAAATCTGCTTCATTATATGTGTATGAAGCGCCGCCATAGTTCGGGTCTTCGGCCCAGTACGTACGGTTATATGCGGCATTGCCATTTCCTTTGTACGTAGTAGTGCCTCTAAATCTTTGACCATTTTTCCCTTCAAGATCCGCTTTCTCCCATGCAATATTGTAGTGGCGGACAGGATAGGTAACAGTGTTGGTAATGTCCAACATCCACGATTGGAAAGTAACCTTATCCTTTACATAACCACTTGCATTCAGGGTATACTCCCAATCTTCCCAACCAACATTATAAGGATAGGTTGGATCACTGGTAGATTTGTTGGCTTGATGAGCTAAACTAACCTTACCAGTTGCACGCTCCACATTGACGGTACGTACGTCAACCATAGCTTCTTCCATGGTATTTTTCGGATCAACTTGAACTAATTCGGTAAGTGCTGTACCATTAGACAGGGGGGAGTTGCTCATGAAGAATGATGAACCACTGCCTGTTACATCGTCAGTGAATTTAAAATTCTTAAAGCCATCAAACGTAGTAACTGCTGTACCAGTAGAATTAGGATAGGTCATCTTACCTGTCAATTTACCTTCAGCGTCTGCTTCAAATACCAGTGTTGACGGTGCATTAACCAATACCAAAATCTGCGCAACAGTAGACTTAACAGGTTGTACTTTAAGTACAGACTCAGTAGTGATACCAGTTGCGGAAGCAGGCGGTGTAGACCATGCATCTCCAGTGTATCTAAATGCTTGGAGTGCATTTCCTGAGGCATCATAACAAACCAGATGAATCGTGTTGACTGCGTATTCGGCAGATACACCATGATTGTACTTGTCGTCACTTTGGTCGTTAGTTCCAATAGCACGTGGAGCATTACCGGTAGTAGGAAGTGACACGTTCAGAGCTAAATAGCCACTTTTACCTTGGGCCACCGTTCCGTCGTCCACGGTCAGTTTGTCGTCGGAAGAACATCCGGCGAACAATGCGGCTGCGAGGCCGCATGTGAGAAGAGTTCTTTTCTTCATAGTTGTAAGTTTTAAAAAAGTGAATAAAAATTGTTTGTAAGATTTCTTGAAGTAATTGTAGAGCTATTGCTCCATTTTTTGCAGGATTTCGAGGTTGGTAGCTGCTTCGGCTATGCCGGCTTGCTGAGCCTGTTCGAGGAGGTTGCGTGCTTCAGCATAGCGGCCTTGCAGCAGTGCCAGTACGCCCTGGGCATGGACTGTCTGCGGCAGGGAGGGGTCAGCCTTTTCTAAGTAGCGCGCCGCTGCCTCCAAGTCGTGATTCTTCAGCGCGATGTTCGCCGCGTTAAGGTTAGCCACAGGGTCGGAGGGGTAGAGGCGTACGGCAATGTCGAATACCTCGTTGTAAGCGTCGCTTCCCGGCTCGTAGAGGTTGGCGATGCGGAACATCTTGTTGAGCGAGAGGAGTCGCGGCTGCGTGTGGAGCAGTTCGGCGGCTTCGCTGTCCGTCATGGGGCGGATGCGGTACTGCACGGCGTAGTCCGAGTGGCGCAGGGCGGGGTACCAGGTGTTGAGTATGAATTGGTATTCCTCGGGGTAGGCCGTCTTGATGCGTTCGTTGCGCGGGTCTGGCTCCAGGGAGTGGTCGCGCACGATTTGCAGTATCTCGTCCTTGTGAGAGAGGGCAGAGCCGGAGAGCAGGCTGTCGAGTCCCGCCCAGTCCTCGGGCGTGTTGTTGACGGTGAAGATGCGATCATCCAGGCGGCAGAGCTGCTTCACATAGTCCTTCAAGCTGGCGGCACGTCCTTTGGACAGCCGTTCGTTGTTGCTCCAGGAACCTTCGGGCGAGGCATAGCCGTGGATGTCGATGCCCATGATTTCCACCTTGGGATTGTTGCGCACGGTGTCGATGGTAGCCACGATTTTCTGGAGCTCACGCGGGTTGTTGCGATAATCGGGGTGCAGCTCCGTGCGGTTGACGGGATAATCGAGGTATGCCTTGCCCGAGAGCGAAACAACGGGGTCGGGAGCCGCCACGGGGGGCAGGAAGGCCAGGCAGATGCCGCGTTCGGGATGGAAGTCGAGCTGCAAAGGCTCGCCCGGGGCGTTGCCCAGCAGGTTGCCGCAGCCGCAGGTGTCCGTGTTGATGCGCAGGGTGGCACCGTCCATCCAGTCCTCGTAGGGCACGGCAGAGAGATAGTCCACCTGTTGCGCGGTATTGTTGCGGCGTTCCACCTCCAATGCGTCGGGGTAGTTCTTGTTGCCGTTGCGCTTATAATACAAGTGTTGGCGGCGTCCGTTCACCATGAGGCTTTTGAAGAGCACGGTCTGTCCGTCCTTTCCTTCAAGAACGGGGGTGTAGACCGTCTGCTGGTTGCTTTGCTGCCGGAGTTCGTCGAGCACGAACACCGTTTTGAGTACCAGACGGTCGCCCACGGGCTTGATGCTGGTTTGCTGCTGTTTTACCTGAGCCTGCATTCCGCTGACTACCAACGAAAACAAGCATATCATGTAGTGTGATCGTTTCATTTAGAAGCAGTACATTAGGCTCAGTGCGAGCTTGGTGGGACCAAAATAGTTTTTGTTGTTCTCTTGGATAAGTGCGCCACACTCGGTGCAGGGAAATTCCTTGTAGTGGAAACGGATGTAGCCCACTCCGACAGAGGCTTCGAGGCTCCAGTGGCGTGAGAGCAGCCACTGGTAGCCATAGGCCAGTCCGCCGCCGGCATACCATCCTTCGTAGCGTTTCTTGTCAAGGTCCTTGAATACGGGATTGGAGAGGTCAATGCCCCCCACGTTGTACTGTCCGCCCAGTGCATGGATGCCGAAGAAGTGGCCGTTGAACTTCTGGCAAGTCCAGTAGCGGTATTCCGGCATGAGCAGCCAGTGGCGTAGCTGTTTGGTACGGTCGGATGCGAATTTCCACGGATTGAGTCCATAGAACAGTTGGAGGGTAGACTTTTTGCCCAAAGCGAGTTCGGCTCCCAGGTTGGGAGTGGAGGTAGCATCGTAGAGCAGGTTCGTCTTCAGTGCCACCTTCTGTGCATTTGCCGTGAGCAAACTCGCAAGGGTCAGTATCAGTGCCAATCCATATTTGTGTATCTCAATCATGAGCAGGCGTATTGGGGGGGTGAATACATGAAATGTCTCGTAAATACAGTGCGTATCTCGTTTTCTGTGAAAAATTTTATTTGATATAGTTAGTTGTTATTGTCCTGGTTGAATCTGTTGAGGATTTTATCAAAACTGCATGGAATATGCCTTCGGTTTGTAAAAAGCGGAAGTCCATATCATCTTTTTTGAGGCAGCAAATATAAAAAGGTAATATTGGATATTCAGACTTTTCTGGTCAAAATTTTGTTAAGAAATATTTTTCGGGGGGGGTAAATTTAGAAATATTTAGATTTATTGATGAAAGATTATGAAAAAATGCGACAATTGACACATCGCTTCATGGGTGCTCTTTGGCCGTGTGTACGTTGTTGAGTCATTTTCCGTGGGGTGTAGATTTATTGGTGACAAGTGGTTGTAACAGTGTGAGCTGAGGGTAGGGGGCAGGTTGCAGGCAGATTGTGCCTTGGTGCCGCATCATACTCTGCGGTGGACATTGTGGTCGGTCTGTATGCTGTGGTGATGCTCGGCAAAGGGGTTTGATGTTGTCGGTTGTGGGTGGTGGGCCATGTTGTGGCCGGGGGATAGAAAAACCATCGGATGGCGGTTTGACGCTCGTCCGATGGCTACGCAGGGATATAGGGTTATAAGTTCTGTCTTACTTGAAGATAAGGATGGCGATGCTGGTCAGCACGGAGCTGACGGAGAGCCATGTCTGGATGGCTCGCACCGAGTTATCGTTGTTGGTTGACTGGCCCATCTTCATCTTGTTCGGCTCGACATAGATGATGTCGTTTTGCTGGAGGTTGTAGACGGGTGAGTTGAAGATGTTCTTGGAACGGAGGTCGATATAATATGTCTTGGCCATGTCGCCTTCCTGACGAATTACCTTGACAACATCTCTGCGGCCTGTGATGTTGAGGTCGCCCGCCATGCCCAATGCTTCGAGAATGTTGATGTTGTCGCGTTTGATTTCCTGCCGCCCGGGTCTTGCCACGTCGCCGAGGATGGTGATGTACTGGTTGTAGGCCGAAACGGTGACTACGGCATCGTTGAGCACGCCGTTGCGGAAGGCATTTTGGATTTTGGAGGCAGCTTCGGAGCGTGTGAGTCCTCCGACCTGTACCCGGCCGATGCCTTGCATATCAATATTTCCGTTTTCGTCGACGGTGTAGCGGAAGTTGTCGTAGTTGGCCTGTCCGGTGCTGCTGTTGCTGCCAGTGTTCAGGTTGTACCGGGCAGCCAGTTCGGGGGTTGCGGCACTGGTCACGGTGATGCCGAGCTTGTCTCCCGGTTCAATTTTCAGCACATTGATTTTCTGGGTCGGTACGCTTTCATTGGGCAGCGTGTCCTGTAGGTACACGATTTTCTCTCTGGTTTTGCAGGATGCCAGTGCCAGTACGAGGGCAAGCATCAGTAGGAGGTTTTTCTTCATTGGGATGTTGTTCTGATAGTAATGATGTGCAAAGGTAGTGCAAACAAAATGCAAACCAAAAGAAATTGAAAAAACTTTTTAGTGTTTTGAATGTTGTGTTAGGATTTTTTTTATCTGCCAGCCTGAGGCCGCTTTGTTCGCACATTATTCGTAATATTGCACGTGCTTGCCGGCTGAGGGCCGGCCGGTCCTGTTTCGATTACAGGTGCTTCGTACCTTTATATAAACAATGTATGTTTCAGAAAATCTGTCGCACTATCCTTTTTGACTGTATGGGCTGGAAAGCTGAAGTAGACCAGCCGATTCCCGAAAAATGTATCCTTTGTGTCGCTCCCCACACGAGCAACTGGGATTTCTTTATCGGAAAGGTGTACTATACGGCTTTGGGCCGTACTTCCAACTTCCTGATGAAAAAGGAATGGTTCTTCTGGCCCTTAGGGCCGCTGTTCCGCCGTATGGGTGGCATTCCCGTGGAGCGCAGCCGCCACACGAGTATGACTGACCAGCTGGCGCAGCGTGCCATGGAGTCCGCCCGCTTTTCGCTGGCCGTCACCCCTGAGGGCACGCGGTCGCGTAATGCCGAATGGAAGCGCGGCTTTTACTATATCGCGCTGAAGGCACAACTGCCCATCCTGCTGTACGGCCTTGACTTCGGCACGAAAACCATTGTGTGCAAGCGCACGCTGGTTCCTTCGGGCAACGTGGATGCGGATATGCGCGTCATTGCCGACTATTTCAGTCATTTCAAGGGGAAGCACCCGGAGAATTTTGCGCTTCCCAAGTTTTGATTCCGGGCTCACGTGCTGCATTTGTGTGCAGCGGTCATGCCGGCAGTCCTCGATTCCGGGTTGCCGCCATACTTTCCGGCCCCTCTCCGCTTGGTGCAGAGAGGGGCCGGCAGTTTGTTGTCAGCGTGAGGCGGCAGCTTGGACCGCCGCCGTTTTGTCTTTTATCAGGCTCAGGGTGGTGAGGTCGTTGTCGAACACGGAGTACCATCCTTGCGGTTCATGCGGAGGGTCGCACACGTAGTCATGGCCTGGTTGCCACTGTTCGGCGGCAGGCCGCCCCATGCCGCCCCATCCCCAGAAGTTGCATCCGGCCAGGGCACCTTGTTCGCGGCAGCTTAGTACCACGCGGCTGAAGACGAAATCGTAGAAGGCGTTGCGGGCTTGCGTATCGCTGCCCGGCCGCAGGAAGTTGCCATCGCGGGGATAGCCGAACTCCTCGATGACCCAAGGTTTGTCGAGCCGGAGAGCCACGCGGTCGTGTTGTTCCAGATAGGCTTCGCTCTCGCTATAGACGCGGGCCAGTCCGTCGAATAGGGCACTCCGTTTGGCCCATCCCCAGTTGACAGGCCACACATGGACCGTGAGGTAGTCCACCGAGGGGCAGGCATGGATTTGCCGGTAGAGGTTCTCGTCCATCAGGCATCCCACGGTGCCCTCGCTGCCCACCGAAACGAGGTGGTTGGGGTCGAGCTGCTTGATGAGGGCAGAGGTTTCGCGCACCCAGGTGATGAAACTATCTTTGTTGTCGTCGGCAAAGGGGCGCGGCTCGTTGCATAATTGCCAGGCCATGATGGTGGGGTCGTCGCGGTAGGCGGTGCCGGTGAGGGAGTTGCGGCGTGTGACGATTTGTCTGACGAACTGTGCATAGAGTTTCCGGGCTTCGCTGTCCCGGAAGAAGCCGGCGGCATAGTCCACATAACGCCGGTATCCCTCGCCTGAGGCATTGGGAGAGTCGCCGTGTCCTGTGGCACGGAGGTAGAAGCCGAAGCCACCGCTCCAGTCCCACGAGTTGGTGAGGTAGATGACGGCCACCATGTTTCGCCGGGCCATTTCGGCGAGCAGGTAGTCCATGCCGGCCAGGAGCGTGTCGTTCAGCACGCCGGGGTGGGGCTGGAGGCAGGGCTGCACGGTCTGCGCATGGCAACTGCCGGCATCGGCACCCACGAGGATGCGCAGGTTGTCGATGCCCAGGGTGCGCAGGGAGTCCAGCTCGGCACAGAGCCGTTGGCGGTTGCCGCCCTGGCCCTCACTGCCGAGCAGGGGAGCGTACCACATATTGGTGCCGATGAAATAGTAGGGTCGGGGATTGTCACCCTTTATAAAATGTGTGCCTCGCACGCGCACAAAGCCGGCTGCGAGGGCAAGGGCGGCACAGCTCATCAGGCTGGTAAGAAGCACGCAGCGGAGTGATTCCAACAGTCGTTTCATCAGGTTCAGATGGTAATTTTTCGTACACGGTCCATTTCCCTGCGGTCCTGCTTCTCCTTGAGCGTGGCGCGTTTGTCGTAGTCCTTCTTACCCTTGCACAGGGCGATGATGACTTTGGCGTAGCCTTCGGGGGAGATGAAGAGGTGCAAGGGTACGATGGAGAAGCCCGGGGTGCGCGTTTCCTGCTGCAAGGCGCGGATTTCCTTGCGGTTCAACAGCAGCTTGCGGTCGCGGCGTGCGGCGTGGTTGTTGTATGAGCCTAACTCGTAGGGTGCTATGTAGGAGTTTTTCATCCACATTTCGCCGTCCTGGACAAAGCAGAAGGTGTCGACGAGGCTGGCTTTGCCGGCGCGGATGCTTTTGATTTCCGTGCCGGAGAGCACAATGCCGGCTGTGTATTGGTCAATGATGAAGAAGTCGTGTTCGGCCCTTTTGTTCTTGATATTGATCCTGGAAGGGGGTATGTTTTTTTTCTTTTCCATTCTTGTGGTGTAATGCGGTTTGTGTGGAGTGGTGTTCTCCGGTTTTTTCTATTACGGGTGCAAAGATAATGGATGATGGAACGAAGCGCAGTTTCCGATGCAGAATTTTCTTTGACAGAGGACGACAATGCCCGGCAACTTCAGACAACTTTTTCAAGGCATTCCGATTTTTCAAGGCAAGTGCGGGAGTTGGTTGTCACAAGTCCGGGACTTGTAAGGACAAGTCCGGGATTAGATAAAAATAGTCCAGGACTATTTGTCGTTACAACATCAACAAGTAGCCCAGTGACTGCACCCTCCTATATATACGTGATTTGTCCTCCGGTAAAAATGTTCAAACCTTCATCCTGTGGTGTTTCCCCTTGATAATCAGGGAAATGAAGATGTATGGTTGCAGATGTATCACTCATGAACATCTGTCAGTCAGATGAATGTTCGGAATGTTAATCGTTCATGATTATTTTCCTTGAAAATCTGTCATAAACGGATGAACCTGAAGGTTTGAACCATTTTTTTCAGGGGAAAAAACACGTATATAGATGGTAGAAATTTGGCCGTTATTTGATGAGAAGTTTCAAACCGTTCATTCCTTTTTGCTGAAGGCAATGCTGAAGGTAGCCGTTACGGCGACGAGCATAGGATAGAACAAGAAAGGAATGATGCTGACAGAGCTGACGGCGGCCAGTCCTGCGGCCATGAGCAACTGGGCACCGTAGGGGATAAATCCCTGGACAATGCACGAGAAAATGTCCAACAGGCTGGCGGCACGACGTTTGTCCACTCCGAAACGTTCGCTGATGTCGCGAGCGATGCCACCGACGGAGAGAATGGCGATGGTGTTGTTCGCCGTACAGCAGTTCGTCACTGCCACCAGGGCCGAGATGCAGCATTCGGCTCCCCGGCGGGTATGAACACGGCGCGTGAGGGCGCGTACCAAATAGGTGACCCCACCACCTTTACGCACAACGGCCAACAAGCCTCCCGCCATCATGGAAACCAAGATGAGTTCGCCCATGCCGGCAATGCCACTGGCCATGGACTCCATCCATGCGGACAAAGTGTAGATCCCTTCGGCCATGCCCACGATCCCCGTGAGCAGGCAACCGGAACAAAGTACCAAGAGGACGTTGAAGCCCTTGACGGCTGCGGCCAATACGACGATATAGGGCAGGACACGCCACCAGTGGGTGGCGGCAGCGGGGGCGGCGGCAGCTGACGTGAAATGCTGCAACCCTATGAAGACGTACAGTGCCATGCAGACCAAGGCCGCAGGGAAGACTATGCGGAAATTGGTGCGGAACTTGTCGCGCATGGTACATCCCTGGGTGCGCGTGGCGGCTACCGTGGTGTCAGAGATGAACGATAGATTGTCTCCAAAGAATGAACCGCCTACCACGGCGGCTGTCACCAAGGGAACTTCAAGGCCGGTGCGCCCGGATATCTCGGCCGCCACTGGGACGAGAGCCACAATGGTGCCTACAGAGGTGCCCACACACAATGACACGATGCAGGAGGCCAGGAACAGACCAGCCAGCAAATAACGTCCGGGAAGACATTGGAGAGTGAGGTCGACCGTGGCACTGACGGCTCCCATGGCTTGGGCAGACTTGGCAAAAGCTCCTGCCAACACGAAGATCCATACCATCATCAACAAATCGGGATGGCCGGCTCCACGCGAGAAAGCCGCTATACGTTCCTCGATGCCATATCCCCGAAGGGTGAACAATGCACCGATGGATGTCAGCGCAAAAATGATGGTCATCGGGACCTTGTAGAAATCACCAAAGGCCAGACCGGTGCCGCCCATGAGCAGGGCCAGCAGGAGCAGGGGCAACAATGCGACCCAGCCGCGACGGCGGGGACGCAGGCGACGGTCCTCACGGTATTCATTTTTCTGTATCATGGCTGTGTGACGTTTTATGATTTTTCATCATGCAAAGTTAGTGCTTTTGTGGGTTTACAGGCGTAAAGTTCCGTGGCATATCCTGTGGCAGAAAAAAACTTTGATAAAAAAGGCTTCCAAATGGTGCGCCCTTTTCTGATTTGCACTAATTTTGCAAGGAGATAAAGCGGAAGCTACATGGAGGTGCGGGGCGGATGCCCTGCCGGCTTCTGACTAACGGAATAACCTTAATACCAACCATAAAAACCAACCAATATGTTGAAGCAAATTGTGAATGGCCGCATCCTTACTCCGCAGGGATGGATGGAAGGCGGTTCGGTTGTTGTGGAAGACAACAAAATCAAGTGTGTAAAAGACTGTAACTGTCCGGAAGATGGTGCGGAACTCATTGATGCCAAGGGGTGTGTCGTGGTGCCCGGCGGTATTGAGATGCACGTTCACGGCGGCGGCGGACGCGATTTCATGGAAGGCACGGAAGAGGCTTTCCGCGTGGCAGTGGACGCTCACATGAAGTATGGCACCACTTCCATATTCCCGACACTTTCCTCGTCGACCATCCCGATGATAGAAAAGGCGGTGGAGACGTGTGATAAGCTGATGAATGAACCGGACAGCCCGATATTGGGACTTCACTTGGAAGGCCCGTACTTCAACCCGAAACAGGCCGGCGCGCAAATCCCCGAATGGATCAAGGCACCCGTGGCCGAGGAGTATGAGCCTTTGCTCGAGAAATCGAAATGCCTGAAACGCTGGGATGAAGCTCCAGAACTGCCGGGCTCGATAGAGTTTATCAAGTGCTGCAAAAAGCATGGGGTGCTGCCTTCAATCGGACACACGCGGGCGACTTACGAGGATGTGCATGCCGCCAATGAGGCCGGTATGACTCACGCCACGCATTTCTACAATGCGATGCCGGTGGTTTACAAGAACCGTGAGTTCAAGGTGGCGGGAACGGTGGAGAGCATTTTCGCCGAGGAGAACATGACGGTGGAAATGATTGCCGATGGTATCCACGTGCCGCCCGTGATGCTCCGTATGATTTACCAAATCAAAGGTGTGGAGAAGACCGCACTCGTGACTGACTCGCTGGCTTGTGCCGCCACGCACGGTGATGCGGCTTTCGACCCGCGCGTGATCTTGGAAGACGGGGTCTGCAAACTGGCTGATCGCTCTGCCCTGGCCGGTTCTATCGCCACGATGGACCGCCTGATCCGTACGTGTGTACAGCAGGCTGGTATTCCGCTGGAAGATGCTTGTCGCATGGCTTCGGAGACGCCTGCAAAGATTATGGGTGTTTATGACCGTAAGGGCTCCATCGAGGCGGGTAAGGACGCTGATATCATCATGTTCAACGATGACCTTGAATTGACTTACGTGATGCAGATGGGGCATGTCGTTACCGACAAGCTGGCATAGGGCGCCGTGATTGACTGACCGACAGAAGGGTTGAAAAGTGTATTGCCGAAAGGTCGGGGCCATGCGATATGTGTAGGGCCTTGAGTACGCTTTTCAACTCTTCTTTTTTGGGGGGATAGGTTGGGTTGAGTTAGGGGTTGTGTTGGGGTGAGTTCTTATGGGGGCTTTTAAAAGACTTTTAAAAGAAGATTAAAAAACGTGCTTTTCGTTTTCTCTGTTTTCGTCTTGCACTACTTTTGCTATCTTTGCACAAAATAATAGGTGTAGGGTACTCAAGTGAGATGGCTGACGGTCGCCTATCGGGCGATTGGCTTTGGCATCTGACGAACCTACACGGATAATTTTTTATAATGCTTTCTCGCCATGCCAACATATTATCTTGACCCCAAGGCCGACCTGACCTTTAAGAGGGTGTTCGGCGAACATCCCGATCTGGTAATCAGTTTCCTCAATGCGCTCCTGCCATTTAAGAATGACGACGAGTTGATAGAATCCGTTACGTACCTGCAACCGGAAATGGTGCCGGAAAATCCGTTGCGCAAGAACAGCATCGTGGACGTGAGGTGCCGCGACAACCGGGGACGGCAGTTCATCGTGGAGATGCAGATGGTGTGGTCGCCTGAGTTCCTGCAACGGGTGATGTTCAATTCCGCCAAGGCATACGTAAGGCAACTGAAAA
>CAMBHR010000011.1:0-48309 GCA_945867195.1 uncultured bacterium | reverse complement strand
CAACGACCCCCTGATTAACAGTCAGGTGCTCTAACCAACTGAGCTACTGAAGCAAGTACAATTCAGTGAAGCAGGTTTGCTGTGCGCTTCAGGATGGGCTTGAACCAACGACCCCCTGATTAACAGTCAGGTGCTCTAACCAACTGAGCTACTGAAGCAAATCGAAACGGGCAAATCTGAACCCCATTTCCCTGAATTGCGGTGCAAAGGTAAGCCATATTTTTAAATATGCCTATATTTGCACAGAAAAAATGCAAAATTTTTAGGATGAAACGAATACTCGGTATGGGCAATGTCCTTGTGGATGTGCTCGTGCAGGTAAAAGACGATACATTATTGCAGGAGCTGGACCTTCCGAAAGGTTCCATGCAGTTGCTTTCCACGGAGCGTTATCTCGCTGTGAGCCAACGCCTTCACGGCCTCTCTCCCCGGCGTACCACGGGCGGCTCCGCCTGCAACACCCTCCTGGCCTTTGCGAACCTCGGCGGCGAACCCGGCCTCATCGGCAAGGTAGGGCGCGACGAGCCGGCCGACTTCTTTGCCCGTAACTGCCGCGAGAAAGGCATTGCCGCCCGGCTGCTCACCGACCCCGACCTCCCCACCGGCGTAGCCTCCACCATCATTACCCCCGATGGCCAGCGCACATTCGGCACCTACCTCGGTGCGGCGGCAGCCCTGGAGCCCGACGACCTCCGGGCCGAATGGTTCGACGGCTACGACTACTTCTACATCGAGGGCTACCTCGTCCAGAACCATGCCCTCATCCGCCGCGCCGTAGAGCTGGCCCGCGAGGCCGGACTACAGGTGTGCATCGACCTGGCCAGTTACAACATCGTGGAAGAAAACCGCGAGTTCTTCCGCGAGCTGCTGGCGCAGACCGACATCGTCTTCGCCAACGAGCAGGAAGCCGAAGCCTTCACCGGTGTGGCCGACCCGCAGCACAATCTCCGCGTGCTGGCCGGGATGTGTTCCCTGGCCGTTGTCAAGGTCGGCAAGCGCGGAGTCTGGGTGCGTCGGGGTGAGGAACAGGTGGCGTGTCCGGCCCGCGAAGTGCCCCATGTGGTCGACACCACCGCTGCAGGCGACTACTTCTCCGCCGGTTTCCTCTTCGCCCTCGCCACGGGCGGCAGCCTTTCCGACTGCGCCCGGCTCGGTTCCTTGCTCGCCGGCCACATCATCGAGGTAGTCGGCACCGCCCTTCCTGAAGCCGTATGGCAAGACATACGCGCCGCGTGGTCCCGTTCGCGTTCGTGTTGAGAAATTCCGTTTTCGTTATTGACCTTTTTGCATTGCAAACTGTTTTTATGAGCCCTATGCCCCTTTACTTCAGGTTCTTGTTGTTCCTTTGCAGCCTTTTCCCCGGGCAGGTCATGGCCCAGCAAAGCAAGCACAATTTTGAGGTGGCCAAGAACCTGGACATTTTCAACGCCCTTTACCGCGAGCTTGACCTTTACTACGTCGACACCCTCGATGCCAAGAAGAACATCGACAATGCCCTCGCCTATATGTTGGAGATGCTCGACCCCTACACCGAATACTACCCCGAGGACGAAACCTCCTCCCTCAAACAGCTCACCACGGGCAAGTATGCCGGCATCGGTTCCATCATCAGTTACCGCGAGAGCGACAACCGCTGCATCGTGCGCAAGCCCTACGGCGGTATGCCCGCCGCGCAGGCCGGCCTCTTGCCCGGCGATGTCATCCTGGCCATCGACGGCAAGGATGTGCCCCCTTGCGACAAGCAGGACAATGAATCCCGCGCCCTCTACTCCAATTCTGTGAGCGAGAAGCTGCGCGGTGAGCCCGGCACCACCCTCGAGCTTAAAGTGCGCCGCCCTTCGGCCGGGAAAACCTACACCTTCAAGATAGTGCGCCGCAACATCGTGCTGCCCAGCGTTTCGTTGGCTGCCATCGTGACCGACAGCATCGGCTACATCGGCCTTTCGCAGTTCATTGAAGGCACGAGCAACGAGATACGCCGTGCCATGGTAGAGCTGAAGCAGCAAGGAGCGCGCAGCCTTATCCTCGATCTGCGCAACAACCCCGGCGGTGTGCTCGAGGAGGCCGTCAAGACCGTCAACCTCTTCATCCCCCGGGGGCGTGAGGTCCTCAGCACCAAGGGAAAAGTGCGCGAGCTCAATCATGTGTACAAAACCACCCTCGACCCTCAGGACCCCGACATCCCCCTCATCGTGCTCACCAACGAACATTCCGCCTCGGCAGCCGAAATCACCGCCGGCACCTTGCAGGACTACGACCGCGCCCTCGTCATGGGCCGCCGCACCTACGGCAAGGGACTGGTGCAGCAAAGCCGCGAACTGCCCTATAAGTCCGTGCTCAAGCTCACCACCGGAAAATACTACATCCCCTCCGGCCGCTGCGTCCAGGCCTACGAGTTCAAGGACGGCGTGCCCGTCCACCTGCCCGACTCCCTCACCCGAGAGTTCCGCACCGCCGCCGGCCGCATCGTGCGCGACGGGGGCGGCATCACGCCCGACGTCCTGCTGTCAGCCGACAGCCTGCCCAACCTCCTGGTCTATTTGGAGAACAGCCAGCAGCTCTTCGACTACTGCGTCAGCTACCGTGCCAAACATCCGCGCATCGAATCGCCCGCCGATTTCTCCCTCACGGCGGAGGAGTACGCCGACTTCTGCCGTTTCATGAAGCAGAGCGACTTCAGCTACGACCGCCAGAGCCTGCGCCTGCTCAAGACCCTCCGCGAGGTGGCCCGTTTCGAGGGCTACGAGGCCGAGGCCCGCGAAGAGCTGGAAGCACTCGAGAAGAAACTCCACCACAACGAGGACTTCGACTTCGTCCGCTGGGAGACAGAGATACGCAAGGTGGTCGAGGCCGCCATCGTTGAAACCTATTACTACGATGCCGGCCGCGAGGAATACCGCCTCCGCACCGACCGCGACGTGTGGCGTGCCGTCGACATGATGCGCAACGCCAAGCTCATGCACAAGCTGTTGAGCGGCGAGCCCGATGCCTGACCCCATCCACCCTTGCTGCTGGATGTCATGCGTGGTGGTTCCGAAGTGCGTGGCTGGCGGCGCAGTTTTTCCGTACATAGCACGTAGGTGAAGGTTTTACCGTCCGGTCAAACGGTAAAACCTTTGTTTTTATCGACGAAATGGCCGTTTTTATTTCCTGTAATGCCCATTTTTAAGGTCAAAATCAGCATTTCACGGATTTTTAATATGCTAAAACCCTATAACCATCGTGTTTTCCCTACCTTTGCACCATCAAACCAATTATTAAACCAAAAAGTTATGAAAAATCAATTCATTACAAGAGTATTCCTCTCTTCTCTTGTGCTTGCCTTGACAAGTCTTTTCGGGGGAGGTAATTTGCTGGCGCAAACCGTTGATAAGTTGACGGCGGATATGTTAAAGGCCACAGGAAATAGCTACACAAGTTTTTCAGATGTAACTGCTACTTCAAGTGCTGTATATGCCGGTCAATCTGCAACAACTTATGATGCGATTCAGTTGAATGCGACTTCTCCCAATGGTATCGTTACCACAGCTTCTGGCGGAAAAGTAACAAAAGTAGTTCTTACTTGGAATACGAACACTTCTAGTAAGGGTAGAACCATTAATGTCTATGGTAAGAATGCGGCTTATGCTTCTGCTGCTGATTTGTATAATTCATCAACTCAAGGTACATTGCTTGGTTCTTTGTCATATAATGGAAGTGCCACGATTACCACTTTGGAGATTACAGGAGAAACAGACTATGAATACATTGGTATTTGTTCCAAGAAGAGTGCTCTCTATTTGGATGCTGTAGAAATCACTTGGGCTTCTGCTGACGATCCCAGTGATACCAGAACCAATCCTGAATTAGCTTATGGTGTGAGCGAATACAATGCAACGATTGGTCAGGAAAATACCTTCCCTGTCCTTACGTATGCTGACGGAGTAACGGGTATTACTTATTCTTCTTCCGATGAAACTGTGGCTACGGTAGATGCAAGCGGAAATGTGAAATTGAAGGGCATTGAGGGTGAAACGACCATCAAGGCTTCTATCTCCGGCAGTACTACTTGGAAAGACGCAACTGCTTCTTATACTTTGACCGTCTCCAAACCCAGTGCCAATTTGGCTTATAGCGCAAACAGCTGTACGGTAATTGTGGGTGAAACCCCTGAACTGCCTATCCTTACTTATACTGAAGGTGTGACGGGTATTGTTTACGCATCATCCAATACGGATGTTGCCACCGTAAATGCAACAACCGGTGAAGTTACTTTGACCGGTGCTGAAGGTACAACCGACATTTCTGCCACCCTTGAAGACAATGCAACCTTTGCTAATGGTTCTGCCAGCTATACGTTGACGGTAACCAAGAGTATGACTTACCGATACAAGAAGGTAACGGCCACGGAGGACCTTATGGATGGTGGTCAATATATCATTGTTTGTGAGGAAATGAATGTGGCCAAAAATACTTCAGACACTGGTGCAATAGATGTTACTATCACTGATGGAATGATTGCTCCCCCCGCATCTGCAGAGTTTGGCGTATTAACTCTTGAAGCTTGTGCTGATGGATTTTATTTGAAAATTGCTGATAATAAATATTTGAAAGCCGCCAATTCTACGGGACTAACCAATACTTCTTTGACAGGTGTTGCTTGGACTATAACAATTGACAAAAGTGGAAACGCTTTTATGCGTTGTTCAGAGAATACAGATAAACGTCAGATTTTGTTTCAGACTGGTTCAAAGTACTATTTTAGAAATTATGCTTCAACAAATATTACAAGTAGTGTGAAGGGTTATTACAACATCCAGCTCTACCAGAAAGTATATCCTCTGACCGTATCTTCTGCTACTGGTGGCTACGCTACTTTCTACAACGAAGAAGAGGCTTACCAGATGCCCGAAGGTTTGACGGGTTATGCCGTATCGAAGGCTGAGGCTGGTGACTACATCACCCGCACAACCGCATACGAAGCCGGCGCAACCGTACCTGCCAAGACCCCGTTGCTCATCATCGGCCAAGCAAACAGCTATTATCCCGCAGTAGTGAGCGGAACTGGTTTAGAGGCTTATGCCGGCAGCAACCTGCTCGAAGGTGCACGCGATGCCAATGGCAATACGCACTCCGCTAATGATGGCAACGTGTACTACTACAAACTCGGTTTGAACGCTGAGAAGCAGCCCGGCTTCTACTGGGGTGCTGAGAACGGTGCTGCCTTCCAGATGAAGAAAGCCACTACCGCTTACCTCGCCGTTCCCAAGAAATTGGTGGAAGGTGCTAACGCCCTCTTCTTCGACTTCGGTCCCGAAACCGGTATCAACGAAATCCAGACCGAGCAGGCTGACAAGGCTATCTTCGACCTCAGCGGACGTCGCGTGCAGAAGGCTACCAAGGGCTTCTACATCGTGGGCGGAAAGAAGGTGCTCGTGAAGTAATCAAACAGCATTTATTCAATTAATCCCTAACTGAATATTAACACAATGAAGAAATATATCCAACCCCAAACTACGCAGATTGCCATCAACATTGAATCTCATCTGCTCTTAGCCAGCGGCGAGGTGCAAGACACCAAGTTGCAAGTGAAGGACAACGTAATCGATTCAGAGGATTATGCCATCGGCAAAGGCTGGGCAAGCGACAACTGGACTGAAGAATAAATCCCTCGCGCCCTGTGAGGCGTAACATACAGAAAACAGCCGGGAACATCCGCATGGGGTGTTCCCGGCTGTAGTGTTTGTAAGGGGGTAATCCTGAAGAGCGTGCCCCGTCAGTTCTTCCAATAGTCCAGCACACTGCTCGGACGGCCCGCTGCGGTAAAGGCACCCATGTCGTAGGCACCCCAGTTGAGCGGCACGTACCAGGAGGGCCGCCATGCGCCGTACACCTCCGGTTCCCAGTAGAACACGCCGGCGCACACCTCCTTGCCCAGATTGTGAGCCCGCTGCATGAAGTCCTTGGCCACCTGTGCCGACAGACTCTCGTTGGCCACCTTCACGCCGAATTCGGCCACCATCACCGGCACACCGTAGCGTTGTTGCAGCGCGGCAATCTGCGTGGCAGCCGCCTGGTTCAGGGCCTGCCAGGTCTGTGCATCGTCGTCCGCCTGCGGATAGTGCGACAGGGCGATCATGTCCATCTTGCCGCCCGCCGCCTTCAGCTTGTCGAACCACCACTGGTTGTTCTCGTAGGCATGATTCAGGTGCGGCATCACCCAGGCATCGGGATAGACCGCTTTGGCCGCCTGGTAGCCCGCCATGTACAGCTCGGCAAAATGTTTCCATCCGTCCTGCAGGTCGCCCTTGTCGTTCCAGAGCTGCCCGGCCGGGTGCATCATGCCGTTGCGCGTTTCGTTGCCCACCTGCACCCAGGCCACGGGCACGCCGGCCTCCTTGATGGCTGAGAGCACCGCGCGTACGTGGTCAGCCACCTTCGTCCGCAGCTCCTCCTGCGTGAGGCCCTGCCAGTCGAGCGGCATGTCCTGCCGTGACGGGTCCGCCCACCAGTCAGAGAAGTGGAAATCAATCATCAGGTTCAGTCCGGCGGCATGGCAAGCCTTCGCTTTCGCCAGCACATCCTCGGCATTCGAGTACGCTCCCACGCCCTTGCGTTCCGGGTTCACCCAAACGCGGAGGCGGATGGCGTTCATGCCGATGGCGCGCATCAGTTCCGGGCACTCCATGACCGTACCTTCAGCCGAATAAAACTTTTTGCCGTCCGCCTTCATCTCCGTGTACCAGCTGATGTCCGCGCCGCGCACAAAGTCTGTGGTGGCTTCCGGTTCCTGGTTGCCCGGCTGTTGCGGTTCCTGTGGCTCTTGTGGCGTTTCCGGCGTTTCCGGTTTGGGAGGCGTGGGGAGTTCGTCGTCGCCGCCGCAGGCCGTCATGCCGAGGGCGACAAAGAATGAGCAAAACAAAAGAAATCGTTTCATGATAGAATGATAGAATTTGGTTATGAGGTTATAAAGTGTTGAGGCCACGGTCTATAGCATCGGACCGCCCACCACCGGCAGGGAGGCCGTAGCGGCCTTCAGCCCCTTGCCCGTTACGTTCAGCTTCACAGCACCCTGACGAGTGCCCGCCTGCACCACCACGGTCAGTTTTCCGCCGAAGGCGTGCATCTGTTGGAGGTGGAAAAGGTCGAGCGAGGTGGGGTCGCCGTTGGCCATGGCGCGGAAGCTGCCCTCGCCCTCCACCGAGCATTGCAGCAAACCGTTGAAGTGCGGGCACAGGTTGCCCTTCTCGTCCACCACGCTCACCGTGAAGTAAGCCAAATCCTTGCCGTCGGCCTGCAACTCCTTGCAATAGCTCGGTTCCACCACGATATGGTGCGCCTTGCCCGCCGTGAACACCTGCCGGCGTGCCGCTTCGCGGCCCTGGGCATCGTAGGCCACCACCTCGATGTTGCCCGGTTCATACTTCACCTCGTTCCACATCAGTCGGTAGCGTTCCTCCACGGTCTTCGCCTCCTCCTTCGAGCGTTTCGTGCGGCGGCCCTGGCTCTTGCCGTTGACAAACAGTTCCGCCGAGGGGTAGGAGGTGTAGACAAACACCGGTGTCACCTTTCCCTTGCGGCCCGGCCACGTCCAGTGAGGCAGCACGTGGAGCGTTTCAGCCCCGGGGTTCCACACGCTGCGGTACAGGTAGAAACGGTCCTTGGGCAGCGAGGCCAGGTCAATGATGCCGAACATCGACGAGTGGTTGGGCCAGGCATCCGTGTCGTAGGGCGAAGGCTCGCCCAGGTAGTCGAAGCCCGTCCATACAAACTGCCCGATGGTCCAGTCATAGTCGTCGGCCAGGGCAAAGTCAATGTCCGGAATGTTCGACCACGAGCAGTAGTCCAGGTCGTAGCTGCTGCTCTGGTGGTCCGGCATGATGGCATCCGCCTTGCGCACGGCGGGGAAGTGGTACACGCCGCGCGAGCTGACCGTCGACGACGTTTCCGAGCCCAGCACGATGTTCTGCGGCAGCCGGCTGTAAGCCTCCTCGTAGCGGTGGGCGCGGTAGTTGAAGCCCGGAATGTCGAGCATGGCCGCGAAACCGTTGTCCAGCACGCACGAAACCTGGTCCATGCCGCAGGTGACGGGGCGCGTGGGGTCCTCGCGGTGGCAGATGTCGCGCAGGAACTTGGCCACCTTATACCCCTCGGGCGAGCACTGGGTGGGCACCTCGTTGCCCACGCTCCACATCACCACCGACGGGTTGTTGCGGTACTGCCGCAGCATGTTCACCATGTCGCGTTCCGCCCATTCGCCGAAGTAGCGGTGGTAACCGTTGTCGCACTTCGCGATGTCCCATTCGTCGAAAGGCTCCAGCATCATCATGAGGCCCATCTCGTCGCACAGCTTGACCAGCTCCGGTGCCGGCATGTTGTGCGAGGTGCGCACGGCATCGCAGCCCATGTCCTTGAGCATCAGCAGTTGGTGGCGCAGGGCACTCTCGTTGATGGCCGCGCCGAGGGGGCCGAGGTCGTGGTGCAGACACACGCCCTGGAACTTGCGGTGCCGGCCGTTGAGGTAGAAGCCCTTGTCGGCCACATATTCTATGCTGCGCACGCCGAAGCGCGTTTCGTACACATCCTGCACCTTGCCACACGCCCTCACCGTGGTGATGGCGGTGTAGAGGCAGGGCGTTTCGGGCGACCACAGCTGCGGGCGGTCAATGGTGAGGTGCTGCTCAAAGGGTTCGCCGTGGTTGATGTAACCTTGGTTCGTTTTGCGCGCCACCTCACGCCCCTTCGCATCGCGCACCACCGTTTCGAGGGTGAGCAGGCAGGTGTCGGCATTCTCCACCGTGGTCTTCAGACACACCGAGGCGTAGTCCTGTGCCACGTGGGGCGTGGTGACCTGTGTGCCCCATACCGGCACGTGGATGCGCTCCGTCTGTACCATGCGGACATGGCGGTAAAGTCCTGCCCCGGGATACCAGCGGCTCGACTGCGGTTTGTTTTCCAGTCTCACGGCGAGCACGTTCGCGCTACCGTCAGTGTGGACCAGATTCGTCACGTCGCAGTGGAACGAGTTGTAGCCGTAGGGCCAGAAAATGGCCTCGCGGCCGTTGACGTACACCCGGGCTTCGCTCATCGCGCCGTCGAAGACGAGGGTGACGCGCTTGCCGGGCCGGCAACTGAAGGTGCGGCGGTACCAGCCCACACCCACGTAGGGCAGTCCGCCGGTGCGTCCCGTCTTGACGGAGGCTTCCGTTTCAAAGTTCTGCGTGACGGCCACGTTCTGCAGGTCGTTGTCGCGTGAGAAGGGGCCTTTGATGGCCCAGTCGTGCGGAATGGCCACCTTTTCCCAGTTTTGGTCGTTGAAGGCCGGAGCCTCGGCTCCTGCAGCCTCACCACAATGGAACAGCCAGCCATCTTCCAAAGATTGACTGGCGCGCTGCCCGGCCGACGGCAACGCGGAGGCCGTCAGGAGGGCGAAGAAAGAAAATGCTTGGAGCGTTTTCATGTGTATGAAAGGGTTAGAGAATAAATAGGCTTGAAATACGCAGCAAAAGTAACAAATGGTGTGCAGAATTTCCGCGCGCCATTTTTTTTTTTAATGTATATCAGGGATTGTTCACGGCATTTTCATGGGTTTATCACGGGTTGTTCACGGGCAATGGCCGTCTTTTCTCCCATCTCCCTGCCGCATGGAAGTGAATGCGGAAGGGCGTTGCCGGGGAGTTCAGAAGGCGGTATGTGTCTTTGTAGTATGCATTCAGCAAAAAAATGCTGAAATTCATCTATAAATCCGCCTTTTTGGTCTAAAAAATTTGTAGCGGATAAAGTGATTATTTACTTTTGCATCAGAAAAAAGAACAATTCTCCCTTGTGAGTTGCTCTTTGTAAGTATGGAAAACGCAGTGGTATATGCCACCTGACAAAGGTAAATCTTTTTCAGGATTTCGCCTCGCGCACATTTCCAAAAACAATCTCCATTCTCAGTCTGTACATAATATAAGCTATAAGGTAATAGTGTTTTTTAGGTAAATGACGAAAGAGGCAGAGTTCGCCGTGAGGCGCGTTCTGCTTCATTTTTTTTATAGTCAACCTTTTTTTGTATAGTCAACCGTGGAAGCCCGGCACCGGCCGGTTGGCGGCTGTCGGCAGAACGCAAGTCACCGGGGCTGTTTCCGCAGGGAGTGAAATCCCTTTGGCGGCTACGGCCCCAGTGGCTTTTGGGTTACAGGTCAGGGTGAGGTTCAGTTCTGGTCGTAGGCGTGCTTGGGGTAGTCAATGGTATAGTGAAGTCCCCGGCTCTCGTGCCGTTCCATGGCCTGGCGTGTGATGAGGTAGCCCACGTTGATGAGGTTGCGCAGCTCGCAGATGTCGCGGGTGGCCTTCACGCGTTTGAACAACTCTTCCGTTTCTTCGTAGAGCAAGTCCAGGCGTGTCCAGGCGCGGTGCAGGCGCAGGTTGGAGCGCACAATGCCCACGTAGGACGACATCACCTGGCAAACTTCCTTGGCATCCTGTGCGATGAGCACCTTCTCCTCGTTCGTCATCGTGCCCTCGTCGTTCCACTCTGGCACCTGCAGGTTGAAGTCGTACTCCGCGATGTGTTCCAGCGAGTGGTGGGCAGCCGCATCCGCATAGACCACCGCTTCGATGAGCGAGTTCGAGGCCAGACGGTTGCCGCCGTGCAGTCCCGTGCAGGAACATTCGCCCACGGCATAGAGCCGTTTGATGCTCGAGCAGGCGTTGAGGTCCACCTTGATACCGCCACACAGGTAGTGGGCGCATGGAGCCACGGGGATGTACTGCTTGGTGATGTCAATGCCGATGCTGAGGCATTTCTGGTAGATGTTCGGGAAATGGTGTTTCGTTTCCTCCGGGTCCTTGTGCGTCACGTCCAGACATACGTGGTCAATGCCGTGGATTTTCATCTCCTTGTCGATGGCGCGCGCCACGATGTCGCGAGGGGCGAGGGAAAGGCGGCGGTCATATTTCTGCATGAACTCCTCGCCGTTGGGCAGCCGGAGGATACCGCCGTAGCCGCGCATGGCCTCCGTGATGAGGTAGGCGGGATGCGTTTCGCCGGGGTGGAAAAGGGCGGTGGGGTGGAACTGGATGAATTCCATGTCCTTCACCGTGGCCTTGGCACGGTAAGCCATCGCGATGCCGTCGCCCGTGGCGATGTTCGGGTTGGTGGTGGAGGCATATACAGCCCCGCATCCGCCGGTACAGAGCACCGTTACCTTCGAGAGGAAAGTGTCGATTTTCTGTGTGTCGGGGTCGAGGATGTAGGCACCGAAGCATTCAATGTCGCGGGTGCGTCGCGTCACCTCCACGCCGAGGTGGTGCTGCGTGATGATTTCCACGGCGAAATGGTTTTCGAGCACCGTGATGTTCGGGTGGTTCTTCACCGCTTCCATCAGTCCGCGTTGGATTTCAAATCCCGTGTCGTCCGCGTGGTGCAGGATGCGGAATTCCGAGTGTCCGCCTTCGCGGTGCAGGTCATAGTTCCCGTCGGCCTTCTTGTCGAAGTTCACGCCCCATTCCACGAGGCGTCGTATGCCTTCGGGTGCATTCTCCACCACCTGCCTCACCGCTTGCGGGTCGGAGATGTAGTCGCCGGCCACCAGCGTGTCCTTGATGTGTTTATCGAAGTTGTCGACATCCAAGTCGGTTACTGCTGCGATGCCGCCCTGAGCCTTGGCCGTATTGGCTTCCTCAAGCGTTGTCTTACACACTAAGGCCACCTTCCCTTTGCCCGAGGCGGCCACCTGGAGGGCATAGCTCATTCCGGCCACGCCGGAACCTATCACCAGAAAGTCGAATTTGCGTATCATCTGTGTGGGTTGATTCTTTTGTCGGCGCAAATATAGGGGTTTTTGAAATTTTAAGTTGAAGAGTATAATAGTTTATTATTGGTGTCCGGTGAAAGTTCAAGAATGCCGATAAACATTGAAACCTCAGCAAGTTAAGCCCCCAGCCCAGGGTGTCGCTCCCTACGGTCGCTTGCCCTGGGCTGGGGGCTGTTGCCCCTTTGGGGCGCAGCCTGACGGCCTTGAACTTTTACCGGACATCAATAGTTCTATATACGTAAATTTCCCCCTTTTTACCGTTCACCCTTTCACATTATAAGCGTTAATCCTTGATTTTCAGTGCGAAACAGTGTGAAGGCTTGCATTTCCAAGCCTTCACACCACCCCTTGGCTTCACGCGCTGCGGTGAAGGCTTGTAACTGCAAGCCTTCACACCGTTTCTCCCTGATATTCAGTAGTAAACGCACATTTTGTGAAAGGGTGAACGGTAAAAAGGGGGAATTTTACGTATATAGCATAGTCCCCACAAAGCCTTCACCAAGCATTCACCATGCTTTCTTCAAGCCTTCACAGGCTACGGCATGGGTCGCGAGCACCACTTGGCACTCAGGATTTTTCACTCGGCAAGTAGGAGAAACAAGTCCGGGCTTAGAAAAAACAAGTCCAGGACTTGTGCGCACAACTCTTGGACTTGTTGCAGGAGGTTCAGAGGAGGCGAGGCGGAAACGGTAAAGCTGCGGTGAAAACGGGGAAACCTGCGATGAATGCAGAGATATTGGGATTTTGGAAACACCTTTCGTCCGGTCCGGGGCAGGGCAGTCTACGATTGCAGGCTGACGAGGTAACCGTACAGTTCGCCCGAGGTGGCCAGTCCCATCTTGCGGGCTATCTGCTGCTTGCGCTTTTTGCAATATTCGGGGGTGATGTGCAGGAGTTGGGCAATTTTCTTGCCGCTGAGGTGGATGCAGACCAGCGATAGGAAGCGGAGTTCGCTCGCTGTCAGTCCCGGGTGGTTCTCGCGCAACCGGGCGAGAAACGAGGCATTGACCTGTTCAAAATAGGTGGTGAAATCGCGCCATTCTTCCGTTGAATCCAGCTCTTTTTGCAATTTCGCGATATGTTTGCGCAGCTCCGGTCCCGGCTGTTCGCGGTCCTTCTCAGCCGCGTTGAGGCGGTCGAGCAGTTCGTAGATTTTCAGGTATTCCTTCAGGGCTTTGTCGGTCTGTCCTTCGAGCATGTAAATACCGGCTATGTTGTTGCGAATGCTCAGTTCCTGCCGTAGGCCCAGCTCCTTGGTAGCAATTTGGTAAGCCTTCGTGAAGTTGCCCAGCGCGTCGGGGTAGTTGTATTGTTCAGCCTGGTTGATGCCCATGTTGGTGAGCACCCAAAAGCGTTTTTCGGCGTTGTTCTGCTGTTCGGCCATCTGTTGTGCCTGAAACAGCAGGCGGTACGACTGCCGGTAGTTCTTTTGCACGGAAGCCTCCACCGCGCGGCGGAGGAGGCCGTCGATGGCATCATCGGAGGCCCACAGGCCATGCTGATGGCTGCAAAGGAGTACAAGAATAAGGAAGAGATGTCGTTTCATGGAACAACGGGTTCAGGGCACGGGATCGTAGCCGCTGCCGCCCCAGGGATGGCAGCGCAGCAGGCGGCGGATGGCGAGATAAAGCCCTTTCAGCGCACCGTGTTTCTGGATGGCCTCGATGGCGTACTGCGAACAGGTGGGGGTGAAACGGCAGGCAGGTGGAAGAAGGGGGGAGATGAAGCGCTGGTAGAAGCGGATGGGGAGAATGAGCAGGGTTTTCATGGCTTGGCGGCATAAGGTTCAGCGGACGTTGTCCGGGTGTTTTTCAGTACCCGTTCGGCCATGTGCAGCAGGATGGTTTCCATCCGTCCCGCCACGCGGGCTGTGGGCACGGGTCTTTCCGACAACCAGATGAAGGCGACGTGCAGGGCGGTGCCTTCGGGCAGTCTGCTGATGAGGAGGTGCTTTTGCAGCCGGTAGGCTTCGCGCAGTTGCCGCTTGGCACGGTTGCGGTCGACGGCATGGTGGAGTTTGCGCTTGGCCACGCTGAGCAGCACTTTGACGCGCGGCCCGTGGCCGGCGTAGGGCAGGATGCGGAAGGTGGCACGCAGCGGATAGATGGTCAGCGAACTGCTGCCTGCGCCGAAGAGTGCCTCTATCTCGCTCTTGAGGCACAGGTGCTCGGGTTTGGCAAAGGTGTAGGTCTTCATGCGGGTGCTAAAAGAAATAGGGCTTATCGGACTTTATGCGCGGCATGTCCGATAAGCCCAATAATAGGTTTGCTATGCTGGATTGTCAGTGATGGTTTTCGTTGGCCAGGTACATCTCGATGGCGGCAGTCATGGACCGTGCCTCGGGGGTGGGGGCGGAGAGGTCGCAGCGCAGACCGGCATCTTCTATGGCCTTTTTGGTGGCGGGACCGAAGCAGGCCAGACGGGTGGAACCCTGGTCGAAGGAGGGGAAGTTCTTCAGCAGTGATTCCACTCCGGCGGGGGTGAAGAGCACCACCATGTCGAAATCGAAGGGTTCGTTGGCCGGGAATTCGTTGCTCACCGTGCGGTACATCACACACTCTTTGTGGTTCAGCTTCTTGGCATCGAGCATCTGTGCCACGTCGTCGTTGTGAACGTCAGAGAGGGGTACGAGGTACTTTTCCGCTTTATGTTTGGCCATGACGGTAACCAGTTCGGGCCATTTTCCTGTGCTGCCGAAGAAGACCTTGCGCTTGCGGTACTGGATGTACTTCTGGATGTACAGGGCTACCGTTTCGGAGATGCCGAAGTATTTCATGTCTTCAGGAAGGGTGACGCGCAGTTCCTTACATAGGGTGAAGAAGAAATCAATGGCGTGTCGCGAATTGAAAACAATGGCCGAGTAGTCGAGTATCTGTATCTTCTGCTGACGGAACTCGCGGGCGGATAAACCTTCTATCTTGATGAAAGGATGAAAGGTGAAATTGACCTTTTCTTTGGCTTCAATTTCAAAATACGGGGACTTTTCGGAAGTAGGTTTCGGCTGCGAAACAAGAATCTTCTTGATCATTACTACTTTGTAAACTTCGGCGTGAGACGGACTGGCCGCTCTGGTTAAACTAGTTAATTGTCAATAAAAAGTTGTTGGCGTAAATCAATGCGCGGAAGAGAATAATCAACGGCATGATTTCGAGCGTGCAAAAGTACAAAAAAAGATGAACCACGCCCAAGGCGGTGTTGAAAAATATACGTTGGCACTTGTAGAACAGCAGGCTTTTGTCAATTACGAGAATACATAAAAAGAGCCACGACATGGAGTGGAAACTCAAATCGAAGTAAACCACGAGCAAGGCCACGGGAAACAGGGCCAAACCTAAGCCCAACACGCAGAGCAAATGGGCTTCGTTCCAATCCCTACGCTGGCGGTGGCTGAAAAACACAGAGTTGACAAACGAATATGCCGCCATCTTGAATAAATAGTAGAGGCAGCAGATGCCTACGCCCGTGCCCAAAATCTGGTAGGGCGACACTTGGTTGAACACTTCCGTCTGGTGTTCCTGCGTAAAGTCGAAAAAGAGTATGCCCAGCACGAAGCACGTCTGGAAAATGAGGAACAGCTGTCCGCGCAGTTCATTCTGCGTTTGCTCCACGAAGAGGCTGGCGTGGTGGCGCGTATGGAAAAAGTCCTTTACCTGGCTGTGAAGGAAATGACGCGAACGCGAGATGACCCAGACAACGAGGAAGAAACTCACCATGAGGGAGATGGTGACGAAGTTGTCCGTCTTGAACTGGTAGGGCACGGGGTCGCCCGCCATACCCGTGGGCTGGAAGCTCGTGACCTTGCCCTGGATGCCCGACACGCTGTCCAGCTGTTGGGCCAGTCCAGATTTTTCGATGTGTACCAGCCCCTCGGCCCAATAGTCCTGCTCCAGCATCGTCGGCACGAAGGTGAGCGGCTCGCCGAAAGGCAGGGGCATGAGCAGGGAAGGGTCGGGCGGAATGGTATCGGCCGAAGCAATGTGGCGGAGGGCAGGTCCGGAAAGTGAGTCCGCCGGGGCGGTGAATGCGTTGGCGGAAACGGTTTCACCCGGCTCCGGAGTGGCAACGTGTTGGATGGTGTCTTGCGTCATGATGGGTGAATGAAAAGGTAAAAGTCCCGACTGTTCTGGGCCGAAGCACACATATTATATTATATTTGGAGCACATATATAGGGTGGTTCTAAAAATTCTGATTTATATAATTCTGATATTCTGATGGTTGCTTTGCACCCTCTCGAAAGCGTCTTTTTGTAAGTAGGTTCAGTCACATAGCCCGCTATGCTCCTTCGCCTACTTACAAAAATCCACTTCCTATAGGGCGCAAACCTCCTCATCAGAATTATTAGAACCACCCTATATGGAGTGCGCTGCTGCTCCCAAGCTATTCCACTCTTGCGTTTTGTGGCGTTACAAAGCGGCGAATTTGCGTACCGAAGCGTCCCACAACGGGGTGGTCAGGGCCAATTGGATGGCCTCTTCCGGCGTGGCGGCCACGCTCCAGATGGCCGTGTGCTGCGGTCGCATGAAACATTCGTCGGCAGCGCGTTGCAGTTGGGCCAGCAGGGCATCGTAGTAGCCGTTGGTGTTGAGGATAATGATGGGTTTGAGATAAAGGCCCAGCTGTTTCCACGTGATGATTTCGAGCAGTTCCTCGAGTGTTCCCACGCCGCCGGCCAAGGCGATGCAGGCATCGCTCTTCTCCGCCATCAGCTCCTTGCGGCGGTGCATGTCGGGCGTAATAATCAATTCCGTCATGCCACGGTGCTGCCAGCCCTGATCAATCATGAACTGAGGGATGACACCGATGGCCTTTCCGCCCGCTGCGAGGCAGGCATCGGTACAGGCACCCATCAGTCCGGTGCGGCCGGCACCGTTGACCAGCGTGTGGTTTCCCGAAGCAATCAGGCGGCCCAAAGTGCGTGCCGCCTCCAAATAGACGGCAGGCACTTGGCCGCTCGATGCGCTATATACAGTAAACGTCATGGTCAGTTCTTCCGTTGTTTGGAGAAGAAAGGGTGGGCTTTAAGCCAGTCCGAACTCCTTCTTGATCATTTCAACCTTGTTCAGCTTTTCCCAGGTGAACAGTTCGACGCTCACCTTCTTGTCCGGTTGTCCCATGCTGTGGAATGTTTTCACCACGGTGCGGGGCTCTCGTCCCATGTGGCCGTAGCTTGCCGTTTCCTCGTAGATCGGGTGGCGCAGTTCCAGTTCCCTTTCGATGGCTGCCGGACGGAGGTCGAAGAGCTGGCCGATGCGTTGGGCAATCTCGCCGTCCGTCATCTGCACATGGCTGCGTCCGTAGGTGTCAACGTAGATGGAGATGGGTTGGGCCACTCCGATGGCGTAGCTGAGCTGCACCAGCATCTCGTCGGCCACGCCGGCAGCCACCATGTTCTTGGCAATATATCGTGCCGCGTAGGCTGCCGAACGGTCCACCTTCGACGGGTCTTTCCCCGAGAACGCTCCGCCTCCGTGCGCGCCCTTTCCGCCGTAAGTGTCGACGATGATTTTGCGCCCTGTCAGTCCCGTGTCGCCGTGGGGGCCGCCGATGACGAACTTGCCCGTGGGGTTCACAAAATACCGGATGTTCCCTTTCTTGAAAAGCTCCTTTATTTCGGGTGTGTTCACCCTTTCCTCAATGACGCGCGGGATGAGGATTTCCTTTACGTCCTTTTCGATTTGCGCCAGCATCATTTCGTCGGCCTTATCCTGGGAGCCGGCTTCTTCGGCGGTGATGAATTCGTCATGTTGCGTGGACACGACGATTGTGTCGATGCGCAAGGCCACGTTGTTGTCATCGTATTCCACGGTGACCTGGCTCTTCGAGTCCGGTCGGAGGTAAGTCATCACCTTCCCTTCGCGGCGGATTTCCGCCAGCACGTAGACGATGTCGTGCGCCAGTGCCAGCGGCAGCGGCATGAAGGTGTCCGTTTCGTTATTGGCATATCCGAACATCATGCCCTGGTCGCCGGCACCCTGCGCCATGGGGTCGGTTGGGTCTTTGCGGTCCACGCCCCGGTTGATGTCGTTGCTTTGTTCGTGAATGGCACTGAAGATGCCGCAGCTTTCCGCTTCAAACTTGTAGTCGGCTTTGGTGTAGCCGATGCGGGCGATGGTTTTGCGCACCACGTCCTGCAGGTCAACGTAGGCTTCTGATTTTACTTCGCCGGCCACAACGACTTGTCCCGTGGTGACGAGCGTTTCGCAGGCCACCTTCGATTGCGGGTCGAAAGCCAGGAGTTGGTCAAGTACGGCGTCGGAAATCTGGTCCGCCACCTTGTCGGGGTGTCCTTCAGACACCGATTCGGATGTAAATAAGTATCCCATGATAAATTGAATTGATAAAAAATGAGCCTGCTTCCGCAGAGCGAAAACAGGCAGAGTGGGATTCGGCTTTTGGTATGTCTGATGCCTTCACAGTGCGGAGCACCTGGATGAACGGGTTCTCGGCACGTGCGAGTTTTAGCATTGTTTTTGAGAGGTTGCAAGCAGCCAAATCTGTCCTCTGTAGCGTTTTCGGCGGCGAAGTTACGAATAAAAGCTTCATCAATCCGAAAAGATAGGGGAAAAATGCTACTTTTGCACGCTAACCAAAGAAAAATAAACATTTTTTCTCAAATTCTCGGCCCTATGTCCGTTGAAATAAAAAGAGTTACCACCAGATCGGATTTGAAACGCTTCATCCGTTTCAACTACGAGTTCTATAAAGACAACAAATACTCCGTCCCCGACCTGTACGACGATATGCTGCACACTTTCTCGCCCAAGCGGAATGCAGCTTTTGAGTTCTGTGAGGCCGACTATTTCCTGGCCTATCGCGAGGGTAAGATAGTGGGCCGCGTGGCCGCCATCATCAACCACCGTGCCAATGAGCAGTGGGACAAGAAGACCGTGCGCTTCGGCTGGATTGACTTCATCGACGACCAGGAAGTGAGCCGCGCCCTGATAGAAACCGTCAAGCAGTGGGGTAGGGAGCGGGGCATGGACACCATCGAAGGCCCCCTCGGGTTTACCGACATGGATGCCGAGGGAATGCTGATAGAAGGTTTCGACCAGCTCTCCACCATGGCCACCATCTACAACTATCCCTATTATCCCGTCCACATGGAGCGGCTCGGGCTGGAGAAAAGTGCCGACTGGGTGGAGATGAAGATTTTCGTGCCCGACGAAATTCCCGAGAAGCACAAGCGCATTTCCGACATCATAGCCCGCAAGTACAACCTGCACATCCGCAAGCTCACGAGCAAGAAGGAGGTGCGTGAAAGCGGCATCGGGCACCAGATATTCCGCCTTATCAATGAAGCGTACGCCCCCTTGTTCAACTTCTCGCGCATGACGGAGCGGCAGATTGACCAATACGTTAATATGTATGTACCCGTGCTTGACCTGCGCATGGTCAGCATCGTGGAGAACGAGCAGAACGAAATCGTGGCCGTCGGCATCTCCATGGCCTCCCTTTCGGAAGCATTGCAGAAAGCCAAAGGCCGGCTGTTCCCCTTCGGTTGGTACTATCTGCTCAAGGCACTGCTGTGGAAACGTCCCAAAATGCTCGACCTGCTCCTCGTCGGCGTGCGTCCCGACTACCAGAACAAGGGCGTGAACGCTTTGCTCTTCACCGACCTCATCCCCGTCTACCAGCAGCTGGGCTTCGAGTACGCTGAGAGCAACCCCGAGCTCGAACTCAACGAGAAGGTGCAGAACCAGTGGCAGTATTTCAAGACAGAACAACACAAACGCCGCCGCTGCTACAAGGCAGCCATACGCTAAGCAAGGGGACGCTTACCACAGTCCCTTGACCCCGTTATCCGCAAGAACCATGTCTGACGAACCCACCCTCACCCCCGCTCCCGAAGTGGTCTATGACGAGAGCAAAATCCGCCACCTTGAAGACACGGAACACATCCGCACCCGTCCCGGCATGTACATCGGACGCCTGGGCGACGGTTCCCATGCCGAGGACGGCATTTACGTGTTGCTCAAGGAAAGCATCGACAACAGCATCGACGAGTTCAACGAAGGCTACGGCAAGCGCATTGAGGTGAACATCCACGACAACCTCACTGCCGAAATCCGCGATTACGGGCGCGGCATCCCCTTGGGCGCATTGGTCGATGCCGTGTCGAAGCTCAACACCGGCGGAAAGTACGACACCGCCGTCTTCACCGCCTCCGTCGGCATGAACGGCGTGGGCCTCAAGGCCGTCAACGCACTCTCCTCCCGTTTCGTCGCCCGCAGCGTGCGCGACGGGAAAATGCGCGAGGCCATCTTTGAAAAAGGCGTGCTGGTGAGCGATGAAGAAGGGCCGTGCGAGGAAGAGAACGGCACCTACATCTATTTCGAGCCAGACAAGACCCTCTTCCTCAACTACCGTTTCCATGGCGAGTTCGTGGAAAATATGCTCCGCAACTACACCTATCTCAACACCGGCCTGGCCATCTTCTATAACGGCCGCCGCATCCTCAGCCGCAACGGTTTGGAAGACCTCCTGAATGATAATATGACCGCCCCCGGCCTGTACCCCATCATCCACCTTTCCGGCCCCAGCATCGACATAGCCTTCACCCACACCTCCCAGTACGGCGAAGAATACTACTCCTTCGTCAACGGGCAGCACACCACCCAGGGCGGCACCCACCAGAGCGCGTTCAAGGAGCACATAGCCCGCGCCATTAAGGAGTATATGGGGAAAAACTACGATGTTCAGGACGTGCGCAACGGCCTCGTGGCCGCCGTCGCCATCCGCGTCATCGAACCCCTCTTCGAGAGCCAGACCAAAATCAAGCTCGGCTCCCTCACTATGGCTCCCGACAAGGACTCCAACGGCAACCCCTTCCCCCTGTCGGGCGTGAGCGTCAACAAGTTCGTCGGCGATTTCGTCAAGGAAAACGTGGACAACTACCTGCACAAGCACACCGATGTGGCTGACATCATCAAGCAGAAGATCGAGGAGAGCGAGAAAGAGCGCAAGGCCATTGCCGGCGTAACGAAGCTGGCCCGCGAGCGCGCCAAGAAAGCCAATCTGCACAATCGCAAGCTGCGCGACTGCCGCGTCCACCTCAACGACCCTGCACCCAGGGCGCGCAAGAAAGACGAGGAGGAAACGCCCGACCCGCGCTGGGAATCTTCCATCTTCATCACCGAGGGCGACTCCGCCAGCGGCTCCATCACCAAAAGCCGCGATGTCAACACCCAAGCCGTCTTCTCCCTGCGCGGCAAACCCCTCAACTGTTTCGGGCTTACCAAGAAAGTGGTTTACGAGAATGAAGAGTTCAACCTCCTCCAAGCCGCCCTCAACATCGAAGACGGCCTCGACGGCCTGCGCTACAACAAGGTCATCGTGGCCACCGATGCCGATGTCGACGGTATGCACATCCGGCTGCTCATGATCACCTTCTTCCTCCAGTTCTTTCCCGACCTGATAAAGAAAGGCCACGTCTACATCCTCCAGACCCCCCTCTTCCGCGTGCGCAACAAGAAGAAGAAGGTGCGCGGGGCAGCCAAGTCCCCGTCCAAGCTTGCCGACGACAGTGCCGGCGCGGCCATCCTGAAAAAGAACCGTGCTGGCGAGCGTTCTGAGTTCGAGACCGTCTATTGCTATTCCGAGGAAGAGAAACTCGCCGCCATCGAGCGGCTCAGCCCCGACCCCGAAATCACCCGTTTCAAAGGACTCGGCGAGATATCCCCCGACGAGTTCAAACACTTCATCGGCCCCGATATGCGGCTGGAGCCCGTCACCCTCCACAAGAGCGACAACGTCAATTCCCTCTTGGAGTACTATATGGGCAAGAACACCATGGAGCGTCAAGGCTTCATCATCGACAATCTCGTCGTTGAGGAAGATTTGGCCGAGGAAGAGTAGCCATGCCTTCCGCACCATCCCGACATCCCATTGGGCCGTTTGGGTTTCCCCTCTCCGCCCACAAACATACAAAAGAAATGAAGACAGCCGTATTCCCCGGGTCGTTCGACCCCTTCACCGTAGGCCACGCCAGCATCGTCAAGCGCGGATTGCCCATGTTCGACCGCATCGTTATCGGGGTCGGGGTCAACGACCGGAAGCGTTCCCTCTACACCCCCGAACAACGTGTGGAAGTCATCCGTCGGCTCTACGCCGCCGAGCCGCGCGTCAAGGTGGTTGCCTACAAAGACCTCACCATTGACCTGGCGCGCCGCGAAGGGGCCGGATTTATCCTGCGCGGCCTCCGTTCCGTCAAGGACTTCGAGTACGAGCGCGACATCGCCGCCATGAACCACCGTCTGGGCGGCGTGGAAACCGTCCTCCTGTTCACCGAGTCGCAGTACGCCCACATATCCTCCAGCGTGGTGCGCGAACTCATGGCTTATGGCAAAGACGTTTCCGATTTCCTGCCCCAGCCTTGAGGCGTAGCCCTCATTATACATTATACATTATACATTGTACATTAACATGAAATCCCTGTCCCTCCTTTTCTGCCTCTTGGCAGCCCTGCCCGCTGTGGCGCAAAGCCCCTACGACGGACTGGACTTTGAACAAGTCAAGAAACTCCAGATGGCACAGGTAGCCATCTCCACCCTCTATGTCGACAGCGTTGACCAGCAAAAGCTCGCCGAAGATGCCATCAACGGTATGCTGGAAAAACTCGACCCCCACTCATCCTACACCAATGCCAAGGACACGAAAAAACTCAACGAGCCCCTGAGCGGCAATTTCGAGGGTATCGGAGTCAGTTTCAACATGGTCAAGGACACCCTCCTCGTGCTCCAAGTCATCAGCAAAGGACCGTGTGAGAAAGCAGGCATTTTGGCCGGCGACCGCATCATTGCCGTGGGTGGCACTACCATTGCCGGGGTCAAGATGGACCGCGACAGCATCATGCAGAAGCTGCGTGGCCCGAAAGGCACCATCGCCAATCTCGAAGTAGCGCGTCGCGGCGTGTCCGGCGTACTCCGCTTCAAGGTCGTGCGCGACAAGATACCCGTCTATACCGTCGATGCCGCCTACATGGCCGATGCCACCACCGGCTACATCCACCTCGACAGCTTCGGAGCCACCTCCGGCCAGGAAGTCCACGACAAGCTGTTGCAGCTTCAGAAGCAAGGCATGAAAGACCTCATTCTCGACCTCTCCCTCAACGGCGGCGGCTACCTCAACGCCGCCCAGGAAGTAGCCAGCGAGTTCCTGCCCAAGGGTTCCATGATCGTCTATACCGACGGTCGCGTCATGCCGCGCCAGGAGTTCACTGCCGAAGGCGGCGGCCTCATGGCCGGAGAAGGGCGTCTCGTCATCCTCGTCGACGAATTCACCGCCTCCGCCGCCGAAATCGTCAGCGGAGCCGTCCAGGACCACGACCGGGGCACCATCATCGGCCGGCGCACCTTCGGCAAGGGACTTGTGCAGCGACCCATCGACCTCCCCGACGGCTCCATGATACGCCTCACCGTCTCCCACTACTACACCCCTTCCGGTCGCTGCATCCAGAAACCCTATGTCAAAGGCGAGAAAGAAGCCTACAGCCGCGACCTTGAAGACCGCTATACCCGGGGCGAGCTGACATCTCTCGACAGCATCCACCTTGACTCCACCAAGGTCTACAAAACCCTCGTCAAGCGCCGCACCGTCTATGGCGGAGGCGGCATCATGCCCGACATCTTCGTCCCCGTCGATACCACCGCCTACACCCCCATGTACCGCGCCCTGCGCCGTCACAACCTCATCAACGAACACACCCTGCGCTATGTCGACGAGCACCGCAAGGAACTCAAGAAAAAATACCGCACCTTCGACGACTACGCCGCCCGCTTTGAAGTACCCGCACAGCTCACCGACTCCATCCTTGCAGAGGGAAAGCGCAAGAAAGTGGAGCCCAAGGACGACAAGGAGCTGGCCGCCACCCTCGACGAGCTCAAATTCATCCTCAAGGCCACCATCGCCTACGACCTCTGGGAGCGCAACGAATACTTCCGTCTCATCAACCAGCGCAGCGACATCTTCAAACGTGCCATGCTCTTTTTGAAAAACAAGGAAGATTAAGTAATAAAAGGGAAGAATAACCCTGCAAGGAGCGAAAAAAACCAGCGGAAAGTTTGTCGTTAAGAAAAACCTTGCTACTTTTGCCACGCATTTCGGAAACGAAGAGCCAGCAAGGATGTTCCATGGTGTAATGGTAGCACTAGAGTTTTTGGTTCTCTCAGTCATCGTTCGAATCGGTGTGGAACAACTTCCCCTTCCCCCGAGCCCTGCGCTTTCTTTTCTTCCCCGCTTTTGCGCAGGGCTCTTCTTTTTCCAAGCTGTGTCTATCAGACACAGCTTTTTCATATCCCGTTCTCTTCTATATCCCGTTCCTCAGCCCGTCCCGAAAAAAGGGGGCAGGAGAAAAGGCAATTACGCTGTCCGCCGGAACCAGGCACCCCTACGAAAGGGAGTACACCGGTTCCGGCGGACTTGCAGTTTACGGACATCGCCGAAAAGTCTGGAAGGGCAGAGGGCGGCTTTGCTGCCGGCTACTTCTGTTCCTGCCTTTTCAGTTCCTCGACAAGTTGTTCCAGCTCCTCGCGGCTCACGTTGCTCTCGCGCACAAACGTGTTCACCACGTTGAGGTACGAGTTGGCAAAGAAGTTCTTCACCACCTTGCTCAGCTTGCGGTGACCGTAATCCTCGCGGCGCACCACGGGCGAGTAGAGGTAGCCCCGTCCCACGCTTTCGTGCGTCAGGTACCCCTTTTTCTCCAATGACTGGAACGACGTGGAAATCGTGTTCACGTGCGGCCCAGGTTTCGGATACAGCTCCGCCACCTCCTTCGGGCTGCACGGACGGCCCAGTTCCCACATATAGTTCAGCACCTCCTCCTCTTTGGCTGTCAACTTATCCATAATCAGATTCTATTTATCCGTTGTTCGGTTCAATATATTTTCCAATGTTACGCGCATCAGTTGGGGCAGTTCCTTGGAATAGCCCAAGGCATCCAGCATCTTCTCCCCTTCGCGGTCAAAGATGAAGTATTGTGGAATGCCCTGTTTGGCCAATTGCAACTGTTGCTGCTGCGCGGCATTCAGGCGGTAGTGCTTGCCTCCGATTTCCGTCACCATTTCCGACCACTCGCCGATGGGGCTGCTCTCGTCGCAGATGTACACAAACACCACGTCCTTGTCCTTCAGCTCCTCCTTGATTGGTTTCATGCCCTTCATGCCTGCGCGGCATGGACCGCACCACGTGTCCCAGATGTCCACCACCACCACCTTTCCGGCGTACTGGTCCACGATGGCCTGCAGGAGCGATTGTTCCGGTTTCACCTCCGGCACATCGCAAATCAGCTCTTTGCCCGCCTTGTCCAGCACCTCCAGCGTCTTTTGCAGCTTTTCGTTGGCACGTCTGACGGTGGGTGCATAGCGAGGTGCGACGGTTGCCAGCTGTTGGTCGCTTGCCGGCTGCATCTGCTCGATTTGCGACATCAGTTCCAGTGCGTCCGCCTTCTCCTTGGCCCATTCGTACACCCGTCCTTGGGTGGCGTGGTTCAGGCACAGGTATTTGTACCAGTCCGTCTTGGTGGGGTAAATCAGCAAGCCGCTCAGATTGTTGCGGCTGAACAGCTGCAAGTCCGCGAAGTGCGCATCCGGCTGCTGGTCCGCCAGCAGTTTGGCCTCGTCGTAGACAGCTTTCGCCTGCTCCTCCTCCGGCAGCCATTGGCGGGACATCTTCACGAGCTCCTTGTAGCTCAAGAAACTGTTCACGTAGCAGTCCTCGGCATACAGCTTCAGGAACTCCTTTTGACGGGTCGTCAGCGAAGGGCTTGCGTCGATACGCCGGCGGTTCGCCGTCAGTTCTTCGTACAGCTTTTGGCGGAATGCGGGCACGTCCGGCGTGGCCTTGTGTTGCGGCACATACTCCATGCACCAGCTGAAGATGAACTGCCGCTTGTTGATGCTGTCAATCCACTCCGTCATGGCCATCGAAAGGTCGGCGTACTTTCCCTCGAAGCAAATCCGTTCGCGCAGGGGTACGGTGCCCGGATTTTGCGTTTCGCGGGTAACGGCGTAACAGTCAATGTACACGGTGAGGTCCTCGCCCGGCACCAGCAGCGGTACCAACTGCATTTGCGAGACGTTCAGTGCCGCCGTGAGCGGTTCGCAGCAGCGCACCGTGTGCGTCAATACGTGCTTGTCCGCTTCCTCGTTCACCTGGCTCTTCGGGCTGCACCCCAGCGTGTCGCCGCCCCAGAAGAACAGTCCGCCGATGGCGGAGGTAGCCTCTTCGGGCACTTCGCCCAGCAGTTTGATGTGCAGGCGGCTATCGCTCCATGCCGGCTGCAGGTCGGGCAAAAGCCCGGTCCGTTCGTAGCTCACCTGCGGCAGTTGCGAAGCCATGGGCTTGTCGTCCGGCAGAGGTTGTTGTTTGTCGGACTGCTGCCCTGTCAGTGCGTAGCTCGCCTGCGGCAGTTGAGAGGCCGGCTTCTTGCCGTCCAACCGGATGCCGTAGATGTTCCACGCTGACAGCAACTTCTCCTTGTCCGTCGTTTCGGGGTTGTACTCCTCGAAGTCGAAAACCTTGGTCCCCTTGGGCAGCGCGTCGAACACCAGCACCAACGAGTCGCGACAGATACCATCGTCCCACGAAATGATGCCGTCAATCTTCTCGTCCATGACTACTGGCTCCACATTCATCACCTCGTTCTTTTTCTTCCGGGTGTAGATGCGTCCGTAGCGCAAGGCGCAGGGTTCCCCTTTGGGGGTAAGCAGTCGTGTCTGCCGGTGAACGGAGAAATAAGCCAATTCTTCGAGCTGGAAGCCAATCACCGTGCTGTCCTTGTACGTCTGCACCACCTTGGGGCAGAATGACTTGACGAACGAGTAGGCGTAAATCGGATTGCGCACTGTTTTCCGTTGCGCGTAGAGGGAGGGCGCGATGCAAAGTAGCAGCAGCCCCCATAAAAATGTGTTCAGTTTCATGCGAATTTCAATTTGAGATATACCAAAGCAGGCTGCGGTGGATGTGCGGGGCGGCCAACCCCGATAGCCTCTGCCCGGTTCACATCCTTGGCCGGGTTCGGCTTCCGCAGCGTGCTGTTGTTGCGTTTCAGTTTTCGGTTCTCACGTTTAGTGGGTGTCCAAAGTTGAAGGTTATAAGGTTACGGTCGCTTCGCTCCCTGAGTTATGAGGTTATAAAGTTACCATTTAAGTGGATGGTATTCAGGCGTTACAGTAGTAACTTTATAACCTCATAACCTCATAACCTCATAACCTCATAACCTTATCTCTCATAACCTTATCTCTCATAATCTCCGAAATTAAATACCATATAGTAGATGTTCCGTTTCGGAGCTATTCGGAATTCCATTACCATTTGCCCTTTGGGATTAGAATCGGTCACGGCCGGCACTGTTTTCACCTGCAACACCGGCGCGTCCACGCCCAGCTTCTCGTGTGCCATTTTGCGGGGCCATGCGCTCAGTTCCGTCACGCCCTCCTTGCCCAGGGCCCGGATGCCACGGTGTGCCGCATCCTCTTTCAGCGTGGCGTAGTGCTGAAACTCATCTCGTTTCACGCGCAGACCGTTCACCATGTAGACCACCCGTTCTTTGGAGGTGTCACAGACCAGGGTAACAGTAGTGCCGTTTCCTTCCGCTTCTTTGTCGTCCATGCTGCCGTCCGCCGTTCCCCTTGTGGCTTCCTCCGAGCTCTTTGCCCGTTCCGGTTGCGACGGTGCGGCTGCGGTCGGTTTATCGGCAGATGGGCTTCTGTCCGTGTCAGCGATAGGCATGCCCGGCACCGTTTCCGCAGTTGCCGACGGCGCGTTCTTGTCCGTTTCCGGTATGGTGTTTATATCTTTAGGCGGAACATACAGCACCGTGTCCACCACCGGCTGCAAATCCTCCAGCGATTGCGCTTCCCACGCCGCTTTCACCGCCGACGGTTGCGCCATCGCTACCACCAGCAGCACCGTGAGCGGCACCAGCAGCCACACGCGGAGTGCCACGCCTGGTGCCGACGGACACCTATACATCATCCGCAACCGGCGGCGCAACTGTCCGGCGTTGAAACACTGTGCCGGGGTGGGGAAGGGGACTTTCCGCTTCGCTTCATTGCAGGTCTGCGCCTTTTCCAACAGCAGCCTGATATACGTGTCGCGCCGTTCGCCGCTTCTCAGCACGCCAGCATCCGCCTCATACTCATGGACGGCGATGAGGTCCGCGCGCAGCAACCACACAAACGGGCAGAACCACAGCACGCACGCCGTCACGTCGCACAGCAGGCGGTCCCAGCTGTGTCCACGGCGTATGTGGACCCATTCGTGCCGCAGGAGCGTGGCCGGCAACAGGCACCGGCGCGTGGCAGCTTCCCCGGCCTCGGACGGTTGCGGGCAGACATCCGCCGGGCTGAGCAAAATCCATCGCATCCAGCTTACGGGCGATGTCAGCGTTTCGTTCATTTTCACTTCCACCCCCTTCACGTGCCACAGCTGCCGGCTGCGGCGCACCATGCGCAGCAAGGCCACCACCGAAGCGGCGTAGCGCAGCAACAGCCCTGCCGCTACCAGTCCGTAGCCCAGCGTAATCCATTGGCTTACGTGCCCTGTAGGTGAGGCTTCCACCCTCTCGCGGGCAACCTCTCCCTGCCGTACCGCTGCAGGCAATGCCCGGCTCACCTGCACCCCTTCCGTTTCCCACTGCTCCACCTCCTGCAGCGATTCACCCAGCATCGTGGAATGGGACAGCCGGAGCGGCATCATGGGCAGGAGCATACTAAGGAAGAGTATGGCGAGGAGCACGCGGCGTGACATGCTGTGGAGCGTTTCGCGGCGGAGCGTCAGGCCGTAGAGCGCGTACAATACGGTCAGAGTCAAGGCACATTTCAGCAGGTAGACAATCATGGGGATGCGGCTTAGGGATGATATTTTGGGAGGACAGGGGATGCCGAACGCTTCGGAGCACTTCCGGCTCCCGTCCCACGCCTTTTATTGCTTCACGGCGGCAAATGTAGAACGAAATTTTTAGTTGAACAAAGTATTCAACGAGTTATTTAGTTGAAGACAGGTGCTTTTTCCTTCGGCAGCCTGTCAGGAAGTGAGCGAAACGGTGCAGCAAGGTGCTGAATGACGTTTGGCTGTTGCAATAAGAGGAGGGCTGGAAACTCCTTTGTTAGAAGGTTGTGTCAATCTCAGAAGTACATTAACTTTTTTAACTTTCTTATGTGAAAAAGCCGGAAGGTTTTTTCACAAATCTTGGCTTTGAAAATTCCGGAGCCGGCCTCGTAGTTACAAACCGCCGTGTCGGAATGACGGAGCCGGGTGTGAAAAATTCTACACTGGGCTTGGAAAATCCTGGAGTAGGCTTAGAAAAACCGAGGCCAAGCCCCGTAACGCCGAAAGCAGGGCTAAAAAAAAGGGAAGGAGGCTTGGGATGCGGCCTCCTTCCTTTTGTTACCACAAAGGTAAGCATAAGGACGCGAAACTCCAAATCCGCATTTTCCATTTTAACATTTCGTCCGCCGCATTTTCCGGCCCGGGGGCACCCAGGCAGGAGGGCCGGTACCGTGAGCCGCCTCCTTACAGATCAGACGCGGAAGGGCGGAAAGGCAATCGGGGTAAGTTTTTCCATAATAGCGGTAAGCGGTGGGAGAGGGAAGTGATGTATTTTTGCACCGTCATCCCGCACGGCTCGCAGCGGACCGTCAGGAACGCGGCGGCGTGGGCTGACGGTGGTACGCCACTTGACAGAAATACCAATCCAAATAGCTATGAAATATATCCAGCAAATCCAGTCGCCGGACGACGTGAAACGCCTCAGTCTGGAGGAGAAGAAAGAACTGGCCGTGGAAATCCGTACCTTGCTCATCGAAAAACTGAGCCTACACGGTGGTCACTGCGGCCCCAACCTGGGCATGGTCGAAGCCACCATCGCCCTGCACAGCGTGTTCCGCTCGCCGGAGGACAAAATCGTGTTCGACGTGTCGCACCAGAGCTATGTACACAAAATGCTCACGGGACGCGCTGAGGCCTTTCTGCGTGCCGAACATTACGACGACGTGTCGGGCTACACGGAGCCGAAGGAGAGCGAACACGACCATTTTGTCATAGGCCACACCTCGACCTCCGTCAGCCTGGCCGGCGGACTGGCCAAGGGGCGCGACCTGCGCGGCGAGCGGGGCAACGTCATTGCCGTGATAGGCGACGGATCGCTGAGCGGCGGCGAGGCGCTCGAAGGGCTCGACTGGGCTGACGAGCTGGGCAGCAACTTCATCATCGTAGTCAACGACAACGAAATGTCCATTGCCGAGAACCACGGCGGCCTGTACCGTAACCTGGAGGAGCTGCGCCGCACCGGCGGACGTGCGGCCAACAACCTGTTCCGCGCCATGGGACTGGACTATCTCTACGTGGCCGAGGGCAACGACATCGCCGCCCTCATCGAGGCTTTTGAGCGCGTGAAGGACACGGACCATCCCGTGGTGGTCCACATCCATACCCTCAAGGGCAAGGGTTACGAACGTGCCGAGAACGACAAGGAACGGTGGCACTGGACAGCTCCCTTCCACATCGCCACGGGTGAGCTGAGATATCCGCTGACGGGAGCATCCTACGAAGAAATGACAGCCAAGAAACTGCTGGAGTGGATGAAGGAGGAAAAGGACCTGTGTGCCATTACCGCCGGCACGCCGGGCGTGTGGGCATGGACCCCGGGACGCCGCGCCGAGGCCGGCAGTCAGTTCATCGACGTGGGCATTGCCGAGGAACATGCCGTGGCCCTGGCTTCGGGCATTGCCCGGGCAGGCGGCAAACCCGTGTTCGGCGTGTGCAGCTCGTTCATCCAGCGCGCCTACGACCAGCTGTCGCAGGACTTGTGCATCAACAACAGTCCCGCCACGCTGCTGGTGGTCTGGGGTTCCCTGTCCACCATGACCGACGTGACCCACCTGTGCCACTTCGACATTCCTTTGCTGAGCCACATCCCCAACCTGGTCTATTTGGCTCCGGCGAGCGGCGAGGAGTACCTGGCCATGTTGCGCTGGAGCATCGACTACCGAGAGCATCCCGTGGCCATCCGTGTGCCGGTTGGGCCGGTGATGGCGGCGGACTATCCCGTGGCCACGGACTACGGCAAGCTGAACGAGTACCAGGTGCTGCACCGTGGCAGCGGTGTGGCGGTGGTGGCCGTGGGCAACTTCCTGCCGATGGGACGCGGCGTGTGCCGCCTGCTCGCCGAACACGGGGTGGACGCTACGCTCATCCATCCGCGCTACCTGAGCGGCATCGACACGGAACTCATGGACAGCCTCGCCGCAGACCACAGCCTGGTGGTGACATTGGAGGACGGTGCGCTGGAAGGCGGCTTCGGCGAGAAGATAGCCCGCCACTTGGGTCCGACGGGGCTGCGCGTGATGTGCTACGGCGCACGGAAGGGTTTCCCCGACCGCTACCGGGCGGACGAGTTTCTGGCAGCCAACCGGCTGCGCGAGGATTTGATTGCCGAGGACGTAATGAATAATGTATAATGTAAAATGTATAATGTATAATGAAGCCTGCGGCCTTGAAGTCGGCGGTTCTGCATCGTCCTGCACGTCGGTCGTAGACTTCATAAATGTATAATGAAGGCTTCGCCGATGGTGGCGGCGGTTTTGCATCGTCCTGTACCTCGGTCGTAGACTTCATTATACATTATACATTGTACATTATACATTTTTAAGTCCCCCTATGGTGATTCCGGCAGCAAATTTGTTTACCTTAGCCTCGGAAATAAAGGTGAGACAGGCGTGTCCCGACGGGATGCGGGGTCTGTGCCCTCCTTTCCCTATCTGACTTACTTACCTTATCCTAAGAACAAATGAAATCCCATAACAAGAATTATTGCATTATCTTGGCCGGCGGCGTGGGACGCAGGTTGTGGCCCGTAAGCCGCAAGGAGTTGCCTAAACAGTTCATCGATTTCTTCGGAACGGGACGGACATTGCTGCAACAGACTTTCGACCGCTTTGCGCACTTCATACCGCGAAACCGCATCTTCGTTTCGACCTTCGCCGACTACGTGGAGCTGGTGAAAGAGCAGCTGCCGGAGCTGCCGCAGGGGAATATCCTGCCGGAACCGGTGCAGCTGAACACGGCGCCGGCGGCCATCTGGGGCACGTGGCACACGGTGCTGGACGACCCCGAGGCGTGCGTGGTGGTCAGCCCCGCCGACCAGCTGATACAGGACACGAGGCTCTTTGAACAGCAGGTGTTCGCGGGGCTGGACTATGTGGCCGAAAACGAGGTTTTCCTCGCCATGGGCGTGAAACCCACCGTGCCGAACACGGCTTACGGCTACATCCAGATGGGCAAGGAACTGGGCGTGAAGGGCGTGTACAGCGTGCAGTCGTTCAGCGAGAAGCCACAGATGGACTACGCCCGGATGTTCCAGGCCAGCGGGGAGTTCCTGTGGAACACGGGCATATTCCTCTGGAAAGGGGTGACGATGGGACGGCAGATGTCGAAGGCGGCGCACCGCCGCGACTTGCCCGTAGAGGCCGTGGCACGGCAGATGGTGACGATTGCCGAGGAGATGAACTATGTGCGCGCCAGCTTCACGGACAATGTGCCGCACCAGCTGGACCTCTTCATCCTGGAACACTGCGACCGCGTGGCGGTGATGGAGTGCGGCTTCGGCTGGGCCGACGTGGGCTGCTGGCCGGAACTCTACGAAACGCTGCCGAAGGACGTGGACGGCAACGCGGTGAGCGGCGGCACGAAGGTGCTGTTCTCAGGCTCGCAGCGGTGCATGGTGCGCCTGCCGGAAGGGATGAAGGCGGTGGTGGCAGGACTGGACAATTTCCTCGTGGCCATGGAGAACGGCGTGCTGATGATCTGCCCGAACGACAGGCCGGACGCGGTGAGGAAACTCATCAACGAGGCGCAGATGAACCTGATATAAAGAATAATTGTTTAATGAATAATGAATAATTAAGCCTGCGGCCATGAAGTCGGCGGTGCTGCATCATCCTGTATGTTGGTCGTAGCCCTAATTATTCATTAAAGAATTATTCCTTGAAAATCATGGAAGTGACAATCGTAAAGGTGGGCGGGAAGATAGTGGAAACGCCGGGGTCGTTGCAGGTGCTGCTGCGGCAGTTCTCAGCCATGAAGGGGCTGAAAGTGCTCGTGCACGGCGGCGGACGGACGGCGACGGACCTGGCGGCGCAGCTGAACATCGCCACACAGATGGTGGACGGACGGCGCATCACCGACACGGAGATGCTGCGCGTGGTGACGATGGTCTACGGCGGACTGGTGAACAAACAGGTGGTGGCGCAGCTGCAGGCCTGCGGTGTGAACGCGCTCGGCCTGACGGGTGCCGACATGGACGTGATCCGCTCGCACCGCCGACCGCCTGTGGGCGGGGTGGACTTCGGTTTCGTGGGCGATGTGGACCGCGTGGATGCCGGCCGCCTGTCGCTGCTGCTCGAAAGCGGCATCACGCCGGTGGTGGCTCCGCTCACCCACGACGGACAGGGCTGCCTGCTGAACACGAACGCCGATACCATGGCGGCTGAGGTGGCCAAGGCTCTGGCCGGACGCTTCGATGTGACGCTCGTCTACTGCTTTGAACATGCCGGCGTGCTGGCCGAGGCCGACCGCGAAGACAGCGTCATTCCCCGCATCACCCGCGCCGACTTTGAACGGCTCAAGGCCGAGGGCGTGGTGTCCGGAGGTATGTTGCCCAAACTCGAAAACTGCCTTGCGGCGGTCGATGCCGGGGTGAAACGCGTGGTGATAACGCGCGCCGATGCCCTTGAAGAGGGGCGCGGAACCAGCATCGTATGATTATTTAAGGTTATGAGGTTATAAAGTTTCTGCTGTAACGCCTGAATACTGTCCACTCAAATAGTAATCTTATAACCTCATAACCCCATAACCCCATAACCTCATACCCCCAAGAAATAAAGCTAATTGTGACATGAATTCCTACGAGATAATGGCCCCGGTGGGTTCCCGCGAATCGTTGGCCGCAGCCTTGAAAGCCGGGGCCGACTCCGTTTACTTCGGCATCGAAGCCCTGAATATGCGGGCGCACAGCGCGAGCCGCTTTACCATAGACGACCTGCGCGACATTGCCCGGCAGTGTGAGGCGCAGAGCGTGAAGAGCTATCTGACGGTGAACACCATCATTTACGACGAGGACATCGACCTTATGCACCGCATCTGTGACGCTGCCCATGAGGCCGGTATCTCTGCCGTCATAGCCAGCGACGTGGCGGTGATGGGCTATTGCCGCAGCATCGGACAGGAAGTTCACCTTTCCACCCAGCTCAACATTTCCAACTGTGAGGCACTCCGCTTCTACGCCGCCTTTGCCGACGTGGTGGTGCTGGCGCGCGAGCTCAATCTGGAGCAGGTGGCGCGCATCCACGCTTTTATCGAGAAAGAGCACATCTGCGGCCCTTCGGGGCAGCTGCTGCGCATCGAAATGTTCTGCCACGGCGCGCTGTGCATGGCGGTGAGCGGCAAATGCTACCTCTCGCTCGACAACCTGGGCCGCTCGGCCAACCGGGGCGAGTGTATGCAGGTGTGCCGCCGCAGCTACACGGTGCGCGACCGCGAAACGGGGGTGGAGCTTGACGTGGACAACAAATACATCATGAGCCCGAAGGACCTGAAGACTATTGGGTTCATTGACCGCATGATGGCGGCCGGCGTGAGGGTGTTCAAAATCGAAGGACGGGCACGCAGCGCGGAATACGTGTTCACCGTGGTGAGCTGTTACAAGGAGGCCGTGGAGGCCGTCCAGCAGGGCACGTTCACTGCCGAGAAGGTGGAGGCGTGGAACCGGCGGCTGGCCACCGTGTTCAACCGGGGGTTCTGGGACGGCTACTACCTGGGACAGCGACTCGGCGAGTGGAGCAACGTGTACGGCTCGAACGCCACGGAGAAGAAACAGTATGTGGGCAAGGGCCTGAAGTATTTTTCGCGCCTCGGCGTGGGCGAGTTCCTTATCGAGGCCGGCGAGTTCGGCGTGGGCGACAAGCTGCTCATCATCGGTCCCACCACGGGCGCACTTTATGTGGAGGCCACCGACATCCATGGCGACAACGGACCGGTGGACAGGGCGCGGAAGGGGATGCGCGTGGCCATTCCCGTGCCCGAAAAGGTGAGGCCTTCGGACAAGCTCTACCTCGTCGTGAAATCAAATACTAATCTGAATAATGAATAATGAAGCTTGCGGCCATGAAGTCAGCGGTTCTGCATCTTCCTGCACGTCGGTCGCCAAACCTAATTGTTCATTATTCATCATAAAATTTTTCATTAGATGAAATTACTCTTTGACTTCGGCGGTGTGCTGGTGGACCTTGACAAGTCGAGGTGCATCGACAGCTTCGACCGTCTGGGTTTCGACATACGTCCCTATCTCGGCACTTACCGTCAGGGCGGCCCTTTCTCCCTGTTGGAACGCGGCGACATCAGTGTGCCGGAGTTCTGCAACGAGTTGCGCAAGCTGGGCGTGCGCCCCGGAACGGATGATGCCGCCATCATCCGCGCCTGGGAAGACTATCTCACCGAGGTGCCGGCTGAAAGGCTCGATATGTTGCTCAAAATCAAACGCCACTACTCCGTCAGTTGCCTGAGCAATACCAACGAGATACACTGGCACCAGGCCGAAACGGACTTCTTTAACTACCAAGGGCACACCGTGGCCGACTTCTTCGACCATGTGTTCCTCTCCTGCCGGCTGCGGCTGGAAAAACCCGCGCCCGAACTGTATGCACGGGTGGCCCAAGAGATGGGAGTGCCGCCCGGGGAAATCCTTTTCTTTGACGACAGCGAAGTGAACTGCCAGGCAGCGCGCGACTGTGGCCTGCAAGCCCTGCTCGCCCCGGCCGGCAGCCGATGGTTTAACTATTTTGACGAAAATGGCAAACTTCTCCTTCCATAGTTTCCTGCCCGCTGCGCGGCAGTCCGGCGGCGAAGCCGGCTATTGCGCAGCAGTGGGCTTCTTCGACGGCGTGCATCGCGGCCACCGTTACCTCATTGACCAAATCAAGGCCGAGGCGGAACGCCGGGGGTTGCTGCCCATGGTGGTGACCTTCGAGGAGCATCCGCGCCTTGCCCTGTCGCACACCCGCTATTGGCCCGAACTGCTCACCACGAACGAACAGAAACTCCAACTGCTGGAACAGGCCGGGCTGGCTGCCGTGGCCATGCTCCATTTTGACCACGCCATGTCCATGCTCACTTCGCGCGAGTTCATGGAGCAGATATTGCTGCAAGAGCTGGGCGTGCGCTGCCTGCTGGTGGGCTACGACCATCATTTCGGTTCCGACCTCTCGTCTGGCTTTAAGGACTATGTGCGCCAAGGGCGTGAGCTGGGCATCGAAGTGCTGCGCGAGCGTCCCTTCGAGGTGGACGAGTTGCGCGTCAGCTCCTCCGCCACCCGCCGTTTCCTGACGGGCGGCAACGTGGAGATGGCCCGTGCCTGTCTGGGTCGCCCCTACCTGCTCGAAGGCACCGTGGTCGAGGGGCACCACGCCGGCACGCTCATGGGCTATCCCACGGCGAACCTGCAGCCCGACTGCGCGGAACAGATGGTTCCGGGACGCGGCGTGTATGCCGCCCTGGCCGAGATCGAGGGCTTTACCTATATGGCCATGGTCAATATCGGTTGGCGGCCCACCTTAGACAACGGCACAGACCAGAGCATCGAGGCACACCTGCTTGACTACACCGGCGGACCGCTCTACGGCGCACACCTCCAGCTCCGTTTTTACCGCCGTGTGCGCGACGAGCAACGCTTCGCCAGCATCGAAGCCCTGCAGGCACAGCTGGCGGTGGATGCCGATAACGTACGGGCCATGCTCAGCGAAGTAAGTTGAAATTGAAGGTTATTAGGTCATAATCTCCAAACATACTCAGCGAAGTATGAAAGCATTGGTGACTTTTCTCCTTTTCGTCGTCGTGCAGGTGGCGGCAGCGTTGACCGCCCTGCTCCTCACCCCTGGCACTGCATCCGGCTTGGCATGGGCCGAACCTGCGCAGCCCGACCCCGTGGTGCTCGGCATCACGCTGCTGCTGTATGAAATACCGTTGTGCATCGGCTTGTGGTGGTGGCACCGTCACGACGCACCTTGCCCGTGTCCGCTCCGCCCTGCCTTTCACCCCCGTCTGGAACTTCCCTTGGCCGTAGCCGCCGTGCTGCTGCTCAGCTGGGGCGTGTCGGCAGCACTCGAACCCTTCGGGCTGAGCGACGACGGCACTACCGCCATCTTCCTGGCCCAGCGCAAAAACGTATGGTGCGTGCTGCTGCTTTGCGTGGTGGGACCTTTGTGCGAAGAACTCGTTTTCCGCAAGGGCATCGTGCGGGAGCTTTTCCTGAAAGGCTGCCCCGGTCTGTTGGCCGCTGCGCTGGGCGCGTTGTCGTTCGCCGTGGTCCACGGCAACTGGGTGCAGGGCATTCCCGCCTTCGTCGTGGGCACGCTGTTAGGGCTGCTGTTTCTCCGCACGGGCAACCTCCGCCTTTGCCTGCCCGCCCATGTGGCCAACAATGTCCTGGCCCTGCTGTTGTTGTAATGGTATAAACCTCATATACTCATCCCTCATCTCTTTACTCCTCTATATGAAAATAGGAACACTCGACTTAGGTCCGCGCCCGGTGCTGTTGGCACCCATGGAGGACGTTACCGACATCGGTTTCCGTCTGCTTTGCCGCCGCCTTGGTGCCTCCATGGTCTATTCTGAGTTCGTGGCCGCCGACGCGTTGGTGCGTATGGTCAACAAGAGCTTGGAAAAACTCACCGTGTGCGATGCCGAGCGTCCCGTAGCCATCCAGATTTACGGCAAAGACCCCGTGGCCATGCGCGATGCCGCCCAAATCGTGGTGGAACGTGCCCGGCCCGATGTGCTGGATATCAACTTCGGTTGTCCCGTGAAGCGCGTGGCGGGCAAAGGTGCCGGAGCGGGACTGTTGCAGGACGTGCCGCGTATGCTCGAGATAGCCCGTGCCGTGGCCGATGCCGTGCAGGTGCCCGTGACGGCCAAGACCCGTTTGGGGTGGGACATGGAACACCGCATCATCGTGCCACTGGCCGAACAGTTGCAGGACTGCGGCATACAGGCCCTGACCATCCACGGCCGGACCCGGGCACAGATGTACACCGGTGAGGCCGACTGGTCGCTCATCGGCGAGGTGAAACGCAATCCCCGGATGCGCATTCCCATCATCGGCAACGGCGACATCACCACCGCTGAGGGGGCGCGCCAGGCGTTTGAACTTTACGGCGTGGATGCCGTGATGATAGGTCGCGCCACCTTTGGCCGCCCTTGGATTTTCAAGGAAGTACACGACGAGCTCCACGGCCATTCGCACGATGTCGACAGCGTGGTGCCGAGTGCCTTCCCGTCCATGTCGCCCGGCTGGAAGCTCGACGTGCTCAAGGAGCAGGTGAGGCAGAGCGTGGAGCGCATCGACGAATACCGGGGCATCCTCCACATACGCCGCCATCTCGCCGCCAGTCCGCTCTTCAAGGGCATCCCCAACTTCCGCTCCACCCGCATCGCCATGCTCCGGGCCGAAACGGTCGACGAGCTCTTCCGCATCATGGAGGAAGTCAGACCGCTGATAGCAGAGTAAAGTTTTTTTATTTCCCTTTTATCATAAACTAAACACTTTACAACATGAAACACTATTTTATCGAATCAGCCATTGTGGCGGTAGGTATCGCGCTGCTTGGACTATTTGTCTATCTGGGTTTCTCATCCTTTGCCGCCAAGGACCGTATGGTTTCAGTTCGCGGACTTGCCGAGCGCGAAGTGCCGGCAGACCACGTTATCTGGCCCATCATGTACAAAACCACGGGAAACGATTTGCAAGCACTCTACGCCGACATTAACCGTTCGAGCACTCAGATTCGCGAGTTCCTGACCCGCAACGGTCTGCCCGCCGAAGACATCAGTGCCGGCGTGCCCCAGATTGTCGACCTTTGGGCCGAGCGTTACGCTTCGTCCGACGTTACTTCCCGCGACCGTTACAACATCACCCTCACCCTGACCGTTTCCTCGGCCAAGGTCGACCTGGTGCGCAGCCTCATGTCGCGCATGAGCGAGTTGCTGAAACAGGGCATCGCCATCTCCGCCGGAGACTACGGCTCGCAGGTAGAGTACGAATTTACCAGCCTGAACAAAATCAAGCCGCAGATGATCGAGGAGGCCACGAAGAACGCACGCGAGGCCGCCGCCAAGTTTGCTGCCGACTCCGACAGCCGGCTCGGCAAAATCAAGAGTGCCGAGCAGGGCTATTTCAGTATTGAGAACCGCGACCAGTACACGCCGCACATCAAGAAAGTGCGCGTGGTCACCTCTGTCAACTATTTCCTCGAAAACTGATTTCCTTCCCTCTCCTGTCCGCTCCCTCCCCCCTTCCGGACGTAAAGGACGTGACGGGTTTGATGGGCGGAACGTAAGCAAAGGCGGATTTGTGTGATTTTGCTGTAACGAATGGGCACGCGGGTTGTATATTATATATAGGCGTGCGGCAGTATCGGCAAAATCGTGCAAATCCGCCTTAGTTTTCGCCCGGTTCATTGAGGCACGGCAAGAAAAACCAATTTTTTTGGCTTTTCGTTTCACTCAGCCCCTCTCCTTGCACTATCTTTGCCCGAAAAGACTGTGTATTAGCATCACAATATTTTTCAATTATAAACCTTTATCTATCTATGAGCAAGAAATCGTTGACCCTATTGGCCGGTCTGCTTGCCCTTCCCTCATTTGCCCAGGTCCAGCCCCTCGGAGGCTTTTATTATGGACAAATGCCCGAACCCACCGGTTGGGAATGGCAAAGCCCCGACTCCGTGGCCTACAACAAGCAACAACCTCACGCATGGTTCTTCTCGTTTGAGAGCGTTGACAAAGCCCGTAAGGTGCTGCCCGAAAACAGCGCGCTGTGGCAGTCGCTCGACGGACAGTGGCAGTTCCACTGGGCTTCCAATCCCGACCAGCGTCCCAAGGACTTCTACCGCACCGACTTCGACGCTTCCGCGTGGGACAAGGTGGAAGTGCCGATGAACTGGAACCTCGCCGGTATGCAGAAGGACGGCAAGTTCAAGTATGGCCGTCCCATCTATGTCAACCAGAAGGTCATCTTCCAGCATCAGGTGGCCGTGGGCGACTGGAAAGGCGGCGTGATGCGCACCCCGCCCCAGAACTGGCTCACCTATAAGGACCGCAACGAAGTAGGCTCCTACCGCCGCACCTTCAGCATCCCCGCCGACTGGGATGGAAAAGAAGTGTACATCAACTTCGACGGCGTAGACTCCTTCTTCTATCTCTATGTCAACGGAAAGTATGTCGGTTTCTCGAAAAACTCCCGCAACCTGGCACAGTTCGACATCACTTCCTATTTGAACAAGAAGGGTGAAAACCTCGTGGCAGTGGAAGTGTACCGCAACAGCGACGGCTCCTTCCTCGAAGCACAGGACATGTTCCGCCTGCCGGGCATCTTCCGCAGCGTTTCCCTCACCGCCAAACCCAAGGTGCAGGTGCGCGACATCAAGGCCATCCCTGACTACGACGACACCTTCACCCAGGCTTCGCTCCACATCACGGCACAGGTAAAGAACCTCACCACGAAGCCCGCCAAAGGCTACAGCATCGTTTATTCACTCTACGAAAACAAGCTCTATTCCGACGAAAACACCCTCGTGGCCGGCGTAACCGCCGTGGCACCCGTCAGTGAAATCGGCAAGGGCGGTGAGATGGAGGCCAACGTCGTGCTGTCCGCCGGCAACAAGGTGAAGCCCTGGAGTGCTGAAGCACCCCACCGTTACACCCTCGTGGGCGAGCTGAAGGACAAGAAGGGCAATACCGTCGAGACCTTCTCCACCTACATCGGCTTCCGCGAAATCGAAATCCGCGAAACGCCCGCCAACAAGGACGAGTTCGGACTCGCAGGCCGCTACTACTACCTCAACGGCAAGCCCATCAAGATGAAGGGCGTGAACCGCCACGAAAACAATCCCGCCACGGGACACCACGTGACCCGCCAGCAGATGGAGCACGAAGTGTTCCTCATGAAGCAGGGCAACATCAACCACGTGCGCAACTGCCACTACCCCGATGCGCCCTACTGGTACTACCTCTGCGACAAATACGGCATCTATCTCGAGGATGAGGCCAACATCGAAAGCCATGAGTACTATTATGGTGAAGCCAGCCTTTCCCACGTGCCCGAGTTCAAGAACGCCCACATCGCCCGCAACATGGAGATGGTTCACGCCACGGTGAACAACCCCTCTGTGGCCATCTGGAGTTTGGGCAACGAGGCCGGCCCCGGCAACAACTTCGTGGAGGCTTACAAAGCCATTAAGGCTTATGACACCTCCCGTCCCGTGCAGTACGAGCGCAACAACGACATCGTCGACATGGGCTCCAACCAATACCCCTCCATCGCCTGGGTACAGGAAGCCGTGAAGGGTAAATACGACATGGTCTATCCGTTCCACATCTCCGAGTATGCCCACTCCATGGGTAACGCCGTGGGCGGATTGGTGGACTACTGGAACGCCATAGAGAGCACCAACTTCTTCGTAGGCGGTGCCATCTGGGACTGGGTGGACCAGGCTATCCACAATGTCAACGACAAAGGCCAGCTCTATTGGGGCTACGGCGGCGACTTCGGCATGGACAACAAGCCCAACGACGGCATGTTCTGCATGAACGGTATCATGCGCCCCGACCTCTCGCCCAAGGCACAGTACTTTGAGGTGAAGAAAGTTTACCAGAACGTGGGCGTGAAAGCTGTCGACATGAAGCAGGGCAAGGTTGAAATCTTCAACAAGAACTACTTCGAGCCGCTCACCGACTACACCGTGGTATGGTCGCTCTGGAAGGACGGCAACATCGTGGGCCAAGCCAAGGAAGTGCCCGGCTCACCCTCCGGCCTGAAGGCACGCCAGCACATGGAAGTGACGCTGCCCTACAACTATGCCGCCCTCGATGCCGACGGCGAATACTTCGTCAAGGTGCAGTTCCTCCTCAACAAAGATATGCCCTGGGCCAAGAAAGGCTACGTCCAGATGGAAGAACAGCTGCCTGTTAAGGCTGCCGATGCCAAAGCTCCTGCCTTGGCCGACGCTTCTGCCGGAAAACAGGCCGTGAAGCTGACACAAAACGCCGGCAACATCACCCTTGAGGGCGACGGCTTCAGCGTCGTGTTCGACAAGGCCACCGGTGCCATCGCCGACTTGCAGTATGGCGGTCAGGCCATCCTGAAAGCAGGCTGCGGACCCAAGCTCGATGCCTTCCGTGCCCCGACCGACAACGACGACGGTGCCGGCTTCGTGGGCGACTGGTTCCGTTACGGACTCTACAACCTGGGCCACAAAGCGTTGAGTCAGGAAGTGAAGCAACTGAAAAACGGTGCCGTGCAGCTCGTGTTCACCGTAGAGAGCCAGGGCAAGGAAGGCAGCCGCAAAGCCTATGGCAACGGCAACCGCGACCCCGAAAGTGCCTACACCTTCAACGTGGACGTGAAGCCCCTCGGCCCCGACGACTTCAAGTTCCTCACCACGCAGGTTTATACCGTCTTCCCCGACGGCTCCATCGAACTCCACAGTGCCATCTCGTCCAACCGTTCCGGTGTAGTCCTCCCCCGTCTGGGTTATGTCATGGAACTCCCCGCCGAGTACAGCACCTTCGACTACTACGGTCGCGGTCCGGTGAACAACTATGCCGACCGCAAGACCGGCCAGTTCATCGAGCACCATCGAGGCACGGTGGGCGAGCAGGACATCATGCTGCCGAAGCCCCAGTCCATGGGCAACCGTGAAGAAGTGCGTTGGTGCGCCCTCACCAACCCCGCAGGCCGTGGTGCCCTCTTCATTGCCGATGGCGAAATGTCCGCTTCCGCCCTGCCTTGGACCCAGCAGCAACTCGCACAGGCAGCCCATCCGTACAGCCTGCCCAAGAGTAACGCCACCGTGCTCCATCTTGACGCGAAGGTAACCGGTCTGGGTGGTGCCAGCTGCGGACAAGGCGGTCCGGTACGTGCCGACCGCGTCACGAGCGACAGCCGCAGTTTCGGCTTCATCATCCGTCCGCTCAACATTGGCCGTGCCATGCCCTGCGTCATCGCCGAGCACGCCAAGGTCAGCCCCTCCGGCGAAAAGCCCATCGACTTCTCCCGGAATGCCACGGGTAAGGTAACCCTCACGTCGCCCGATGCCGGCCGCGAAATCGTGTATGCCGTCAACGGAGCCAAGAAAGCCGTGAGCTACACCAGCCCCATCGACTTCCGCGCCGGCGGTACGCTCCAGGTGTGGTACAAGGACAATCCCACCCTCAAGTTCACCCGCACCTTCGAGCGCATCCTCAGCGTACCCTTGCAGGTTGTCTTCGTATCGTCCGAGGAGCCCGGCAGCGGCATGGCCCGCCACCTTGTCGACGGCGACCCCTCCACCATCTGGCACTCCGCATACGGCGTGACCGTCACGAAGTACCCCCACTGGATAGACTTCGACGCTTCGGAGGAAAAGACCATGAAGGGCTTCACCTTCCTGCCGCGTCAGGAAGGCCAGAACGGCTGGGTCAAGGACTACGAAATCTATGTCAGCCAAGACGGTGCTAACTGGGGCGAACCCATCATGAAGGGTCAGTTCGAGCGCAATGCCGACCTCAAGAAAGTCACCTTCAAGCAACCCGTCAAGGCCCGCTACATCCGTCTGCGCGCCTTGAACGAGTGGAGCGGCAATGACTTCGGTTCAGGTGCTGAGTTCACCCTCATTGCCGACTGATTTCCCGGATGCAAACCATCAAACAGTACAGGGGGTATGCCGCTGAGGTGTACCCCCTGTTTATGGATTTTCCGCAAACCCTCAAAACGTACGTGGCAACATCGTCTTCCCTGACACCCTTCGCGTGGTAAATGAATGAAGGGTGCGAGTGAATGGCACGAAAAAAGCCCCGAGGAAAATCCTCAGGGCTTTGGAGCGGTGCGTACGGGACTCGAACCCGTGACCCCATGCGTGACAGGCATGTATTCTAACCAGCTGAACTAACGCACCTTGCAAGGTCGTGAAACCGTGTGGGTTTCGTTTGCGGGTGCAAAGGTAGACAAATCGTCCCAACCGCCAAATGTTTTCGGTGATTTTTTTGAAAAAAGTTGATAAAGGTGATTTTTTGGGAGACATAGTGCCGTGCGCCAACCTCCCTTCTTGTCCCTTTCGTGTACCTTTGTCGGCAATGTTTCAGTTAAGGGTGGTTCTAATAATTCTGATGAGGTGATTTGTGACCTATCGGAAGTGTGTTTTTGTAAGTAGGTGAAGCGGGCTATGTGACTGAAGCTACTTGCAAAAAGACGCTTTCGAGAGGGTGCAAAGCAACCATCAGAATATCAGCGTATTTATATCAGAATTTTTAGAACCACCCTTAATCCTTACATCTCCATAATCCTATGACGAAAACCGCAAAGTATTTTCTGTTCACACTGTTCCTGTGCCTTGCCGCTGCCGGCCAGACATTGCAGGCGCGCAAATTCGTGTTCAAGATGGCCGACTACGGCATCCGCCCCAACACCGAGGCCGACCACACCCTCTCCTCGCGCCTCGACATCGCCTTTGACTGCATCCGGCGGAAGGTAAGCCCCCAGGACAAAATCGTCATGCGCTTCGATCCCGGCACCTACCATTTCCACGCCGACCGCGCCCGGGAGCATGAACTCTACATCTCCAACCACGACCAAGACCAGCCCAAGTGCGTCGGCGTGTTCGTTGAGGGGTGGAACAACCTCACCATCGAAGGCAAGAAGTCCGACTTCGTCTTCCATGGCCGCATGATACCCCTTGTGATTTCCCGTACCACCCATTTCCGGTTGAACAACCTTTCCATCGACTTCGCCAATCCCCAGATTGCGCAGGTGCAGGTCGTCAAGAACGATGCCCACGGCATCACCTTCGAGGTAGCACCGTGGGTCAACTACCGCATCGGCAGCAACGGCCGCTTTGAAACCTATGGCGAAGGCTGGACCGCCCAACAGTCAGCCGGCATCGCTTTCGAGCGCGACACCCGCCACATCGTCTACAACACCGCCGACCTGGGCATCAACACCTCCGGCGTGCAGGACCTGGGCGGCCGCCAGCTCCTGGCCCCCAACTGGAAAGACAGCCGCCTCGTGCCTGGCACCGTAGTGGCCATGCGCACCTGGCAGCGGCCCTGTCCCGGCATATTCATGCGCAACAACGTCCGTACCACCTTGCACAATGTCAAGGTACATTACGCCGAAGGCATGGGACTCATAGCCCAGCGTTGCGATGGCATCACGCTCAACAAATTCGGCGTATGCCTGCGCGGAGCCGACGACCCCCGCTATTTCTCCACCCAGGCCGATGCCACCCACTTCTCCCAGTGCAAGGGAAAAATCGTGTCGAACAACGGCCTCTATGAAGGCATGATGGACGATGCCATCAACATTCACGGCGTGTACCTCAAGGTGCGCGATCGTATCGACAACCACACCCTCCGTTGCCGCTTTGAGCACGGACAGACTTGGGGCTTCGATTGGGGCGACCCGGGCGACACCATCACCTTCGTGCGTTCCGAGAACATGGAAAACCTGCCTTTCACCACCACCATCACCTCCATCCGTCCGGCAGAAGGGGACGACGTGCTCGGATGCAGCGAATTTCTCATCACCTGCAAAGATTCCCTTCCCGCCGCCGTTTCCTGGAGGGAGAACTGGGGCGTGGAAAACCTGACGTGGACGCCCGAGGTGGAATTCAAGGGCAACATCGTGCGCAACAACCGTGCCCGTGGCGCGCTCTTCAGCTCTCCGCGCCGCACCGTCTGCCAGAACAACCTCTTCGACCACACCTCCGGCACCGCCATCCTCCTCTGTGGCGACTGCAACGGGTGGTATGAGAGCGGTGCGGTGCGCGACCTCGTCATCAGCCGCAACACCTTCATCAACGCCCTTACCAGCCAATACCAGTTTACGAACGCCGTCATCTCCATCTATCCCGAAATACCCAAGCTCACCGAGAGTGACCCCTATTTCCATGGTGGCAAACCCAATTCCATCGTTATTCAGGACAACTACTTCGACACCTTCGACGCGCCCCTGCTTTATGCCAAATCGGTCAGCGGTTTGGTGTTCAAGAAAAACCAGAAGCGCACCAATACGGAGTACAAACCCTACCATTGGAACCAGAAAGTCATCTGGTTGGAGCACTGCACCCAGACTGAGGTAGAAGAGCCGTGACATGACTTGTTCCCGAAAAAGCGAACCGTTTTTTCGCCCATCCAATCACGGATTTTCCCTTCTCTATATACGTAATATTTCCCCGAAAAAAGGTTCACTCCTTCACAGGATGGTCGTTTTCTTTTGAGTATCAGCGGAAAACAGTGTGAACACTTGGGGCTTTCAAACCTTCACACAGCGACTGAAGCCTTCACACGGCTACCCAAACCTTCACAGAGGCAGCCCACTGACCTGTTCGTGGGCGGAAAAAGTGTGATAACTACGAAATGATATTAAATCGCGCGTTCTGTATTGGCAATCTCCGTGTGAATGCTGCGTTCACCGTGTGAAGGCTTGAAAGGCCCAAGTGTTCACACCGAAATTCTCTGATTATCATCAGTTTTATGCCTTGTGTGAAGGCGTGAACACTATTTTCTGGGAATTAAATGCGTATATACGTGTGCGCGTACGGAGAAACCATCCTGTGAAGGCTTGGGTGAAGGTTATGGCATTTCTGCAAGTTTGCATTTCTTGCTTTCATACCATCCGCTTCCACTCCGTTCCAATCATCGGACTTTTGAGGCTCACAAGTCCAGGACTATTTTTTACTACTCGCCGACTTGAACAAAATAGTCCCGGACTTGTTGGCCATGAGTGCCCTGCTCACATTGAAGTTCTAAGCAGTGAGATACTCGAAATCCATTTTCAAGAGGGGCGGAGAAGAGCCGCCCCGAAAGAAAATGGAAGGAGAGAATCTAATGGAATACGGCCGAAGTCGGTCGGATAGTTCGCCCTCTGCCGGACGGCTTGGCACTTATCTATATAAGGAGTAGGGTGGGGTGGTCAGCCCAAGGCGTGAAGGGGTAAACCAGCCACAGAAAACCGCTCGCAAAAGCACTTTTCGGCAGGCATCCGCACGAATTTTTAGCTTTTCTTCCAAAAAAAACTGCAAAACATTTGGTGCGATAAAAAATATGCCTACCTTTGCAGCCGTTTCGAGGATACTTCTGCTGAAAACAACGCACAGAGGTTTTTGAAATATGGGCAAATACCAGAGTGGCCAAATGGGGCAGACTGTAAATCTGCTGGCTTACGCCTTCGGTGGTTCGAATCCATCTTTGCCCACTACAAAGGCTGCGGAAATAGCTCAGTTGGTAGAGCACTAGCCTTCCAAGCTGGGGGTCGCGAGTTCGAGCCTCGTTTTCCGCTCCAAATGCTGTTATAGCTCAGCGGTAGAGCACTTCCTTGGTAAGGAAGAGGTCGTGAGTTCAAGTCTCACTAACAGCTCTTTTGTTCGTATAGTCTATTAACTCTGAATTTAATCAACAAATAAATAACAGCTATGGCTAAAGAGAAATTTGAACGTACCAAACCGCATGTTAACATCGGTACGATCGGTCACGTCGATCATGGTAAGACGACTTTGACTGCTGCTATCTCCTTGACTCTCCACAACAAGGGTTTCGGTAGCGAAGATGTGAAGTCTTTCGATCAGATTGACAACGCTCCCGAAGAAAAGGAACGTGGTATCACTATCAACACTGCTCACATCGAGTATGAAACTGCAAAGCGTCACTATGCTCACGTAGACTGCCCGGGTCACGCCGACTACGTTAAGAACATGGTTACTGGTGCTGCTCAGATGGACGGTGCTATCATTGTAGTTGCTGCAACCGACGGTCCGATGCCCCAGACTCGTGAACACATCCTTCTCGCCCGTCAGGTGAATGTTCCCCGTCTCGTAGTGTTCTTGAACAAGTGCGACATGGTAGACGACGAGGAAATGCTCGAACTCGTTGAGATGGAAATGCGCGAACTGCTCGAACAGTACGAATTTGAGGAGGATACTCCTATCATTCGTGGTTCCGCGCTCGGTGCCCTGAATGGTGTTGAAAAGTGGGTTGACTCTGTAATGGAGCTTATGGATGCTGTTGACAACTGGATCCAGGAACCCCAGCGCGATAAGGATAAGCCCTTCTTGATGCCTGTTGAAGACGTGTTCTCTATCACTGGCCGTGGTACTGTTGCTACTGGTCGTGTTGAGACCGGTGTTGTCAAGGTAGGTGACGAAGTTCAGATCCTCGGTCTCGGCGAAGACAAGAAGTCTGTTGTTACCGGCGTTGAAATGTTCCGCAAGCTCCTCGATCAGGGTGAAGCAGGTGATAACGTAGGTCTGCTCCTCCGCGGTATCGACAAGCAGGAAGTCAAGCGTGGTATGGTTATCACTCACCCGGGTGTAATCACTCCGCACAAGAAGTTCAAGGCTTCCATCTACGTACTGAAGAAGGAAGAAGGCGGTCGCCATACTCCGTTCGGCAACAAGTATCGTCCTCAGTTCTATCTCCGTACGATGGACTGCACCGGTGAAATCC
>CAMBHR010000010.1:0-55043 GCA_945867195.1 uncultured bacterium | reverse complement strand
GAGAGTAGGTCGCCGCCCCCTTTTTTCAAATCAAGTCGCATTCCCTTCTCCGGGCAAGTCCCGGGGGAGGGATTTGCTTTTTCAAGGGACTGTTGTTGAGCAACCCTTTATTTTTAAGTTTCACACTTGCTATAAATTATCCCGTTTTCTTCGATGGAAATAAGACGCATCCTGCCGTATTCGTTGCCGCACAATCCCTTTCGGCAGTTTCCGTTGTTGCGTTATGTACTCTGTTTGGCTTCGGGTATAGTCCTTTCGCACGCCACGCAAGGAATGGCGTATCATTTGCTTAGTTGGGTCATTGCGGCATTCGTGAGCGGTTTGTTTCTGTTGTTCATGTTGTGTAGCAAGCTTGCGGTAGAGAGCGTAGTCATCAGCGGTCTGTTGTGCGTATTCTTCTGCGGCGGCAGTCTTTGCGCTTTAGAGTATGAGAAGGTGAGAGTCGAATGGCCCACAACCCGTCAGGCGTGGCAGGGACAGATAGAGCAGATTTATAAGGTATATGACGACGGAGTAGGTGTTGAGATACGTTTGATTAGTGGGCAGCCAGCGTTTCAGGGGAAACTCGTCAGGATCCGGTTACGTGAAGATGCAGTAAATGATCACAGTCCAACGGTCAGTGTTCCAGCCGCCGAAAGCACGTCTTATCCATCCCTTATCGATTATTCTTCTGGAAACATCCTGTTTTTCTCTTCCGTCATCAACAAAGGTTACGTGCCCGGAAATCCCGGCGACTTCGACTATCCCAGATATTTGTCCATTCACGGAATCAGCGGAGCCGCCTATGCTCCTTCTGGCAATTGGAAAGTGTATCCTGTAGACGATGAATCCGTCAGTTGGTGGCATCGGCTACGCCGTTTCCGCCAGCTTTTGGTAGAGAGCTACCAGCGTCGTTTCCCCACAGATGCCAGCGGCTTATTGTCCGCCCTCACCTTGGGCGACAAAACCCTGCTCACCCCTTCCGTCCGCAGCGTATTTTCCGAGAGCGGCACCAGTCATGTGTTAGCCCTGAGCGGTTTGCATTTAGGCATATTATTTTCCATTTTTCATTTTCTTCTGCTCAAACGCCTTCGAGGCAAGAAACAGCGTGCAGCCGGAATATTTGCAGTCCTGTTATTCCTTTGGTTTTTTGTGTTTCTGGCCGGTGCCCCCATCAGCCTGTTGCGAGCCGCCAGTATGCTCACCCTGCTGCAGCTTGCCCAAATATTCCGTGACAGCCGCCAGTTATCCATTAACGGTCTTTGTTTCGCCGCCTTGGTACTCCTCCTGTACAATCCCCACTCCCTGTTCGATGTCAGTTTTCAGCTATCCTTTTCATCCGTATTTTCCATATTGTTGTGCAATATCTACATCTGGCAGCGTTATCCTTTACCCTATTTCGAATTAAGCTATGAAGCCTTCCGTACTTTCCCAGGTCACCGTTTCGACCGTCTTTTCCAGTTGACGGTAAAGCGCGTCTATCAGCTTTTTGTCCGCACCATATATCCTTTTTTCACCATATCGTTGAGTGCTCAGTTAGGCACTTTCGCTTTGGTAGCCGTCTACTTCCACAGCATTTCCCCCTATTTCTTCATAGCCAACATCATCGCCATCCCCTGCGCCTATCTCCTGTTGACTGGTTCCCTGTGTTACATCCTCGTCCCGTGGGAAACATTCCGTGAACCCTTGTCCCAGATACTACAGCACATCATAGCCCACATGACCCAAGGATTGGAAAGCATCACCCATTGGCCCGGGGCTGTCCTTTCCGTCTATGCCGGTTGGCTCCTGCTTTTGAGCCTCACCCTGCTGCTTCCTGCCCTTTACGTACTGTTCGAGCCCCGTTGTCGTCCTTGGCGTTTACGCAGCTTTTGCGTGGTCGTGACATTGCTGTCCGTTGGTATATGGAGTGAAGTTTACCGCTTACGTCCCCATCGTCTTCCGCCCCAGATCATCGTCTACAACGTGCCCCGCACCACCGTTGTCCATTTCATCCAGAGTGCCCGTGAGAGCTACCTTTACAGCCCCGAGCCGTCCGACAGCGTATCTCCCCGTCTGGAAACATTGCGCCAGAACTTTTTCCTGCCCCTCCATATGCGTCCTCCCCGTTGGCTCAGCCGCGACAACGAGCAGTACACCCACCTTGTCCGTCGCGGCAATGTACTGCTGTTCGGCAAGCACAGCCTTGTCGTGTTAGACAAAGGCATCACCCCACGTCCTGGTGTGTCCCCCCGGCCCGTCGACATCCTCCTCCTGTCCGGCGGATGCGCCACCTCCCCGGCCGACGTCTTGCGATGTTACCGTCCCCATCATGTCGTCCTCTCGCCCACGTTGCGTCCTTCTCAGCGCAGCCGTTGGACCGCCCATTGCCGTTCCGTCTGCCAGCCGTGCCATGACGTGAGCCAGAGCGGTGCGTTCACGTGGCAAGCCAGCCAGTCCCGTCCCCGGTCCGTTCAGTAACAGCGGAAAACGGCTGCTGAACGCCGAACGTGGGGCGACCAATGTCCCCCTGAGTGCCAACGCATTCCGCCCGCTGCATCCCTTTTTGCAGACAGGGAGATGCAGCGGGCGGAATGAAACGGTGGCAGCCCGAAGGGTAGGGAAAAGGTCAGTGATGGCTGATGAGCGTGCCCGAAGGGCCGATGCCGCGAATGCTGATGTCGAGCGTTTGTTCCGGATGGCTGTTGGTGAAGAAAATGACGTGTGCCTCGCCTTCGGCATTGGTCGTGGCGTGCGGCTCCCACAGCAGGGTGCGCCGTGTGTCGGCTTCGTCGGGCAGGTCGAACCGGCGGTAGTCGGGCGAATAGAAACGCGGCTGCGGCGTGAAGCCCTGCAGGATGCGGTACTCGCGTCCCTTGCCGTTGCGCATACGCCAGGCAAAAGGCTCTTCGTACAGCGCGAAGGTATATTTGAGGTTGCTCACCCGCACCTGCCGGCCCGTGAGGCTGTTGGTCCGGATGTTCTCCTCCGTCATCGTCAGCGAGCGGTAGTCGCTGCACAGGTAGTCGTCGGCAGGCGACGTGTCGGTCACATTGTTCACCCACACGTCCACAGGACGCCCATGGTAAGTGAGTTGGATTTTACCCTCCTCGGCCATGGGGTAGTTTCCGATGTCAGAAGTCCCCATGTCGGGTGCTGCCGTGCCGGAGGGCGGATGGTCGGAGGGCAGGGTGGGCGAGGTGGCGTTGTCAGCCGAAGCCGGCTCTGGCACAGGCCCCATGCGGTCGTAGGACACTTGGTTGTCCAAAAAGCCCAGCAAGTCCCAGATGGTGATGACAGGGTCGAAGCCCATGTCCTTGTAGTGTTCCCATTCCTTGCGGATGTTGATGTACTTGGCCGATTTCCTGATGCCGGTGCTTTCGCCGCCCTTCCAGGTGTAACGGTTGCCCGTGAAGCCTTTGTATTTTTTGCGGGCAGTCACTTCGGCTTCTCCTGCGAGCCAGCGGACGGCACGTTGCAACGTGTCCTTCCACTCAAAAGTCTGCGGTTGCGGCCTTCCGCCGGTGGCTGTCTCCTCCCGGTTGTAGGGTGCGAGTTGCAGCTGCGGTTCATAGAATGGCCGCAAGGGAGGTTCAAACCAGCGGTCGATGGCCAAGCGGCTCCAACGGCGTTTCTCCTTCTCGCCGCTGCGCATGGTGAACTGTGCCAGGTAGTCGCCCTCGAAGTCCACCTGCGACTCGAAGGCAAAGCGTCCCTCGGCATCGGTTACCATGCCGCCCTCAATGGTGCCGCCCTTGATGCTGTCGTGCTCGTAGCGGTAGGCGCGGAGGTTGAGCGAGAGGCCGGGATAAGGCTCGCGCCGGTTGTTGTCCTTGAACACGTAGCCTCGTAGCACGAGTTTGCTCTCGATGGGCTGCTGCAGGTCGAAGGGCTCGCGGCCACACATCACGCTGAAGGAGTTAGCTTGCCACCCCTGCACGCGCAGCAGGAGGTCGAGCATACGCTGGTGGGCATTGTCCTCCCTCGCAAAGTAGAGGTCAGGGCGGTGGATGTAGCCGCGCACCTCGGAGGCCAGCAGCAGCTGGGCCGCCATGCCGCCGTCGGCGTTGTCAAGCAGGTTGCCAGACTCGTCGCGCACGGCCAGGGAGAGCGAAGCACCCGCCACGGGGCGGCCTTCGGCATCAGTGGCCTTGATTTTCACCACGGCAGGCGAGAAGGGCGCGTAGGCCGCCCGGTTTTGCATCACTTCCACCCGGGCCAGCCGCAGGCTGTCGGTGGCGGTGAGCGGTGCCCAGCACAGACGGGTGGCCTGGCCAGTGCCGTCGGCATCGAACAGCTCCACGCGATTCACGCCGCCACGCAGGGCGCGACGGGGCACGAGCAGTTCCACGGCCTCGGCAGGCATTACGGTCAGCGTGTCGAAGTAGCAAACTTTTTCGCGGTTCAGGACGGCGAGCCCTAACAGCCTTCCGTTGCGCGTTGCCGACCGGCCTCCCTCTACCTTTATATATAGGCCGCTGTCGGTGGGTTCGGCATACAGTGCGTAGGGGGCGCGGTCAGAGGGGAGCGGGTAGCGTTTGCCGGCTGTGCCGTCCGTTCCGCTGCGCGCCGCTGCGTTTTTCAGACTGATGCAGGCATAGCCCCCGCCGAAGTCGGCGGGCAGCAGGAAGTCGCCCATACCTTCGTGCTCGGGCACGGCAGTGGCACAGAGCGTGCCGTCGGAACGAAACACTTTGACCGTGTCCTCCACAGCCAAGCCCCTGCCGTCGGTGAGCTTGAAGGCAATGCGTTGGGACACGCCCTCCACGCGCCGGCCCCCTTCGGGGTAGAAATCGAGCAGGCGGTCGGTGCGCTCCTGCATGACATAGGGGCGCGGGGTGCTCAGGGAAACCCGCTTGTTGGGCGAGGGCTGCGGAATGAACAGTTCCGTGATGTCTGCCTCGGCCATATCTTTCGCCCGTTCCAAGGGCTTGCCCGGACTGAACACGGGAACGACACGCGAGAAGCAGGCTTCCGGACCCCAGTTGACCATTTCGCGGGTGAAGGCGCGCAACTCATGATAGCCGGCGTAGACCGGCGGACGGAGTGAGAAGGCTCCGCAGGCCGTGCCCAGGCTGTCGAGCTTTAATGTCTGCTTTTCTACCTGTTGGCCGTCGGCATTGAGCAATTCCACGTAGAGCACACGGCTCAGGGTGGTGGGCTGGAGAGAGGAGGCGCGCACTACGTAGGCTTTGTACCAAATGGTGTCGCCCGTGAGGTAGGCGGACTGGTCCAGGTGGAGGTACACTTTCTCGCGGGGGTAGGTGAAGTCGAAACGGGAGGCCGACTTGAAACGCTCAAACAGCTTTTCGGCAGTGGCTTGCTGAGCTTCGACCGTAAGGGGAAGAAGGAAAAACAATGCGAGAAGTACCTGGAGCATGGCCGGAAGCGTATTGAAAAAGGAGGGAGAAAAGGCAAAGACGGGGAGTGGTGCAGCTTTGGCCCGAAGGGATTGTACAAAAAAAACCGGGTGCTATCGCTGCACCTGTGGTTTCAGATAGGCCGTGATGGCATAATGGTCTGAATAGTCGACGGCATTTTCCACCATGGCTGCGAAGGGTTTCCAGTGGTCGGAACAGAATATGTTGTCAATGCGGACGTAAATGGCATCCTTGTTGAACGTGCGGCCGATGCCGTTGCCCGTGGCGCGGTAAACGTCGTTGAGGCGCGAACATACTTGCCGGTGGGCGTAGGAGATGGGGGTGTCGTTGAAATCTCCCATAACAATGACGGGCCGGCCTTTCAGCTGGTCAAGAAACTGTGTGAGCGAATCGGTCTGATGGGCGCGTTCGTGGCTGGCATCGGTAATTTTCCTGAGGAAACCAAGGCGGCTTTTCACGGAGTCGGCAGCTTCGGGGTTGCGCACAAGGAGGTGGTAGTTGGTTCGGTCCTCTTTGTTCAGGTGCATGGACTCCAAATGCACGTTGACGACGACCACGGTGTCGCCTCCGGGAGGCAGCACCCAGAAGGCGGCGGCACCGTTGGCCTTGGCACAGAAGAGGAGCCGGCTCTTGGCGATGGGGAAACGCGAGAGCAGCCCCACTGCGCTCTGGCCCATCTGCTCCTTGCGGTAGTGGTAGCCGTAACGGCGCACGGTGCGCATCAGGGTGTCTTCATAGGTTGGGTTTTTATACGTGGCCTCTTGCAGACAGGCCAAGTGCGGCTTTTGGGCACAGATGTACTCCATGACGACGAGATTGCCCCGCTCGTCGGTCTTCCAGTTCGAGAAGGCGCAGACATTGTACGTCATCACTTTGAGACAACCTTTGGGCGGGGGTGAGCTGAGGTTGATGGGGAGGTAGTCGCGCAGGGCTCCGCAACAGCCCAGCAGGCCGACGGCGGCAATCCATGCCAAACGGGGCTTGATAAGCAGGCATACCATGCCCATTCCTACCACAGCGGCCACACAGAAGGGGAAGCACAAGCCGAAGAGGCCCGGAATGCCCCACCATTCCGAAGGATTGGCATAAGGACTGGCGGCACAGGCCCAAAGGAGCAGTACGGCTGACCAGGAAAGGATGGCGAGGATTTTGGAAAACATACCGGAGAAGGGTTTATTGGCTGTGGATGTGAATGGAAACGCGGTGGCTTATCGCCGGCTGATGCGGAAGAGCTCTTGTTTCTCTTCCTGCGTGAGGCTGTCGTAGCCCGATTGGCGTATCTTGTCGAGCAGTTCGTCCATGCGCTGCTCTTCCTGTCGGCGGCGAATGTTGTAGTCGTAGTCGTTCTGCCGGGTGGCTGTGTGGTGGGCATTGCCGGGTTGTTCCGTGCGGCGGTTGCGCAGCCGGGAAGTTATCCGTTCCCAGAGCGAAGGGGTGTGGGGCGGCTCGTTCCAACGCGTCCAACCGTTGGCGGCGGGACGGCAGTTGCGCGAGGTGCGCCAGTAGCGCAGGAGCAACCAGCCGAACAGCATACCGCCCAAGTGGGCAAAATGTGCCACGTTGTCGTTGGACGCATAGGCGGAAATCAGTTCAATGGCTGCATAGCCTGCTACAAAATATTTGGCCTTCATGGGGATGGGAGGCAGCAACAGCATGATGCGCTCGTTGGGGAAGAGCATGCCAAAGGCGAGCAAAACGCCGTAACAAGCTCCCGAAGCGCCGATGGTAGTCCAAAGATTGAGATAGTCGCCCATGGGGATGATGGCAGTGCCGGTGTTGACCATCGGATAGTTGTTCAGACCTTCCACAAAGTATTGGCCGGTTTGCCAAAACTCTTGACATATGCCGGCACCTATGCCACACACCATCCAATACGTCAGAAAGCGTTTGGCACCCAGCGTGCGTTCTATCAAACCGCCGAACATCCACAGAGAGAACATATTGAAAAACAAATGGGTCAGGCTGCCGTGAAGGAACATATAACTGACGAGTTGCCACACCCGGAAGTCATCGGCCAAAACGAAGTGAAGGCCGAGCAGGTCGGTGAGGTCAATGCGCAGACTGCCGGCAAGCAACTGCAACAGGTAGCACACGACGTTGGCTATCAACAGGTTGCGGGTAATAGGGGGAAGGGAGTTCATAAGGATGGTTGGTTGGGATAAACAATCGGTATTTGCAGCATTTCCACACTCCGATAAGGAACAAGGGAGGGGCAGACTTGGCGCAAGACCGGTGAACTTGGGAAAAATCATTTACTTTTGCAGGCCGGTTATCCGTTGGTATAGTGGAAGATGGTGGCACCGAAGGCTTCTTCTGTCTGAAGCAGGATGCCGACGGGCATACGTGGCTCGGGCACTCCGCTGCCCAGTTCCGTGGTGGAAAGCTCTACGTAGGCTTCTTCCCAAAGTCCTTGGTCGATGAAGCTTTGCAGCGTTTGCTGTCCGCCTTCCACCAACAGGGATTGCACGCCCTGACGGAAGAGTTCGCCCAGCATGGTGGGAATATCGGCGTAGGCTTGGAAACCTGCGGGCATATCGCCTTCGGCCACGCGGCCCAGCACAATGCGCAGAGGGTCTTGGCCGGTCCAATGGCGGACAGTGAGCGCGGGATGGTCTTTCAGCAATGTGCCATGGCCCACCAGAATGGCCTGATGCAAGGCCCGGAGCCGATGGACGCGCATCTGGGAACAGGGGGTGGAGAGCTGGGCCGGCTCCTCGGTGTCCGTTTCGCGCCAGCGGTCAATGAAACCATCGGCCGAGCGCGCCCATTTCAAAGTGATGTAGGGGCGGTGAAGGGTTTGGGCAGTGAAGAAACGGCGGTTCAACGCTTTGCACTCTTCTTCCAATACGCCCACCGTTACATCCACCCCGGCTTCGCGCAGCATGGCGATGCCGCGACCCTGAACCTTGGAAAAGGAGTCTATGCAACCTACTACCACGCGCGGAATGCCGGACTTGATGATGAGCGAAGCGCAGGGCGGTGTGCGGCCGTAGTGGGCGCAAGGTTCCAGGCTGACATAGAGGGTACTGTCGGCGAGCAATGCACGGTCTGCCGGGCGGACGGAACGCAGCGCATTGACTTCTGCGTGGGCTTGTCCGCACTGTATGTGGTAGCCTTCGCCAATGATGCGGCCATCGTGAACGAGTACGGCACCCACCATCGGATTGGGGGCGGCGTGAAGCCTGCCACACCTTGCCAACTCAAGGCAACGGTGCATATAAAGCTCATGGAGTGATCTCATGTAAGTATTGTGGTTTCTGCAACGTATGGGTATGCTTTACTGATCCTACCGCATACGTGATTAAACTTGACAAAGAAATATGAACAGACTTTTCTGTTTTCTCCGTTCGCGGCTTACACCCGTTTATGGGAGCGGTGAAGCGCGTGCCTTGGCCTTTTGGGTGATGGAAAAGGCTTTCGGTGTGGAACGAATAGATATTTATGCCGACAAAGTTAGGGATTTTTCAGAAGATGATTGCGAACGCCTTCGTAATATATGCGAACGCATGGAAAAAGGGGAGCCTGTGCAGTATGTGTTGGGAAAGGCTGACTTTATGGGGCGCGATTGGATGGTGACACCCGACGTGCTCATTCCACGGCCCGAAACGGAGGAACTGGTGGAACGGACGGTCGGAAAACTGAAAGAGATGTACTACGGCGGGGTGGAGCATCCGAGGGTGCTGGATGCCGGAACCGGTTCGGGATGTATCGCCGTGTCGGTGGCATTGGCGTGTCCGTGGGTTAAGGTGGAGGCTTGGGACTTTTCGGAGGCGGCTTTACAGGTGGCACTGCGCAATGCCACGCGGCTGGGGGCGGAAGTGAAGTTCATGCAGCAGGATTTGCTGGCTCTATGGCCGAACTCCGAACCGTTTCACCTGATTGTGAGCAATCCGCCCTATGTGTGTTGTCGAGAGAAGGCGGAGATGGAAAGTCATGTGTTGGACCACGAACCACATACGGCACTGTTCGTGCCGGATGATGACCCGTTGCTCTTTTACCGTGCCTTGGCGCAACGTGCAATGGCGGGGGCACTGCTGCCTGGGGGATGGTTAGAAGTTGAAATCAACCGTGCTTTCGGCAGGGAAACGGTGGCGTTGTTTGAGAGTCTGGGCTTGCAGCAAACGCAGGTATTGCGCGATGGTTTTGACAACGACCGGATGGTGGAGGGAAGGCGACCGTGAGGTTTTTTCTTGACAGAAGGAATTAGTTCTGAGGGTGGATGATGCCTAATCCTCCACTTCTTCCATCCGTTGCAGTTCCCATCCCGCGAACTGCATGATGATTTTGTGCAGTTTCGTGCCTTGCCTCAGTGCCTCCACCCTTGGTGCTTGCGCATAGGCGTTGATTTGCTCTACCGCCTGTTGCCACTGCCTTTCGGCCTGCACTTGGAAATCCTTTTTGGGGAGGTATTTGATTTCTATGATGTAGCAGTGCCGCGATTGGTAGTGCGTGAGGTTTGGCATCAGGAAGAAGTCGCAGTAGCCGTGGTTCAACTCCAGCTCCGGTGCGGTGAGATAGTAGTCGTTCAGGCTCAGGTATGCCATGAAGAAGCCCTGAATGCTGCGTTCGCCCTCAATGGCATCGCGCACGGAGGAAATGTTCCGGTACGCATCGGCAATGTACTGCAGCGCGTCGCGCCAGAGACCGTCGAAGGCCATTTCGTCATAGTGGTCGTACAGCCTGTCGAGATTGATGCGGCTTACCTCTTTGTAGTTCTCCAAGAGGTACTGGTAATACTGTATCTTGACATTGTTGTTGGGAATGCCGAAGAGCAACATGGAACCAAAACAATCCTTGATGGTGAGCATCCCGTAATAGAAGAGCAGGCTGACAAACTTCTCCGGGTTCGTGATTTCCTTTGCCGGGAAACTTTCGTAGAGTTCCCCCACTATTTCCCCTTTTTCGGCGATGTCCTGTATCACCCCCTTGCGGTTACCGTCGAGCCTGTCGAGTTGCAGCAGCCTTTTGAGTTTGGCATAATCCGTCTTCGTGTTCGGGTCCGTCATCTGTTCCGGGCTGTGTCCGAGGTTGACGTAGTGCCTCAGGTAGTAGAGCACCATGTCGCAGTTGAACACGGTGTTCTTGTCGTTGAGGCATTCTTTGGCGAAGCAATAGTTGTCGTACCAGGGCTTGATTTCCTCCACCATCGCATCGATGTCGGTTTCGGCTGGCAGGCACCCCACGTTTTTGTAGTAAGCGAACATCTCCCTGACATCCTGCGTGCTGAATCCGAGCATTTTGTCGAACAGCGGGTTGGTGGACAGCTGCCATCCGATGTTGAATCCGCTTGTCACGTCGTCGAGGGTGACGGGGCTGACCCCCGTCATGAAAATCCTTTCAAAGTTCCCCTTGAACTTTTTGAACATATCCCTGTAGAACCCTTCGGCGTGCGTCATGGCGTGGTACATCTCCTGTCCCTCCTCATTGAGCACCGTGTTGGTGAAGTTGTCGTACTCATCGATGATGAGGTAGAGGGGGATTCCGTGCGATTTGGCCTGCCTTCCCAACATATTTATTTTTTCGCCGGCATCCTTACACGCATAAAACGCCTCTTTGAAGCGTTGCGGGTAATCATTGAAGTAGCGGTCAATGAAGAAGTCCAGTTCATGGTTGCAGTAAACATTGAATTTTTCCTCCAGCTGCGCGATGTTTCCTCCCACCCGTGAGAAGTCGAGGTATAGCACCTGGTAGCGGCTGCGGTTGTTCGTAGGCTTCCGTGCCACTTGCAATCCCCCGAAGAGCTTGTCGAAGCGGTCCGCCATGGCCTTGTCGTAGTATGCCTGCATCATGCTGATGAAGAGGCTTTTTCCGAATCTTCTGGGCCTTATGAAGAAAACGAAGCGCGACTGCCTCTCCAGTTCTTCGAGGTACATCGTCTTGTCCACGTAGTACAGGTTCTGTTCGCGCATCACCACGAAGTCCGCCACGCCGTAGGGTATTTCCTTGATATTGTCCATGTGAGCTGTTCCTTTTAAGTTATCCCGTAGAGCCTAATCCTCCACTTCTTCCATCCTTTGGAGTTCCCATCCCGCGAACTGCATGATGATTTTGTGCAACTTTGTTCCTTGCCTCAGTGCCTCCACCCTTGGTGCTTGCGCATAGGCGTTGATTTGCTCCACCGCCTGTTGCCACTGCCTTTCGGCTTGCGCTTGGAAATCCTTTTTGGGAAGGTATTTGATTTCTATGATGTAGCAGTGCCGCGATTGGTAGTGCGTGAGGTTGGGCATCAGGAAGAAGTCGCAGTAGCCGTGGTTCAGCTCCAGCTCCGGTGCGGTGAGATAGTAGTCATTCAGGCTCAGGTATGCCATGAAGAAGCCCTGGATGCTGCGTTCGCCCTCAATGGCATCGCGCACGGAGGAAATGTTCCGGTACGCGTCGGCAATGTATTGCAGCGCGTCGCGCCAGAGACCGTCGAAGGCCATTTCGTCATAGTGGTCGTACAGCCTGTCGAGATTGATGCGGCTTACCTCTTTGTAGTTCTCCAAGAGGTACTGGTAATACTGTATCTTGACATTGTTGTTGGGAATGCCGAAGAGCAACATGGAACCAAAACAATCCTTGATGGTGAGCATCCCGTAATAGAAGAGCAGGCTGACAAACTTCTCCGGGTTCGTGATTTCCTTTGCCGGGAAACTTTCGTAGAGTTCCCCCACTATTTCCCCTTTTTCGGCGATGTCCTGTATCACCCCCTTGCGGTTACCGTCGAGCCTGTCGAGTTGCAGCAGCCTTTTGAGTTTGGCATAATCCGTCTTCGTGTTCGGGTCCGTCATCTGTTCCGGGCTGTGTCCGAGGTTGACGTAGTGCCTCAGGTAGTAGAGCACCATGTCGCAGTTGAACACGGTGTTCTTGTCGTTGAGGCATTCCTTTGCGAAGCAATAGTTGTCGTACCAAGGCTTGATTTCCTCCACCATTGCCCCGATGTCGGTTTCGGCCGGCAGACATCCCGCGTTTTTGTAGTAATCGAACATCTCCCTGACATCCTGCGTGCTGAATCCGAGCATCTTGTCGAAGAGCGGGTTGGTGGACAGCTGCCATCCGATGTTGAAGCCGCTTGTCACGTCGTCGAGGGTGACGGGGCTGACCCCGGTCATGAAGATCCTTTCAAAGTTCCCCTTGAACTTTTTGAACATATCCCTGTAGAACCTCTCGGCGTGCGTCATGGCGTGGTACATCTCCTGTCCCTCCTCATTGAGCACCGTGTTGGTGAAGTTGTCGTACTCGTCGATGATGAGGTAAAGTGGGATTCCGTGCGATTTGCTGATGTCCGCCAGCATATTCAGTTTTGCCGCCGCGTTAGTCAGGCTGAGGAAATCCGCGCTTTCTTCCGGCAAATAGTCCTGCCGGTATTTTCTCATGAAAGTGTCGAGGCGAATACAGCAGTAGCTGTTGAACCTTTCCTCCAGCTGCGCGATGTTTCCTCCCACTTGCGAGAAGTCGAGATAGAGCACTTGGTAGCGGTTGCGGTTGTTCGTAGGCTTCCGTGCCACTTGCAATCCCCCGAAGAGCTTGTCGAAGCGGTCCGCCATGGCCTTGTCGTAGTATGCCTGCATCATGCTGATGAAGAGGCTTTTTCCGAATCTTCTGGGCCTTATGAAGAAAACGAAGCGCGACTGCCTCTCCAGTTCTTCGAGGTACATCGTCTTGTCCACGTAGTACAGGTTCTGTTCGCGCATCACCACGAAGTCCGCCACGCCGTAGGGTATTTCCTTGATATTGTTCATGACAAATTATTTCTTTGTGGGCAAAGATAGTGCAAGGCGAGAGCATAGTAAAATGAAAAGCCGAAGGTTTTTCATTTCCTATGCCGAGCCGCCTGAAACCAGCCAACCCTTGCCGTCGGCCAGGGCGTGGCGGCAAGGGTTGTGAGCAATAGTGAATGTAAGGTATATATTCAGGGTCAGAAATTCGGTTTCAGTCCTTGCAGGACGACCAGTTGTCCGAGCTCCAGCCGGCTTCGTTGCTGAATTCGCCTTCTTCCAGAAGTTCGTTATACACGTTGTCGGGCGAGCTGACGCTCATCAGTGACGATTCGATTTTCAGGTTGACGATTTGTGTTTGGGGGACAATATATCTTTTCATGTTGTTTTTATGGTTTTGAGGGTTAAAGCCCCTCCCCGTTGCAGGGGGCAGAGCGGGGAGTCGGGCTTGTTATGGATGGGAAATAAGTTTTCAGAACTTTATTTCACGAGTACTTTCTTACCGTTCACGATATAGATACCCTTTGCCAGTTTTCCGCTGACGCGTACACCTTGGAGGTTGTAGACAGCCTGCGTGTTGTTTTCGGTTGTCGTCGTGAGCTGGATGTCGGTAGCCTGTCCTTCTTCGTCGAAGAGGAGCGCGCTTGCCAGCGAACCGTTAGCGAAGAGGCTCTGCGGCAGGGCGAGGTAAGCCGAGCTGGAATTGTTCAGCATAAAGGCTTCGCCGTCTTCTGCGCCCCAGTAGAAGCCGAGGGGTTTATGCTCTGCGGGGTCGTCCGATGATTTCTTTGTGAGCTTGTAGTAGTACACCGGTTCGCCCTTCTTCGAGGCCGTCATGCCTCCGATGCGCTTGTATTCCAGATAGTTGTCGCCCTCGTAGGCTTCCACATCTTTGTAAATCACGATGGGGTAATACGTCTTGGATGCTGCGGCAGCCTCTTCGCTGTAGACGAGCAGCGGGGTGAGCATGGGCACATCCGTTTCTTCGGCGTATGCTTCGTTCTTCACCAGCTTCTTGGTTTCATCTTCCACGCCGTCGTTCACGGCATTGATGGCATAGCCCTTCACGCCCTTAGGCATCTGGTAGGCAAAGTCTACGGCATACGTGCCATAGCCCAACGCTTCCTGTTTAATAGACATCTCGGCGCACTTGGCATAGAGCTTCACGGCAGGATAGTTTTCATTACCGTATTCCGAGTGTCTGTAGTTCTTGAATTGTTTTACATTTACATCGGCGCAGTACATCAGGGCTTGACTGTTATCGTAAATATTGTAGATATGGGCATTGCCGTCCTGGTCGATTTCTATGCTCCACTGAGCTTCTAAAGCAGAGTTTGAACTTCCCAAATCAATGTCGTAAGTCATGCCATACGAGCTGATATGTCCTTTCAGGTATTGGCCGTCAAGTGTTTTCAGGGCGAAGTTACCATTCACTTTTTCCAGGATGAACGGCTTCACAGAAGATTCTACATTGCTGCCGATGCCGTTGTTGGACAGGGCGTAGTATCCGGCGTTATAGGAGTAGGCATAGCCATAGGGGTCTATGCTCATGGTGTACAGGCTGTTATACCCGTTTTCAACTATGGGGCAAACCAAAATGTACTGCGCACCCTCCACAACCTGACTTTGTTCGGTTACCAAACGGTAGTCTTTCCAGCTGGAAACACCCGGTTCCATGACCGTGATGACGCATTGGGCCGAAGAAGCATTATAATCATCATTTCCTGCATAGGATGCCTCTACCGTGTAGCTGCCTGACGTAATACCGGCTGTAAATACTCCCGTAACTTCATCAAAGTGGTAGTCACTGGATGCAGATGATATTATTTTATATGTAATTTCGCCAGAAATGGGATTACCATCCTTGTCTGAGGCAGTAGCCTTAACCGTATAGGTTTCTCTATAATCAATGGCACCATTGGGAGTAATATTGAGGGTAGGATCACTTTTTGATGCAGATACATTAGCTTCATAGGTAACTGTGATGGTCGTAAATCTGTATTGTAAACCACTTTTATTTGAAAATACTACAGTTTGCAGGGCATCTTCTGCTCCAGCTGTCCAAGTATTATTGTTTTCAAATGTTCCGCCTGAGGAAGTCGTTATGCTGCCAGAATTAGCAGGGGATAGTTCAAAAACAATTCTGGTTATTTTGTTTGTTGACCCGCAACTTACAGTAAGATTAGATCCGCTATAAAATCTTACACAGTCCCTAGTGCCGTACCATGAACCATTTTCCATTTTGACGGTAATATCACCTACGGTCGTGCTGCTGAAAGTGCTGTTTTTAGTATAGACAAATTTAGCTTCTTCAGCACAGGCGATATTACCCCCTCTGTCGAGGAAACTGCACAGCGTCAGAACGCAAAGTGAAAGAAGAAAACGTAAAGTAATAGTTCTTTTCATAGTTGATAATGTGTTAGTTTGACTTGTTTTTTTGTTTGCTATAGGTTTGTCGCTATATGAATAATGGCTGTTTGTCGATAAAATCCGTCTTAAATGGAGTTATTTTGGTTGTTTCGTAAATTGTTTCGGGGCAAATGTAGATAAAAAAGTATTAAAACCTAAAAAAATCCAAGAAAAATTTAGAAAAAAGTAAGAAATAGCGGTATTTAGCTTACGAAACCCGTAAAATTTTCACACATAGAAAAGCATTGTGCAATAAATACTGGCTTTTTGAATGGCAGAAAGTAAGACAGATGACAAGTGCAGGAGGCTGCCCGGCCAAATGTTAAAGCCGGAAACGCCCATTTGCCGGTGAAGGAAAAAAGCGTTACCTTTGACGCAGAAAAAGAGGAGGTCCGCAGCAGCAGGCCTCCTCTTCTGCGTTTTGACGACCCTCAAGTGACGTAAACAAGGCGAAACATCCCCTTCACAACTCGGCGAGTTGGAAAAAATAGTCCAGGACTTGTAAAAAATAGTCCCGGACTTGTCGCGACAATCCGGCGATTGGGCATTTCTGTCCCCCCGTGCCGAGAAACCGGCACGCCAGCGAGTGTTGGATTTTGGCACAAAAATCACGCCGAAAGGTTAAATATGTTAATGTCTTCCCTCCGCGTGCGCCCTTCCCTGCGATATGTCTACCCCTTGGCGGCACGCCGGAGTGCGGCGCGTAATGTAGAAAATAGTTAAATTCGGCACATCCCTTGGATTTCCTGCCCCAACCGTTGTACTTTTGTGCCAATTTAGCATAACTGTGCAGGTCACTGCATGAACTATATGGCAAGAAACAGAAAGAAAACTCCGAAGGCCGGCCGCTTCGGCACCATCACCACCACCATCAGCACCACTTTGGTGCTCATCCTGCTCGGCATGGTGGTACTCTTCGTCGGCATAGGCAACAATTTCAGCCAGCAGCTTCGCGAAGGGCTGACCGTCGAGGTGATGCTCCACGACAGTATCGCGAACGCCGACCTCTTGGCCGTACAGACCCGGCTGCGCCAGGCTCCCTACTCGCGCAAGGTGGACTATATCTCTAAGGAACGCGGCACGCGCGAGATGAACGAGGCATTGCAGGACGACATGGTCGACTTTGTGGGCGAAAGTCCCATCCCGGCCGAGTTCGAGGTGTACCTCAAGGCCGACTATGCCTGTCCCGACAGCCTGGCACGTTACGAAAAGGAGATGAGAAAGCTGCCCGGCGTCATCGATGTGAACTATCCGCGCGACGTGATGGAAAGCCTTGACCGCACCATTCCCGCCGTGGGGCTGGTGCTGCTCGTGGTGGCCGCGCTGCTGGCCCTGGTGTCGTTCTCGCTGATCAACAACACGGTGCGCATGAGCGTCTACGCCCGCCGCTACAGCATACAGACCATGAAACTCGTGGGCGCCAGCTGGGGCTTCATCCGCCGCCCCTTCATCTGGCAGGCGTTCCGCATCGGGCTGGTGGCCGCCCTCGTGGCCGGCGCGCTGCTCGGCGGCGCGCTCTATTACCTGCAGTTCGAGGCCGGCCTGGGCGACATCTACCTCAACCAGCTCGTCACGCCGTGGGTGTGGGCCGCCACCTTGGGCACCGTCGTCGTGTGCGGCATCTGCCTCACCATGTGCTGCGCCTACGTGTCGGTGAACCGCTACCTGCGCATGAACAACCGCATGATTTATCTCAAGTAAACATCCGGAAACCTGCGGCCCAGGTGACGCACACCCCGGCTCCACGTTTCCATCCCTAACCAAACACCTTATTATATGTCCTCCCAAAACAAAAGGGTCTTCGCCTTTGACCGCGTCAACTTCATCCTGCTGGCCGTAGGCATGGCAATCGTCATCCTGGGCATGGTGCTGATGTCCGGCTCCGGATCGGACGAGCAAACCTTCAACCCCGACATCTTCGATGCCCGCCACATCAAGGTGGCTCCCGCCGTATGCCTTTTCGGCTACCTGTTCATGATCTACGGCATCATGCGCCGGCCGCGCCACGACAAAGAAACCAACCCCAACGCCCCCAAGGCGGAATAATAACCCCGAAAACCCCAACTGACACATGGACAACTTACAAGCCTTGTTGCTGGGTCTGCTCCAGGGCCTCACGGAGTATCTGCCCGTGAGCAGCAGCGGACACCTGGCCATCGGCTCAGAACTGCTGGGCATAGAGAGTGAAGAAAACCTGATGTTCACCGTAGCCGTTCACGTGGCCACCGTACTGAGCACCCTCGTCGTGCTGGGCCGTGAAATCGTGAAGATATTCGCCGGCACCTTCCGCCCCCTCGGCCCGGGCCGTGGACTGGAACGGCTGAACGAGGACCAACGCTACACACTCAACATCCTGGTGTCGATGATCCCCATCGGCATCGTGGGCGTGTTCTTCAAGGACACGGTGGAGGAAATCTTCGGCAGCGGACTGCTCGTGGTGGGCTGTTGCCTGCTCTTCACCGCCGCCCTGCTGGCCTTTTCCTATTTTGCCAAACCGCGCCAGCGCGAAAACATCTCGCTGGGGCACGCCTTTATTATAGGTATGGCACAGGCGCTGGCCGTACTGCCGGGGCTGAGCCGCTCGGGCACGACCATCGCCACCGGACTTATCCTGGGCAACAAGAAGAGCCGCATGGCGCAGTTCTCCTTCCTCATGGTCATCCCGCCCATCCTGGGCGAAGCCCTGCTCGACGTGCTGAAAGCCTCGAAGGAGGGTTTCAGTGCAGCCTTCGGCGACCTGAGCATCAGCGCGCTGCTGGTGGGTTTCGTGGCCGCCTTCGTTTCGGGCGTGCTCGCCTGCAAATGGATGATAGGCATCGTGCAGAAAGGCAAGCTCATCTATTTTGCCTACTACTGCGTCATCGTGGGCATCATCACCATCCTCAGTTCCATCTTCGGCAACTGAGCCGCCTGGCCTCCGGGACGGGCCGGCTTTCCACACCAACGTCAACACACTCACACCTACCTCATGAATTTCCTCACCGGACAAGTGCTCTCCTTCGACAAGCCTTACGGCATGACCTCCTTCCAACTCGTGGCCAAGGTGCGCTGGCTCCTCACGCGCGCCATGCAGGGCCGGAAAATCAAGGTGGGACACGCCGGGACGCTGGACCCCTTGGCCACAGGCGTGATGGTGGTCTGTACCGGACGCGCCACGAAGCGCATCGAGCAGCTGCAGGCCGGGGTGAAGGAGTACGTGGCCACGCTGGCCCTGGGCGCCACCACGCCCAGCTTCGACCTGGAACACCCTATTGACCGTACTTTCCCCACGGACCACATTACGGAGGAAATGGTGCGACAGACGCTCCGCCGCTTCGAGGGCGAAATCATGCAGGTGCCGCCCGTCTACTCCGCCTGCAAGGTGAACGGCGCAAGGGCCTACGACCTGGCACGCAGCGGCAAGGGCGACGAGGTGGAACTCAAAGCGAAACCCCTGCGCATCGACGAGCTGGAACTGCTCGACTGCGATCTCGCTGCCAGCCGCCTCAGGCTGCGTGTGGTATGCTCCAAAGGCACTTATATCCGGGCTCTCGCCCGCGACATTGGCCTGGCGCTCGACAGCGGAGCGCACCTCACGGCGTTGCAACGCACCAGAGTGGGCGACTACGGCCTGCCGGAGGCGTTCTCGCTCGACAGCTTCGAAAGCTGGCTCGCACAGCAGACCATCGAAACGGAGCTGCCGCAATGAGGCGCACGCCGATTTCAACACATCAACGTAACATCCGGGCTTCACGGCGCACCGCTCGGCACACCCGAACGACAATTACCGCTGCCCGTAGCACATAATATCACCAAAGGTCATGAAACTCTCTCAGTTTAAATTCAGACTGCCGGAAGACCATATCGCAAAGTACCCCGCACCCCACCGCGACGAATCGCGCATGATGGTGCTGCACCGCAAAACCGGCGACTTGGAACATCTGATTTTCAAGGACATCCTCTCGTTCTTCGACGAGCACGACGTGTTCGTGTTCAACGACACGAAGGTGTTCCCCGCAAGACTCTACGGCAACAAGGAGAAGACGGGAGCACGCATCGAGGTGTTCCTGCTCCGGGAACTGAACCAGGAATTCCGCCTGTGGGACGTCTTGGTGGACCCGGCGCGGAAAATCCGCATCGGCAACAAACTTTACTTCGGCGAGGACAATTCCACCGTGGCCGAGGTGATCGACAACACCACGAGCCGGGGACGCACGCTCCGCTTCCTCTACGACGGCGATCATGAGGAGTTCAAAAAGTCGCTCTATGCGCTGGGCGAAGCTCCCATCCCACGCTTCATTGGCCGCGAGAGCGAACCGGAGGACATGGAACGCTTCCAGTGTATCTTCGCCAAGCACGAGGGTGCCGTCACCGCGCCCACGGCGGGCATGCACTTCTCGCGCGAAATGATGAAACGCATGGAAATCAAAGGCATCGACACGGCTTTCATCACGCTGCACTGCGGCCTGGGCAACTTCCGCGCCACCGATGTGGAGGACCTGACGAAGCACAAGATGGATTCGGAACAGATGTTCGTGGGGGCGGAATGCTGCAACCTGGTGAACAAGGCCAAGGACGAGGAGCGCAAGGTGCTGGCAGTCGGTACGACGGTGCAACGCGCACTCGAGGTGGCTTGCAGCACGGACAACCGCATCAAGGAGTACGAGGGATGGACCAACAAGTTCATCTTCCCGCCTTACGACTTCCATGTGGCCGATGCCATGCTGGCCAATTTCCACACACCGTACTCCACGCTGCTGATGCTCACCGCTGCCTTCGGCGGATACGACGAGACGATGCACGCCTACGAGGAGGCACTGAAGCATGATTACCGCTTCGGACCCTTCGGCGACGCGCTGCTCATTGTTGACTGACATTCACCACAAGGAAAAGGAGCCTGATGTTCCCAAGCTAACGAAAAGGTATTGACAACTGCTGACTGCACCTCACACGACAGGCTTCGGAACCTCAGGCTCCATGTTTTTCTCTTACCAAATCCTAATTTTTCAAAAAAATCTCAGAAGATGAACAAAACACTTTATCTTGCCTTGGGCACGAACCTGGGCGAACGCCAGGAAAACATCGAAAAGGCACTCCGGCTTGTCGGAGAACGCATCGGAAAGGTGGAGGCGGTGTCGGCATGCCACGAAACGGAACCGGTGGGCTTCAAGTCGGACAACCTCTTCCTCAACGCGGTGGCGCAGGTGACCACCGACCTCGAACCGGAACAGGTGCTGGACGAAACGGAACGCATTGAACAGGAAATGGGACGCGATACGAAAAGCCGGCAACAACAGTACGCCGACCGCATCATCGACATCGACGTGCTGTGCTACGATACGCTGCAATGCCACACCGAACGCCTGCAGCTGCCGCACCCGGCCGTGGCAGAACGCCGCTTCGTGCTCGAACCGCTCTGCGAAATTGCACCGGAACTGGTGATGCCGGGCCAGAAACTCAACGTGAAGCAGCTGCTCGACCGGCTCAACGTGGCACGCATCGAGGAACTGGACGACCCGGCACGCGCTGCCGAGGTGGTGGACGACATCTCACGGTTGCTGGCGCAGCTGTCGTCGAAAACGAAAAGCATCAGCGTGGAGAAACTGGCCAACGTGGTGGCCGCTCCGAACGTACACGTGTACCTGCTCTACGATGAACTGGGCACGGTGAACGGCATGACGACGCTGGCCGTCGACAGGCTACTCACGGGCACCAAGGTGTGGGTGGAGGATGTCGTGGTGGACACTCGGTGCCGTTGCCGGGGCTATGCACGCCAGCTGCTGGCTTTCATGGAACAGGAGGGGAAACGCCTCGGCGCAGCCAGCCTGAACCTGACTTCACGGCCGGCACGCGAAGCGGCTAACCGCCTGTATCGCCGGGCGGGATATGTGCAGCGCGAAACGAATGTGTACAAACTGACCTTGGCATAACATTTTTAACCCCACCGACCGTAACCTTTCATCCGACTTTCCATCCCGCCCATGTCGACCTATCGCCAACTTTTCAAATCTACCGGCCTCTTGGGCAGCGTACAGGTCCTCTATATCCTGATTGCCGTGGTACGCAACAAGGTGGCGGCTCAGCTGATCGGCGCGGCGGGTATGGGACTGGCCGACTTGTACGCCCGTACGCTCGACCTGGTGGGGGGCTCGACGAACTTCGGCCTCGGGATGAGTGCCATCAAGACGCTGTCGGAACAGACGGATGGCGAAACGGCGCACCTGCAGCGAGCGTTGCAGGTGCGCCGCGTGCGTACCTGGGTGGCGTTGACGGCCCTGTTGGGCTTCGTGGTCTGCCTGCTCTTTTCGCCACTCATCTCGCTGACGGCCTGTGGCAGCATGGAGCGGACGGGCGATTTCTGTCTTCTCTCGCCGGCTGTGGCACTGGCTACGCTGGCCGGAGGGGAGGTGGCTGTCCTCAAAGCGCAGCGGCAACTCAAACGGCTGGCCCGGGCGACACTGTGGAGCGCGCTCTTCACGCTGGCGGCCTGCCTGGCACTCTACGGCTGGTGGGGCGTGGCGGGCGTGCTGCCGATGCTGGTGTGCAGCGCGGCGGGTCTCTTTGCCTTTAACCTGCTCGAGGCGCGGAAGTCGTACGCTTACCGCATCGGACCCTTCAGCCGCGATTTCCTGCGCGCCGGGCTGCCCATGCTGCGGATGGGGTTGGCTTACATGACGGCGGCCGTGATGACGGCGGGGGCGGAGATGATAATCCGCGCCGCACTGATGCGCACGGAGGGCGGACTGGCCACCATCGGCTATTACGCGGCGGGGTTTACGCTCACCGTGAGCTACGCACGCATCGTGTTTGTGGCCATGGATGCTGACTTCTTCCCACGCCTTTCTGCCATCCCAGCAGTCGACGTGCGCGAAGCGAACCTCGCCATCAACCGACAAATCAATACGCTGGTGGTGCTGATGGCTCCTTTCCTGATGGTGTTCAGCCTGTTCCTGCCGTGGATTATACGCCTGCTCTACACGGCGGACTTCCTGGTGATTATGCCCATGGTGCTCTGTGCCACGCCTTATATGTTCTTCAAGGCGGTGTACACACCCGTGGCCTACCTGCCGCTGGCAAGGGGGCACTCATTGCGCTATATGTATATGGAACTGGCGTACGACGTGGTGTTCTGCCTGGGCGTGATAGGGGGCTACTATGTCGACGGTCTGCAAGGGGCGGGCGTAGGCCTGGCTGCAGCTAACCTCTTCGACTTGTTGTTCATCTCTTTCTGCTACCGCCGGCACTATGGTTTCCGCATGAGCGTGGGCACCTTGAAACGCTGCCTCTTCCTTTTCGTCATCCTGCTGGCCAACCTGTGGGCGGCCTCGCAGACCCTTCCGCTGCTTCACTGGCTCGGCGGCACGCTCTGTCTGGCTTGCTCGGTGCCTTACGTGTGGCCGGTTTTACGGAAAATCAGGAAGTGATACGCGACGTGGGGATACAAAAAATGGGATACCGCTGTATCCCAACCTTGTTAACCTTAAATCTAATACTATGAAAAACACGATGCAAAAGTAGGGGGATGTGCGGGTGAATGCAAGCCTTTGCCTAAAAGAATTTTTGTTTGAAAGATTATTTAACGGTTAACTTACTGTTTTGCAAAGAACTCTATCTGATTTCTGGGTGTTCTTTCCAATTCTCAAAAGTTTCTTTCCTAAAAAATGTTGGATTTTCTGGGGTGGAAACAAGCCTTTTCCGGACCGTTCCGCCACTGTTTCCAGCGTTTCACGGAGTGGAGGCGAACAGTACGCCACTGTTTCCCGTCCCTCTTCGGGGCATGGAAAGCAGGCGGGCACTTTACGGCAAAAGACTACTTTGTCAGAAACTTTGTCGGCTAACCGTTCCAACGGCATACGATAAACTTTAAACTCTTCCACTTTTATACCCCAGCTGTCCGTATAAACTTTAAACTCTTCAACTTTTAAACTTTTATTATTCCCTATCTTTGCACCACGAAACAAACATAATATATTAAGGAATGAAATTCAACAAACTATTGGAGAAGACGTGGCCCGATGTGCTCGTTGTTCTCATTTTTCTGCTGGTGAGCACTTTCTACTTCCTTACACCCATGAGCGAGGGGCTGGTGCTGGGCGGACACGACAGCGTGGCCTCCGTGGGACTCGGACAGGAACAGAAGGAGTATCGCGCAACTCACGACGGAGAAACGACGAGGTGGTCGAACGCCATCTTCAGTGGTATGCCCACCTACCAGATTGCGCCCTCGTACAGCGCGACACAAACCGTTTCGCGCGCGGCACAGGCTTACGGACTCTGGACCGAACATTGGTTTCCGGCCATCAGCTACCTGTTCCTCTACTTGCTGGGCTTCTACATCCTGCTCCGGGCTTTCAACTTCAAACCTTACCTGGCGGCCCTCGGCTCCATAATCTGGGCCTTCTCCTCCTATTTCCTCATCATCATCGCCGCCGGCCACATCTGGAAGGTGATGACGTTGGCGTTCATACCTCCTACCATCGGCGGCCTGGTGCTGTGTTACCGGGGCAAGTATCTGTGGGGCGGTGCCGTGACGGCTGTTTTCACTGCCTTCCAAGTGGTGAGCAACCACCTGCAGATGACGTACTACTTCCTCTTTGTGATGGGACTGATGGTGGTGTGCTACGGCATAGATGCCTTGTTGCACCGACAGTTCCGCCACTGGCTGAAAGCTACGGGGATGGTGGTGCTGGCCGGAGTGCTCGGCGTGGCGGCTAACCTGCCCAATATTTACCATACGTATGCCTACGCCAAGGAGTCCATGCGCGGACCGGCGGAACTTACCGCTCCCAACAACGCGAAACAAAAGGCGCAAAAGGCAACCGACGGACTGGAACGCGACTACATCACGGCGTGGAGCTACGGGGTGGACGAAACGCTCACGCTCCTCGTGCCAGACTACAAAGGCGGCGGCTCGGCTTCTATCATCGACCGCGAAGGGGTGGAGAATCTCAAAGGGTATGACGACTTCTATGACTGCGCCGGACAAACGCAGCAGGCTTTCCAACAAAGCGGCATCCAGGCTTACCCGCCGGGCATCATGCAGTACTGGGGGGACCAACCTTTTACCGTAGGCCCGGTCTATGTGGGCGCATTCGTCTGCTTCCTTTTCGTGCTCGGCCTGTTCTACGTGAAAGGCCCCATCAAGTGGGCGTTGCTCCTGGCAACGATGCTCAGCCTGCTCTTTGCCTGGGGTAAGAATATGCCTTCCATTACGGACTTCTTCATCGATTACCTGCCGATGTACAGCAAGTTCCGCACGGTCAGCTCGGCGTTGGTGATAGCGGAGTTCACCATGCCGCTGCTCGCCATCCTGTGTCTGCGGAGCATCATGAAGGACAGGACGCTCTTCCAGCTGACAAACTGGAAAAACGCTCCCATCGAGAAACTGGTGGGCCTGCCCGTGGCAACCGCCGTGACGGCCGGACTGTGCCTGCTCCTGTGGATCGCTCCCTCCGTGGCTGGCAACTGCATCTCGGGCAACGATGCGCAAACTTTGGACATGATGCGCCAGTCGGGCTTCCCGGCCGATTTTGTGCTGCGATACCAAACGGCCCTGTCCGATATGCACCACGATATTCTCTCGGGCGATGCGCTCCGCTCACTCTTCGTCATCGTTCTCTGTGCCTTGTTCCTCTGGGCCTACGCCGAGAGAAAAATCAAGGGATGGATGGTCTGCTCGCTCCTCGCCCTGATATGTCTCATCGACCTCTGGCAAATTGACAAACGATACCTGAACGACGAGAGCTTTACCGACCCCGTACAGATGGAAGAGGATTTCGCCAAAACTCCGGCCGACGAACAAATCCTCAAGGACAAGACGTATTTCCGCGTGGCAAATATCGGCGCAGGAAACCCCTTCAACGAAACGTCGAACGCCACGTCGTACTACCACCACAGCATTGGCGGATATCACGCGGCCAAGTTGCACCGGTACCAAGACCTCATTGACCGAATGCTCAACGGGGAACTGCAACGCTTCGTGGGAGCTATCAACGAGGCGGAAGGACGCATGGAACTCGTGCCGGGCGACAGCCTGGCTCCGGCTTTGAATATGCTGAACACCAAGTATTTCATCTTCGGGTCGGGACAACACGCCCAGGCTATCGAGAATCCTTACGCCAACGGTAATGCCTGGTTCGTGGACGAACTGAAGTTCGTGCCCAACGCCGATGCGGAAATGCAAACGCTGCAAAAGCTTGACACGAAGCACCAGGCCGTGGCCGACGAACGCTTCAAAGCGCAACTCGACGGCTCTAAGCTCGGAAAAGGCTCCGTGAAAATCACCGCATACGAGCCGAACGAACTGCATTACGACGTGGAGAGCGAACAAGGCGGCGTGGTGGTATTCTCGGAAATATATTACCCCGGATGGACGGCCACCATTGACGGTCAACCTGCCGAACCGGGACGTGTCAACTATGTGCTGCGCGCACTGAAGGTGCCGGCAGGAAAACACCAGGTGAAACTGGAATTCAGACCCGCCAGCGTGGACGCTACCAACCGCATTGCCTACGCCGCGCTCGCCATCATGATGCTCCTGTTTGTGGGCGCAGTGACGGTACATTGGCGGAATGTCAATAAAATGCGTTAAATCATTTTGACGGCACTAACTTTTTCGTATTTTTGCGCCGATAAGGCTGGGGGCAGGCTGTATGCTCTTTAGACCCTGTCGCAAACTAAATCAACAAGACAAACCATTTTAATTTATAACTCATTATGGCAACATTAGATTTAAGCAAGTACGGTATCACCGGCGTTACCGAGATCGTACACAACCCTTCCTACGAACAACTCTTCGCCGAAGAGACCAAAGCCGGCCTCGAAGGCTTTGAAGTAGGCCAGGAAACCGAACTCGGAGCCGTCAACGTGAAGACCGGCATCTACACCGGCCGTTCGCCCAAAGACAAGTTCATCGTAATGGACGAGAACTCCAAAGACACGGTGTGGTGGACGAGCGACGAATATAAGAATGACAACAAACCGGCTTCGCAGGAGGCTTGGGCTGCCGTTAAGGAACTGGCCCAGAAGGAGCTTTCCAACAAGCGCCTCTTCGTTGTCGACGGTTTCTGCGGTGCCAACAAGGAAACTCGCATGGCTGTGCGCTTCATCATGGAGGTAGCTTGGCAAGCACACTTCGTTACCAACATGTTCATCCGCCCCACCGCTGAAGAACTCGCCGAGTTCGAGCCCGACTTTATTGTTTACAACGCTTCCAAAGCTAAAGTTGAAAACTACAAGGAACTGGGTCTGAACTCCGAAACGGCTGTTGTGTTCAACATCACCAGCCGCGAGCAGGTTATCATCAACACTTGGTACGGCGGTGAGATGAAGAAGGGTATGTTCTCCATGATGAACTATTACAACCCCTTGAAGGGCATCGCCTCCATGCACTGCTCTGCCAACACCAACATGGACGAAACGAGCACCGCTATCTTCTTCGGCCTCTCTGGTACGGGTAAAACCACCCTCTCCACCGACCCGAAGCGCAAGCTCATCGGTGACGACGAGCACGGATGGGACGACAACGGCGTGTTCAACTATGAAGGTGGCTGCTACGCTAAGGTTATCAACCTTGACAAGGAAAGCGAACCCGATATCTACGGTGCCATCAAGCGCAACGCTCTCCTCGAGAACGTGACCGTGGCTGCCGACGGCAAGATTGACTTCGCTGACAAGAGCGTTACCGAAAATACGCGCGTAAGCTACCCCATCGACCACATTCAGAACATCGTGAAGCCCATCAGCAAGGGTCCGGCTGCCAAGCAGGTTATCTTCCTCTCTGCCGATGCCTTCGGTGTACTTCCTCCCGTTTCTATCCTCAACTCTGACCAGGCTCAGTACTACTTCCTCAGCGGTTTCACCGCCAAGCTCGCCGGTACAGAACGCGGCATCACCGAACCCACGCCGACCTTCTCGGCTTGCTTCGGCCAGGCCTTCCTCGAACTGCACCCCACGAAGTATGCTGCCGAATTGGTGAAGAAGATGGAAGCCAACGGTGCCAAGGCTTATCTCGTTAACACGGGTTGGAACGGTACGGGCAAGCGCATCTCCATCCGCGATACGCGCGGTATCATTGATGCTATCCTTGACGGTTCCATCGACAAGGCTCCCACGAAGGTTGTTCCCTTCTTCAACTTCGTAGTGCCCACTGAACTCCCCGGCGTTGACCCCAACATCCTCGATCCCCGCGACACTTACGCAGAAGCTGCCCAGTGGGAAGAGAAAGCCAAGGACCTCGCTGCCCGCTTCATCAAGAACTTCGTGAAGTATCAGGGCAACGAAGCCGGTAAGGCTCTTGTGGCTGCAGGTCCCCAGCTCTAATCGCTGCGGACAACGACCAAATCACTTTTGAACAAGATATAATAAGTAGGAGGGCTGCCCTAAGGCGGTTTCCTCCTGCTTATTTTGTTTGCAAATCACCCATTAGTTAAATATTTATATTATTAAAAGTTAAAATCGGGGGGGGTAATTTTTAATATGCCATAATTGTCTATATTTGTCGCACGAATGTAAACAACAGATGCTGCCTCACGGAATTTTGGTACGCCAAGAGATGAAAAAAATGTATATGTAGGAAACCGTATTCCGCTTATTTTGTTCGTTGTTTCAGGGATTGTCTGCGTTCATGCACCGCCGTCTGCGGTGTCGCTTTTCCACAGCGTGTCAGCAGTCTTCCCATGCGCCGCGAAAGGTTCCTGACTTTTCGCGGCGAAAATTGTATTATAAGTGCAGGCCGTATGGGATAAGGGGCAGTAGAAAGCTGGGGCATAGTCCGTATGGGATAAGGTCAGGGGCGCGGTGATAAATATTCGTTACAAAAGTCTTGGAATGTATGAAATGAGCCACATTTTTTTTACATTTGCAAACGTAGGGTTATTTCCCGCGAGCTCTTTAACAGATAAATCATCCTAAATTTTTTCAGCCATGGATTTCTTTCTTTTTGACGACCCCATTGTCATGGTGAGCATCGCTTTTGCTGCCATCATCCTGTTGTCCATCTTCTTCCATTTCGTTCCCTTTTTCCTTTGGCTTTCCGCCAAGGTGTCGGGCGTACACATTTCGCTGATTCAGCTCTTTCTGATGCGCATCCGCAATGTGCCGCCCAGCGTCATCGTTCCCAGCCTTATTGAGGTTCACAAGGCCGGTTTGCGCAGCATCACGCGCGACAATCTGGAGGCCCACTACATGACGGGTGGCCATGTGCAGCGCGTGGTCCACGCCTTGGTTTCCGCCTCCAAGGCCAACATTGACCTGAGTTTCGAGAAAGCCACCGCCATTGACCTTGCCGGTCGTGACGTGTTCGAGGCCGTACAGACGAGCGTCAATCCCAAGGTCATTGACACCCCTCCTGTGGCCGCAGTGGCAAAGAACGGCATCCAGCTCATAGCCAAAGCCCGCGTAACGGTGCGTGCCAATATCCACCAATTGGTGGGCGGTGCCGGCGAGGACACCATCCTGGCCCGTGTCGGCGAGGGTATAGTGTCCAGCATCGGTTCGGCCGAGACACACGAGCAGGTGCTTGAAAATCCCGACTCCATTTCCAAGCTGGTACTCTCCAAAGGACTTGATGCGGGCACCGCCTATGAAATCCTTTCCATTGACATTGCCGACATCGACGTTGGCAAGAACATCGGTGCCACCCTGCAGATGGATCAGGCCAATGCCGACAAGAACATTGCCCAGGCCAAGGCTGAGGAACGCCGCGCCATGGCCGTGGCCACCGAACAGGAAATGATAGCTCGTGCCCAGGAAGCCCGTGCCGAAGTCATCCAGGCTGAGGCAGAAGTGCCCAAGGCACTGGCTCAGGCCCTGCGCGAAGGAAACATGGGTTTCATGGACTATTATCGCTTAGAAAACCTCAAGGGCGATACTGCCATGCGCGAAACCATCTCCAAAATCAATCCGACTGACGTGCTGGGCAAGAAATAGGCATTCTTGTTAGCTGAGTAGCGGTAGCCGGGCACAGGGGCTCCGGAAGATGTCGAGCAGGACATTATAAACGGCATCCGCAACTCCCGGTAAGGGGAGGCTTGCGGATGCCGTTTGTGTGATTGTTGCGTTGATGTCTTTCGGAAGTTCCGGATATTCCAGATTTTCTGGATTTTCTGGATATTCCGGATTTTCAGGACATCAGGCTGCAGTTCGGGCGTGCTTTACTTTTCGGGAAAAGCGAACTGTTCCAGCTTGAGCGCGCCGAGCCTTTCGAGCTGCGAAACATACTCCTTGAAGTGCGGAGCCTCCATGTGCTTTTTCAGCGCGTTCTCATCTGTCCATGTTTCGCAAATCATGAAGATGTCAGGGCGCGAGGCACTCTCGAACGTGTCATAGGAGATGCAACCTTCGTCCTGCTGCGATTTCGCCGTCAGGGCGAGGGCGGCTTGGAGGGCCTCGTCGTATTTGCCCTCGTCAGCCTTGAAGAAGCAATTCAGTCTGAGCATATTGAAAGAAATTAAGCGTTGTTCCGGTGTCAGCCGTCGGTTTAGAAATAGTACGTCAGCTGAGCCTGGAAAGTATTCGTTTTGTATTCCAGCTGGTAGTCCTGCGAGTTGCCAGTGGTACCGCCCACGTTCTCGAACAACGTCTTGCCCACGTTTCCGAGCGCAAAGTTGTAACCGATGCCCACTTCGAGGTGTTTCAGCACCCGCACGCCGGCACCGATGTTCCAGGTCGTCGTCATGTTGCTCTTGTCGAAGTTGCCACCCGTGAGCGTGTTTTCCCACTTCATGTTTTGCAGGCCGAAGCCAAACTGCGGACCCGTGGCCACGTAGACGCTGGCCAGACTGCTCAGTCCGATGTTGTAGCGCAGGTTGATGGGAATTTCGATGGTGCGGTACTTCTCGTTCTCGCCACCGATGCTCAGGCTGCGTTCAGAGTATTGCAACGAAGCGTCCAGTCCGATGCCCAGCACCGTATTGAAAGTCACTTTGGGACCAACGTACCATCCCGCCTTGTTGTCGGTGGAAAGGTTCGAGTTGACACTGGCGGGCACATCGCCCGAGAGTTTCAGTTTCGACAGGTTCAAGCCAGCTGTAACACCCCAGCTCAGCGATTGTGCGGCAGCGGGAGCAGCCACAACGAGCATCAGCACCAGGGCCGTGCAAAGAGTTGCGATTTTTTTCATAATGCGGTTTTGTTTATAAAGTAAGAGATGAGTTGTTTAGAGCGGGAAGAAGAGCGGGATGGTGAGGATAGCCACCAGTCCCATGACGATTTGCAGCGGCAGACCCACCTTCACGTAGTCCATGAAGTTATAATGTCCTGCGTTCATCACCATAGCGTTGGGCGGCGTACAGATAGGCGTGGCGAAGCAGGCACTTGCGGCCACGGCAGCCGTCATCATGAACGGCGTGGGCGAAACCCCCAGTCCCTCTGCGGCAGCCCAGGCGATGGGAGCCACGAGGATAGCGGTGGCCGAGTTGCTGATAAACGTGCTGAGGGCTGAAGTAACGAGATAAACGCCAGCCAGTGCGGCGTAGATGCCATATTCGTTGAGGCTCATGATACAGTTGTGGGCAATCCAGTCAGAGATACCCGTTTTGGAAAGCGCGGTAGACATAGGCATCATGGCAGCGATGAGTACGATACTTTCCCAGCCAATCATCTTGTATGCCGCGTCCACGCTGCGCACGCAGCGCGTCAGCACCATGAGCAGACCCGCGATAATCACGGCGGCCACGGGTTTCACCCCAATCTGGTCGGCAAATATCATGCAGACCACCATTGCCGTCATGATGATAGCCGCCAGGGGTGCCTTGTGGTCCAGTGCCACACTCTCGTGGTCCTCCTGCGGCGAACCGATCACAATCCATTCGCGGTTTTTCTTCGCCATGCTCTCTATGCCCTTCCATGCCCCGTGAACCAGCAGCATATCACCGTTTTTGATGTTCGAGTCGAGCACGTCTTCAAAGATATACTTGCCTTGTCGTTTGATGGCCAACACACTCACGCCGAAGCGTTCCTTGAAGTTAGCCTTGCGCAGCGGTCGGTTGATCATGGCCGACTCAGGCGAGATAAGCACCTCAGCCAGGCCGATTTCGTAGAAGTCCAGTTTACCCTTGCCCTCGCGTTCCTCGTCCTCGAACACCGCCAGATTGTAGTCAAAGGCAAAAGTATTCACCTTCTCACGTTCGCCCAGCACATAGAGCGTATCCGTGTTTTGGAAAACGGTATCTGTCGAGACCGACTCTTGGATGTTAGGGCTGAACACCGAGCGGTTGGCACGGCGCACTTCCAGGATCGTCACGCCATACTTGCGGCGTATGTCGAGTTCGCCCACGGTACGTCCTTCCAGCGCCATGCTTCCCTCCTTGGCCTGGATCCGGAACACGAGGTCATTGATATGGTATTCGTGGAGCAGGGAAGCCAGGCTCTGTTCCTCGCCTGTCTCCTCATGTTCCTTACTTTTTTTGCCGAGGAAATATTTGCAGAGCGGGTAGAGCATGACCAGTCCCACGCCGAGGCATATCAAGCCGATGGGCAGGAAGTCGAAGAAGGAGAAACCCGGTTTGCCGTTGTCGCGCAGGTAGCCGTCGACAATCAGGTTGGGCGGAGTACCGATCAGCGTCAGGATACCACCCATTGAGCTGGCGAATGCGAGGGGCATCATCAACTTGCTGGGGCTCGTTCCTGCCGATTTGGCCATGGCCAGGATAATAGGCAGCAGCAAGGCCACCGTACCCGTGTTGCTCACGAATGCCGCCACCACCGAGGTAACGAGCATCACGAGGAAGAAAAGCTTGATTTCGCTCGTGCCCGCCAGTTTCAGCAGGCGGCCCGAGATGATTTTGGCCAGGCCCGTCTGGAACACGGCGCCACCCACGATAAAGAGGCCGATCATCATCACCACGGCCGAGTTAGAGAAGCCGGCCAAGGCTTCAGACGGTGTGAGCACGTTGGTCACAAGCAAGAGAGCCATCGAGCTCAGCGCCACAATGTCGGAGCGCACCTTGTCTGCGATAAAAGCCACGATAGTAAGGGCAAAAACAGCTATGACGATAGCTATCTGCCCTGCCGGCGAAGCAAAGTACTCCGCCATCTGAGTAAATATGTCCATGATTGTTAAGAAAAATTCGGAGCAAAAGTAGGTTTAGTTTTTCACATTGACAAACTTTTCCCCTAATAAGGCTGCCGAAGGGCATAAAGCGATGACGAAACGGTGAAGCAAAACGTACGAGGCAGGGGTCAAATGGCTCAGACCACCCTTTGAAATCCTAAAAAAACGTAATTAGGGGGGTATTTTGTTATATGGAGGGCAGCTCCTTCCGGCTGTCCAGACAAGAAACGAGGGTGTGTCGTAACTGCTACGACACACCCTCGTTTTGATTAAGGGGGGCAATACAATGCGGTTAGTAGGCAATCTTGCTCACCTTGTTGCCCACCTTGACGATATAAACGCCGTGAACGGGGAGCGTGGTTACGGTTTGCTGAGCGTTGGCGGCGGCGATGCGGCTACCGTCGGCGTTGTAAACCGTCACGTCCTCGTTGTGGGGATTCACTACCGTCAGGCGGTTGCCGAGCAGCTTCACTGCGGCACCCTCCATGTCGGCCTGTTCAATGCCGCTCACTTTCACGTTGACGCGTTCCAGGTCAGAGAAGGCACTCTCCACGTAGCTGCCCTCCACTCCGGGAGCGTCTACCATCTTCACAGCACTTACCTTGTGGTAAACTTCCATGCCGGCCAGGCTGTTGGGGAGTTCCACGTTGATGGCAGCACCTTGGTGCATGAAGGCGTAGCGGAAGGGGTCAACCAAGTATTCGCCGGCCTTGTAGTTCTGGGTGATCTTCACGTCGTCGATGTAGAGGTTACCAGGGTAGCTCACACCGAAGATGCCCACCTTGGAGCGTGCGGTACCCTTCGTGAGCTGTACGGTGAAGTCCTGCCAGCTGTCCGTGATGGTACCGGGGTAAACCAGTTCGGCCTGGTTGAATTCGCCTGTTTCCTCGTCGTAGTTGAAAATGGCTACGGCACACTGCGTGGCACCCTCGTGCTTCTGGCCTTCCGTATCCCAGAAAGCCGACACTTCGCCCATCAGCTTCACGTTGAGGGTGAACTTGCCGCCGTCCTTCGAGAGGTCGAGTTCGGGCGAGATGATGCAGGACTGCTCGTGGTTGTACAGGTAGTGGTAAGCGTCGACGCAGGCCATGCCTTCGGCGTAGGGGATGTAGTTCTGTCCGTTCCAGCCGGCCTGGGTAAGGCCCACGAGGTAAGTGTCGCTGTACACGTTGAAGTCATGTTCCTCCAGCGTGTATTCGGGGTCGCTGCCGTCAGACTTCTTCAGGTTGTTGAAGTCCTCGTTGGTAACGATGAACTCGCCGTCGGCCTCTGCCACGCGCTTGCCGTAAGCCCAGTAGTTGTAATAGTTGGCCGAGGGCACCACGCTCCACGAAGCGTCGTAGGATTCCACCTCATCCTCTCCGCCATTGACGGGGTTGAGCACCGGAGCGACGAGGTTGAACACGGCCTGCATGGAGCTTTCGAGCGACTGGTGGCCTTCCTTCACGGCACGTACGGTGTAGTAGTACGTGGTGCCGGACTCGACTTCTGTGATGTGCAGCGTGTTGGTCTCAGCCTTGAGATCCTCCTTCACCAGCTCGTATTCGCCGAGCAGTGCATCGTATTCGTAGAGGTTGACCAGATAGTACTCAGCACCCTCCACAGCTTCCCAGTTGGCATCGAAGCTGGTGCCCTGGTAGTTCGTGTGGGGCTTGGTCAGCGGCATGGCGATGTAGGGATCGACCACGTACACCTCGATATCGTCCAGGTAGACGCGGCTCTGGCCGTTGGGCACGAGGTTGAGCAGGGTGTACTCGCCGCAGTCGTGGAAGACGAATTCATACGTCTGCCATTCGTCGGTGATGTCGGGGCAAACGTAGTCGTCGAGGAACCGCCAGGTGGGCGACATGTTGAAAGTTTCCGCGCCCTGAACGATGAAGTCCGAAACCGTTGCGCCCTCGTCTGTGCGAGCCTTGAAGGTCAGCACGGCCACGCGGTCGTAGGCGGCCAGGTTGAGCATGGGCGTGTTGATGTGTCCGTAGTCCTTCTTCGTGTCGATGCAGAGCACGCCGCCGGCAGGGAACACGTTGAAGCCGCCCCATCCCGGGGTCTGGAAATATTCGTCCTTGAGGTTGATCCAGGGATATTTGTATTCAGTAGCCACCATCTTGACCGTAGCGTCGGGGTTGCCGATTTCGCCCGTTTCGAGCAGGGAGAAGTCCTCGGTCATCACCGTCACTTTCGTACCGTAGTCCAGCGGGTTGATGTTCTTGGGCTTAGCGGCCTTTGCCACCGTCTTGACGGTCGGGCTTTGGGCATTGCGGATGGTGAAGGGGTTTTGTGCGTTGCGTGCTTTCAGTTCAGACGCGGTGCTGAGGCTTGTGCCGGCAGAAAACGTCTGTGCTCCGACCAAGAGGGAGCAGGTGGCCAAGGCAGCGGTAAGTAATAAGTTGCGCATGTTTTTTAGATGTGTTAGGTTGTTGCTATTAAAGTATCGGAGGTTATGAGTTTATGAGGTTATCAGGTTATGGTTGAAAGTTATAAGGTTATTGGGTTATAAGGTTATAAAGTTACTACTGTAACGTCTGAATGTCATCCACTCAAATAGTAATTTTATAACCTAATAACCTTATCCCTCATAACCTCAACTATAACCTCTTAACCTTATATCTCATAACCTCCGAAACATAAAGTCAGCTGTTATCCGGAGAGATTACTTCACCTGCAGCTTGGAAGTGTAGACTTTGCCGTCTTCGGCCACAGCCTTCACTACATAAGCGCCGCTGTTCAGGTTCAGCTTGCTGTTGTTGCCCTGAGCCACGGTCTGGCCGGCTACGTTGTAAACCGTAACCTTGGCAGCCTTGAAGCCGTTGAAGTTGATGCTGCCATTGGCTGCGTCGTAAGCTGCGGTGTTGCCGCCTGCAGTTGCGTTCTTAATGCCGGTGTCACAGGTGAGAGCGAGGTGCAGAACGGGAAGTCCTTGACGGGCATTGCAAGCACCTACGAGCATGTCGGCACTTTCAAAGTCGAACTGCTGGCTGTTGCTGCCGTAGCGCAGTGTGCGGTAGATTTCGGAGTAGCCGTCAAATGCGTAAGTCTTGAAGAGAATCGGCCACTTGTTCTCCTGAACGCTCTCTTCCTGAACGGTAACTACGAGGTTCTGGTTCACGTCATAGTCGAACGGAGTGGTGAGGTCAAAGATGAGGAGGTTAGAGCCGAGCTTCGAGGAGAAGGTACCTTTATAAACGAGCACTTGGTCAGTCAGAGGAATCCATTGATCGAGAGCTACTACTGAACCCCAGCTGCCGGCTTCAGCTTCATAAGCTTCAATGTCGGTGGTACCGAGATAAATCTTCACAGGAACGTCGGTAACTACTCCACCATCATTGTCTCTGTATTCGAAGGCCAGACGGCTGATGGTAGCTGTGCCGGAGAGCGGTTCCTGGAAGTCAGTAGGATAGTAGATAGACTGTGTCGTGCTGTAATCCTTCCAGAAGTAGAACGGCAGTTCGGTCACATCGTTCATGTTCTCGTTCGTGTTGGCTTCAGCGTTGAAAGGCACGGTGCCTTCAGGCGAAACGGTCACGTCGAACGGAGCGGACATATTGTTGGCTGCCAGTTCGTCGCCTTCGAGTTCCACAACGGCGGCATACTGCGTTTCACCTTCCATGTCGGGCAGGGCGGTCACGGTGATGACGGTCTCTTCACCGGCAGCGAGCACGTCGGCCACTTCGGTCTGACCCAGTACCACCTGGTTCTCGCCATCAATGCGAACCATCTTCACTACATAGTTGGATGCTTCGAGGCGGCCTTCGTTGGCAACGGTCACCTTGTAGTCAGCGGGCGTGTTGTTGCTCGGGTTGGTAGCACCCTTCACGCTCTTGACGGCCATGTCTTTGTTAACCACTTCCTTGATGCTGGCACCGCAGAGAGTCAGGTTGTCATAAGTATTGGCGGTGAGCCAGTGGAGTCCGAAGTTGTATTCGCCGTCAGCCTCGGGAGTGAACTGGGCGTCGAACTTGTGGCGGCTGTACATCTGGTCGTTGCCGAACTGGCGAACTTCCTTCAATACGGTGGCCTGAGCCTCGGCAGTAGTGCCTTCACCCACGGTGATGTCGAAGTCGTGCTTCGTGGGCTGGTCTTCCGAGTCAACATAAGCAAAGTAGATGTCGTACTCCACCTTATAGGTGTGGCCTGCCTGCAGCTTCACAGAGGGAGAGATGGCATAGTCATCGCTGTTGCCGTAGCTGTTGGTATAGAATGCCAAACCAGTGCAGCTGGGATCCCAGCTAGAGTAGTAGAACATCGTCCAGTCGGCGTTGTTGTCCACGATGGTCCAGGCATCGGCTTCGGCATAGTTGGCAAACTCAGTGGTGTAAGGCACCTCGTAAGCGGGGCCGGCCATGACGGAATTCGATTCGGCGGGTTCACCGGCACCCTTATTGGTGGCAGGTGTGATGATGTAAGAGTAGTTCATCAGAGCGGGCAGGTTCTTGTCAACCAAAGCGGTTTCCACGATGTTTTCTGCCACCATCACAGAGTCGGGCAAACGCTGTACGCTGTAAGTAAGCGTAGCGGCATCGTAGGCACCCATGTGCTGTCCCTGAGTGGGAGCTTCCCACGAAAGGTTGATTTTGCTGCCGTCGCGGCTGATCTGGATGTTCTGCACTTCAGCAGGAGTATCTTCGCCGGCGTAAACATTCCAGCTGTTGGGAATACCTTTCTGCTCATCCACGCAAGCCAGTACGTAGTAAGTGCTGATGCCGTCAACGGGAGCTTCGTCAGTCCAGCTGGCTTCGGCACCCGGAGTAAGTCCGTCGGTCAGCACAGCGATAGGTTCACTGTCGAGGTCGTTGCGGTAGATGTTGATGGCGTCAATCTTGGCCAACTCGTCGCCGCCCCAGCTCAGCGTGGGGTTCGTCCAGGTCAGGATTACCTGTGAGCCGTCTTCAGAGAAAGTGCTCGAGAGGTTTTCTACGCGTGCAGGAGCTTCGGGAGCTTCGGCAAAGTAGGAAGGAATGGCCAAGCCCCAAGACATGTCGTGGCAACCGCTGCCGGCGGTGCGGTCGTCTTTGTCTATGGGGTTCGACAGGTTACCCGTTGCTGTATCGATGTAGTACAGATACTGTTGGGAGTATCCCCATTCGTTGAACTGGCAGAGGAGACCGTAGAGTTCACCCGTGCTGTAGTCGAATGCGATGGTGTTGTTGTACCAAATCTTGAAAGGATTGGAGCTTCCGTCCCAAGAACCCAGAGTGATTTCCTTCGGTTCGATTTCAGCAAAGTCATTTTCGGGGTCCAGACGGGTGAGGTAAGAGCCTTCTACAGTGAAGTAGCCTTCCTCTTCCGTGCTGGGCTGCATGTCGCAGCGGATGGCCCAGAACTGTCCCTTAGCATCGATGGCAAAGGCGGGATAGTAGTAACCCAGCTTCGTGTCATCAAGCAATTCGCCGCTTTCGGGGTCAATCGTACCGATGTGGGAAACCAGGTCAAGAGAGTCTCGGCAGATAGCCCACAACTCTTTGGTGACAGGGTTCTGGCACATACCCTCCACGAGCAACCAGGTGTTTTGCAGTTGTTTGATTTCTTCGCTGATGATGGTACGTTCGCCGGTTTCAGGGTTGAACTTCATGAAGTTGTGCGGCCAAGAGCCATAACCCAGGTCATAGGTGACACCCTGGAAGCCGACGTAAGCCGTTTCATTCGTTTCGGGGTCGGTGTAGAGTGTACCGCCGAACATGGTCACGCGGCGGCTGGGGTCAGTGTCCCGGTCGGCCATGATGGCCACCTTCTCGGTCTCATAGGTATTGCCCGAATAGAAACGGATGAGACCGGGGTCGTTTTGCCAGTCTGTCTGCGTCGAGGCATACATCTTTACTCCCAAAGCTTTGTCTGCGTTCACGTCGATCACTCTTGCAGGAGCTTTCTTCTGAGCGCCGGGAGCTGCAACTTTAGTCAGTGGAGCCGGCAGGCGGTTGACACCTTTCTGTGCCACAGCTTCCGTACTTCCCACTGTAGCCAGCATCAACAGCAGGCTGTTCAGCAGTAAAGTTACTTTTCTCATAAGCTGAAAAAATTTATACCGTCCCGTTGCCGGGACGGTGGGGTTAGTAAATAAAATAGGTTATTTCACGATGATTTTCTGTGCGCTCTTGCCTTGGCGTTTCACGTAAACGCCCGGTGTGAGCTGGCTCTTGGCCACTTGGCAGCCTTGCAGGTTGTAGTAAACCGGCTCGCCGGCGGCCTGTGCGCTGTCTGCGCTGTGGATGCCCGTGTAGGCACCTTCCGGCAGTTCGAGGTTGAACTTCGATTTGTTGTTGGCCCAGTACCAGGTGGCGAGCACGTCGGGGAAGTTGATGAGGAGCATGTCCTTCGGGAAGGTGATGACGTTGCCTTCCAGCGTACCGAAGTAGCCCAACTCCTTCACCTCCTCCTTCGTCTTGCCTTGCTCCAGCGCACGGTCGGCCTTTGACCAGAGCACCATCTTGCCGTAGCCCATGTCGTAGCCGCAGCCGTCCTCCATCTGCTTGATGGAAACGCAAGCGGGGTCGGTGGCGTCAATCTCCATGTAGTAATGGCGCGAGTTGTCGTAGGTGAGCGAGTTGGAGTAGGGATAGTTGGTGCCGTAGGGGTCCACCAGGCGGAAGTAGCCCGGGCGTTCCGTGCTTTCTTCCACGTCGACGGCGTAGGTGCAGCTCGTGATGCCGGAAATGGGCACTTCGCAGTCAGCGAGGAAAGCCTCTGTATAGAGAGCCTGTCCCAGAGAGTTCCAGCCCACGTTGTAGAACTTCAGTTCCTGCGTAATATGGGCCGGCTGCTGCGGCTCGCCGTTGTAGTAAGGCACGGCGATGATGGTGTAGATGCCGTCGGCGGAGTAGTCGAAGAGCACCTCCTGCGAGGAAGTGATGTCCTGGTAGGCACAGGTGCCGGCGTGCATGGCGGCCAGCGAGTCGTTGCTGGCTTCGCCCTGGAACATGGCCACGCGCACCTTCTCGCAGCCGCTGCCTACGTTGAAGTGGACGGACAGCTGGTCCTTGTCGGTGCCCTTGATGAGGTCGAGCACGGTGATGGACACGTCGAGGTCAGGAGCTCCCGGCAGTTTGAGGCGGAAGCCGTTGTTGTAGTTGGCAAAACGCCATTGCTCGTCCGGCGAAGAGGCGTATTTCACTAACAGCGAGCCGACGGGGAAGGTGATGCAGCCGTTGCGCAGCGTGCCGCAGGCACCGTCTTCAATGGCTCCGTCAAGGTTGCCCTCGTGGTCGTATTTGTAGCCGGCAATGGAGTAAATCTCAATGATAAACTGGGATTCGTTTTCCGCCTCGGTTTCAAAGTCGAAGCCCGTTTTGTAACGGTGCAGGAACACGTGGTCGGGGTCGGTGGCATCCACCAGCATGTAGGTGTCTTCGTCCAGCGGCTTGGTCGAGGCGTAAGGATAGTTGCGGTAAGGAGTCACCACGCGGTACAGGCCGGGTTTTTCCACGCTCTCTTCCACTTCCACGTCAAATTCCAAACACTCCACCACGTAGAGCGTGGTGAAAAAGTCGTCGCGCATCCGTCCGGTTCCCAGCGAGGTCCATTGTCCCGCTTCGTCCACCCGTTGGGCGGCGCGGCTTTGTTGGGCCGTAGCCTGAAAGAACTGGGCGTTAGCTTCAGCCCTGCGTTGAGGCTGTGCCGTTGCCCATTGGCACAATGAGCACAGGAACAGCAATGTGAAACTTCTGAATAGCTTCATAAGGTTCTAAAAATGTAAATATAAACTAAATGAGTAATGCGAAAAATAGGGTCTGACAGAAAAGAAATGGTACGCCCCGACAGACTACAGACGGGTCTGGCAGGGCGTTTTTCAGGTTATTATTCGTGCGCAAAAATAGTTACCGCGTGAGAGATTTCCAAGAAAATTGAAGAAAAAGATTAAATAAAAATCAAAAATTTCTTTCGTTTTGACAAGTTAAGGCGATAAAAGAGCGTAAAATTGAAAAATTTGTGTGGTGTCATCGTGAAAATGTCAGCCTGTTGGGAGCGGGACACACCACCGCCGTCTGAATTACTGTCTGCCGTAATTTTTTGCGTTTCGGATGTGAAAAGGTGAAGGGGAGATGACGTGTTTTTTCCACAAGTCCGGGAGTTGTTTTTACAAGTCCAAGAGTTGTTTTTACAAGTCCGGGAGTTGTGCGAACAAGTCCGGGACTTGTGAGGAGGACTTCACGCATTGTCCAGTCGGAAAGGGGAGGATGTTCTGTCACGCTGCATAGGCCGCAACCTGTTTTGACGATGACCTATACGTGCGTGTATATACGTAAATAATTCCCCGAAAAAGCATTCACCTCCTTCACACAGGGCGAGTTTCCTTCAGATTTTCAATGGTTTTTTGTGTGAAGGATTGGATTTCAAAGCATTCACACGGCGGTGAACGCTTGCGAAGGACGGAGAAAGCAAAGCTTCAAACCGGGAAACCGCCTCAAAACCAGGAACCAAGCGGCATAATCATGAACGCGCGGTGTGAATATTTGAAAAGGCAATGTTTCACACCAAAAAACATTGGAAATCAACAGGAACCGGCTGGTCTTGAAGCTTTGAATGATTTTTTGGAGGACAAAAATACGTATAGAAGAGCGTGAATGGATGGGCGGTTAATGGTGAAATGTTCCGTGACCTTTTTGCGGGTGTGGGCCGCTTCCCGTAACTTCAGTGATACAATGGGATCCTCAAGGCCGTAAGTCTGCGGAGTATTCATCGCGTCCTAAAAAATCATCACCTGAAACCGATAAGGTAGGCCAGAAGCATTCAAGGCAAAACCCCTTCGGGACGCAGCCTGACGGCCTTGAACTTGCGCCCCGAAGGGATTTTGCCTTGAATGAATGAATAGAACGTATATTATTCGTGTAAAGAAACCGTTTTACCGTTCACCAATAATCATACTTTACAGAGCTACCTTCGCCGTATGCGTGCCGTTGCCGTTGCTTGTGCGTACCACATAGCAGCCCGGTGCGAGGCAGAAGCCGGCTTGGCCGTTCACGCGGCGTGCGGCCACCTGTGCGCCGGCGGCATTGTAGACGCGGACTTCGGCATCGGCAACCTCTACGCACAACTGTCCGCCGACGACTTCCACCTTCGGCGTTGCTGTTTCTGCTTTCACGGCATCAATGCCGCTCAGTGCGCTCAGCGGTGCCGAGGCGGCGTTGAGGATTTCCTTCGTTCCCTGGTCAATCAGCAGGACAATCAGCGTGGCGTTCTCCGGTTTCACGATATTCTCGGGCAGCGTCATGCGGTAAGTGAAGGACTGCGCCTTTCCCTTTTCGATGGGTGCGCTGATGGTGCCCTCCACGCCTTCCGGCTCCGTGATGCTGCGAGCCACGTGGTCGCAAACGGCCCAATACTTGCCCGGCATGCTCACGAGGTCCGCCAGGTCGTCCGGCGTATTGTCGAGCGAGCCGCCGTAATCGGTGGAATAGTAGTTGCTCTGTGCCACTTTCAGACTGTCCTCCGTCAGCGCGTAGGTCAGGCGGTAGGGAGCCGTGGCGCAGTCGATGCTGAAGGAGGTGGAAGTGGTGATCTGCAGTTCCTTCGTGTCGTTGTCCAGCGCGTAGTCCGCAATCTGCACCGTGGCTTCGCAGGGCAGTTCGCGGATGTGGGCGATGTCCTTCTTCACGCCCATGTTGCCGCCGCCGTATTCGCTGCTGCCGTAGTAGGGGTCGCCGCTGACGAGCCGGTTCATGGCAAATCCGGGAAAACCGTTCGTGCCGTATTGTCTCAGCACGTACATGAAGTCCTCCGACTCCAGCGCGTCGTTCTGATGGACGGCAATGGGGATGAAGCGGTCACTATAATCTTCCATCAGGAGTTCGATGGCCCTGGCTCCGCGCGGACACCATCCGCACCATCCTCCCGTAAACTCCTCCATCACCGCCATGCGGTTCACGGAGAGGGCGGGGTCCACCTTCGTGATGGAGCCGCTGGCTTCGCTCTCGCCGGCCGACACGTCCTCGCCTCCCACTTCAACGAGCTGCACCGTGAGGGGCACGCGCACGGCTTCGTGGGGCGTGGGCAGCGACGATTCGATGTAGCCGTAGTAGAGGTAGCCCAGCGGTTTGTTGAAGGCGAGGTCCTCCGTGGCATCGCCGAGGCGGCAGCGCAGCGTGGCGGAGGGGATGCCCTCCGTGCCGTAGTTGGTGATGCCGATGCCGAATGTGGCTTCTTCTTCGCCGATGAAGGAACGGGTGTGGGTCACATCGTCCAGCTTGATTTCGTAGGGCTTCAGTCCGGCCTCGCCTTCGGTGACGCAGTTCAGGTAGATGCCGTAGCAGAGGTGCGGGTCGCCGTACATGAAGTAGCGCATATAGGTATAGTCGAGGGCATAGGGCTTTCCTACCTTGCTGTCGTACACGAGGAACGCGCCGTTGCGGTTGCAGGGCACGATGTGGGCGTGCAGCTCGTGTTGTTGGTCAAAGTAAACGGTAAATCCCACGTTGAGCATCCGCAGCGAGTCGATTTTCACGTTGCAGGGATATTCGCCGATTTCGTCTCCGGGATAGTCGGCCGGCAGGGGAGCCTTGTACAGTGTGTCGGTCGGGGTGTTGGCATCCACTACCCAGAGTTCGCCCCAGGCGGCTCCCGCCGGCACTACGGTTTGGATTTTCGTGATGGTGTTGCCCATGAAGTAGGCCAGCAGGTCCGTGTCGAGGATGGTGCTGTAGCCGATGGTGTCGCCCGCTTCGGCATCGATGAAGTTCTGCACAAAGATGGCGGAGTCCGCCGGCAGGTTGGTCAGCGTTTTGGGGTCTTGGACCGCAGCCGACTCCTCGGCCACGCGGACGGGTTGGCCGGGTTTCATGGCGTGCAGCTGGTGGGTTTCCCATTGGGCGCGTGCCTTTTGCATGGCTTGCCGCTGGAAGGCGGTCTGGCTCATGGCGTTCAGGCAGAAGGGCAGCCCGAACAGCAGGCAGAGGAGTTTGGAAAGTGTAAAATGTGTCATAAAACAGATAAGTAAGTTTGTCGTACGTTGGGTTAACGGTGGCAAACTTACTTATTTATGGTTTTTTCGGCAAAGGGCTTTTTGGGAAAATCCGGGGTAGCCCTTCATTTTGTCTTGAAGGTTATGAGGGATGAGGTTATGAGGGATGAGGTTATGAGGGATGAGGTTATGAGGTTATAAGGTTATAAGGTTATTAGGTTAGGGTCGCTTCGCTCTCTGGGTTATGAGGTTATAAAGTTACCCTCGGAGTATCGTCTTTTCTGATATGCGAAAACTTCTAACAGTAACTTTATAACCTCATAACCTCATCCCTCATACCCTCCGAAACTTGTGTGCAAAGTTCCGGAGAGGCTCACTCCCGGTGGTTGCGTGGCAAATGGCAGAGCACTTGTTCGCGAAGGAAGGAGCGGTCCAGGTGGGTGTAGAGCTGCGTGGTGGCTATGCTCTCATGGCCGAGCATCGCCTGGATGGCGCGCAGGTTGGCCCCGCCCTCCAGCAGGTGGGTGGCAAAGGTGTGGCGCAGCGTGTGTGGCGAAATGTTCTTTTCGATGCCTGCCAGCCGGGCGTAGACTTGCAGGTTGTGGAACACCGTGATGCGCGAGAGGTGCCGCCCCCGGCGGTGGCTCACAAACACATAGTCTTCCTCGCCGGGACGGATGTCGATGAGCCGCCGCTCGTCCGTCCACCTTTTCAGCTCGCCCACTGCCTTGGGCGAGACGGGCACGAGCCGCTGCTTGTTGCCCTTGCCCGTGACGCGCAGAAAGCCCTCGTCGAGGAAGAGGTCGCTCAGTTGCAGTCCGCAGAGCTCGCTCACACGCAGCCCGCAACTGTAGAGCACCTCGATCATGGCGTGGTCGCGCCTTCCCTCGGGCAGGCTCTGGTCGATGGCCGCCTCCAGCGCGTCGACCTCCTGGAGCGTGAGCACGGCGGGTAGGTGTTCCGGCTTCTTGGGCGACTCCAGCAGTTCCGTGGGGTCGGCTTCTATGTAGCCGTCTTGCAGCAGGAAGGTGAAGAAGGAGCGCACGCCGCACAGGATGCGGGCCACGGAAACAGCCGAGATGCCTATGTCGTGGAGCGAGGCGGCAAAGCGGTGCAGGTCGTCAAGGGTGCAGCTGCGCACGTCGATGCCTTCGTCGGCCAGGAAGCCGAGCAGCTTCTCCACGTCGCTGGCGTAGGCTTTGCGCGTGTTCTCCGACAACCCTTTTTCCAAAAGGATGTAGGCGCGGTATTTCCGGAGGATGGACATCATGGATGGAATGGACAATGTATAATGAAGAATTTAAGTTTCGGAGGTTATGAGGGATAAGGTTATGAGGTTATAAAGTTACTTGGGTTGCTGAGTTTCGGCCCGAAGGAGAGGTCGCCCGCATCGCCCAGCCCGGGCACGATGTAGGCATCGGCGTTCAGTTCGGCATCCACGCCGGCCACCCAGAGCGTCACGTCGTCCGAGGGGAACACTTCCTGCAAGTGGCTGATGCCCGCTTCGGCAGCGATGACGCAGCACAGGTGGAGGTGCGCCGGTGTGCCGTGGCGCAGGAAGGCGCGGTAGGACAGTTCCAGACTGCCGCCCGTGGCCAGCATAGGGTCTACCATCAGGAAGGTACAGCCTTCCAACGCGGGTGCGGCCATGTAGTCCACGTGGATTTTCAGCTCGCCCGGCGTTCCCTCCTCGCGGTAGGCCGCCACGAAGGCGGAGTCGGCCTGGTCGAAGATGTCGAGAAATCCCTCGTGAAAGGCCAGTCCGGCGCGCAGCACGGTGCCAATGACCAAGCGGTCGTCGCAGGTGGGCACGGCCTTCACGCCCAGCGGGGTCTGGATGGTTTTTTCAGAATAGCGGAGCGTGCGGCTCACTTCGTACGCCATGGCGTGGGCCACACGTTTCAGGTTGCGGCGGAAGAGGGTGCGGTTGCCCTGCACGTTCACATCGCGCAGTTGTGCCATGTAGGCGTTGATGACGGAGGAGTGTTCTCCCAGATTGATTACTTTCATGATTTTCAGTGTGGATGGGAAGGGGAGCGGGGCGCACGCTGCGGAGCGGCAGCCCTGTTCCACAAAATGAGTTGGAAAGTCCGGGGAAAGCCTTTGCCAACCTCGGGGTCGCTTTCAGGCCGTGTCCGTCAAACTTTCCAACTCTTTCAATGTTCAGGTTTCAGTCAACGTGTTACTTTTTGAGATGCTTCTTGCGGTCCGACGTGATGAAGATGCCCTGTGCTGGAGCCTGGAGCAGGCGGCGGCCCTGCAGGTCGTACATTTTCACTTCCTCGGGTGCAGCGGTCAGGATGTCTTCGATAAGTGTCTGCTTGCCCGTCGGTACGATTTTCCACATGGAAGCACCTTCCGAGGTGGTCCACTGCACCAGCTGGTTCGAGCCGTCGAGGTGTAGGGAGGGGATGGCGGCAGCCACGGGGTCGGTGCTGGTCAGGATGGACCATCCGTCCGTGCCCGAGGTCACACGGTAAGAGCCGGCATCAGCGCGGTCGGCCACCTGGAACACCGTCTTGTAATAGTTCTGGGTGCGGCTCATGTAAGTCTGGGCTTCTTCGTTGTAGATAAGCCACGTGCCGTCCTCGTTGAGCTGGAAGGAAAACTCCTGCACGCCGCTTTCGGGAGCGGCATATCCTTGGTACCTCTTGTGCGAGCCGTCAATGTTGTCATTGTTCTGGCTCGTGCCGAGAAAAGGGTTGGCGGCGCGGTCTTTATTGCACAGGGTGTACACCTTACCTTCTTCCAGCTGGATTTTGGCGGCGGCCATCTTGGCCTCCATCTCGGCCATGGCATCGGCATAGCCCTGTACGGTAGGGTTGGCGGCGTAAACGTCGGCCACGCCGTTGAGGGAAGCCAGCAGTTCGTCGGCCTTGGCAGCGTCGATCATGCCCACAGCGTCGCCCTGTTCGAGGTCGGAAACAGAAGCCACGTTCTCGCGCAGCAAGTTGGTGACGAAGGCTGTGCGGTCAGCGGCGGGGTAGTAGGAGTAAGCACCGTCGGTGATACCTTCCACGGAGTACTGTTTGTAGACATTGGTATAGGCCCTGCCGTAGGTTTCCTCTTCGTAGAAGAAGGCAATGGAGTCGTTAGCCTGCACAATCATGGTGGAGTAGGCCGAGCCGATGTAGCTTGCCTGATGGCTGCCGTCCCAGCCGGAGGCAAAGGCCGTCACGTCCTTCAGGTCGCTGAGCGAGGAGAGTTCCTTATAGTAAATGCCCACGTTGGCGCGTCCGCTGCCGAAGGGCACGGACTGGAGGGCGAGGTACATTTCGGCGTTGTCAGCGTTGCGCTTCACGGGGAGGATGAGGATTTCGCCGTTGGTCGAGTTGCCCGCAGCGTTCACACCGTTTGTTCCGGCGTTCGAGGTCACTGCGTTGGCCCAGCTTCCTTCACCGGTTTCCACGTTGGTGTAGGTGAAGAAGTTGAAGATGCGGCCGCCAGAGGTGCGCGAGCTGAGGATGACGCGTCCGTCGGGCAGTTCCTCACACTTCGGCTCGTCGCCGCCGGGAGCGGGCGAGATGTCAATGCTGCCCAGTGCCTTCCAGGTCTGGCCGAAGTCGTCGGAGTAGATGACGCGGTTGCCGCCGGGGCGTGCGCAGAGGGCGGCGTACAGACGGTAGTACTGGCCCACCTTCACCTGACGGCTCTGGCAGATGCGGCCGGAGCCGAAGAAGAGGCTCTGCACAGCACCCAGTGCGCTCTGGTCGAAGAGGGTGTAGATGCTTTCGGTGATTTCTTCGTAAGCCTCCCAGGTCTGTCCGTTGTCATGGCTGCGGAAGCGTGCCACGCGGTTGGGGTTTTCGCGCGTGGTGGTGCTGGCGCTGTACACGGTGTTGCCGCAAACGCTGATGAGCAGCACTTCGTCGCTCTCGCTGTCGGCCACCACGGCGGCGTCGCCGAAGCCGCAGTCTACGTCACCGCTTACGCCCGTGCCGTCGCCGATGGTGAACTCATCGCCCCAGGTCTGGCCGTTGTCCTTCGAGATGCGTGCCACGATGTCCACCTCGCCGAAGCCGATGTCGCCGCCGCAGGGACGGTAGTCGCTGATGGCAATCAGGTTGCCGTTGTGCGCTTTGGCGATGGCCGGGATGCGGTAGGGCGCACGGCTGCCGTCGGTGATGAAGAGGTCCTGCTGAGGCTCCGGCTGGCGGAAGCTGCGGCTGATGCTGACGGTGAAGTTGCTCAACTCCATCTCATGGTTGTGGCCGTTCAGGGTGAACTGGGCCGCAACCTCCTTCAGCCCCGTCATTTCAAGGCTTTGTGCTTCGTCGGTTACGCTGTATTCCGTTCCGCCGGCGGTCAGTTTCAGGGTATTGCTGTTGGCAACTTTGTTCTTGAACTGGAATTTGTAGCCGGTGATGATGTAGTCGCTGCCGGCCGAGATGGTGTACACGCTGTTTTGGGCCTGTCCGGAGGCGAGGGTCAGGTTGTCGCCGTTCTTGGCCATGTTGTTGAAACCAGTGCTGAGGGTGAGCTGCGGCGAGGTGGAATTTGACGACCATACCGAGGCCCAGGTGCCGGCAGCGTTGGTGGAGGTGTACGTACCGGTGGTCATGTCGACCGTATAGGTGGCCGTGACAGCCTCGATCAGGATGACGGAACCTTCGTCGTAGCCCTGCGACCAGAAGGCCAGCTTGCTGTCGCGGTTGTTCAGGATGTTGGCGGAATAGCCGTGTTCATTGATGTAGAAACCGCCCGTTACGCCTACGGCCTGTCCGTTGGATTTCTGCGTGGCCTCGGCCATATCCCACAGGTTGGTGTAACCGTCGCCAGGGGCGGCGGCATCTTTCAGGATGGCGTAGGACGCACCGCCCGTGGTGCCCAGCATGGCGGTGGGAGCGGCCAAGGCCATCGATGCGCCAGCTTCCTTATTATATATAAGGTAGCCGTCGGTCTCGTTGCCGGCGAAGCACCACAGCTCGGCATCGGCACCGGTAATCTGGCCGCCCAGCTTGATGTACTCGGCACCGTTGTTGTTGGAAATGCGCAGTTTGCTGGCACCGATGGTCATCGTGTACCAGACCGTGCCCTCGGCAAACTCGCCATTCTCGATGGTAGTCACCTCAACGGGGACTGCTGCATAGCCGTGACCGGCCAATACCAGACACAGCAACAAGGAGAAGATTCGTGTAATCTTGTTCATAGTAAATAATTAAGGGGAATAATGATGCGTTAGGGTTGGGGCGGCTCTCCGCCCGGAACGATGGCGCACAAGGCTGCCGACAGCTCACTGCATGGGTGGCTGGGGCGGCATATACCGTGCGCTTGCAAAAGTATGGATTTTATCGGATAAAGGATAAATTATGAAAAATATTTATCGGGAAGGGCTGTGACGATTACAAAATCCGTAGACAACAGTGACGGCATGGGACAATTTTGTCCCCAGTACAGAAGTTTCCGCCGGAAGGTGAATATGTTTATGCCGTCCGCCGGTTTCCTATACGCTCGGCAGCGAGTGTCCGTTGATTTTGCGGTACAGGTTGAGCGCGTACACGTCCGTCATGCCCGACAGATAGTCCAGCACCGCCATCAGCCGGTTGCCTATGCGCGGAGCATGAACTTCATACTGCGAAGGCACCTGTGCCAGGAGCAGTTGCGAGTAAGCCTTTTCGGGAGCCATCACCGCGTCGGTGAACAGCTCCAGCAGCGTGTAGATGATGCGGTAACCCGCCAAGTCCACGTCCGTCACTTCCTTGCAACGGTAGATGCGGCCTGCCGCAATCTCCTCGCAGCGTCGATAAGCCTTGTGGAGCAGGGGCGGCAGGTGGTCGATGAGGGAACCCTTGAAGCTGCCGTGGAGGATTTCCTCCTCGTGGTCCATGAAAATGCGCACGCAAGCCCGCTCCAGCGCGTTGATGACGCACGAACGGTAGTACACAATCTGGTCGTCAACGTCCGTTTCGTGCGCATAGACTTCTTTGAGCCGCTGCTGCTCGTGCGGTTCGAAAAATCCGAGGAAGAGGTCCATTGTCAGCTCCTCGGACAGCAGCCGCAGCTTGTGGGCATCCTCGATGTCCATGATTTCGTAGCAGATGTCGTCAGCGGCCTCGACGAGATACACCAACGGGTGGCGGGCATGGCGCGTTCCGCCATCGGGGGTGGGCAGCAGGTCAATGCCCAGCTCGCGAGCGATGTGCAGAAAGGTGTGCCGCTCTGGCTCGAAGTAGCCGAACTTGGGTTTCGCCACCGCGCGTTCCGAACCGTAGGGATATTTCACGATGGCGGCCAGCGTGGCGTAGGTCATCACGAAGCCCCCCCTGCGCCTGCCGTTGAATTGGTGCGTGAGCAGACGGAACGTGTTGGCGTTGCCGTCGAAGCGCGTGAAGTCCAGCCACTCCTGTTCCGAGAGGTCCTTCCCCTCAGGCTTGACGTAGCGGTGCAGCCGGCTGCCGCCGCCCTCACTGAAGTAGGTGCGGATGGCTCTTTCGCCCGAGTGGCCGAAGGGCGGGTTCCCCATGTCGTGGGCCAGGCAGGCCGCGCTGACGATAGCCCCCAGGCCGGTGATTTCCGTGTCGGCCAGCTCCGGGTGGACGGCCATCAGTTCGCGCCCCACGTCGGTGCCCAGCGAGCGGCCCACGCTCGACACCTCCAGGCTGTGCGTCAGGCGGTTGTGGACAAACACACTGCCCGGCAGCGGAAACACCTGCGTTTTGTTTTGCATGCGCCGGAAGGCCGCCGAGAAAATCAGGCGGTCGTAGTCGCGCTGAAACTCCGTGCGCCTTTCTTCGAGCGGTTTCTGCGTTTCGGTTTTGCCGAATCTTTTGGACGAAATGAGGTCTTGCCAGTTCATGAGCGGAGGGGTTTAAGGGAAATGGAAGGCTATAGATGACTATAGAAAACTATAGATTTCCATAGAGCTCTATAGTAGGCTAAAGAAATCTATCAAAACCATAGAAGCCTTGCAAAGGTAGCAAATATTCCATGCGTCATTGCTTTTTCAGCGCAAAGCCGCAGGCGTTTCTTCCAAAAGATGTACTTTTGCTCAATAATAACCTATCCTCAGCACGACATGAAAATACGGATAATCAACCACTCGCACCACCCACTGCCCCAGTATGCCACTCCGCTCAGTGCAGGTGTCGACCTGCGGGCCAATCTTGACGCCCCGGTCATCCTGCCCCCGATGGGTCGTTGCCTGGTGCCGACCGGGCTGCGCATCGCCCTGCCGGCAGGCTATGAGGCACAGGTGAGGCCGCGCTCCGGACTGGCACTGAAGCATGGCATCACCCTGCTCAACACTCCTGGCACCATCGATGCCGACTACCGGGGCGAAATCGGCGTGATCATGGCCAACCTCTCGGCCGAACCTTTCACCATCGCCGATGGCGACCGCATAGCACAGCTGGTGGTGGCGCGCCACGAAACCGCCGAGTGGGAAGCCGTGGAAACGCTCGACGATACGGAACGCGGTGAAGGCGGCTTTGGACATTCGGGCGTGTGACTCTTTCTTTTCATGAATTTTCCGCTCATGTATCGTTTGCCTTTAGCACTCCTCATGCTGGTCTGCCTGCTTTCGGCCTGCCGGACGCAGCCACCACGGACGGCGAAACCCACCGATGTGTTCCGCCAGCCCAAGGTGGCCCATCAGGTGGCCATGACTGAGGCTGACTATCGCACGGAACGCGCTTTCAACAAACTCTTCCTCGAGGCCGTGCGCCAAAAGCAACGCGAACAGATTGACGCGGAGTTTGAACTGCTCGATGCCGCGCTGCGCCTGAAACCTGCCGCGCCGGAGGCTGTCTACGAAATGGCGGTGCTCAAACTTTCCTATTCCACTTACTCCGACACGCTGGCACGCGCCGAGGGCGACTCGCTGCTCCGCAGGGCCACGGAGCTGGCTCCCGACAATCTCTATTACAAGGAAACGCTGGCCACCTACCTGGCCAACAGTGCGCAGTACCGCGAGGCCATCAGGCTCTACGAGGAAATAGCCGATGCCAACCTGACCTACGAAACGCTGGCCAACCTCGCGTGGCTCTACAAAACCAGCGGTGACTATGCCGGTGCCATTCGCACGCTGGAACGCCTGGAACGCCTCGACGGACGGAGCGAGGCACTCAGCATGGAGAAATTCCAGACGTACCTGGCCATGAAGGACGACGAGCACGCTTACCAGGCTTTGGAGGAACTCTGCGCGGAGTATCCGCTCGACCTGCGCTACCGTGTGCTCATGGGTGACCTTTACGACCAACATGGTTACCACGAACGCGCACTGGACATCTATCGCGACGTGCTGACTGCCGAGCCTGACAACAGTTATGCACAGCTCTCGCTGCTGGCTTACTACAAGGCGGCACGCGCCGACTCGCTCTACCTGGACTTGCTCAACCGCGTGGTGCTCAACCCCCGGACGCAAAGCGGGGCACGGCTGGAGGCTATGCGCGCCTATGCTGTGGACAATATCAAGGCGCGGGCTGACTCGACACCGGTGCTCAACCTGTTCCGCCAGGCTTTGGCCGAACCACAGGAGAACCGCGACATGGCGGAGCTGCAAGCCTATTACATGATAGAAAGGAAAATGCCAGCCGATTCGGTGATGAGGGTGATGTACCGCATTCTCGAAATTGAACCCGACTACACGAAGGCGCGGCTGCAGATATTGCAGTATATGCTGCTGCGGGGCGACATGAACCGCGTGGCGCAAATCTGCCGCGAAGGGGAACTGTATGACCCTTCGGAAATAACCTTCTACTACTACGAAGGGGAGGCTCATTACCGCTCGGGAAACAACGCGGAGGCCATCCGCGTGTTGCAGCGCGGAGCGGAGCTCGTGGACGAAAACACGGATCCGCAGCTGGCATCGGACGTGTTGGCCCTGCTGGGCGACGTGCTCCACGACAGCCACCTGACGGAGGAGGCGTACCTGGCTTACGACCGCTCGCTGGAATATAACCCACTGAACCTTTTCTGCCTGAACAACTATGCGTACTTCCTTTCCGTGGAGGGGAGGAATCTGGAAAAGGCCGAGCCGATGAGCCGACGGACGGTGGAGGTGGAGCCGCAGAATGCTACTTATCTCGACACGTATGCCTGGATTCTCTTCAAACTGGGACGTTACCGCGAGGCGCAAATCTATATGGAGGAGGCGTTGCGCTATACGCCCGAAACGGAGGAGAACGCATCTATCTTTGACCACGCAGGGGACATCTTCTACCATGCCGGAGATAAGAAACTGGCTCCAGAATACTGGAAAAAGGCGTTGCAGCTGACCACCGACAAGGCGCAGAAGAAGGTGCTGCAACGGAAAATCTGGCGGCGCAGGCCCTGACATCGGGGACATCGCTCTGCTTTCCTATGTTTTGAATCATGATTTAAGAATATGCAAAAACTGATATGCTTACTGGCTTGCTGCCTCCTGATGGCCGCTTGCCGATCGGGACAACACGTTACGAAGGAAAAATCACCGGCTCCGGCCGAACAGGCCACCGCAAAGGCGGAAGCCGCTGCCGAGGCTGCGGCGGCCTATGTCACCAAGGTGGCCGGCATGCAGGTGAACCGGCCTTGCATCACGGCCTCGGCCAAAGTCAGCTTGCAAGGCATGGGCAAGGATCTCAATGTGAGCGGACAGCTGCGCATGAAGCGCGACGACGTGGTGCGCCTCTCGCTCCGCGCACTCGGTTTTGAGGTGGCTGTGCTCGAATTTACGCCGCAGGATGTGCTGATGGTGGACCGCATCAACAAGCAGTATGTGCGGGCGGCTTATTCGGAGGTGAGTTTCCTCCGGCAGGCTAACCTGGACTTCTATGCCTTGCAGTCGCTTTTCTGGAACGAGCTGTTCGTGCCGGGACAACGCAAGCTTAACGCCCAGACCGCGCGTTTCCATCTCAGCCACAAGGGGGCGCACACGCTGCTCACGCTCACCGATACGCCAAAACTGGCTTATACCTTCTACACCAACGAGAAGGCGGTGCGCATTGACGAACTGCAGGTGAAAGGCCGCAACGCCGGCGACAAAGGCAGCTTCTGCTGGACGTATGCCGGCTTCCGGGAGTTTGCGGGACGGAATTTCCCTACGCAGATGCAGATGCAGGTGAGCGGGACGGGAAAGGACATGGGGCTGAACCTCACCCTCTCGAACCTGAAGAATGATACGGACTGGAACACGCGGACCACGGTTTCGGCAAAGTACACCCGGCGGTCTGTGAACGAAGTGCTCAAAGGTCTGAACTTATAACGCTTGCCCATGCTCCGACACCTTATTATATATATATGCTTCTGTCTGGCCTGCCTTCCCCTTGCGGCGCAGACCAACAAGCAGATACGGTCGCTCCAAAAGCAGCAGTCGTCGCTCAAAAAGGATATTGCCGCTCAAGAGAACTTGCTGAAGTCTACCAAAAAGGATGTGCGTTCTCAGCTGGCGAACCTGCAGGTGATAAGTGCCCAAATTGAGGAACGGACGCGCTATGTCAACGGTATCGATGCCGAGGTGAACGAACTGGGGACCACCATCGCCGGACTGGAGAAACAACTGGACGCGCTGGAGGCGGACTTGAATGAATGCAAGCGGCAGTACCGGCGGGCGGTGACGTATATGTACCGCAACCGTATGCAGCTGTCCAAATGGCAGTTCATCCTTTCGGCCAAGAACTTCCGCCAGATGTACCGGCGGATGCGTTACGTTACGCAGTTTTCTCGCTACCAACGCGCACAGGGTAAACTCATCCACGATAAGGAGGAGGCAGTGAGGGCGAAACGTAACGAGGTGCTCGGCGTGAAGCAGGAGAAGAACCTCCTTCTCAATGAAGGCAAGGCTCAGAAGCAACAGCTCGAAGCGCAGCACCATGAGCGCAAACAGGTGGTGGAGGAACTGAACAAAAAGCAGAAGCAGCTCCAGTCTTCCATCGCACAGCAACGCAAAAAGGCGGCACAGCTTGACGCACGCATTGACAAACTGATCCAGGAGGAGATTGCCGCAGCCGAACGTCGCCGACGCGAGGAGGCTGAACGCAAGCGCAAGGCTGAGGCTGCCCGACAGGCCAAGCTGAAGGCGGAACGGGAAAAGGCCGCAGCCGCACGCAGAACGCCCAAGGGAAAAACCACCAAAAAAACGAACACGAAGGACAAGACGAACCGCCATAACACGGCTCCGGCTGAACCGGCAGAGCCCAAATTCCTGGAGGCGGACAACGCGGACCGTACACTGTCGAACAACTTTGCCGCCAATCGCGGACGACTGCCAATGCCCATCACGGGGTCGTATGCCATCACGACGCACTACGGACAGTATAACGTGGAGGGCCTGAAAGGCGTGCAACTTGACAGTAAGGGTATCAATATCACCGGTCGACCCGGCGCACAGGCCCGCGCTGTCTTCAAAGGTGAGGTAACGTCTATTTTTACTTATGGCGGTCAGTATAACATCATCGTGCGCCATGGTTCGTACATGTCAGTCTACTGCAATCTGTCCTCTACCTCCGTTCACCGGGGGCAGCAGGTGGACAGCCGGCAAATACTCGGCACTGTGGCACCCGACGCTTCGGGTAACTGTACCCTCCATTTCCAACTCCGGAAGGAAACGGCCAAACTTAACCCGGAAGCTTGGCTCGGCCGGTAGCTAATGATTTGAAGTTGCTTAACAAATAGATTTTACGCCATGCTACATATCGCCAACCCTATCTACGACACTGTTTTCAAGTACCTGTTGGAGGACAACCGCATCGTGAAGACCT
>CAMBHR010000009.1:0-55473 GCA_945867195.1 uncultured bacterium | reverse complement strand
GACGGAAGACCGCTTGGTAGAGCAAGTCATCACAGAGTATTTCGATGAATACTTTATAAAGAAGCGCATCGACAATCTCTCATTCAACACTTTCTATGAGTACAGCACTGTCCGCATCCCGACCATCATTAAGGAGAACAACCTTGCCGGCATCGACCTACAATTTATAGTCCATCCTGCTGAGGGGCTACAGGCGTATTGCCACGGTTCCCATTTTCTCCTGTGCGCGAAGGTAAACGTGTGGTTTTGGGTAATACATGGTAACTGTCTGGCATTTTCACTCCCTGCTTACGCATATATACACACCTCTGGCCCACTACGACCCGACCGCCAGAGTTTTCATCCCCCGTGCGTACGCATATATATACGTAATTTATTTCCTCAAAAAAAGGTTCAATCTTTCACAGAATGAACTAAAATCGCTGAGTATCAAGGAAGTATGGTGTGAACACTTGAAGTTTCAAACCTTCACATAATCCCCATAGGGACAAGCCTTTGGTAAGTCCTTACCCTGCTTCCTGCAGTTTGCAATCTCTATGACCAACAGAAGGTAAACAATGTTAATTTGCAAGCTCTTTGCCAAAAATCCCGTGTGAATGCTTGGGAGACGGTGTGAAGGCTTGAAAGCCCCAACCCTTCACACCGAAAACCGTTAGAATTCAGGTGATTTGACGCATCATGTGAAGGGGTGAACACTTTTTTGGGGGATTTAAATACGTATATAGTAGCGCGTGTACGATGGTGAATGCATCATATGAAGGAAAGGAAGGATAGGGGTGTTTAGATTCTTTTGCATTTCATCGCTCTGCTGCCCCCATCCGTTTGTTCCCCTTGACTCATCGCCGAATCGTTCTCACGAGAGCCGGACTTGTTTTTACAAGTCCTGGAGTAGTTTTTTCTACTCAAGGAGTTGTTTCGACAAGTCCGGCACTTCTACATCTGGAATAAAGAGTACATAGCCCCCCTATAAATATACCCGCCAAGGCCGGACTATTGAGGTCGCCTTGGCGGGTATGTTTTGTTCAAGCGTAGCGAGTGGGGCAGGGGGGATTATGCCTTCTCGGGAATGCGTTCGAGGATGGTTTTCACGAACTCCCAGTATTTGCCTACGCTGGGGATGTAGCAACGCTCGTTGGGCGTATGGGGCGAACGGAGCGTGGGGCCGAAGCTCACGAGGTCCATCTGCGGACGCAGCGCGCCGATGACGCCGCACTCCAAGCCGGCGTGGATGACCTGCACTCGGTTTTCGGCCTGGAAGAGCTCGCGGTAGATGTTCTTCATGATTTCCACGATTTCGCTGTGCGGGTTGGGCTGCCAGGCGGGATATTCGCCGCTCAGTTCCACCTTCATGCCGGCCATGGCGAATGCACTTTCCAGCGTTTCGGCGCAGCATTCGCGCATACTGTCGCGCGAGGAGCGGATGAGGATGAGGAATTTGGCCTTGCCGCCGCCGATTTCCACAATGGCGAGGTTGGACGAGGTTTCCACGATGCTCGGCACTTCGGGGATGAAACGCATCACGCCGTTGTGGGCGGCACAGAGGGCATTGATGAGGTTGTCCTGGATTTCAGCCGGCACAATGTGGGCAGGCAGTGCCACGTCTTCCACTTCGAGGGTGAGTTCTTTTTCGATGCTGCCGTATTCGCCCGTAAAGGTCTCGCGCCATTCGTCCACCACCTCTTTCAGTGCGGCCACGTTCTCCTTCGGCAGGGTGAGGATTACCTCTGCCTCGCGCGGAATGGCGTTGCGCATATTGCCGCCTTTCCACTCGGCCAGACAGGCTTCAAAGTTGGCTATGGCATCCTGCACCAGTCGCGCCATGGCCTTGTTGGCGTTGCAGCGTCCTTCGTTGATTTCAAGTCCGGAGTGTCCGCCGAGCAAGTTGCGCAGCGTCACCTTTACCGCCGCATCGTCGGCCTCGGGCTCCTCTTCCTTGTATTCCAGCGTGGCGTTCATGTTCACGCCGCCGGCGGAGCCGATGATCATTTCCCCTTCCGTTTCGTCGTCGAGGTTCAGGAGAATTTCGCCTTCGATCACGTCGGCTTTCATGTTGTTCACGCCGTGCATGGTCGTTTCCTCATCGGCGGTGATGAAGCCTTCGATGGCTCCGTGGCGGAGCGTGTCGTCCTCCATGATAGCCATGATGGTGGCCACCGCCATACCGTCGTCAGCACCGAGGGTGGTGCCCTTGGCCTTTACCCAGTCGCCGTCGATGTAGGTCTGAATGGGGTCGGTCTCGAAGTTGTGTGTGCTTTCCTTCGTCTTTTGGGGCACCATGTCCATGTGGCCCTGAAGGGTGACGCACTTGCGGTTTTCCATGCCCGGCGTGGCGGCCTTGCGCATGATGATGTTGCCGGCTTCGTCCTGGAAAGCTTCCACACCTTTCTGTGCGGCCCAGTCGAGCAGGAATTTCTGTACTTTTTCGAGATGTCCTGACGGACGGGGCACTTGCGTCAGCAAGTCGAAGTTTTTCCAAATGGCCTGCGGTTGCAGATTGGCAATTTCGCTCATGTTTTTTCGTATTTAAGAGGTTAATTCAGTCGTTTTCCTTTCCAGTTCAACCTTGCCCAGCCAAAGCCGCCCAACACTACCACCAAGGCCGTCTGGATGGTGTGTACCACCAGGGCAAAGAGGATGGCCTGCGGTTCGGCCACGCCGTAGAGCACGAGCATCGTTTTCACGGCGAAGTGCCACGGACCGGCGCCGTTGGGCGTGGGGACGAGTACGGCGAACGTACCAACGCAGAAGATGAGGAAGGCTGCGCCGGGGGCGATGCCGGCGGTGAAGCCGAAACAGAAGAAGGCGATGTAGAAGTGGAGAAAATAGCCCACCCAGATGAGCAGACTGTAAAGGAGGTAGAGGGACAAATTGCTTACCTTCCGGAGCGAGAGGATGCCCTCCCATACCTCCTGGAGCATATCCTTTCCCTTGCGGAACAGGGCATATTTGTGCATCAGTATGGCCGCCGTGAGCAAGGCTGCCAACAGGCAGATGAAGGTGACGAGGTAGCCCGTTCCGGTGAAGCGGTGCAGGATGTCGTCCAGATTGGTGCCCGTTTCTTTCAGGAAGGTGAGGAACATGGGCAGCTGTATGAGAAACGCCGCCCCGGTGAAGAGGAGCATGATGCACGAGTCGATGAGCCGTTCTGTCACCACCGTACCCAATGACTTGGTGAAGGAGATGCCGTCGAACTTCTTGAGCGTGCCGCAGCGCGTCACTTCGCCCACACGGGGGATGAGCAGGCTGGCGGCGTAGGAGATGAAGATGGCATCTTCGCAGGTGGAGCGGCGGGGGCGTTCGCCCAGGGGCTCCAGCGACATCTTCCAACGCCAGGCCCGCGCCAACTGGGGCAGGATGCCGAAGGCCAATGACAGGAGCATCCATCCCCATTGCATCTCACTGGAAACGCAGGCAAAAAAGTGGCTCCAGTCCGTGCCACGGTACATCCACCACAGGATACCCAGGCCGAGGATGAAGGGAAGGGCGGTTTGTACGATGATTTTAAGGGATGTTTTCATTTTTGAACTTTTTGCTTACCTTTGCCGGACAGTTACGGCATCTGCAGCGTTTGGTGCAGTGTGCTATGCTTGCACTAAGGACGGCCATCAGTCGTCAAAGGCTGAACGATGTGGACATCGTGCCGCTTCAAGCGGCGGTTGCCCGATAAGAATAAGCAAAATTAAACATTATACTTTATATGAAGTCCGTACGCCCTAAAAAATTTCTCGGCCAGCACTTCCTGACCCATCTGCCCACGGCGCAGGCCATTGCCGATACGGTGGATGCCTGTCCCGGGCTGCCCATTCTGGAGGTAGGACCCGGCATGGGGGTGATGACGCAGTTCCTCATCCCGAAAGGGCGCAGGCTGAAGGTGGTGGAAATCGACTTTGAAAGCGTGGAGTACCTGCGCAAGAATTTTCCGCAGCTTGAGGACAGCATCGTGGAGGACGATTTCCTGAAGATGCACTTGGAGAACACCTTCGGAGGCGGACCGTTCGTGCTCACGGGAAACTATCCCTATAACATCAGCAGCCAAATCTTCTTCAAGATGCTGGACTACCGGCATCTCATTCCCTGCTGCACGGGTATGATACAGAAGGAGGTGGCCGAGCGGCTGGCCGCCAAGCCGGGTTGCAAGGCTTACGGCATCCTGACCGTGCTCGTGCAACTTTACTACCGCGTGGACTACCTCTTCACTGTGGAGCCAGACGTGTTCAATCCGCCTCCCAAGGTACGCAGTGCGGTGGTGCGCCTCACGCGCAACGAGGTGACCGATCCGGGCTGCGACGAACGGCTGTTGCGCCGCGTGGTGAAGACCACGTTCAACCAACGCCGCAAAATGATGCGCGGCTCCATCAAACCGCTGCTGGCCGACCTGGATGCAGCCTGCGGCACGCCGCCCGACCACACCGAATTTCTGGCCCAGCCCCTGCTGACCCGCCGCCCGGAGCAGCTTTCGGTGGAGGAGTTTATCGGGCTGACCAACCTCGTTGCGCAACATTATGCACAATAGAAACGAACGCTGTACGTTTATAGTTATATAGATACTGATTTATTCAGGGAGCAGCCGGGGCAATGCCTCCCGCTTCTTCCGCGAACCGATTTAATTATTGTTATATATGAGAACTTATCTCGTGACGGGAGCCGCCGGCTTCATTGGCGCCAATTATCTGAAGTATATGCTGAAGAAATACGATGATGTGCGCATCGTCGTGCTCGACCTGCTGACCTATGCGGGCTACCTGGGTACCATTGCCGATGACATCGACAACGAACGCTGCTTCTTCGTGAAGGGCGACATCTGCGACCGCTCCCTCATCGACCGCCTCTTCGCCGATTACCGTTTCGACGTGGTGGTGAATTTTGCAGCCGAGAGCCATGTGGACCGCAGCATTGAAAATCCGCAACTCTTCCTTAACACCAACATCCTCGGCACGCAGAACCTGCTCGACGCAGCACGGGCCGCCTGGGTGATGGGCCGCGACGAACAAGGCTATCCCACTTGGCGGAAAGGTGTGCGCTTCCACCAGGTTTCGACCGATGAAGTCTACGGCTCGCTCGGTGCTGAAGGCTATTTCACCGAAACCACACCGCTCTGCCCCCACAGCCCTTACAGCGCATCGAAAACTTCCGCCGACCACTTTGTCTGCGCCTATCGCGACACTTACCACATGCCCGTGAGCATCACCCGTTGCTCCAACAACTATGGTCCCTACCAATTCCCCGAAAAGCTCATCCCGCTGGTCATCAACAATATCCTGGAGGGCAAGAAGCTGCCGGTTTACGGCAAGGGCGAGAACATCCGCGACTGGCTCTACGTGGAGGACCATTGCAAGGCCATCGACATGGTCATCAGTCAGGGAGCCGACGGCTGCATCTACAATGTGGGTGGACACAATGAGCGGCAGAACATCCAAATCGTGAAAATCATCATCAAAACCATCCACGATTTGATGGAGCAGGAGCCGCAGTTCCGCACGCTCCTCAAGAAGCAGGAACAGGATGCCGAGGGCAACATCCGCATTGATTGGATAAACGACGGCCTCATCACCTTCGTCAAAGACCGTCTGGGCCACGACCAACGCTACGGCATCGACCCCTCTAAAATCAAGGAGGACTTAGGCTGGTACCCCGAAACCACTTTCGAGGTGGGTATCGTGAAAACCATCCGCTGGAACCTCGAACACCACGATTGGGTGGAGGCTGTCAGCGGCGATGATTACCAGAAGTATTACGAAAACATGTACGGCAAAAAATAGGGCGTGCCCGGCGTGGCGGCTCCTGCCTTACAACCTACTGAAGCCCGGGACGTTGTTATCCCGGGCTTTTTGCCACCCCGAGGCCGCTCTCCGCTTTTCTGCATCCGCCCTCTGCAATTTCAGCAGCATCCTTCCGTTTTCGGCTTACAGCCCCTCGTTTCCCGCTGTATATGCTGTTCAAAACCTATTCGTCCCATGTGGCACAACCCCTCCTTCCGCCGTAAACTCCTTTGGGGATGTTTGGTGGCGGCCATTCTGTCTGCGCTCTATCTGCTCGACCCCGTTTCCCATCGCTTCATGCCCCGATGCCCCTCCAAGCTCATCACCGGCTACGACTGTCCCGGCTGCGGCATCCAGCGCGCCATCCATGCCGCCCTGCACGGCTGTTTCGCTGAAGCCTGGGCCTACAACCGTTTCCTCATCTACTCCATTCCCTACTGCCTCTGCGTGGTGCTCACCGAGTGGGTGTGGCGCGGAGAGCGGCAGGAGCGCTGGCGCAAGGTGTTTGAAGGAAAAGTGGCCGTCTGGATCTACATCGTGCTCTTCTTCCTCTGGGGCATCGTGCGCAATGTCTGGCCCGGCATCTGAGCACAGCAGGTGGTGCCGGGCAGCGGGGGCAGGGCGTGGATAACTTTGACAAAATAAGGGGAAATGCAAAAAAAACTGACACGCAGCCTTGCTTTCTGCCGCAAGTCCTTATATTTGCAACACAAACATCACATTTTTTAGACAAACCTAATTCCCTATATGCAGGATTATTTCTATTTGGACAGCCATAACCAGCAACGCGGTCCCGTCAGTCCGGCGCGTTTTGCCGAGTTGGGTGTCACTCCCCAAACCCTTGTCTGGTGCAACGGCATGGCCGACTGGGCACCGGCCGGTTCCGTTGCCGAACTCAGCATGTTCTTCCGTCCCGGCTTTTCCGACCAGCGGCCACCCGAACCGCCGCGTCCCCAAACGCCGCTGGGCAACCAGCCAGGTCCCAACCCCTATGCCAACAACGGCGGCCCCCGCTGTCCCGACAACCACTTGGTGGCCGCCATTCTCGTCACCATCTTCTGCTGCCTGCCCTGCGGCGTGGTGGCGCTTGTCAAGGCCAATCAAGTCAATTCCTTCTATTATAAAGGCTACTACGACCAGGCACTTCTGGCATCGGCCGATGCTGACAAATGGATCAAGTACGCCTTGATATTCGGCCTCATCAGCTTCTGTGCCTACGGCGGCATGGCCTTGTTACTGTAGAGGCAGGCCGGCAACACTTTTCCCGAATATTCATTTTCCAAGTTCTTTATTATTCATGGAAACCAATTATAACTATAACAACCAGCCCGGATATACCCCGGCCAAGCCCGACAGCTATATGCTGTGGGCCATTCTTTCCACCATTTGCTGTTGTGTCCCCTTCGGCATCGTTTCCATCATCTATGCCGCCAAGGTCAACGGCCTTTACCAGACGCAGCAGTACGAAGCCGCCGAGAAGGCATCCGCCGATGCCAAGAAATGGGCCATCATTTCCGCTGCTGTCGGCGCAGCCGTCAATATTCTGTACATGATATACTATGCCGTGGTCGGCTTCGGCACTTTGATGGGAAGCTGAGGCGTAACGGCTCATTGCCCTTCCTGACTTCTTGATTATAAATGCCCTCACGTGCAGATTGCAGCAGCTTGTTTCGCACTGAGGGCATCATTCGTATCTCTTTCCGTCTGTTCTTCCATCTACTTTCCGTAATGTCCGCTCTTTTCATGTTGGCCACGTTGGTGGCCTACTTTTTTGTGTTGCTCCTCATCTCCCGTCGTGCCGCCCGTCGGGGTGCGCAAGGCAATGATGCCTTCTTCCGTGCCGGCCGCCAGTCGCCCTGGTGGCTCGTGGCCATCGGTATGGTCGGTGCCAGCATTTCCGGAGTAACCTTCATCTCCGTTCCCGGTTGGGCAGCTTCCACCGGCATGACCTATTTGCAGATGTGCATGGGCTTCATTGTCGGTTATGCCGTGGTCGCCTGGGTCCTGCTGCCCCTCTACTACCGTTTGCGGCTCACCAGCATCTATGCGTGGCTCGGCACCCGCTTCGGAGCCTCCACCCACCGCACCGGAGCCTTGTTTTTCGTGATGAGCAAGCTCACCGGTGCCGCTGCGCGCCTCTACCTCGTCTGTCTGGTGCTCCATGGTTTCGTGGTACGACCCTTGTGCGGCGACTCCTTCTTCTCTTTTCTGCTCACGGTGCTCGCCGTGCTGGGCCTCATCTGGCTCTACACCCGCCGGGCTGGCATACAGGCCATTGTGCGGACCGATGCGTTGCAGACCTGCTGCCTCATTCTGGCCGCTGTGGGCATACTCTGGGCTGCGGCACAAACGATGGGGCTGGACTTCAGCGGCGTGGTGCAGACCGTGAGGGAGAGCCCCATGTGCAGGGTGTGGGAGTGGGACTGGACCTCCCGGCAAGCCTTCTGGCGGCAGTTCCTCAGCGGCGTGTTCATCGTCATCGTGATGACCGGACTTGACCAGGACATGATGCAGAAAAACCTCACCTGCCGCCATTTGCGCGATGCGCAAAAAGATATGCTCACCTACGGCCTGGCCTTTCTGCCCGTCAATGCCCTCTTCCTGACATTGGGCATTTTGCTCTACAGCCTCTGTGCCCGCGAGGGGCTCACCCCTCCAGCTGTGAGCGACGAACTCTTGCCGTGGTTGGTGAGCGAAGGCGTGCTGGGCGGTTGGGTCATCGTGCCCTTCACCATAGGCATTGTGGCGGCAGCCTTCTCCAGTGCAGACTCCGCACTGACCGCCCTCACCACCACCGTATGTATCGACCTCCTGAAGGTGGAGGACGGGCACACCGACCCTGCTGCGGCCCGGCGCATACGCCGCAGGGTGCATCTGGCACTCGTGTTTGCCTTCACGGCCTGCATCGTCTTTTTCAAGACGGTGGGCAACGATAACATCCTGAACGCCATTTACACCATGGCTTCCTACACCTACGGCCCCTTGCTCGGCCTCTATGCTTTCGGCCTCTACACCCGTTGGCAACCCACCGACCGCTTCGTGCCCTACGTCTGTCTGGCGGCCCCCGTCGTCTGCGGCCTGCTTGACTACGGTGCGCCCCGGTGGTGGAACTATACCTTCGGCTACGAATTGCTCTTGCTCAACGGCATCCTGACCTTTGCCGGACTGTGGGTTTTGTGCCGGCCGGGAAAGTGTCCGAAGTGTGGCGTGGACGAGGGGAGGAAAGAAAACGCAAATGCTTGTGGATAGCAAAGAAGTCGCCATTTGTTGTGATTGTTGTCGTATTTCATTTTATCTTTGCACCGTCTTGGGAAACGCGAGGACTTCAATGCGTTTCTCACTCATTCATATCCACTTTATGCGTGCAATCTTTAGGAATATATTGACCATATCCTTGTGCTTGTTCTTCGGCGTGGCCGTCGCGTTCGCCGAGGGAGGCAAACACCGTTTTACTCTCGTTATTGATGCCGGCCACGGGGGACATGATGCCGGTGCCCTCGGTGCCTATTCTAAAGAAAAGGATATCAACCTGAATGTGGCCCTGGCTTTCGGACGGCTCGTCGAAGAGAATTGCCCCGATGTCAAGGTGGTCTACACCCGCAAACGGGATGTTTTCATCCCCTTGCAGCGCAGGGCAGACATTGCCAACGACAACAAGGCCGACCTCTTCATTTCCATTCATACCAATGCGCTGCCCAACGGCAAGCAGGCCTATGGCTCCGAAACGTATTCGCTCGGTATGGCTCGTGCCAACGAAAACCTGGCCGTGGCCAAGCGCGAGAACGGCGTAATCACGCTCGAGAATGATTACCAACGCACTTACCAGGGGTTTGACCCCAACAAGGCAGAGAGCTACGTGATTTTTGAAATCATGCAGGATAAATATATGCGCCAAAGTGTCGACCTGGCCCGCTGCATCCAAAACCAGTACACGCAGGCCGGACGACCCAACAAGGGGGTGCATCAGGCCGGTTTCCTGGTGTTGCGCAACACTTCCATGCCCTCCGTGCTGACCGAGCTGGGCTTTATCACCACGCCTTCGGAGGAGAGCTATCTCAACTCGCAGAAGGGCGTGGCAGAGCTGAGCCGCAGCATCTACAACGGTTTCCTGACTTACCGCCGGCAGCACGACAAAACGGCGCGCGACCTGCCGGCCAGCCTGCCGGCCAGGGTGGGCGAACAGGGACAGCAGCCTGGTTTGCAAGCCGGAAGCGACACGGAAGTGGCTGTGGTGCCCGTGGCCACCGTGCCCACCCAGCGGCTCGTGGCAGCACGCGAAGAGGAACAGCCCAAACAGCTTGAACGCAGCGTGAGGGAGGTGACGCGCAAGGACAATGCCGCTATGGCTCGCCCAACGGCGGGACAGCAAGTTTCCAGACAAACGCGCGAAACGAAATCCAAACAGTCCGAAACGGCACCGAAGGCTGCCGCCAAAAACACACAGGCCAAAGGAAAGGCATCCGCCGCCAAGGACAGCAAAGCCAAGCAGCAGGTGAAGCAGAAACCGAAGGTGAACTACCGCGTGCAGGTGGGAGCCGGAAAGAAAGAGATTTCGCCCAAGGACAGCCAGTTCAAGGGCCTGGCCATCCAGCGTGTGAAGGAAGGAAGCCTGTTTAAATATTTCTACGGCAACTATACCTCCTTTGCCGAAGCACAGAAAGGATTGAAAACGGCCAAGGCAAAAATCCCCGGAGCTTACATCGTGGCCTACGTGGCCGGAAAATCCGTGTCGGTTTCCGAAGCACGTGCCAAAGAAAAAGAGAAAACAAAAACACATTGATTACCCGAACAATGAAGAAAGAAACCAAAATCGCACTCACAGCCATTGTGGCCTTGGTGTTGCTTTTCGTCGGAATCAATTTCCTGAAAGGCATCAACGTGTTCCAAGCTACGAACACTTACTACGTGAAGTTCAAGGACGTGGCCGGACTGGCTGTGTCCAATCCCGTCTATGCCAACGGCTACCCCGTGGGAATAGTGCGCACCATCGACTACGACTACCAGCGGGGCGAACACGTGGTGGTGGGCATCGAGCTGGACGATGAGATGCGTGTGCCCGAGCAGACACGCGCCGAGCTGGAGACAGAATTGATGGGCGGAGTGAAAATGCTGCTGGTGCTCGGACCTAATCCTACACGCAACATCGAGCAGGGTGATACCATTCTGGGCGGCATGCACTTGGGAGCCATGGACAAAGTCCAGGCCATGGTGCCCGCCATCGAACGTCTCTTGCCCAAGCTCGACAGCATCATGGACAACATCAATCGCCTGACTGCCGACCCGGCACTGATGCAGACGCTGCACAACACGGCTGAGCTGACCAACGACCTCAAGCAGACCACGGCACGCCTCAACGCCATGATGCAGCAGGAAATCCCACAAACCATGGCATCGCTGAACCGCACACTGGCCAACACCGAAAAACTCACGGCCAATATGGCTTCGCTCGATGTGCAGTCCACCCTTGGCAGCGTGAATGCCACGCTCGAAAGCACACGCCAGCTCACCGAACGCCTCAACTCCACCACTTCGTACCTCGACGGCCAGCTCCGCAACACGGACAACACGCTCGGCCTCTTCCTCAACGACCGGGGAGTGTACGACAACCTGAACGCCACCCTCGGCCACGCCGACTCGCTCATGATGGACCTCAAGGCGCACCCCAAACGCTACGTCCACTTCTCCATATTCGGTAAGAAAGACAAGTAGAAGCGCAGCGCAGTCTGCCAACAGCATGACGACGGGGAAGGAGGATTTGCACCGGATGCCGCAGACGCACCGGCCAAATCCTCCTTCCCCGTTTTGTTTATTCCGTGCCATTTAGACCTTGCAGGGACTTCGCCATTTCAGAAAAAAGACTGAAATTTGTAGTCCCAAACTCGCCAAAGCTAACCTTATATGAGCCAACCCGATACCTCCACTTGGCAAAAATGCCTGAATATCATACGCAAAACGGTTCCCGAACAGCATTTCAACGCCTGGTTCGAGCCGCTGGAATTTGTCCGCTGCACTGACGGCGTGTTGCTCGTCTGCGTGCCGAACAAGTTCTTCTATGAGTATTTCGACAGCCATTATGCCGTCTATTTGGTGCAGGCCATGAAGGAGGTGTATGGCCCCGGCGTGCAGCTCAAGTATATGCTCAAGCCCGACAAACCGGAGAACAAAACCAATGAGCCTATCTTGAAAACCGCACCGGCCACGGTTCACAAGAACGCCCTCAACACCGTACAACGCCCCGGCGAGTTGCCGCCCGTCGACCCCCAGCTTAACCCCCGCTACACCTTTGATAACTTCGTGGAGGGTGCCAGCAACAAGCTACCGCGCAGCGTGGGCATCAGCATTGCCGACACCCCGGGAAAGAGCACCTTCAACCCCTTCTTCCTTTACGGACCCAGCGGGGTGGGCAAGACCCACCTGGTTAACGCCATCGGGGTGCGTATCCGCGAACTCTATCCCGAAAAGCGCGTGCTCTTCGTTTCGGCTCATGTGTTCAAGACCCAGTACACCGACTCCGTTATCCACAATACCCAGAACGATTTCATCAACTTCTACCAGACCATCGACGTACTCATCATCGATGACATACAGGAGATTACCACAGCCAAGACCCAGCAGTCGTTCTTCCACATCTTCAACCACCTGCAGCAGAACAACCGCCAGATCATCATCACCTGCGACCGTCCGCCCGTGCTCCTCGAAGGCATGGAGGAACGGATGCTCACCCGTTTCAAATGGGGCATGACCGCCGAGATGGAAAAGCCCGATACGAAGCTGCGCCGCGACATCCTTATCTCCAAAATCCGCAAGGACGGACTCGTCATACCGCAGGAAGTGGTGCAGTACATCGCCCAGAATGTGGAAAGCAGCGTGCGCGAGCTGGAGGGCATCGTCAACTCCATCATGGCTTACTCCGTGGTGGACAATTGCGAGATTGACCTGCAGCTCACCCAGCGCATTGTGGCTCGGGCCGTCAACCTGGAGAAAAAGGAACTCACCCCGGACGACATCAGCGCAGCCGTCTGCCAACGCTACGGCATCAAGCAGAAGGAACTCGCGTCCAAAAGCCGGAAACAGACCATCGTCCAGGCACGGCAGCTCGCCATGTACCTCATCCACAAATATACCGACAGCACTTACAGCCAGCTGGGTCGCCTCTTCGGCAAGCGCGACCACAGCACCGTGCTCTACGCCTGCAACCAGACGGCCCGCCGCATCAGTGTCGACAAGGTGTTCCGCCGAGAGGTGGAGGAACTCGAGGCCGCCCTGAAGTAAGGAAGCCTTGGCTGGCATCGTTAGCCATAGTTAGCTATGGTCTGGTATAGTTCGCTATAGTTCGCTATAGTTAGCTATAGTTCGCCATAGTTCGCTATAGTTTGCTATAGTTCGCCTTTATCCGACTTTTTTCCGCCGTTTCATTTCCCGAAAAAACGGAGCAAGTGCCTCCGGCCGGCAGGGATGAGGCGTATTTGAGGCAGAAATGCGGAAGAAATATGGGAAAGTTTAAAAAACTTCAGCATTTTATTTGGTTCAAAAGGGGTATTGGCCTATCTTTGCACCCGATTTACAGCCACAGACGCTTAGAACGTCAAACAAGGAAAGGTGCTCGAGTGGTTGAAGAGGCACGCCTGGAAAGCGTGTAACCGCCTAAAGCGGTTCGTAGGTTCGAATCCTATCCTTTCCGCCAACAATCCGGCATGACAATTCCGTCATGCCGGATTTTTCAATTTACAGCTGATGAAAACAAACCGCATCTCTTTGTTCCGGACCGCCGAAGGGCGCAATTACCTTTGGCCTTTTGTACTCGTTACCTCCCTCTTCTTCCTTTGGGGCTTTGCCCACAGCATCCTGGACGTGCTCAACAAACATTTTCAGGACAGTATGCACATCTCCAAAACGGAGTCGGCACTGGTGCAGGCCGTGGTCTACGGCGGCTATTTCCTCATGGCACTACCGGCCGGCTTCATCATCCGCCGATACGGTTATCGCGCCGGTGTGCTCACCGGCTTGTTGCTCTACGGTCTGGGAGCTTTGCTCTTCATTCCCGGCGGTCAGTTGCTTTCCTTCCCCTTTTTCCTCTTCTCCCTTTTCATCATTGGTTGCGGTCTCACCTGTCTGGAAACGGCGGCCAATCCCTATGTGACCGTGCTGGGACGGGCCGACGGTGCCGAGCGGCGCATCAACCTGGCACAGTCGTTCAACGGCCTGGGCTGGATTGTCGGTCCCCTTGTGGGCGGCTGTTTCCTCTTCATGGGCGAGGAAGGCAGTGCGGACATCTCCACCCCCTATGCCATCATCGGCCTCGTGGTGCTCGCCGTGGCCTTCCTCTTCTCCCGCATCAAGTTGCCCGAAGTGGCCGGGGAATCCTCCGCCCCCTCAGAGACATCCAACCGCAGTGCCCTTGGGCAACTCTTCCGCCACCGCCCCTTCGTGTGGGGCATGGCCGCCCTGTTCCTCTATGTGGCCGCTCAGACCGGCATCAATAGCTTTTTCATCAATTATGTCACGGAGAATGCCGGGCTGAGCAACGCCACGGCCTCCCTCTACCTCTCTTTCGGCGGCATGGGCCTCTTCATGCTGGGCCGTATGGGCGGCAGTTGGCTCATGGCACGCATTGCCGCCGGCCGCGTCCTGCTGGGCTGCGCCCTATCGGCTTCGGTCGCCATGACCGTGCTCCTCACGGGTATGGGGCAGGCCGGCATCGTGGCCTTCTTCGTGTGCTACCTCTGTGAAAGCATCATGTTCCCCACCATCTTCGCCCTTTCTCTGCGTGGCGTGGGAGAGCACACCAAGATGGCCTCGTCGTTGCTCATCATGTGTATCGTAGGCGGTGCGATTGCCCCCGTACTGATGGGACTGATAGCCGACATTTGCTCCATTGCCTATGCCTTTGCCGTGCCACTGGCCTGCTTCCTGTTCATTGCCGCCTATGCGATGAAGGTTTCCCGGGCATAGAGGTGCGCCGTGATGGGCAAAGGCGCAGCTCCGTGTTTCGTTGGCCGTTTGTCCCTCAGTCAGCCTTCCGTAAACCCATTTACCGTTCAGCCATGTCCTCCGAAGAAGTCCTCCCTTTGCTCCGTGCCGAGTTCGGTTTCCCTTTCACGTCCGACCAAGAGCATGCCGCCCTATTGCTCAGCCGTTTTGTCTGTACCCCCCACGACCGTGCCGCCTGCCTGTTGCGCGGTTATGCCGGTACGGGCAAGACCTCGCTCGTCGGGGCTTTGGTGAAGGTGATGCGGCGACTCCACCGCGAAGTGGTGCTCTTGGCTCCCACAGGACGGGCTGCCAAGGTGTTCGCACGCCATGCCGGCACAGCGGCGTTTACCATCCACCGCGCCATTTACCGGCAGGAAACATTTCAAGGCGAGAACACGCGCTTCAGTTTGGGATTTAACAAATTGCGTCATGCCCTCTTCATCGTGGATGAGGCTTCGATGATTTCCATCGGTACGGGCAGCTATATGGACACTCCCTTCGGTTCGGGCGAACTGATGGACGATTTGATCAGCTATGTCTACAGCGGCGAAGGTTGCCGCCTGCTCTTGGTGGGCGACACTGCGCAGTTGCCCCCGGTGGGAGAGGAGGAAAGTCCCGCACTCCAGCCCGAGGTGCTGGCCCGCTACGGCCTGTTGGTCGGTGCAGCAGACTTGACGCAGGTGGTGCGCCAGCAGCGCGAGAGCGATGTGCTGGCCGGTGCCACCCTGTTGCGCAACCTGTTGCACGAAGGGTTTGACGGAGTGCCCCCCATCCATACCGACCCTCGGGGCGAGGTGCGTGTGATGCCGGGCAACGAGTTGATCGAGAGCCTTGAAGGCGATTATCACCAGTTCGGCACGGACAATGTCATCGTGGTGACTCGCTCCAACAAGCGCGCCAATGTGTACAACCAGGGCATCCGGGCACGCATCTTCGACCGCGAAGAAGAACTCTCGCGCGGCGACTTGGTGATGGCAGTGAAAAACAATTATTTCTGGATTGAGCAGCTGGCGGCGCAGCTCGGCAAGGACGAACGGCTGCCCATGGGTTTCTTGGCCAATGGCGACGCTGCCGAGGTGGTGCGCATCCGCAATGTGCATGAACAGTACGGTTTCCGTTTTGCCGATGCCACCTTGCGTTTTGCCGATTACGATGATTTTGAGTTGGACTGCCGTGTGCTGCTCAGCACGCTGCAATCCGAGTCGCCTTCCCTCACCCGCGAGGAGAGCAACCGTTTGTACGAGGCCGTGTTGGCCGATTACGCCCACATCCCTTTGAAGAAGGAACGCATGAAAGCCATCCGTCAGGATGCTTATTACAATGCGGTGCAATTGAAGTATGCCTATGCCGTCACGTGCCACAAGGCGCAGGGTGGGCAGTGGGCACGGGTATATGTGGACCAGGGCTATGTGCCCGAGGATGCCGGCGGCGCGTCCTATCTGCGGTGGCTCTACACCGCCTTTACCCGCACCACCGAGCGGGTTTACTTGGTCAACTGGCCGGCTACCGCTTTGGACTGAGCACAGAACGTCCATAGCAGCTTCAACGGTAGCGTGCTTGCCCCGCACTTTCTTTTCCTGTCTGAACTTCGCTCTTTTAGCTTCGTCCTTATCCTTCTTTCCCTTTCTACCTTCCCTCCCCCTTTTCTTTTTAACATCCTTTGCCGTCGAGGCTGCATGCAGCACCGTCGGACACATAATCCGTCAGAAATTCGTCTGGCTCGAAACTCACCCTTCCGTCGTCCGTTACGAAGCAGGGTATGCCCACCGCCCCTTGTGCTTTAACTTCGGCAAAGGCGGGATGCGTATCACGCAAACGCAGGAATTCTTTCAGGTGGCGCACGTGTTCGCCGATGTCGATGAGGCTGTACTGCGGATGGTTCTTCAGTTCTTCCTTCACCTGCGTGCAGTCGGGGCAGGTGGCCATTACGTAAACTTTGGTCATGATGTGTAGAGAGATGAAATGATGGTTAATAAGTATATCGGTGGGGACAGTCGGGAGATCTTCCATTCCGCCGCCGTAAGTGCAAAAGTACTTAAAATATCAAGGCTGCGCTTGAAACGGCGCAGCCTTGATGAAATATAGTTGAATTGCAATCTTAGTCCTCGTTGTTCATGGAAGACCAGATGTCGTTAGAACCACTCTCCTGACGTTTGCCAGAAAGGAAGCCGGCACCTTGTTCGTTGCTGATGCTCATGGTGCTTCCGGAAAGTATTGTCACAAATTATCGCAATACTTTTTTAATAATTGTTTCCCTTATGTGTCTTATTGCTTAGTTTAGTGCTCATTTTCATACCTAAACAATGGGCAAAACGCAGATTGATTGCCATGAATGCCACACCGGCGATGCCCCAAAACAGGAGTTCCCATCCGCTCATGACGAGCCAGATGCTTTGTAGGCCGAGGGCGGAGTAGGGAAGAAGCAACAACGATGTGACGAGGCCGGGAACGTAACCTCTCACCGCTACGGCTTGTGCTATATGAACCAACTGATGGAAGGCAAAGGCGATAAAGAGGGCTGACCACAGTGGCAGGGCATAACTGCCGCCAACCAGTACGTAGCAGGTGGCGGCCAGCAGTATAAACCACTCTTCCGTTGCCGCCAAAGCAAAGGCCGGAGTGGTGAGACGTGAAAGGTGGTCTATCAAAGGGCGAAACCTTGGAAACTTGGTGTTCAATGCTTTCCGATGGGTTGAAAGCCAGCGGCGTTGCACCATGATTTCCTCCGCTTCGTGAAGAGCGAACAGCAGGGGAAACGGTAGTACAAGGTAAAGGATGCTCAATGCGCTCATGTCATTTTTAACTTCTTAAGGGGTGTTCTATAAATTAGGTTTTAAAGAATACCCCATGAGTGATTTTACTTATTCCGGCCGTCTGCTGTTTTTTAGAGCGACCTTTTGCAAGTCACGTCAGTCGCATAGCCCGCTATGCTCCTTCCTCCACTTACAAAATGTCATCTCTAAAAATCCAGCATCCATCTCGGCCTAATTTATAGAACACCCCTTAATTGTTTTTGCAAATTCTTCTCCCAATCCAGCAACCATTGCTTGGCGGCTTGTCCATAGGCGAAGCCGCCAAGGTGGTGGGCGGCCACTACGCGGTGGCAAGGAATGAAGAGAAAGAGCGGGTTGCGCCCTACGGCTTGTCCCACAGCACGCGGCGAAGAAGCGGGGATGAGGCGGCGCGACAGTTCGCCGTAGGTGAGCGTCTGGCCGTAAGGTATGGTGCGCAGGGCAGTCCAGACACGTTGCCCGTAGGCTGTGCCGCCGGGTTGCAGGGGTGGCATGGGCGGCAGCGGTTGGTGGGCGAAGTAGGCCGTCAGCCATCGGACCGCTTCGGTCAGTACGTCAGATAGTTCCGCTGTTTCTGGAATGGGCGGCATGTAGTTCCCGGCTGGCCTGAGCCGCGCCGACAGCAATGCCTGCGCATCGGCCTGCAGCAGGATGATGCCTAAGGGCGAGGTGAAGGTGGTTGTGGTCTGCATGGAGTATTGGTGTTATTAAGGTTATGAGTGATAAGGTTATGAGGTTATAAAATTACAGTTGTAACGCTTGAATATCATCCGCTCAAAAAGAAATATTATAACCTTATCACTTATAACCTCATAACTCCGGGAGCGGAGCGACTTTAACCTTTTTCCTTAGAACGGATAACCGATGGCAAAGTGGAAGCCGAGGCCGTCCTTGAATTTCTCGATATTGTAAAAGCCTGTCTTGGAGGTTTCATAGGGTGCGTGGAGGGCAATGCCCACGTCGAAGCGGAGCACGAGGAACTGCATGTCGTATCGGAGTCCGAAGCCCGTGCCGAGGGCGATGTCCTTCAGCGTGGAGGCCGTGATCTGCGCGCCGGGGCGTGCGGGGTCGTTGCGGAGCGTCCAGATGTTGCCCGCATCAAGGAAGACGGCTCCGTAGAGGTCGCCGAAGAGGCGCGAGCGGAGTTCCGCGTTTGCCTCCAGTTTCACGTCGCCCGTCTGGTCCATGTAGGCATACTTCGACTTTTCGGGCTTGTAGCGTCCCGGGCCGACGGAGCGCACGGTGAAGGCACGGATGCTGTTGGCTCCGCCCACATAGAACTGGTCGTTGTAGGGCACGGCATAACTGTTGCCGTAGCTGTAGACGATGCCGCCGAAGAGGCGTGTGGCCAGCTTCGTGTCCTTGGTGAGCTTGAAGAGCTTGTGCATTTCAGCCGTGAACTTGATGAATTGTGCAAACGGGTTGCCGAAAAGTTCCTTGTTGCGCTTGTCAAGTTTTTCTCCGGCCAGGGCATAGCAGGCAGCGGTGAGATTGCCCGCTTCCTTCAGGGTGAATTGCAGCCACCAAGGGTTTTGCCGCCAGCTACGGCTTTGGTAGGTAAAGGTGTAGGAGAGCGAGGGGACAAACTGGTCGCGCATGGAAACATACAGGGCCGGGTTGGCTTGCATGATGGAATCGAAGGCGTGGGTGGTGTGTTTTAGCTTGTCAAATTCCAGGTTGAATAGCGTAAGCTCGTGTTGCGAAGTCTCGCGTTTGTACCAATGATAAGTGGCACCCAGCCCCACGCTGATCATGTTGAAGAAATTGGAACGGTTTTTCCAGTCGGCATCCATGGCAAATTCCGTGGAGGAGTAGAAACGCATACGCCGGCGGCTGATGCCCGGAAAGACGAAACGCGGAAAGCGGAAGGCCAGCTTGGTGCCCACTTCGTAAGAGTTGAGCAGCGAGTTGTGTCCCTCGGCACCAGACCCTGTCTGCCATTCGTAGGAGCCGAATATCTTGAACGACACCTTTTCGCCTCCCCTGAAGGCGTTGCGCTTGGCCAGTTCGTAGGAAACGCCGGGTCCTATCTGCTGGTTGCTCTTCATGGTGGCGTTCATCTCGAAGGTCGAGTCGTAGAGCTTGTCCATCACGGCCGTCACCATGATGTCGAGCGTGTCGCAGGTGGCAGAGGTGTCGCGGGGGATATAAGCCACGTCCATCTGGCTCAGTACCCCCATGGCCCCGAGTTTCTCCAAGGTCACTTTTTGGTCGTTCAGGCTGTAGAGTTCTCCCCTGCGGTGCGTAATGGCGTGTCGCCACATATTGGCGCGCAGCGGCATCTTCTCGCCCGAGAACTGGTAGGAGTAGTTGCGCCGTTCCAAGTGGTTGGTGAGCGGGGCGTTCTCTTTGTGGCGAATGGTGATATAGGTGCGTCCGATGTACCAAGGATGGTCCGCCTTTTCGGGCCGGTCCGCCACGGGCACCACTTGCAGCTGCACGAAATTGCGGCGTTGCAGCGTGTCGGCGCGGAAGGTGGTGTAACCAGCGTTGTAGAAGTAGTAGCCGTTGTTGCGCATCAAGGTCTCGATGCGTGTCTGTTCGTTGGAGAGGTTCACCACGCTGAACGCATCGCCCTGTTTGAGGAGCCTTTCCTTGTGGTGGGCGCGCAGCAGGCTGTCCATCGGGGCAGGGTAGTGCAGGTAGGCAATGGAGTCGAGGCGGAACAGTTCGCCGGCCCGCACATTGTAGCTCACTTTGGCCTTCTTGGGATTTTTCTGCGTCAGTACTTGATAATCCACTTTGCCGTGGAAGAAACCATAGTTGTGCAGGGTGTTGGTGGCCACTTTGGCGCGCATTTCCGGGCTCACCTGGCTGAGCAGTACCGGTTCGCTGCCGAAGGAGCGGTGAATCCATTGGCCTATTTTCCCCTTGCTGTCGTAGAAGCTGTTGTGTACCCACAGTCCGATTTTCCAAGGCCAGCTCATGCTCGACGAGCCGAACACGGCGTTGTTGGGCGGATAGGCCAGCACAGCCTCCACTTCCTCCTGCGCCACTTCAAAGTCGGCTTCGTTTTTCGCCCAGGCAATTTTCATAGCCTTCTTCTGCTCTTTGGTCAACGCCTGCGCCTTGACTTTCAGACTGTCAATGCTGAACGACTGTTTCCCTTCCAGGGCATCATTGACGGCAGCGAAGGCATTGGCCACGGCAGTGATGACACCGGTGGAGTCGTTGCCCTTGTTCTTCCGCATTTGTGCCGGATCGTCCTTGTAGGTGATGTCCTTGATGCCCGTGTAGAGCTGCTCATCGTCGGGCAACGCCCGTGTGGTGGAGCAGGCGGTGAGCAGGAGGGAGGATATGATGACAATGAAGCCTGAGGGTAACAGGAATTGCTGGAGGTTCATAAGGGTGATAGGTTGTGGGGGTGATAGGTTGCTATAGATGGCTATAGATTACTATAGATTTCTATAGATTACTATAGATCGCTATAGATTTCTATAGTTTTCGGTAATCATTGATCATTTCTTCTTCTTGAAAACGAAGAGCTCGCCGAGCTTGTCCGTTTTGCGGCGCAGCACGAGGCCGGCTCCCGTTTTGGTGAGTTGGCCTTCGAGCGGGTCTTGCGTTTCGCGATCGTAGAACACTTTCACATAGCGCGTGGCGCTTTGGTCCAGCCGGTACTCCACGGAAATATTGTTGATGAAACTTTCTGCAGAGTTGGTAGCATCGGCTCCGGTCGACACCTTGCCGCCGATGATCACGCTGATGCGGTTGCCCCAGAAGCGTTTGGCGAACTGGAAAGAATAGTCCGTGGTCATGGTGCCCGTTTCGCTGGTGCCGCTCTCCACACCCAGGTTGATGTCAATGGTCTTGAGAGCCGAGCCTGCAATGTTCTGGATTTCGCTTTGCAGGAAAGCGTTGAGCGCATTGTTCGCCTTGAAGCCGCTGCCCGACATCATCGTTTCGTCCGTCATGTACATGCCTGTGGCCATCATCGTGACGGCAGCCTTTCCGCGTTGTTCGGCACTCATGGCCGCCAGCTGGTTCTGTACCGCCAGATCCTCGGGAGCTTCGATGGTAAACTCCAGTCCCATTTCGTTAAGCGGTTTGGAGAGTTCCACGCCCACGTCGAAAGCCACCGAGCGTTGTTGGTCGTTCTCCGTCACTACCGCCTTGGTGCGTTCTTTCGCTGCGATGCTCAGCGTGGGGTTCATCACGTCGCCGGTAAATTCCACGTAAGAGCCTTGTACCAGCTTGAACGTCTTGAGCGGAATGACCGGCAAGGCATATTTCATTTCTCCGCTGTTCGTGGTGAAGCGTCCCGTGAGGCGCATTTCCCCCTGTTGCGTCATGCGCAGTGTGAGGTCGCCGCCCCCTTCCAGGTCCACGTAGCTCTGTCCGTCGTCGCTGAGGTTGCAGTGGAAACGTGCCGCATCGCTGATGCTGATGCCCAGCGTCAGGTCGAAGCTACCCTCCGGAGCCGGTTTGGTCTGCATCGTCTGAGTGGAGTCCTCGAAGCTGACAAATTCTACGAGGCTGTTCAGCCGGTCGTCCACCGAAAGCGGCGAGTCCTTTAATATATACGTCATGTCCGTGCGGTCCAGCACTTCCAGTTTGCCGCGAATGGCCAGGTTGTCCGTCGTGCCCTTCAGTGTGCCGAGGAAGTTGGTGTACACTTTTCCGAAAATCATGGACTGCGCCTTCTTGCGTGTGTTGATCAGCTCAAAGTTCTTCGCTTTCATGTTGAAGTCCATTGACATCTGTGAGAAGTCCGACATATCGAACACCCCGTTGAGCACCAACGGTTGTTTGCCTGTGGAGTACAGGTTGTACTGGTCAAAGAGCAGGCGGCTGTCCTTGATTTCCACCGCCCGTTCGTCCGTCCGGAAGTCAAATCCGTACACGTCGGAGTAAATGTGGGCCGAGTCGAGGTCGAGCGAACCGTTGAGCAGCGGTTTGTCCGCACTCCCCTCCACGTGGAGTTCGCCGGCCGCCTTCCCCTTCAGAGCCACGTCCGTGCCCACCATGAAACCGTTGAGCAAGTGGAGCGGGAAATCGTGGAGTTGGGCATCGCCCTCAAACACACCCCCGTCGCGGTCAAAGTAAGTGCCGTTGCAAGCCAGCACCTCCTCATCGTTCGAGCTGATGAAGGCCGAGGCGTGGTGTTCGCCGCCCGTTTTAGGCAGGTAGATAGCTTCGATGCCCACATTGCCCAAAGGCACATCCTCATACCTGAAGTTTTCCGCCTGTATCGAAGCCATGGCAGAGAACTGCTCGTGCTGCGCATCGTCCGTCACGTGGATGTCGCCGCTCAGAATACCTGAAATCCGGGGCAGGTAAGGCAGAACGGTGGAAAGTTCGCCCAGGTTCAGCTGGTTCACGCTCACCGTCAGGTCGTTCATCGAGTCGCGTGGCTCGCCGTATATTTTCAGACCCGTGCCGTCGTCCGCCAGCAGGTCAATGTCCGCTTTGATACTTTTGTCCTTGCCGAGGAACACAAAGTTTTCTTTGTTCACCGTAAAGTTGCGGTACGCCAGCACCGGGTGTTCCGGATAGAGATGCACATTGATTCCCTCTTCGCCCATCTCGGCCTGGATGCCCAAGTCCACCCCCGTTTCACCTTCGCTGTCCAGGTACTTCATTTCCAGTCCGGCACCGGTGGGCAGGATATATGACTTCAGCCTCACCTCCATGGGCGTGGGATTTTTCTTGCCGTTCTTCACCATGCCGTAGAGCTGCACGCCCGTGCTGTCTTGCAGGATGCGTGAGCTGATGGTATCGAGGAGCAGCTGCCCCAGTTGCAGGTTGCCCATCTCCGCCCGTCCCGACATACCGCTGCGCGGGTCGGTCTGCAGGTTGACAAAAGCCGACGTGAAAGCATATCCCTTCATGCGGGCAATGTTGTAGAGCGGATTGTCCTGTCCGGCATCCAGATACAGCCCCATGACCGGCAGTAACGACTTCAGCTTCTCCTGATCCAACTCATGTCCCGCCGCCTGGCGCGACAGTTCCGCCAGGAAATCACCCAGTTGCGACGACAGCCGGCCCATGTCCTCTTTGCTCCCCAGCCGCAGTTTCAAGTCGCCTGCCGCCACCGAGGCCGTGGTAGTGTCAGCCCCCGTGGAGAAATTGAAAAGCAGGTCTTTCGCCATGGTACTCATGCGTGGCGTGGTAAACGTGTTGCGACACAGCGAGCCGTCCACCTCCATGGCCGAGAACGAGGGGTTGGCGCGGAAATGGATATCGGCCATCGTACCGATGGTCAGCGAATCTTGCGTCACCCCGATGGCATGAAGGTTGACCGCCGGGATGTCCGTCAGCAGTGTCAGGTCGTACCCCTTCCTGTTCAGCGTGCCGGCCAGCGTCCCCTTGGCTTCCAGCCACGCGTTGGCAGCGGAGAAATCAGCATTCAGCCTGCCCCCTTTCAACTCCGCCCCCAACGCCGTGCCGCTGAGGTCGTAGGTGTCAAACACCAGGTGGTCAATGTCCGCCTTGGCCGAGAGCGAGGTACGGGGCGACATCACGTCGAAACCCCTGCCCGAGGCACGCAGCCGGCCCGTGAAGGGCGACAAGCTCATGCCTTTCACAAAACTGTTCAAGGGAAATTGCGCCGCTTGTGCCGTAATCCCGTACGCCTCCGAGCGCAGGTTCGCTTGCGCTTTGGCCGTCAGCCGTCCCCGTCCCGCGCCCACCGTCAGGTCGGCCCGGTAAAAGTCCCCGTTGAAGTCCACCGTGCCCCGTGCCGACAGTCCGTTCGGCACCGTCACCGTTTGGCGTGTTTCGCGTGGCAGCATATTCCTGACGGGAGCCAGGTTCTGCGTGGAGAGGTTCAGGGCGAAATGGCCGCTGCGTCCGTTTTGCAGCACATGAGCGGCATATCCCCTTGCTTCGAGCTTGGCCGTTCCCGGCAGTTGCAGCCGCAGTTCCGGCAGGCGCAGGTGGTCCATGTTGCCTTCCACGTCCGCCTTCAGCGTGATGGGCGTTGCCGGCAAAGTGTTCAGGTATTCCTCGTCCACATAGCCCTTCCCCAGACACACCACGTCCTCTTTCCCCAGCCGGGCATCCACATGGAGCCGGCAATGTCCGCCCTTCCCGGCAGTGAGCGAGCGGAAGTCGAAGTCCACCTCGGCATCCACCTGCGAGTGGGGCGTTCGGAGGCACAAGGCCGGCAGTACCAGGCGCGTGGTGTCCATGTAAATGGAGCCTTGCAGCCGGTCCACGGCCAGTCCGCACTTCTCTTTCAGGGCCAGCCCTCGCAGTCCGGCACGCAGCACCCCTTGGTGGGTATATGTCAGCGTGTCGAGCGCCAGTTGCAGGTCCGTCACCGCCAGGTGGTTGGCATCCAACCCCTCGGCCGGTTTCTCGTGGGGCAGGTCGTAGCTCAGCTCAGATTGGCGCAGGCGGAGGCTGCGCACGGCATAGTCGCCCAGCCCCGTGTCGAAATGTCCGCCGCGCAGGGCCGCCGTGCCAATTCGCGCTCCGATGCGCATGGAGTCGCCGGGCAAGCGCAAGGCCACTTGGCTGCGTATGATATCCGCTTTCTCCACGTCGATAATCCAGCGTGCGGAGCTTGTGGTCGTGTCCTGCTGCGCCGTGTCGCTCAGCACGACGAGAAAATCAGCATCCTTCAGAGCCACGCGGTTCAGGTTTACCCGTTCCTGTTTCCAGTCGATGCTATGGGCTGCGGCTGTCAGCTCTTTGGCGTGTCCCACGATGCGCGTGTCGGCCACGTAGCTCTTCGTGTTCAGTTTCACGTTGTACAGCTCCACGCCGTCCACTTCGGCGCGTCCTTCCAGCAAAGGCAGGAGTTGCACATCCAGCCTCAGTGCGCGTGCCTCCAGCAACGTGTCGCCCTGTTCGGTGGCCAGCACATCGTGAACGGCCAGGTCAAGGGGAAAAGCCAGCCGCACCTTACCGATACGGAAGTCCACTCCCGTACTTTCCGACATGGCTTCGGCCACCCTGTGTACCACGAAATTCTGGACGGGGGGCACATAAATCAGGATGGCCAGCAGCAGGAACAGGCATATCGGCGAAAGCAGAATGAAACCAATCCACTTGAAAATTCGTTTGTATCTCTTTTTCATAGGTGCAAATGTAACTAATCTGCACCGAAACGTACAAATATGGGATGCTTAATTGCTGTATGGTGTAGTTTTAGGGGTGTTCTATAAATTAGGTTTTAAAGAATACCCCATGAGTGGCTGTTTCATCTCCACGGCTTCAACCTCTGTGAGGCCGCATGGCGACTGATTTTGAAAGTATCGGGAATGGCCTCACAAGTCCCGGATTAGTTTTTACAAGTCCCGGATTAGTTTTTACAAGTCCTGGATTAGTTTTTTCAACTCGCCGACTTGTTCGCTATAGTCAGCAAGTTGTGAGCGGCGGTCGGATCATTTGCAAGACTGGGCGAGGGTGGGAGGGAGTGAACCCTTGAAGAGTGAAAGTATATAAATTTTTGATGGCTGTTCCAACCCTTCACATGCTGTGATTTATCTCTTACGCGCGCGTATATACGCAATGATATCCCCAAAAAAGCATTCACCCGTTCACATGATATATTGAAACGACTGAAAATCAGCAATTTCCAGTGTGAACACTTTGCATTTCAAGCCTTCACACGCCACCCCAAGCATTCACACATGGCAAATCCTGTGAAGGACGGTGAATTTAATATTTTTTATTGTTTCACTTATATCCGTCCAGGTGTGAAGGGTTGAAAATGCAAGTGTTCACACGCTTTTCCTATGGAAATCAGCAATAAAAGACCGGTTTGTGAAAGAGTGAATGCTTTTTTCGGGTATTTAATGACGTATATACGCGCACGCGCGATGGGATGATTGAGGTTATTGCTGAGGTTATGAGTTTTTTAGGTTATAGGGTTACTATTTAGTTGATGGTATTCAGGCGTTACAGTAGTAACTTTATAACCCCGTAACCTGATAACCTCATATTTACAATTCCACGCGCTCCACTATCTCGCCGTCGTAGAGGCGGACGATGCGGTCGGCATAGGAAGCATCGTGCTGCGAGTGGGTCACCATAACGATGGTGGTGCCTTCGCGGTGCAGTTCGCTCAGCAGGTTCATCACCTCCTTGCCGTTTTTCGAGTCGAGGTTACCCGTAGGTTCGTCGGCCAGGATGAGCTTGGGGTTGGCCAACACGGCACGGGCAATGGCCACGCGCTGCTGCTGTCCGCCGGAGAGCTGGCAGGGGAAATGCTTGCGACGATGCGAGATGGCCATGCGGTCCATCACCGCCTCCACGCGCTGACGGCGTTCCTTGGCCGGCACACCCATGTAGAGCAGCGGCAGTTCGATGTTCTCGAACACGTTGAGTTCGTCGATGAGGTTGAAACTCTGGAAGACGAAGCCAATAACTCCCTTGCGGAGGTCTGTGCGCTCGTTCTCCTTCAGGTTGCTCACGTCGCGGCCATCCAGCAGGTAGGTGCCTTCGGTGGGATTGTCGAGCAGGCCGAGGATGTTCAGCAGTGTGGATTTGCCACAACCCGAAGGCCCCATGACGGCGACAAACTCGCCTTCCTTCACCTGGAGGTCTACATTGCGGAGCGCCCAGGTTTCGACTTCTTCCGTGCGGAACACCTTCTTGATGTTTTCTAACTGTATCATAGTCTGTTGTTGATGAGTTCTTGACAGTGCGTTTTTATTATGACTTTCGGCATATCGAAAACGTTTTTATTCTTTGGCGATAATCTCTGAGGGATTGGTGCGCAGAATGCAGCGGATGTGCCAGCTGACGATAGTGGCTATCAGCACGACGATGACGAGCGTGCCCATAAGGCAGGGCCAGAGCGGCGACATGTCGGCCCCGGACAATGTTTCGTCATTGAGGTCCTCGGCGCTGAACATGATGTCGTTGAAGAGCACCGCCACGGGCAGGGCCACGAGCAGCGCCATACTGACGATGAGCAGATAGACGCGGCCGAAGAGGCGGTAGATGTCGCCCTTCTTGGCACCACATACCTTGCGGATGGCTACCTCCTTGCGGCGCGAACGGGTGTCGAGGGCAATGGTGCTGTAGAGGCTCATGGCACAGATGATAAGGCTCACGACGCCGAGGATGGTGCTGACAAAGCGCATGACGTTGACCACGGACAGCGCGGCGCTGCAGTAGTCGTGGAAGTTGTGCGTCATGGGCTGCACGATGGTGGGCACCATCTGCTCGATGACGGCGTTCGTCTCGCGCATCATCCGGTCATACTCCCCCTTTCGGGGAACGAGCACGAAGTCCGTGGCCATGGCGTCGGTGATGGCCGGGCAGACGGCGATGGAGAGTTGGCGGCGCTCGTAGGGCACATAGGAGATGGTGCCAGCTATGGGGAGTACCAAGTCTGCCCCTATCGGTCCGAAGCGCTGGAGGGTCAGTGTGCCGTTGAGGGCCACGCCCACGCTGCGCAGCTTGGCATAGACGCTGTCGTTCAGCAGCAGGCACGGACCCGCGCAGGCCCCCTTGTTCAGCCACTTCACCTGCAGGCCGTAGAACGAGAGGATGGTGGTGTCGGCGGTGCAGAGGAAGGGCTGGTAGTCCTGATTCTGAAAGGCCGTCATGGCACCGGCATTGCCCGTCACCTCGGGCAGCGACAGGTAGTACACCTCGTGCGGCAGCATCTTCTCCAGGCTGTGCAGGCGGCCTATCTCCTCCTTGAGCACCTTGATTTCATGCTGCGCCTCGGTGGCGCCCAGAAAGACGCATTCCTCGTAGGGCGCCGTGTCGTCGGGGATGTGGAAGGGCTGCAAGACCAGTCCGGACCATCGGCTGACGGTGAACGTGGCGCACACGAAGACCGTGCTGATGGCCACCTGAAGGCCCAGCATGACGTAGCGGAACAGGTGCGAGCGGCTGCCCCGCATGTGGCCGGCCAGGCCGTGATCCGCCCGCCGCACACGCGCCACGGTCAGCCAGATGACGAGGGCGCAGACCACGAGCAGCATACCGCCGATATAGAGGCAGAAGGGGGCAAAGTTGCGAGAGAAGAAGTCCATTTCGCGGACGATTTGGGCAAACCGCGTGGTCATTACGTTCTCCACCACCCACAGGGCCATCACCATGGCTGTGGCGGCCGAGAGCAGCACCACCAGCGCCACCTCGGTGAAGAGCAGGCCGAACAGATGGCGGCGCTTGGCCCCATGGGTGATGCGCAGGGCCATCTCGCGGCGGCGCATCAGGAACAGCTGTATCTCCATGCGCAGGAAGCCGATGATGGCGGCCACGAGGATGAGCGCGCCGATGAGGTGGACCAGCGTCTGCGTGGTGATGACGCTCTGAATGTCCTCCCGGCTGACCGCCGGCGCCACCCCGGCCTCGAGGGCAAAGGGCTTCAGCCGCGCGTTCAGTTCTTCAATCAGTTGGCGCTCCGTGCACCCCTCGCGCAGCACCATCAGCGCCGTCGTACTGTAGAACACCTCCCTGTCGTTGCCATACACATGGGCTCCGAAGAGGTCGCCGTCCTGCTCGCCGAGCGAGAAATAGACCGTGTTGTTGCTGAGGGCCACCTCGTGAACGGAGAGGTCTTCAAACACATCGACGATGGTCAGCGGCAGGGGCCGCATCTCGTTGGTCTGGTAGCAGACGGCGCCCACGGGGTCGGTATCGCCAAACATGGTAGCGGCATTGCGGCGGCTGACGACGGCCTCGCCCGGTGCCAGTCTTTTGATGGGCTGCCCCGTGATGGCCGAGCGCACGCCGGAGAGGTTGAAGTAGTCGGGATCGATGGGGGTGTAGGTCATGGCCGCCTTGCGCGCTGTCGAGTCGGCCATATGAAACTCCACGATGTTGCTGAAGCTGATGCCATTGGGCATGGCCATGCGCTCGACGCTCTTCAGACCGCCGTCGCGCTTGAGGGCACGGATGACGTCGCGGGTGAAGGACGTACGGCGCCTGTCGTCGGCCTCGTTCTGATTGGCCTCGTTCTGATTGGCTGCCATAAGGCTCACGGCGCAGGTGCGGCCGTAGTATGGCTGGCTGTAGATGGCGGGGAACGTGACGTTCGACACCAAGGCGTGGGCGATGGCCAGCGTGACGATGCCGATGGCGATGCTCAGTACCGAGATGAAGGTCTGCAGCTTGTACTTCATGAGGTTGCGCAGGGCAACTTTGAGATGGTGTAGAATCATGTGCATTACGTGTTTGGCTGATACTTCCGTTTGTTTTTGAGGCGAAAGTAGGGCTTGCCTTCCGAACGGGCAAGCGTTCCGGAGCCGTGGAAAGCAGATTGTATGAAAATCATACACTGCGCTGTATGGAAATCATACACCTTTATTGGAACAAGCGTGTGCACTCCTCCCGTTACATCCTCGTCCCCACTCGACCAGATTACGGACAAATTGCACGATGTATCGTGCAGTTTTCCGCAGAAGTTGCACGATGCACCGTGCAACTTCTGTATCTTTGCGCGCAAAAGTCAGTTATTTATGGAAGAATTGTATTCAACCTACCGATTGTTGCTCGACAGGACACCGCTCGTTTTCCAGCGTTTCCTCCACCGTCGCATCCACTGGAAGAGCCGTCTGGTGGCCATTCTGGGTGCGAGAGGTGTGGGAAAGAGTACGCTGATGCTCCAGCACATCAAGTTGGAGGAGAATGTGGACGATGCGCTGTATGTGCTCGCCGATGATTTCTATTTCACCACCCACCGTCTCTATGACCTTGCGCTGGACTTTTACCAGCATGGAGGCAAGGCACTATTCATTGATGAGATACACAAGTATAAAGGTTGGAGTGTAGAACTCAAGAACATCTATGACAAACTGCCAGACTTGCGCATTGTCTATTCCGGCTCGTCTATTCTCGATTTGGAAAAAGGAGGGGCCGACTTGAGCCGGCGCAAGGTGGAGTATCACCTGCCCGGTCTTTCTTTCAGGGAGTATGTCAATCTTTCTCAAGGAAGCCAGCTTCCTGAATATGCCATGGACGACATTCTCCAAGGAAAGGTGGAGTATCCTTCGGACATGGAAAAGCCCCTGAAGCTGTTCCGGCAATATCTGAGCGAAGGCTACTATCCCTTTTTTTTAGAGGGAGACTATCGCCAGCGCCTGCAGGGGGTGTTGAAGCAGATGGTGGACGAGGATATTCCCAATTATGCAGAGATGACCTATCCTTCAAGAGCCAAACTCAAACGGCTGCTATATGTGTTGGCGCAGACCGTGCCGTTCAAGCCCAATTATTCCAAATTGGAGAAGGATTTGGGCATAAGCAGGAATGCGCTTCCCGACTATATGGATTTTCTCGAAAAGGCTGGGCTCCTGCTCTCCTTGCGCGATAAGGCGAAGGGCATGAAGATGATGGAGAAAGTGGAGAAACTTTATTTGCAGAATCCGAACTTGGCCTACGCACTGAGCGAAACGCCGCCCGACATCGGCAGCGTGCGTGAGACCATCTTTCTGGCATGGACCAAGCCTTTCTTTTCTGTCACGGCTTCGCCTGTTTCCGATTTCGAGATAAATGGCCGTACTTTCGAAATAGGAGGAAAGAACAAGGGAAGGAAACAGTTGCAGGAAGCGGCAGAGGGCTATGTGATAAAGGATGACATTGAATATGCCTTTAAAGGAACTATCCCTCTCTGGCACTTTGGTTTCCTGTATTAATGAATCATGTACAATGAGGTCTACGACCGACAGGGCGGAAGATGTGGACCGCCGACCTCATGGCCGGCCGCAGGCAATTGTACATTATCTCATTGCCCACGCGCCTGCGTCATTCCAGCAGCAGCACTTCGGCATCGCCCAATTTGTCGTAGCCGCCCACCAGCACCTTGTCGCCCGGTTGCAGGCCGGAGAGGACTTCGTACTGCTGCGGGTTCTGGCGGCCCAGCCCGATGGGCGTTTTGCGTGCCGTCCGGCCGTCGGGCGAGAGGCGGTATATCCACTGTCCCGCTGTGTGCTGGTAGAAGTCGCCCCGGGGAATGACGAGGCATTTTTCCGGCTTGCCCAGCTCAATCTGTACACGGTAGCTTTTGCCCAAGCGGATGTTGGTGGGCTTGCCGGCGGTGAACACGAGGTCGCAGGGGAACTGGCGGTCCTTCACCTCGGGCACCACCTTGCTGATGCGCAGGGGGAACTGCTGTTCCTGCTGACGGATGTGGGCGGGCAGGTCCGTGGTGATGCGGTCTATATAGTACTCGGAGAGGGAGGCGCGCACCTTATAGGCTGTGAGCACTTTGATTTCGCCCACACTGGTCCCTGCCGCCACCTGCTGTCCCAAGCCCACACTGAGATAGCTGAGCTGGCCGGCCACAGGGGCACGTACCACGAGGTGGGTTGTACGCCCGGAAGTGCGGGACAGCTTGCGCTGCGAGGCTTCGCGGTCAGCACGCAGCATTTCCCGCTTGAGCCGTGTGGCCGCCGAATCGTGGCGGAGGCTCTCCATTTGCAGGTTTGTCCGTTGGTGCTGATACCGGTACTCCTCTTCTGCCACGTCCAGTTCGGCCTTGCTCTTGATGCCCATGCGGAACTCCTCGCGGCTCTGCCGGAGCGACTTGTCGAGTGCTGCCATCTGGTGGGCGGCATCGAGTGCCTGTTGGCGCAGGGTGAGGGATTTTTGCTGCATTTCAATCTCCTGCTCGCGGTAGTTGCGTTGGCAGTTCTGCCATGCTGCCTGTTCGTCGTTGATCGTGCGGAGCAGTTCGGGGTTGGACAGTACCAGAATGGTGTCGCCCGCTTGGAGCATCGTCCCTTCCTCCGCCACGATGCGCTCCACAAATCCACTTTCCAGCGCATTGAGCTGTACGGTCTGAATGGGTTGCACGATGCCTTCCACATCGACAAACTCCCGGAACGGTGCGGCCGCCACTTCGGCCACGCGGCAGGTTTCGCTGTCAAGCTGGAGCCGGCGTGGGCTTAATGAAAGATATATGAGCCAGCCCGCAAGAGTCAGAAAGGCGGAAGCGGCCAGGATGTGGTAGAAGTACTTGACGTACCAAGGGCGGGGTTTGCGTTGGATATCCATGTGCGTGAAGTAGGGTTAGGGCTTAGTCGTCGATGATTTGTCCCATGACCCAATACTTTTGGGCATAGGTGACCGGGGCATAGGTGCAGAACAACAGGAGAGAGGAGAAATTGCCTCATTGTTTCTTGGGAGATTTGCTAAACCTGTAAACGGCATGCAGCATGGCATAGCGCGGGATGGACATGTGCCACGTTTCCGTGCGGCCTTGTGCATTCAAGGTCTGGCGTACGTTGGAGATGTTGTCCAAAATGTCAAACCCGTCCAGCATTACGGTCAGCTTGCCCTTCATGCACTTCTTGGCCACACGCAGGTTCCACACCAAGTTGTCCGTGTTGAAGGACTTGTCGGCGTAGCCTCGGCGGCTGTACATGGTGGCATCCGTGGAGATTTGCCAGCCCATGGGTAAGTCAGCTGTGCAGTTGACACCGTATTGGTACGATGCGGCATCCGTGGTAACGAAGCCGGCTCTGGGCGAAGTCTGATGGGTGTAAGTCACGGAAGCCTTTCCGCCTAAGCGAATGGAACTGATGGCATAGTTAAGGCGCAAACCTTGTGTCAAATAGGTGGTGTTGACAGCACGCTGCTGGGGATTTTGGTCGGGGGAGTCGCTGCTGAGGTCCATGCTGTGCTGGAAGGTTGCGTCGGTGTTCAGTTCGAGCTTCAGCCGCTTGTGCTTGTCCAATGGCGAGGAGAAGATGACTTTGCCAAAGAGGACATTGTTTCCGTTCACGTTTTCCGGGCGGTAAGTGTAAATACCGGTCTGCCTGTTGTAGGTATATCCCATGGCAACATCGTTATGCGAGAGTTGATAGGAGAGGTTGGAGGAAACCATGCGCTGCGTTTCTGAACTGTTCCACACATAGTTCAACGCCCAATGGTGGCTGCTCGTCACGTGCAAGTCGTTGTTGCCGGTATAGACCTCTAACGGATTGTCATTGGTGCGCACATCCACAAAGTAGTCAATGGACGCAGGTTGCATGGCGAACTTATAGCTCGCTTTCAGTTCGTGACAGGATAGCACCCGGCCACTCTCATCCCTGTTAATCCACTTCTTGTTCACCCACAGAGAGGGACGGAAGAGCACATAGTTTTTGGTAAGCGATGTGTCTACCAGTGCCGGGCGGTTGTAGTCCAGCCGGTTGCGGTCTATGCTGAGGGGAAGGTTGAGATTGAAGGACCATGTGTTGTTCTTATACTCATTCTTGTAAATGGTCAGCGCCACCACATGGTAATCATTTTGTTGGGTGGTGTACTTGCTGCGTTCCGGGTCGTAAGCCTGATGTCGCCAGTCGGTCACGGATGGCAGTACACCCAACTCCGGCCAATTGTCAGCGTTGTCTGTCAGATAGTCCAGCCGATACAGGCCATAGTTGTTGCGGGAATGGTCCGCAGTGTATTCGTAGGAAGGGTTGATGAGCCAGTTGTGGCCGATGCCCCAATAGTAATAGGCAGCCTTGGCCGTGGCAGAATACCCCCGATAGTCCTCCTTGCCGTACTCGTTTCTCCGGTCTGTTGCTGCGCCCCCTTGCGGATAGTCGTAGAGTTTGTGGGCAAAGTTGTCGTGTTGCGTGTCAATGTAGTTGCCGCGTGCTTCGAGCAAGAGGTTGTCGTTCGTGTGCGGCACCTTGATGGCGGCCTGCGCTGTCATGCCCGTGGAGAGATAGTAGCCCTTTCTTTTGGATTCCTCCGAAACACGGTTGATGATGCCTGCCAGTTGGGCGGGCGACACGTCCGAGGCAAAAAGCGTGTCCAAGGATTCGTCCCGCAAGTTGTCCCTTCCAGACTGCACCGAACGGTTGAGACTGCTGCCGCTGTTGGAGGAATAGTGAAGGTTCGGGTTCAGTTTGACGTTGACCCATTTTGTGTGGAACGTCCAGTTGTGGTTGGTGCTGAAGTAAAGGTCGTGGGTGCTGTTGGCATGACGAATGCGTCCGTACGTGTCGCCCCCTGGCAGGAAGGTCTGGGTAGCAGTCAACTCCCGTGTCCGTGTGTCGGTATGGTTCACGGTAGCCTCTCCTTCCAGTTCAAATCGGTGCAGCCGGTCGTTGACGTGATAGTCTACGCCGCCGTTCTGCATGGTTCTTGTTCCGTCTTCTATGGCGGGCATCCACTCGCTGCCCTTTCCCGGGCGTTGCCTGTCGTTGAGATTGTTGAGATTGGCAAAGGCGGAAAGGCGCGAATGGGTGGTATGTCTGAGTGCAAAAAGGCGTGCCAGGTAGCGTTCATCAGTACCGCCGCCTCCCTCCACATTGGCCATCCAGCCTACTTGGTAGTCCTTCTTCAGCTTTACGTCCATCACCAGCATCTCGTCGCCAATGTTTTTTCCCATCAGTTTGCCCAGTCCTCCCATTTTGTCGTAAACCCTGATGTCCTTCACCATATAGGTGGGGAGGTTTTCGAGCATGATGGAGCGGTCTTTCTTGAAGAAATCCTCGCCGTTAAGCAGCAGACTTTCCACTTGTTTACCGTTGACGAAGATGCGTCCGTCATCCTTCAGCTCCGCGCCCGGCAACTGGCTGATGAGCGCATCCAGCATCGAACCTTCCTCCAGTTGGAAAGCATCGGCGTTGTAGACGACCGTATCGCCGCGAAGATAAAACTTCACCTTCGTGGCCTTGACGACCGCCTCGTTCAGTTTCACCTCGCGCGGGGTACGTTTCATGATAATCGGGTCGTTCAAGATGGCCACTTCGCTCTTTCTCAGTTTGTCTATTTGGTAAGGTTGCGTAACGGTTTCATACCCGTCTTTGCTCAAGCGTAGCATATATTCGCCAGCCTCCGGGAGTGGCACTATATAAACGGGGCGCAAATAGGCCACCGCCATGTTGTTGTTGATGGTCCACTCGAAAACCAATGTGCTGTCCTTGGTAAGAAGTTGTGTTTTCACGTCCACCAGTGGCCGGCGCGTCACGTGGTCCAACACTTGGCCATACAGCACATGGTATTCCTTCTTCATGAGGTCATCCATCGTGAGCAAAGGCTTTTCTTGGGCACGGACACTCATGGATGAAAGGAGGAAGAGGAAAGTTAATACAATTCTATTCATCTTGTCTTAGTTTACACTTTCACTCCTGCCTCAAAGCCTGGCCTTGATCAGCCGCTCCATGTCGAATTTGAAGTTGTACAAGCCGTTGATGCGGTACTCCTCGCCCACGAGCCGGCCGTCGGGCGTGATGGTTTCGTAGTGCGGAATGCCGTTGAAGCGGAAATACTCTTGCAGGCGGCTGAACTCGGTGTCCGGAATGCAAATGGTTTCCTCGTCGGCGAGCCATTCCTTCACATATTTGTGATAGGCCTCGCTGCCTTCGGCCGTTTCTTCGCCCGCAATGAACACGAGTTTCACGTCGTCGCGCTTTGCAATCTCCGCACGCAGCTCCTTACTGCTCTGAATGGCACCGCGACAGGGACCGCAGCCCATACCCCAGAAGTCAATCACCAAGTAGCGGCCGGGGTAGCGCGCCTGGAGCGAACGGATGAGGGCGGCGGGCTGGCCTTGGGGCAGGGGCGAAGTGAAAGATGCCATGGCCTGTCGCGCCTCGTGGAACTGTTCCGCATGGCGGCGCAGGGCTTCGTGGGAGAAGGAGGCTACATAGCGGGGAAATACATTGCTCAGACAGGGAACGCGCCCGGCCTGCTGTTTGCGCTCCTCAGCGCTGAGCTTGGGGTCGGCCAACACGTGGTCCTTACTGCTTTCATTTTCGCGCCACATGTTGTAGTCGCCCAACATCTCCTGATAGTTGCACATTTGCGCCATAAGGTTCTTAAAAGTGCAATTTCTCGCCAAGCCAAAGCGAGCAAGCTCTCTTTGGTCTTTTGGCTTAACGAAATCGTTATTCTTCGTGCTGCCCATCATGCCGCGCCACGTGGCATAACGCTTTTCCATTTCCTTCAGGATGCTTTCGGACGTATTGTCCCATGGGCCGTCTTCGTCCGTGATTTCCACGGGGCCGTCTGCGCTGAGCACGGGCCAGGCATATTGTATGCGGTTGAGCAGGATGTCGTAGTAGCCGCTGGCCATGAGTAGCGGATTGTCGAAGTCAATGCGGTGCAGCAGCCGGCTGTAGAACGTCGTGTCGCGCAGCGTGGCATACACGGCACTGTCGGCAGCTGTCACCAATTCCACGTTAAACCTTTTCGCCAGGGCATAGTCCATCACGCCCGTGGCATATTGCGCCTGTGCATCGGCCACAGCCAATTGCATTTCAGTCGGCGTGAAATGGTGGCGGGCGGCTACCGTCTGCAGGCGGTAGGCCGTGAGCTGCCACAACTCTTCGGCCAGTGCTTCGGCTTCCTGCGGCGTACCTTCGCAGTGATACATCCGCGAGTCTATATCCCTGAAATCCAGGCCCGACTTCAGCCATCGCTCTACCTCCTGGCTGCTGCCGCTGTGGTAGTCGCAGCGGTACAGTCCGTCGTCGCCCTTGCGTACGGTCACGTCAATGGTGTCGCCGGGGCGGGCGAATACTTCAAGATAGTTCATGCCCGGCAACTCCTTGTCCAAACGGAACGAATGCTGCTGGGGATAATCCACCTTCCATCGCTTCTCAAACGTGCCGTCGGGGCGTATGTCGGCCACCATGACCCAATCATACTTATCGAACACGCCTTTGTAGGACATTTCTAGCTGGGTGGGAAATCCTGCCTCGGCGCTGTAGCCCTCAATGCGTCCGCGAAGGGTCACGCTGTCGGTCGTGAACCAGTCGGCAAGTGAGGGGTAAACATTCGCGCTGGCCAGTTCTTCCATCGTTTTCATCTTCAACTTCTGCTTGCCGTCGTGGATGCCCAAGAGCATGAAAGCCCTCTGTCCGTCGTACTCGATGAAGTCAAACACCCGCGTGCGCTTGGGCAGGGGTTCAAAGTGCAGCGTGAAGTGGGTGGTTCTGTCGGCGGGCGAAGTGACCCATGCGTCCAGGGGCAGCCCTTCGGCCGAGCGCAAAAGGTAGCGGCGGTTGTTTTCGTCCACCAAATAGCAGGTGCTGCAGATGCGGAAAGTGTAGCCTGCGGGATAGTCCATTGTGAATTGCACCGTGGTGGCCGTGTCGGCAAACACCACTTTGCTTGCCTTCAGTTCGCCGCCCGACACATTCAGGCAGCCCAATGCCTTGGGATTTTGGATGGTGCGCTGGGCGCAAGCGGGAGCAGCCAGTACGAAGAGGCCGCAGAGGAACAGGGTCAGTAATTGTTTCATGAGTTGCTTTAGGATTATATTCTTATTATATATACACTCAAACAGGGGAAATGTAACAGAAAAAGTTATAAAAATTAGTTTATGGTTCATTAGGTTATGAGGTTATTGCTGAGGTTATGAGATGTTAGGTTATGAGATTTTAGGTTATGAGGTTATAAGATTACTATTTAAGCGGGCGATGTTCAAGCGTTACAACAGTAACTTTATAACCTCATAACCTTATTCCTCATAACCTTATTCCTCATAACCTTATTCCTGATAACCGAGTTACGCAGTAACTTAAATGGGTAATTGTTCGGACAGTGGCATGTTGTGCTCAAAGTCGTAGGCCGTCAGGCTGCGCAGGGTGTAGTAGAGGTTCCAGTAGGTACTCAGCGTGCGGACATAGCCCAACTTGGCTGCGTTCTTCTCGCTCACCGCCGCATTGAGGTCGAGCATACTGCCGCGCCCCAGGATGTAGAGGCGTTGGGCAATGCGGTGGCGTTGCTCGGCCCGTTGGTCGGTGAGCGAGGCCACGCGGACCTTGCGGGCCTGCATGTTGAACTGAAGAACCAGCTCCTGCACCGTTTGCCGGAAGCCCGCCATGCCCTGCTCCACTTCGGTCTGCGTGAGAGCCAATTGCGATTGGGCCGTTTTCACCCTGCCTTTGCCGCGCCCCCAATCGAGCAGGGGAATGGAGAGTGAGATGCCGGCATATTCCTGGTTCATGAGGTTGCGGTACACGCCGCGCAACTCGTTTCCCGTTTGGGAAAGGCCGAACTGCACATAGAGGTCGGCGCGGAAGCCACGGTTGGCCTTGGCTTGCGACAGGTTGCTTTCGCTCTCCTTTTGGATGCGCCGATAGTACTCGGGCACACTGCTGTTTTCGAGTGCGAGCTGCATGGCCTGCGGCAGGGAGACTTGGAACGGCGGCACGCTGTCGGGCAGGACGATCCGCAGCTCCGCAGTGGGCGGCAGGGCGAGGAAGGAACGCACCCGCTGGGCCGTTTCCATCAGTTCGATTTCGGCATCCATCACGTTGGTCTCCTCGTTGAGCCGGCTGATTTCGAGTTGGAGCATCTCGTTCTGCGTGATAGTGCCTATCTCGTAGCGACCTTGAGCCATGCTGTAGAGCGTATCGGCAGCAGCAAAGTTCTGCCGCGTCATGTCGAGGGCGGTCTGCGCCGAAGCGAGTGCGAAGAAATGGTCGCAGGCGGTGGCCGAGATGGTTTCGAGCGTTCCGGCATACTGCTTCTTGGCCTCGCGGAAGCGGATGGGTTCGATGCGTTTGTCCCACTTTTGGGAGTTGTAGCCGAAGAGACTCTGCTCGTATCCAATGAGCAGCGGCTGGCAACTGTAGGCCGTGGTGTGCTGCCGGTACTCGTCGATGCGGTTGAGCGTGCTCTTCAGGAAGACGCTGCCGCCCGTCCAGCTGACTTGTTGGTTGACCTTTAGCGTGAGGTCCGCGCCAAACTGGTCCTGCCGCAGGAACTGCGCCGTGCCGTCGGGCTGTGCAATCTTGTTCATCTCCTTATTGATATAAGGGGCAGAAGAGAGCGTGACGGACGGTAGCTGGTTGGCGCGGAAGTAGCGGTAGTTCCAGTAAGCCGACAGAAAAGTGTTGCGTGCGCTTTGGGCCGATGGCGATTGCCTCTGGGCCAGGGCAATGATGTCCTGCAGGGTCAGCACCAGCGTGTCGGCCTCTGTGGCCGCCATGCAGTTTGTCCAAAAGGCTGCCATAAACCATAGTACTACGCTTTTCTGTTTCATGAGTGATTGGTTTGCTTGCAAATATAGAGGCGGCCTACGAGAGTGCCAAGGTTTTACCCATTCTCTGGTGACGATTGTATGAAAATCATACACTCTGCTGTATGAAAATCATCCACTCTTCGCCTGCCGACACCAGAATGCCCCATTTTGTCTTGCTGGCAAGACAGAAACAGCCTATTTTTGTCCTGCGAACAAGACAAGTAAGGCATCTTCTGACTCAAATATAGTGCAAGGCGAGTGCAGCGCGTCAAGCTTGCTTGAATGCAATGCCGAGCCGCAGCCTATCTTATGTAAATAAAGATATGACAGAAAACACTATCATTGCGAATAACGGTTCGTCTATCGTGCTCTATACGACGGAAGACGGCAACACCCAGCTTGAAGTGAAGTTGGAGCAAGACACCGTGTGGCTCACACAAAGCCAGATGGCCAGCCTGTTCGGCAGAGACCGTACGGTCATAGCGCGCCATATAAGAAACATCTTCAAGGAGGGTGAATTGGATGAAAATATCACATGTGCAAAATTTGCACATATGGGTACAGACCAAGATCAAACCTACGAGACAAAGATGTATAACCTCGACGTAATCATATCCGTAGGTTATAGGGTAAAGAGCATCAACGGTACGAAGTTCAGAATATGGGCTTCAGCACTCATCAAGCAGTATCTCATCAAAGGTTACGCCATCGACCAGCGCCGCCTCGACCATTATGCCGAATTGAAGGAGGTGGTACGCCTGATGTCGCGCGCCATCACCCTTCAGGACAAAGTGTCGGAAGGAGAATATGCCGGACTGTTCAATGTCATTGCCGACTATGTCTATGCCCTCGACACGCTCGACCGCTATGACTATCAGACATTGGACATTGAGAAGACTACCAAGGAAGAACCCTTCCGTGCCACCTACGAGAATGCCATGGCTGCCATCCAAGCCCTGAAGGAGAAGTTTGGTGGGAGCCAATGGTTTGCCAACGAAAAGGACGACTCCTTCAAGAGCAGCATAGGACAGATTTACCAGACCTTTGGTGGCGAAGACCTCTACCCTTCGGTTGAGGAAAAGGCTGCCATGTTGCTCTACCTCGTGGTCAAGAACCACTCGTTCAGCGACGGCAACAAGCGAATAGCAGCCATGCTTTTCCTGTGGTTCATGGAGAAGAACGGCATCCTGTATGCCGCAGACGGCAGAAAGCGTATAGCAGACAACACCCTCGTGGCCCTGACATTGATGATAGCCGAGAGCCGCACCGAAGAGAAAGATGTCATGGTAAAAGTAGTCGTCAATCTCATCAACAAGGACAATCAATAGGTACTCAGCTATGCAGGACTAAGATAATTGCTTTCGCTCGGCTATCTCCGAGCAAGCTCAGATTGCCCTCAAACGGTAATTTCGCTGCCATGTACGACCATTACATTGATGATATTGCAAGAAACTAACTCAATATGAACAACTACGGCACATTGCTCGTTGTGGACGACAATCCCGCCATTCTCACGGCGGTAAAAATTTGCCTGAAGGCATCGTTCGGGCGCATCCTCACGCTCTCCAAACCCGACGGCGTGCTCGCCACGCTACAACAGGAGCATGTGGATGCCATTTTGCTCGACATGAACTTCACCCACGGCACGAACTCAGGCCAAGAAGGCATGATTTGGCTCTCCGCCATTCATCGCAAACACCCGGACATTCCCGTGGTGCTGATGACGGCCTATGCCGATGTGAAACTCGCCGTACGCGGACTGAAAAACGGCGCGGTGGATTTCGTGACTAAGCCTTGGGACAACGACGAGCTGGTCCGCGTGTTGAAAGATGCCATCGACCACAGCAGCGAAGTGGTCCCGCTCGAACAAGTGGAGAAGGAACACGTGAAGAAGGTGGTGGACCATTGTAAGGGTAACATGAGCAAGGCGGCAGAACTCTTGGGGATTACGCGGCAAACGCTGTATAACAAATACCGTAATCGTTAAGCCACAATGTTATACCTCATCATTCTCGCTCTCGTTTTAGCTGTGGCTCTCGCCTATGGCGTGTACCACCACCAATGCGTACTGAAAGACAGGGCGCAAACCATGCGCGATGCCATACGCCACCGCGACTTCATGTTCCGCCTGCCCACCCGTGGCCTGATCTTCGGCGAAAAGGCATTGCAGGAGGCACTCAACGACATGGGGCAGGAAATCCAGCAACTCGTGGCGCAGAACGAAGTGGAAGCCTGGCAACGGCTCACACGGGTACTGACCCACGAAATCATGAATGCCACGACACCCATCCTCTCCATCAGTCAGGCTTACCTGCAAAGTCCCGCTATACACGGTTCGCCCCACGAGGAGGGCATCCGCGCCATCCACGACACGACGCTGGGGCTGGCAACCTTTGTCGATAGTTACCGCAAGTTCACGCAAATCCAAGAACCGGTGTTGGGCGATATGCAACTCCTTCACTTCTGCGAGGGTATTGTCGCGCTCTATCCACAGTTGGAATGGCGTATTGACATCCCTTCCCGCATTTTTGTCAAGGCCGATGCAGGACTGCTCCGTCAGGTGTTCATCAATCTCATCAAGAATGCCATCGAGGCGGAGGCACGGCGCATGGAGCTGAAGTGGGACGGCTGTCTGTACGTCAGCAACGACGGCCATACCATCCCCGACGATGTGGCACGCGAAATGTTCATTCCTTTCTTTACGACCAAATCCTCCGGCTCTGGCATCGGACTTTCGCTTTCCCGACAAATCCTGCTGATGCAGCATCTCACCCTCAGTCTGCGCGAACACCCGCTGCGAGGCTACAACGCCACGTTCATCATCGGAAACTGGCACATTTGACGGTGTGACGGGGCGGTGATGCTGTGAATGCTTCAGGATGAAGCTGCGGCTCGGCAATGAAAAGAAAAATGGTTTTTTCTTTTGCATTGCTCTCGCCTTGCACTAACTTTGCACACTGAAAGGAAAAATGTGCTTAATTTTCAAATAGACCGATAATAATTTATGTCAACATCCAAAACTCGGGACAGGCTGTTGGAAGTGGCTCGCGAACTGTTTGCCCATCAAGGACTTGAAGCTACCACCATGAACGACATCGCCGCAGCTTCGGGGCGCGGACGGCGCACACTGTACACGTATTTCCGCAACAAAGAGGAAATATACTATGCGGTGATCGAAGAGGAGCTCGCACGATTGTCCGGGAACATTGCTGCCGTGCTCGACTTGGATGTGGCACCCGAAGAGAAAATCTTCAAACTCATCTATACGCATTTGCGCACCATACGCGACACGGTGGCGCGTAACGGTACGTTGCGCGCAGAGTTCTTCCGCAACATCTGGATGGTGGAAAAGGTGCGCCGCACTTTCGACGAGGAGGAACACCGCGTACTCACGGCCATCTTGCAGGAAGGGGTGGACTGCGGACGTTTCCGTATCGTTCACGTGGGACTGATGTCGGACATCATCCACTGTACCATCAAGGGTCTCGAAGTGCCTTACATCTACGACCGATTGGGAGTGGGGTTGGCAGAGGACGAAACTTATCCTATGGTGCGCGACATCCTGCTCCGCGTACTGGATATGCCGGTGCCCCTGGCCGATACAGCAGAAACAAGCGTGAATGAGCAGGCGTGAATGAGAAAATATTTTCAAACCATATAATTATTCAAACAAAGAAATGGGACTTTTAACAGGAAAGACGGCCTTGATTACGGGTGCTGCCCGTGGTATTGGCAAGGCCATTGCATTGAAGTTTGCCGAAGAAGGTGCTAACATCGCCTTTACCGACTTGGTCATTGACGAGAACGGCGAAGCCACCCGTCAGGAAATTGAAGCTAAGGGCGTGAAGTGCCAGGCTTACGCATCGAACGCCGCCGATTTCGCACAAACCGCTGAGGTGGTGAAGAAGGTACACGAGGATTTCGGCTCGATCGACGTGCTGGTGAACAATGCCGGTATCACCAAGGACGGCCTGATGATCCGCATGACGGAACAGCAGTGGGATGCCGTTATCGGTGTGAACCTGAAATCTGCCTTCAACTTTATCCATGCCTGCACGCCCATCATGATGCGCCAGCGCAGCGGTTCCATCATCAACATGGCTTCCGTGGTAGGTGTTCACGGCAATGCCGGACAGTCCAACTACGCCGCTTCCAAGGCCGGTATGATTGCTCTGGCCAAGAGCGTGGCACAGGAAATGGGCAGCCGTGGCGTGCGCGCCAATGCCATCGCCCCGGGCTTCATCGAAACGGCCATGACGGCCGCCCTCTCTGAGGAGGTTCGCAAGGAATGGATGAAGGCTATCCCCCTGCGCCGTGGCGGTAAGCCCGAAGACATTGCCGATGTGGCTACCTTCCTCGCTTCCGACTTGGCCAGCTATGTGACCGGCCAGGTTATCCAGGTTGATGGCGGTATGAATATGTAATCTGGATGAATTATTTCTCTCTCTGGTTATGAGAGATAAGGTTATGAGGTTATAAATTCACTATTAGAACGCTTGAATTATCGAACGCTCAAATAGTAATTTTATAACCTCATAACCTTATCCCTCATACCCTCAGCCATAACCTCACACCCAATTTGATTGTATGGAAGTACTTTACGAAGACAATCATCTGATTATTGTCAACAAAGCCCCGGGGGAGATTGTACAGGGGGACAAGACGGGCGATGTACCTTTGTCCGAAACGGTGAAGCAATATATCAAGGAAAAATATGCCAAGCCGGGACAGGTGTTCTTGGGAGTGGTCCACCGCCTGGACCGGCCCGTGAGCGGCATCGTGGTCTTTGCCCGTACCAGTAAGGCCTTGGCACGGCTCAATGCCATGTTCAGAGATGGAAATGTAGGTAAAAACTATCACGCCATAGTCTGTGCGCCGCCGCCCCAAACGGCTGATACGCTGACGCATTGGCTCACACGCAACGAGCGGCAGAACAAGGCTTACGCCCATGAGGCAGAAGTAAGCGGCAGCAAGAAGGCGGTGCTCGATTACCGGCTGCTCTCTTCGTCAGACCGCTACCACCTTCTTGAAGTGCATTTGCACACAGGAAGGCATCATCAGATACGTTGTCAGTTGGCCACCATCGGATGTGTCATCAAGGGCGACCTGAAGTATGGGGCACGGCGGTCCAATCCCGACGGTTCCATTTCGCTGCATGCTCGCCATATAGAGTTTGAGCATCCCGTCAGCCATCAGACCATTTCGGTGGACGCTCCCTATCCCGAAGGGTTGTGGAATGTGTTCAGGTTGTGAGGTGTTTTTTCAGGTTATGAGGGATTAGGTTATGAGGTTATAAAGTAACTGTCTGAAGGAAGGGAATACGCCAGAGTAACTTTATAACCTCATAACCTGGGAGCGAAAGCGACCCTAACCACATAACCCATAGTTACAAAGCAACCTCATAACCTGAAGAAATTCGCGCATTTTGTTTTATTTTTGAAAAAAATCTGCCTTGTATAAAGGTGATAGCCCTATATTTGCAGGCATAGGATATGATAACAGCAACAATGAAAACAATTGCCATCATCAATGCCATGCAAAAAGAGCATGAGCAGCTGGCCGGTCTGTTGACGGAAACGGAAACCGTGGCCGACGGCCCATTCTCTTTTGTTACCGGTACATTCAATCACCAAAGGATGGTGTTGATGCAAAGCGGTATAGGTAAGGTCAATGCTGCCGTGGGTGCCGTGGAGCTGATCAGGCGTTATGCCCCAGATGCTTTGGTCAACACCGGTGTGGCCGGAGGCATCGACAGTCGCTTGCAGGTGGCCGATGTGGTGGTGGGCGAACGTGTGGTGTACCACGATGTGGACTGTGGACCCGAAACAGAGCGGGGTAGGGTACAGGGACTTCCGCTTTACTACGAGGGCGATGCCGGTTTGCTGCAGGCTGCCCGGCTGGTGGAAACGGATGTGCGCTTGCTCGACGGACTGATTTGCAGTGGCGACCAGTTCATTACCGACCGGCAGCAGCTCGCTGACATCAAATCCCGTTTCCCTGAAGCCTTGGCAGTGGATATGGAGAGTGGAGCGTTGGCTCAGGTGTGCCACCTCTACCACGTTCCCTTCCTGAGTTTCCGCATCATCAGCGACACTCCCGGCGCAGACAAGCATTTCGACCAATACCTCAACTTTTGGGAAGTGATGGCCGAAAAGTCCTTCGGCGTGACCCGTTCCTTGCTGGAGAAAATCACGCAGGCGTAAAAGTCTTTTCGCCTAATCCTGCCTTCACTTTTCTTTTGTTTTCCTATTTTTTTCACGATAACATTTGCGTCCCCATGCAGAAAATACCCAGTTTCACCATCGACCATCTGCGCCTGTTGCGCGGAGTGTATGTTTCCCGCAAAGACCATGTGGGCGGTGAGGTGGTAACCACCTTCGACATCCGGATGAAGTTGCCCAACCGCGAACCCGTATTGGGGCAGGGTGCCATCCACACCATCGAACATTTGGCCGCTACCTACCTCCGCAATCACCCCGTGTGGAAAGACCGCATCGTGTATTGGGGACCCATGGGCTGCCTCACCGGCAACTATCTCTTGGTGCGTGGCGACTATACCCCGGCCGACGTGCTGCCTTTGCTCAAGGAAACCTTCGCCTTTGTGGCCGACTATGAGGGCGAAGTGCCCGGCACCACGCCCCGCGATTGCGGCACCTGCCTGCTCCACGACCTGCCCATGGCGCGGTACGAAGCTGCCAAATACCTTCACGAGGTGCTGGAATGCGCCACGGAGGAAAACCTGAACTATCCTTTGTAAGAAGGAGTAATAAGGAATAGACTCTCTGGTCTTTCCAAATTCTGATTTCTCTTACCCTGATAACCTTAACACGCGTTTTATTATGAAGAAAAACAAACTATTGCTTTACGCCTTCGGCTGGGCCTTGACCTTCCCGGCCACCTTGTTCGCGCAGGGCAATTTCACCTTGCAGCAGCAAGTGCTGGATAACCCCGAAAATACCCCTCGGCCGGTGTTCCCTGTTCCTTCTGAACGCCAGCTGAAGTGGAACGAAACGGAGTTCTATGCCTTTTACCATTACGGCATGAACACCTATACCAACGCCGAGTGGGGCGATGGCAGTGAGGCAAACTCCAACTTCAATCCCACCGCAGCTCCCAATCCGCGCCAGTGGCTCGAAGCCGCCCAGAAGGCCGGCATGAAGGGCGGCATTGCCGTGGTGAAACACCACGACGGCTTCTGCCTCTGGCCCACCAAGACTACCGACCATCATGTGGGAAATTCCGGCACGACGTATGGCAAAGACACCAACATCCCCCGCGACTTTGCACAGGCTGCCGAAGAGCTGGGCATGAAATACGGTTTTTACGTGTCGCCCTGGGACCTCAACAGTGCCTATTGGGGCGAAAAGGATGCCAACGGCAACTATACTGACAACTACACCAAGAAGGTTTTCTTCGAGCAATGTGCCGAGCTGGCCGCTTACGGAACCAAGCAGTTCGAAATGTGGTTCGACGGTGCCACGGGCGGCGACCACCGGGGCTACTACGGCGGAGCCAACGCCTTGCGCACCATTGACAACGCTCAGACTTACTACGACATTCCCAACCTGCGTGACTCCATCCACAACACCTGTCCCGACATCATCCTTTGGGGCGTGGGCGGCGAGGCACGCTGGATCGGCAACGAGGCCGGATGGGCCGGTGAAACCAACTGGGCCATGGGCAATGGCGAGTATGGCAATGAGAACGGATGGCAGTGGCATCCCGGCGAAAGCGATGCCAAGGGTACCAACTCCGGATGGTTCTGGCACCAAGGCGAAATCGTGAAGAGTGCCGAAACGCTGTTCAAGATGTATCTCGAAACCGTGGGACGCAACGCCACGCTTATCCTCAACCTGCCGCCCGACAAGAGCGGCTCCCTGCCTGCTGCCACCGTGCAGCGCATGGAGGAACTCGGTGCGCTGATGGATACCCGCCTCAAGAACGACCTTGCCCCCTCGGCACAAGTGGAGGCTTCGGCCACCCGTCAGGCCGGACAGACCGTGAACTATGCGGCGGCCAACGTGACGGATGGTGACAAAAACACTTATTGGGCCACCGACGACGGCGTGACGCAGGCTTCGCTCACCTTCACCTGGGACGAACCGCAGACCGTGCGCTATGTCAGCATGATGGAGTTCATCAAGCTGGGACAGCGCGTCAAGAAATTCACCATCGAAACGAGCGAGGACGGCGTGACCTTCACGCCTCGTGCCACCAACATAGCCCAAACCACCATAGGCTACAAGCGTATCATTCCGCTCAACGGCAACACTTCTGACAGCTACGGTGACGGTTTCCGGGCCAAGGCGGTGCGCATCACCATCAAAGACAGCAAAGCCTGTCCGCTCCTTCACACCGTTTCCATCTACTAACCTTCCTTTGCACTCCACATCATGAAATATACCCGCTATATCTCCTTGCTGGGCCTGCTGCTGCCGGCTTCTTGGGCTGCCCCCTGCCAGGCTCAGACACTTTGCGACTTTGAAACAGCCGACAGCTACAAGGCTGTAGGAATTTACGATACTTGGGAAAACTCACCCTTCCGTGCCGGCGGACAGCTGGAGGGGAAGGGCAACGCGGCGGTGACGGCCAACCCCGATGCCGCTGAAGACCCCATCCTCGGATTCGCCCCCAACGGCTCGGCCTATGTGCTCGGCGCACAACGTTCGCGCTTCGGCAGCAACACGTTCGGTGCCATGGTGACGCTCAAAGAGCCTTTCGCACTGACGCGCCAGACGCAGTACGTGCATGTGAAAATGCTGACCCCCACCGACAGCCGCGTGATGCTCATCGGTATGGGAAGGCGCACCGACCGTCCGTGGCAGCCCGTCACTACCGAGCAGTTCTGGGTAACCTCCACGAGCAAGGTAACGCCCGGTAAGTGGTTCGATGCCGTGTTCGCCGTGAGCGGTGCCGACGGTATCGACATCCACAACTTGCTGGTGGTGCCCGAGCTGGAGTCGCCGCATAACCGCACGGAGGACTTCCTCTTCTACATCGATGATATCGAACTCAGCAACGTGGCCACGCCGCGTTTTACCACCGCCTACTATCCCATCAACTACGATGAGGCACAGGCCACGACCAGCAACAATCGCTACCTGAACCAAATTTCCCTGACCGTTTCGGGTGGCACGGCGCAGACCATCGACGTGAACCAAAATTCCGAGAAGTTGTTGTACATCAAGCGGTTGGACCAGACCTTTGCCGCCAAGGCAGGCGAGCGGGTCACCCCGGCTTTCAACTGGAACGGCAACTGGATGCACGGCTATGTTTACTTGGACGTGGACCGCAACGGCAAGTATGACGTGACCTACGATGCCGACAAGAACCTGACGGAGGACAAGGACCTCATGGCCTACTCCTACTTCAACGGCAAGAACAGCACCGGTGCCTCCTCTGGCAACAATCCCGGTGTCAATCCGCCGGCCTTTACCGTGCCCGCCGACCTGCAGCCAGGCGTGTACCGTATGCGTTACAAGGTGGACTGGGACGACGTGGAGCCCGGCGGCAGCACGGTGCAGAGCATCGTGGACAACGGCGGTGCAATTGTCGACACCCGTTTGGTGGTGCATGAGGACAACGTGACCATTTCGCGTGGCACACGCCCCAACGGAGGTGGCTTGAACGGCGATGTGCTCAAGGCCGACGGCAGCGAGTTCACGCAGGAGACCATCCCCTTCGGTCAGCCTTATACCCTCAAGGTACAGCCGGCTCCAGGCTTCAAGTTCTCCCACCTCATCCTGCGCCACGGCTTCAACCTTGAAGGCGACAGCTTGGTGTACGACACCCCGCAGTATGTTGACACGCGCATCCCTTCCTATCTCTTCAATGACAACACCTGCACCATCCCGGCCAAGTACATTGACGGTGATGTCATCGTGATACCATACTTCAGCAGCGACGACGGACAGACTTCTGACGACTATGTGCTTAACTTCAGCGAGGACCTGACCATCAGCCGCACCGACCGCAAGCTCAACTCGTTTACGATGAATGCCACACAGGGCGGTGAGAGCGTGGTGACGCTGGCTGCTTCGCCCAACACGGTTTACCGCAAGATGCTGGACAATGAGGTATCCGTGGTGCCCGGCGACCAGGTGACCACCACCGTCAGCTATCAGGGTAACTCCATGCACGGCTACCTGTATGTGGACTATAACCAGGACGGACGTTTCGATGCACAACTCACCGATGCCGGTGTGCCCGACGAAGGCAGCGAACTCGTTTCCTTTACTTTTTATCAGAACAAGAATAGCCTGGGCGAAGCGAAAACGGGTGGCAACGCCGGGTTGAACCCGCCGGTTTTTACGGTGCCAGCCGACCTGCCGGCTGGAAACTACCGAGCACGATTCAAAATTGACTGGGCCAACATTGACCCGGCAGGCCAATGGAAAGAGAACGGCGGGGCGGGCGACAACCAGATTGATGCCAACGGCGGCTATGTGGTGGACTTCCTGCTCAACGTACACCCCGTGGAGTCCAAGCTCGACGTGCTGACCACCCACGGTTCGGTGGTTGGCTCGGGCAATACCGGACTGCCGGCTACAGTAGCGTACGGCCAATCGCTGGGACTGCTTCCCGTGGCCGCAGCTTCGGGCTATGAGGCAGAGGCTATCATTTTGCGCCATGGACACAACCTCGACGGCGAGCAGTACATCCATGGCAACCGCCAGTGGAGCGAGTTCCAGACGGCCTGTGCCGCCTATACCCTGCCAGCCGACAGCGTCAACGGCGAAGTGCGTGTGACCGTGAACTTCCAGCCCAACGGCACGGAGAAATACAAACTGCTCTTCGGCGATGAGTTCAACGAGCCGGATGGCACGATGCCCGACGAGCGTTTCTGGACACGCTGCTCCAACCAGCCCCCTGCTTGGAAACGCTTCACGGCACAGACCGAGGCCGGACAGCGGATGACGGGCTACATGGAGGACGGCAAACTTGTGATGCGCTGTCTGGCCAATCCCTTTGATGACGAAATCAACTCTCAGGGCAACCGCATGGACATGATCAGTGGTGCCATTGAGAGTTCTTCCAAGGTTCACTTCACCTACGGCAAGGTGGAGGGACGTTTGAAAACCTTGCCCCATTCCGGCAACTTCCCCGCTTTGTGGATGATGCCGCAGGACAATTCAGCCGGTTGGCCGTATGCCGGGGAAATTGACATCTGGGAACAAATCAATTCCGACAACACTTCCTGGCACACCATCCACACCAAGTGGGCCAACACCACGGCTGACGGCAGCGAGTGTATGGGACAGGGCAACAACCCGGCCAAGACGGGTACGGCATCGACCACCAACGGCCAGTACCACACCTTCGGCTTGGAGTGGCTGCCTAAGAAGCTCATTTGGTACGTGGACGGCAAACAGGTCTTCTCCTATGCCAAAGCCACCAGCAGCTATGCGCTGAACAATGGCCAATGGCCTTTCGACAAGGATTTCTACCTCATCCTCAACCAGAGCGTGGGTAACGGCAGCTGGGCTTCCGCTCCCGACCTGGGCTTTGTGTACGAAACCCTTTTCGATTGGGTGCGCGTTTACCAGACCGACGTACAGACGGGCATTTCCTCCCTCCTCCCGGGCGAGTCAGTGCTTGACTATTATGTTTCGCCGGGCCGTTTACGCTTGGTAGCAGCGCAGCAGCAGTTTGTGCGTGTCACCGATGCCGCAGGCCGTACCGTCTATGCCGCTCCGTTGCAGGGCAATGTCGATCTGCCGCTTTCACAAGGCGTTTACTTGCTCAACGGCCAAAAGATATTGGTGCCGTAGATGAACACAAATCAATGACGAATTAACTACCCGTGGGCGTAGCCGAGCTACGCTCACGGATTGTGTTCATAATATAGTTCATATCAAACTAAACCCTGATGATATTTAACTCCCATATTATAATTATATAATCGTTTAGCTCCATGCCCTTACCTTCCGACCCCATGATACTCTTCAGTGTTGTCAACACCAAGTTGCGCGATGAGTATCCCTCGCTCGAAGCCCTGTGCAACGATATGCAGGTTGACCGCCAACAGCTGGAAGCCCGGTTGGCACAGGCCGGTTTTGAGTACAATCCGGCACAAAACAAATTCTGGTAAAGATAAATCATGCACATTTTCCGTCAGTTCCCCTTAACCCTTTTCTGTGTGGCATTGATATGGTATCTTTGCCTCTTCAAACCGCCCCGCTCGCCATTTGACACCGTGGAGGGCTTCGACAAGATAGTCCACGTCCTGATGTATTTGGGCACTTGTTCCGTGTTTTGGGCCGAGCGTTATTGGCACTGTGTCCGGCTCTCCAAGTGGGCACTGTTCGGTTGGGGAGTGCTGTTCCCCATATTGATGAGCGGTTTGGTGGAGTTGTGCCAGGAATACCTTACCACTTGCCGCAGCGGCGACTGGTACGATTTTGCCGCCAACTCCTTCGGCGTTTGTCTGGCCTGTCTGCTCCACTTCCTTTGGCAGAAGTACCGTTCGCGCCGTGACCTTTGATTTCTCTATCTCTCAGAAACCTATCAGACTGCAGTGAGTTTATACATACGCATATCCGACACAGATTTGTGTTTCGCCCGTTACGAGGCCGTTGCCGCTTCCGACTTTCATTTTGAGCCCTACCGCGTCACGCCGCAAGCCTCCCTGACCGTCAACCTGCGCAGTGCGATGCAGCAAGTTGATTTGCTGAATATGCCCACCGACCGCGTGGAAGTGCTGGTCGAGGCACCGGTAACGCCTGTGCCCTTGGCCGTTTTTCAGGAGGAAGATGCCGAAGCCCTCTATCACGCCTGTTTCGAGAAGAAAGGCCCCTTGCGTGTTTTTTATGACACGGTGCCGGCGGTCAATGCCGTGTTTCTCTTTTCTCTTCCCGAAGCCACTTGCCGCACCCTCGACGAAGCCTTTCAGGGCCGGGTGCGTTACACCACAACTTTGGCTTCTGTAGTTCACGTCTTTGCAGGCAAAGGATTGGCCGCCACCGGTGGCCGCCGCCTTTTCGTGTATGTACACGACGGCATGTCCGATGTAGTTCTGCTCGAAGGCAACCGGCTGCTGATGCTCAACACGTACAGCGTGCAAGCCCCTACCGATGTGTGCTATTACACCTTCAACATGGTGCGCCATTTGGGGCTGGAACCGGCGGGCCAGCCCATCTATGTGGCCGGCGAGGACGCTTTGCTCGACCCCGTGGTGGACCATTTCCAGCATTATGCCCCCGAAGTGTATGCCATCAATCCTGCCGCTGATTTCAACCGTCATATTGTGGCCACCACGGAGGGTGTGCCCTACGACCTCATGTGCCATTTGCTGAAGCGCAGTGCCCAGCATTAAACAACGATTTCTATTTATGCGCGTTATAACCGGAATATACAAAGGCCGCCACTTCGATGTGCCTCGTTGGTTCAAGGCCCGGCCCACCACCGATTTTGCCAAGGAAAATTTGTTCAATGTATTGCGGGCTTACATGGACTTTGAAGAAGTCAGTGCCCTCGACCTCTTCGGCGGCACGGGCAGCATCTCCTTGGAACTGCTTTCGCGCGGTTGCCGGCGCGTGGTGACGGTAGAGAAAGACCGCAGACATTTTTCCTTTATCGAACAGTGCTGCAAGACGCTGGGCGATGCCGCATGGCAGCCCCTTTGTGGCGATGTGCTGAAGTTCGTGGAGCGTTGTGGCGAGAGTTTTGACTTGGTCTTTGCCGACCCCCCTTATGCCTTGCCCGAGCTGCCCGAGTTGCCCCAGCGCGTGCTGGAAAGCAGGCTGTTGTCGGACGGCGGCCTGTTCGTGCTGGAACATGGCAAAGACCACCGCTTCGACAGCCATCCCTCTTTCGTGGAACACCGTGCCTACGGCAGCGTTAATTTCAGCTTCTTCAGGAAAACGCTCGACCCTCAACTCTAAACTTTAAACTCTCAACTCTCAACTAATCCCCCTCCTTCCCATGAGCCTATTCTCCTCTTTGTTCGGCAAGTCCAAGCCGACGGAAACAGTAAAGTTTGAGACACTGCGCGATGATGGTGTCCGTGCCATGCAAATCGGCGAGTTGCCCTATGCCGAGAAATGCCTGCTCACCGCCTTAGAACTTCGTCATGATTTGAAAGCCATAGGTTTCTTGGCCGAAGTCTATTTGCGGATGCAACAGTACGACAAGGCATTGCCCCGATTGGAAGAGCTGGCCGCTTCGCCTGAGGCTACGACCGATGTGAAACTGCTGCTGGCCGAGACACAGGGCCACCTGGAACTATGGGCCGACCAGCGCGCCACCTGCCGCGCCCTGTTGGATGAGATACCCGACGACCCTCGCGTCCTTTTTCTGGCAGCCGAAGCTGACTACGGACTGGATGCCCCCTTCGAGGCCATTGCCCACCTGACGCAAAGTCTGTCACTGCGCGATGACTATCAGGCACCCCGCTTGCTGCGTGCCCGCATCTTGTCCGACATGGGTCAATGGAACGAGGTGTTGCAGGATACAGAGGAGTTGCTGGCTGCCGATGGGGAGAACGAGGCTTTTATCCAGCTCCACGCCGAGGCCCTGACGGCTTTGGGAAAGATGGAAGAGGCTACGGCAAATTGGGAAAAGTTGCGGGCTGTCAATCCCTTCAACCAAGAAGCCGTGCTGGCGTTGGGGGCGTTGTACGAACAGGCGGCACATTGGGACAAGGCACTCGCGCTTTACGATGAGGCGATAGATTTGCAACCCGACTTTGCCGGAGCTTACAAGGCACGGGGTGGGGTGCGCCACCACCTGAAGGACGATTTGGGGGCTGCCGATGATTTGAAACGCTCCTTGGAGCTCGCTCCCGAAAAGGCGGCCGAGTTGGACGGCGAGTACACGAATGTGGAGAACCAAATGAATGCGCGCTATCGCAGCATGAATCCCTATGGGTTCTGAAAGGTTGGGAGTTTCAAGTCTATAGTTTATAGTCTAAGGCTAAGAGTTTAAAGTTCATAGTTTATTGTCTGATGAAAATCATATATTTCCACGGCTTCGCCTCGTCCGGAGCTTCGGGCACGGTGCAGTTGCTTCGGAAAATGTTGCCCTCGGCCCAGGTCATTGCGCCCGATATCCCCGTTGAGCCCGAGGAGGCTTTGCCCATGTTGCAGCAACTTGTGGTTTCCGAGCAGCCCGATGTCATCATAGGCACCAGCATGGGCGGTATGTATGCCCAGCAGATGCACGGCCATTTGCGCATCTGCGTCAATCCGGCCTTCCATATGTCCACGCGCAGTAAGGCATTCCATACCGGCACGCACAAGTGGCTCAATGGCCGCGTCAATCATGAAAAGGAATTTAAGGTGACGCAGGCCACCGTGCGCCAGTTCAACCAGATGGAGCGGCATCAGTTTGACGGTGTCACCCCCGAGGACAAGGATTTGTGCTACGGTCTTTTCGGCATTGACGACCCCTTTGTCAATTCCGCCAATGCCTACGCCCTTTTCACCAAATATTACAACCATGCCGAGCGTTTCGAGGGCGGCCACAACCTCAACGACAAAACCATCCGCAAGGTGTTGTTCCCGCTGCTTGCACGTTTGTTCGGCGAGCGGTTTGAGCAGGCGCGTCAGGAGCCTCTGCCTGACTATATGCAGTGGGGGCAATAATTCTGCCTGTATTTGATTATATGGCTGTCCGGTAAAGGTTTTCTTGAAACTTTACCGGACAGCCATATTTTTTGTATGACGACGCATTCCCCTGAATAGATGCTGTTGTTGAAAAACATCTATTTACCCAAAGGTTCACACGCTTCTATACGCTTTTTTTTATCCGCGAAAAAAGCATTCACCCCTTCACATGGAGGCTTTTTCTGCTTGATTTTCAGCTCTTTCAAGTGTGAAGGCTTTGGATTTCAAGTGTTCACCTCCACTGTGGCGTTTTTACCGTTTATCTGCTGATTTTCGGGTGGTTTTCCGGTGTGAAGGCTTACGCTTTCCACCTTTCACAAGCGTTCACCGCCCCTGTGAATGCTTTGCTGCCCCTGTGAACACTTTGAAATCAAAGCCTTCACACTTGAAAGAGCTGAAAATCAGCAGAAAACGAGCATTGTGTGAATGGGTGAATACTTTTTTCAGGAAATAAAATACGTATATACACGGTAAGCGTATCCGCGATGCTAGTATCTATACATCAAAAAAAATATCGCTCAAGC
>CAMBHR010000008.1:0-61585 GCA_945867195.1 uncultured bacterium | reverse complement strand
CCAAAAACTATTCCATAAAGAACAACAACTTTGGCGATTGAAGACAACAGCCCAGAACCAAAAAGTTGTTCTCTGTTGTCACAGATTGTCGTTCTATAAGTCAGTACATACAGATGCAACCTATCATTCCTCCCGTAGACAAGGCTCTCTTGCGGGCCGAACTGACTCCCGACCGCCGGCTTCGTTCCACCAACAAGGCGGGCAATGAGATTTACATCGTCACTTATCAGCAAGCCCCTAACGTGATGCGCGAAATCGGTCGCCTCCGCGAAATCGCCTTCCGAGCCGCCGGAGGGGGAACGGGGCTGGAGCTGGACTGGGACGAGTTCGACACGTGCGAGCATCCTTACTATCAGCTTATCGTGTGGGACCCGGAGGAGGAGCAGATCTTGGGAGGTTACCGCTTCTTGCCGGGAAAGGAGATTGCCTATAGACCGGACGGCCAGCCGCATTTGGCCACGGGGCACATGTTCCATTTTTCGGATGAGTTCATCCACACCTACATGGACGACACGGTGGAATTGGGCCGTTCGTTCGTGACACTTGAATACCAGAGCACGCGGGCACTGAGCAAGGGCATTTTCGCGCTGGACAACCTGTGGGACGGGCTGGGCGCGCTCACGGTGGTCATCCCGGACCTGAAATATTTCTTCGGCAAGATGACGATGTACCCTTCGTTCAACCGCCAGGCCCGCGACATGATCCTCTTTTTCCTGAAAAAACATTTCGGCGACCCGGACAAGTTGGTGGTGCCCATGACCCCGCTGCTGATTGATACGCCCGACGAGGTGCTGGAACGCCTCTTCGTTCACGATGACTTCAAGTCGGACTACCGCATCCTGAATGCCGAGGTGCGCAAGCTGGGCTACAACATCCCGCCCTTGGTCAATGCTTACATGGGCCTGAGCCCTACCATGCGCGTGTTCGGCACCGCCGTGAACCACGAGTTCGGCGAGGTGGAGGAAACGGGCATCCTCATTGCCGTGGACGAGATATTGGAGCAGAAACGGATGCGCCACATCGACACCTTCGTGGAGGAACACCCCGACAGCCTGAGCCTCTTCACCGAACTGTTCCGAAAGAAGTGAATAAAATTATAATTTACAATTTATAATTAGGTCTACGACGTTCATACAGGACGATGCAGAACCGCCGCCTTCATGGCCGCAGGCTAATTATAAATTATACATTATAAAATTTAAATGACAATATCTTACCAAATCTATCATACCATGATTACAGAAAACGACAAAGCACTGCTTGAGCGCAAAGGCATCAGTGAAGAGAAATTGAACAGCCAGCTGGCTTGTTTCGCCAAGGGGTTCCCCTATTTGAAACTGGCCGCCGCTGCCAGTGTGGAGAAAGGCATCCTTGTGCCTACTCCCGATGAAGAGCAAGCTTATCTCGCAGCCTGGCAAGCCTATACCGAAAATCCGGCACACCGGGTGGTGAAGTTCGTTCCCGCTTCGGGAGCCGCCAGCCGTATGTTCAAGGATATGTTCGCCTTTGCCGATGCGTCCTACGACGTGCCGACAACCGACTTTGAAAAGAAATTCTTTGCAGAACTCCCCCACGCCGCCTTCTTTGCCGACCTCAACGCTGCCTGCCAGCGTCTGCATGGCAAGGACATTGATTCGCTGCTGGCCGAGGGGCAGTACAAGGCCGTGGTGCGTGCCATGCTCGATGCCGAGGGGCTGAACTACGGCGCACTGCCCAAAGGCTTGCTCAAATTCCACCGCTACGAGGCCGGTGCCCGCACGCCTTTGGAGGAACACCTCGTGGAGGGCGCACTCTATGCCCGTCAGCAGGACGGTTCCGTCAACGTACACTTCACCGTTTCGCCGGAGCACCGTCCCCTCTTTGAACAGTTGGTGGCAGCCGTCGTGCCGGCTTATGAGAAGGAATACGGCGTACATTACCACGTTTCCTTCTCCGAACAGAAGCCCAGCACCGACACCGTGGCGGCCAATGCCGACAACACGCCTTTCCGCAAGGCCGACGGCTCGCTGCTTTTCCGCCCGGGCGGACACGGCGCACTGATTGAGAACCTAAACGACATCGAGGCTGATGTGGTGTTCGTGAAGAACATTGACAACGTGGTGCCTGATCGCCTCAAGGACGACACCGTGCGTTACAAGCAGCTGCTGGCCGGTGTGCTGGTTTCGTTGCAGGAAAAAGCCTTTGCCTATCTGCGCAAGCTGGACAGCGGCAAGTACACCATGGACGAGTTGCGCGAGATGTTGCAGTTTGTCCAAAAAGAACTTTGCACGAAGAATCCTGAAACGAAACTCTTGGAGGACACCGAGCTGGCCATCTATCTCCGCAAGAAGCTGAACCGGCCCATGCGTGTCTGTGGCATGGTGCGCAATGTGGGTGAGCCGGGTGGCGGCCCGTTCTTGGCTTACAACGCTGACGGTACGATCTCGTTGCAAATCTTGGAAAGTTCGCAAATCGACATGGCCGACCCGGAGAAGAAGGCGATGTTCGAGAAGGGCACGCACTTCAATCCAGTGGATTTGGTTTGTGCTGTGAAGGACTATCAGGGCAACGCCTTCCACCTCCCTGACTATGTCGACCCGCAGACGGGCTTCATCTCGCACAAGAGCAAGGACGGCAAGGAGCTGAAAGCACTCGAACTGCCCGGCCTCTGGAACGGCGCGATGAGCGACTGGTGTACCGTCTTCGTTGAGGTGCCCCTCTCGACCTTCAATCCGGTGAAGACCGTGAACGACCTCTATCGTGAACAGCATCAATAGTTTTTTGTTTAAAATTTATGAGTTTAAAAGTTTATAGTTTATACAGTCGCTCTTGGAAAGGCAGAGAACATCGCCGCACCAGACATTTTTATAAACTATAAACTTTAAACTCATAAACTATAAACTTTAACACATCCCCCCAACAACAATATGCCCTTGACCTTTCTCACCCTTTTCCTCACCTTCCTCAAAGCCGGTGGCCTGACCGTGGGCGACGGTTTTGCGACCATCCAGCCGCTCCGCCAAGCCTTGGTGAAGCAGAACAAGTGGATGACCGATGAAGATTTTTCCGAGGCTTTGGCTGTGGTACAGGCCATGCCCGGCATTTTCAACATCAATTTTGCAGTGTATCTGGGAAAGCGGTTGAGCGGTTGGCAGGGTAGTGCGGCGAGCTTGTTAGGCATGAGTTTTCCGCCCATTGTCATTTTGATTGTCTTTGCCACCTTCTTCAATGACTTCCGGCAGTTTCATGCTGTCGCTTCCTTTTTGAGGGGTGCGCGTCCGGCCATTGTGGCCATCATCGCCATTCCCTGCTTCCAGCTGTGGAAGCGTTCCGGCATCACGCTCAGTACGGTGTGGATTCCCGTGGGTGTGGCGATTGCCGTGGGACTGTTGGGCGTTTCACCCGCGTTTATTGTGGTGGCGTTGGCCGTCTTGGGATTGCTTTACGGCGTGCTGGTACGGGGCGGCGAGTAGTAATCTTGGCAACCTTCCGGCTTTCTTCCTTATTAACTTCATCCTTTTTCCGTGCAGTTTCAGCACCTGACATCTTACTGTTCACCTCTCCTTCCTATGCTCATCTATCTGTTCATCTTCCTCAGTTTTCTCCAAATGGGTTTCTTCGGCCTGGGGGGCAATGCTGGCACCCAGGCGCAGCTGGAACATGAGCTCATCACGTTGCACCATTGGCTCACGCCAGAGCAGCTGGGTGACCTCATGGTCTTCTGCCGCACATTGCCGGGAGGGACGGGCTTGAATGCAGCGACATTGAGCAGTGCCATGGCCACTGTTTCGCAGTTCGGCTTTTGGGGAAGTGTCCTGGCCTGCCTGACGGCTTGGCTCGGGCTGTCTGTGCCTGCTTTCGTGTGGACTGCCTGCTGGTTGAAGTTAGAGAACACCACGAGCCACAAGAACCTGCTTCACTGTGTGACGACCTTGCTGCGACCCATGGTGCCCGGACTGATAGCCGCAGCGGCTTTGATGATGATGTCCGGCCCGGGTAACTTCGGCTCTCCCACGCTTTCCCCTTGGGATTTCTGGGTCAGCGTTTTCCTCTTTATATCCACTATCCTCGGCGTTGTCGTTTTCCGTTTCCACTCCACCTTCATGGTGTTGCTTTGCGGCATTGCCGGATGGATTCTTTTGTAGCGTTAGCTTCCTTGGAGCAAATCGAAAAAATATAAATTCAGCATATTGCGTTATGAGTTTCAATCTTCCTAAAACAGACAAGAAACGGGTAGTCATTGTGGGCGGAGGTTTCGGCGGTCTCAAACTGGCCAACAAGCTCCGTAAGTCAAACTTTCAGGTTGTACTGATTGACCGCAACAACTACCATCAGTTCCCTCCCCTCATTTACCAAATTGCTTCAGCAGGTATAGAACCCAGTTCCATATCCTTCCCCTTCCGTAAGATATTCCAGAAGCGTAAGAACTTCTTCTTCCGCATGGCCGAGGTGAGGTCCATCTTCCCCGAACATAAGATTATCCAGACTTCGATAGGTAAAGTAAACTACGATTACCTCGTGCTGGCTGCGGGTGCCACCACCAACTTCTTCGGCAACAAGAATGTGGAGGACGAGGCCATGCCCATGAAGAATGTGAGCGAAGCCATGGGATTGCGCAACGCGCTGCTCGATAATTTCGAGCGTGCCCTGACCTGTGCCACGGATGTGGAACGGCAGGAACTGCTCAACATTGTCATTGTGGGTGGCGGTGCCACGGGTGTGGAGATAGCCGGTGCACTGAGTGAAATGAAAAACTTTGTGCTGCCCAAGGACTATCCAGACCTGCCTAACTCGCTGATGCACATCTACCTCATCGAAGCCGGTCCTCGTCTGCTGCCCGCCATGAGCCACGAGTCAAGTGCCAAGGTGGAGCAATACTTGCGCACCATGGGCGTCAACGTGCTCCTCAACAAGATGGTAACGGACTATAAGGACCATACTGTGCTGCTCAAAGACGGAAGTTCCATTGCCACCCGTACCTTTATCTGGGTGAGTGGTGTGATGGCACAGCCGGTGGGCAACCTTGACCCTTCACACTTGGGGCGTGGCAAACGCATTGTGGTTGATGCCTTCAACCGCGTGCCGGGTTTGGACGGCGTGTTCAGCATCGGCGACCAGTGCATCATGCCGGAGGGCGACGACAACTGGCCCGGCGGACATCCCCAGCTGGCGCAGGTGGCCATCCAGCAAGGCAACTTGTTGGCCAAGAACCTGAAGCGGCTCGAGGAGGGCAAGGAAATGAAGCCTTTCAAGTACCGCAACCTCGGCACCATGGCCACAGTCGGCCGTAACCGCGCCGTGGCAGAGTTCAGCAAGATGAAGTTCGGCGGCTTCCTGGCGTGGCTGTTGTGGCTCGTGGTCCACTTGCGTTCCATTCTCGGTGTGCGCAACAAGATGATTGTGCTCTTCAACTGGCTGTGGAACTATATGTCCTATGCGCAGTCACTCCGCATGATTATCTATGCCAAGAAGGCCAAGGAGGTTATTGAACGCGAACGGCGGTTGGCCTCCACGCACTGGGGCACAGATTTGCTCAGCGAGGGCTCGGAGGATCCCCATTCTGCCGAGAAATAGAAACCCTTGGGGTTCAGTGGCCTGAGACTGTTTGGTTTAATGCTCACGCAACCTTCCCCATAGAACCAATTTTTCCAAGCATTCATCGTTCGGCTAAAGTCAAACGGCCAAACAATAATTCGAGCGGCAACCTGTATCCATAGGAGATACAGATTGTCGCTCGATTGGTGAGTTACAGGCAAGTGGATGCCTGTAAAAACTTTTGAAGGAGTATTATGCCAGTTCAGCCAATGCTTCCTTGATGCGGCGCATGGCTTCCACGATGTTCTCGTCGCTCGTGGCATAGCTCATGCGGAAGCAGCGGGGAGAGCCGAAGGCATCGCCGCCCACCGTTGCCACATGGGCGTGTTCCAGGAGGTAGAGGGCGAAGTCCGTGGAGTTCTCAATCACCTTGTCGCCGAAGCGTTTGCCAAAGTAAGAGCTGCATTGCGGGAAGAGGTAGAAGGCTCCGTGAGGCTCGTTCACCTCCAGTCCGGGGATTTCGCGGGCCAGGCGGACGATGAGCTCCTTGCGGCGTTCAAAAGCCTGGCGCATTTCTTCCACACATTCCTGAGGCCCGGCAAAGGCTTCGGTAGCTGCCACCTGACTCACGGAGCACGGTCCGCTGGTGTACTGACCTTGGAGCTTGCTGCAGGCTTTGGCCAAGGCGAGCGGTGCGGCACAGAAACCGATGCGCCAACCCGTCATAGCGTAGGCTTTCGATACGCCGTTGATGACGATGGTGCGGTCGTACATGCCGTCGCAACGGGCTATGGAGGCGTGGCTGCCCACGTAGTTGATGTGTTCGTAGATTTCGTCGCTGATGACATACACCTGCTCGTGGCGGCGGAGCACTTCGGCCAGGGCTTCAAGTTCAGCCTGGCTGTAGACAGCACCGGTGGGGTTGCTCGGCGAGCAGAGAATGATGGCTTTGGTGCGTGCCGTGATGGCCTCTTCCAGTTGTGCCGGCGTAATCTTGAAGTCCTGTTCGATGCCGGCTTCCACGAACACCGGCTTGCCATCGGCCATGAGCACCATCTGCGGGTAGCTCACCCAGTAAGGAGCCGGGATAATCACTTCTTCGCCCGGTGATACCAATGCCATTACAGCATTGCATACGCATTGCTTGGCACCGTTGGAGCAGACAATCTGCTCGGGCGTGTAGTCAAGACCGTTTTCGTTTTTCAGCTTCGCCACAATGGCTTTGCGGAGTGCAGGGTAGCCGGCCACGGGAGAGTAGCGCGAATAGTTTTCGTCCACAGCCTTCTTCGCAGCCTCCTTGATGTGGTCGGGCGTGTTGAAGTCAGGTTCGCCCACGGAGAGGTTGATGACATCGACCCCTTGAGCTTTCAGTTCGGCACTCTTTTGCGACATGGCCAGAGTTGCCGAGGGAGCTAAACGCTGTACAAGAGTTGAGAGCATATCTTTGTGTTTGTTTTAATGAGGCTAAACTTAATCTCTGTCGCCAAAGATGTGAAGTAGGTAAAGGAAGAGATTGATGAAGTCGAGATAGAGGGAAAGGCTGCACAGCAGGGCAATCTTCTGCATATTCTCGTTGCCTGCATCCTCGCTCTGGGCAAGGATTTCCTTCATCTTTTGAGTGTCATAGGCTGTCAGTCCGCAGAAAATCAGCACGCCGACATAGTTGAGAATCATGGCCAAACCGCTGCTTGCCAGGAAGTAGTTGGCAATCGTAGCAACAATCAGGCCGATGAGTGCCATGAAAAGGAAGCGGCCGATGCGCGACATGTCGCGCTTGATGCCCAAGCCTATCAACGACATGGCACCGAATGTGCCTGCCGTGATGAAGAAGGTCGATGCCACGCTTTCCATCGTGTAGGTGAGCAGGATGACAGACATGGTCACGCCGTTCAGGATGGCATATAGGGCAAAGGAAGTGCCCGCAGCGGCGAATGAGAGCTTGTGGATACGTGCCGAAAGCATCAGTACCAATGCCAGTTCGGCCAATATCAAGCCCCAGAACAGCAACTTGCTTGAGGCGATGGCATACACCAGTGCTTCGTTGCCGGCCACCCAGAAGGCGGTCAAGCCAGTCATGGCCAGTGCCATCGTCATCCAGAGGTACACTTTTGACATCAGTTTCGGGAAAGAGAGCGAGTGGCTTTGCTCTTCCACCATGGGGTCGTAGCCGTAAGGATTGTTCATGAGTGAAAAAATTAAAGGTGATAGATAGAATTTCGTGTCAGAAGATTCGGGATTCACTGGTTGGGCAGTGATTATTTCAGGTGCAACGTGTGCCCCATCCGCACCTTCTTCGTCTGGAGATACCGTTCGTTATAAGGATTAGGATTGATTTCAATGGGCACGTTTTCTGTGATTTCCAATCCGTACGCCTCCAGCCCCACCCGTTTCACCGGGTTGTTGGTGAGCAGGCGCATTTTGCGCACGCCGAGAAGGCCGAGGATTTGCGCGCCCACACCGTAGTCGCGTTCATCAGGGTCATATCCCAGATGTACATTGGCGTCAACCGTGTCGTAGCCCTGCTCTTGGAGTTTATAGGCAGCGATTTTGGCCATCAGGCCGATGCCGCGTCCTTCCTGGTTCAGATAGAGCACCACACCTTTGCCCTCCTTTTCAATCAGTTCCATGGCTTTGTGGAGCTGCTCGCCGCAGTCGCAACGCTCTGAGCCGAAGATGTCGCCTGTAACGCATGACGAGTGAACTCGCACCAGGATAGGTTCATCGGGTTCCCATTTGCCTTTGATGAGTGCCACGTGTTCCAGCAGGTTGCTCTTCTGGCGGAAAGGGATGAGTCGGAAATGGCCGTGTGCAGTGGGCATATCCACCTCCTCGCCCTGCTCCACGAGACACTCGTTCTGGAGGCGATAGGCAATGAGGTCGCGGATAGAAATGATGTGCAGTCCCTCTTCTTGCGCAATCACCTGAAGTTGCGGCATCCGTGCCATGGTGCCATCCTCATTGAGGATTTCGATGAGGCAGGCCGCAGGCTGCATACCAGCCAAGCGCGCCAAGTCAATGGCCGCTTCGGTGTGTCCGGCACGTGCCAGCACACCACGGTCCTGGGCATAGAGCGGATTGATGTGTCCCGGGCGGCCGAAGTCGGACGGTTGGCGTTCCGGGTCGGCCAGGGCACGGATGGTGGCTGCGCGGTCATGGCAGCTCACGCCGGTGGTACAGCCTTCGAGCAGATCGACGGTGACGGTGAAGGGCGTGCCGAGCATACTGGTGTTCTCCTGCACCTGATGGGGCAGTTGGAGGGCGTTGCAGCGTTCGATGGTGATCGGAGCGCACAGCACGCCGCGTCCCTTTCTCAGCATGAAGTTCACGTGTTCGGGCGTTACGAGTTCGGCGGCCATGATCAGGTCGCCTTCGTTTTCGCGGTCTTCGTCGTCCACCACGATAACGAATTTTCCGTCTTTGAAGTCTTGGATGGCCTCCTCAATGGTGGCCAGTTTGAAAGGTTCGTGCATAATTGTTTTCAAGATGTAGCGTTTTCACGCCAAGAGAGGTTGCTGTATCAGATAGTTCCGGCAGGAGATTGGTTGTCCGGAAAAGTTTCATTGTTGCAAGGGGAGCGCCGGTTGTTCCATTTGGGGAGCGCGTGCCGGAAAGCGGATTTCGCGTATCGGAGCCTCCTCCTGTTTCGGTTCTGAGGTCTTTGTTTCCGTGCGTGCCTTCCGTTGGTGGCGTTGCCATCCGTTCCACAGCACATTTCCCAGCAGAGCCAGTATAAAGAGTAGCAGTATCACTTTCACCACGCGCTTCCGCCTGCGCGTTTTCTTGTTTTCGGCCATTTGCTCCGCCTCCACACCCGAGCCTTCGTTGTTGTCCTGAATGCCCAGCATGACATTGTCCAGGCGGTCACAAGTGCGCACGATAATGCGCAGGTCGCGCAGCAGACGGAGGCGGAAGCGCCAGATCCTGAACCAGAGCACCAAGCCCAGAGGCAGTATGATGCCCGCGATGGCATTGGCTCTCGGGCTGTGAAGCGGCGTTGTATGCGCAGAGGTATAAAGGATGGGAAATTCCCCCAGTACCCCCAGCACCTTCGGGTCTTTGCTGTTGGAGAGTTCCTCCACGATAGCTTCCAGCTGAGCGTTGATTTCTTCCACCTGCGTGTCCGGTCGGTAGCGGAAAAACACGTCGATATAGTTGGGCAGGCGGAGGAGTTGCTTGTTGCGGTTGTATGCGTGGCAAGCCTCTCGCAGTTCGTTGATCAGTCCCGGCAGTACGTCCAGTCGCGGGTCTTCGATGATAACCTCTTTCCGCTGGATGTGCCGTTTGGTGCGGATGCCCAGCAGGCGGCGCAGCAAGTTGAGGTAAGCATCCGTGTTGAACACCACCGAGTCGCGGTTGGCCTTGTAGCTGATGAAGATGCCGAAGGGCGCAATCACCACCGTGCTGATCCACATCCCCAGCACCATGTTCGTATTGCCGTCGCGGGCCAGTTTCATGCCCGAAGTGTTGATGATATACCAGAAAATGAAGATGATGACCGAGATGACAGTCGGCATCCCCAGTCCTCCCTTGCGGATGATGGCACCGAGCGGCGCACCCACGAAGAAGAAGATGATGCAAGCCAATGAAAGCGTCATCTTCTGGTGCCATTCCACCCAATGCCGGCGTATGTTATGGTCGCCGTCGTGCGTCACCATGCTTTTCCATTCCAGGTCCGATTTCATGGATTGCACTTGGCTTCGTGCCGTCTGGCGCGCCTCTTCCACCTTGTGGGATGGCGTTGCAGCGATCATTTTGTCAAAATCCACAAGCAGCTTGCCTTGTTTCAACTGCTTGTAGAGGCTCAGGGAGTCCTTCTTTGAAAGCACCGGGCGGCGTACATAGCTTCGTGTCGCCTCTTGATAGTATTGTTTCCCGATGGAGTCCAGCCCGTGTTCCATGGAGTCCACGCTCTGCTCAATCTGCCTCATGTTCTTGGCCGAGGGCATACCGGCCAGCATATCCTTGTCCATCAGGCTGAAGTTGCTGTCGAAGTCGATGAGCAGCTGTTTGTATTGGAAAGTTTCCCGGTCATAAGGCTGTTGCACGCCGCTTTGCATCATTTGTGCCCCTGTTGCCGATTGCAGAGCCTCGAACTGCTCACCGTTCCACAGGTCCAGTTTGAGGTGCATCTTGTCGCTTGTCATCTCCATGCGTGCCGAGTCGGCCAGTACGATTTGTGCGCGTTCAAATCCTTGGTCCGTTTTGTAGATGATGGTTTGGTATAGCATACCCGTTTCCGCGTTTTTCTGCTCCACGTAGAGGTTGATGTTGGGCACCCCGTTGTAGAACACCCCTTCAGGAATTTCCACGGCGGGCGACTGCTGCCTCATGCTGATGAGCAGTGTGCGCAAATTTATCTGGGCCTGAGGGGAAATGCTGTTTTGGAAATAAAAGGACATCCCCGTGACAATGAGGGCAAACAGTGCCATGGGTCGCATCACGCGCACCAGCGAAACGCCGGCCGCCTTCATAGCCAGCAGTTCCAGGCTCTCGCCCATATTGCCGAAGGTGATGAGCGAAGCCAGCAGGACGGCCAAAGGCAGTGCCTGCGGCACCAGCGTTTGACCCATATACCAAAAGAATTGTGCAAGAATTTCCAACGAAAGCCCCTTGCCAATCAGTTCATCCACATAGCGCCAGGTGAACTGCATCATGAACACGAAGAGGCAAATGAAGAAAGCTCCCACAAAGATGAGCAGGAACTTGCCTAATATATATTTGTCTAAGATTTTGATTCCAATCATAGCCGGGGATGGAAGGGATATGGGATGCAAGAGGCTTGTTTCATGTGGCACAAGCCGTGTCCATACACCTTTGGCGGAGGGGGTATGCCGGTTAGTTAGGCAACCCTCGCCGGCCCACAGGGCATAGCGAAAGCAAAAGTACAACTTTTTTTGAATATGCCTTGCTGAGCCTGTGCAAAGTTCTGCACGGTAGTGATCGAAGCTCTATGTTGCCGGTGCTGCTTCCCGCGTTTCACCCCACGGCGAGAGACAGATGGCGGTCCTCTGCCATTTTCCGCAGGTTGAGGATGGCGTAGCGCATACGTCCCAAGGCAGTGTTGATGCTCACGCCCGTGCAGTCCGAAATTTCCTTGAAACTCAGGTTCTGGTAGAAGCGCATGTAAACCACTTCGCGTTGGTTGTCGGGCAGAAGGTCCATCAGTTTGCGCACATCGCACAACACCTGTTCCGTCACCAGCTCGCTCTCCAGTGTCGTGTCGGCCAGGAGCGCCGCATCGTGCCAGGCGTTTTCGGCATCCTCGTCGTAGAGCATACTCTCGTTGCGTTCCGTGCGGAACTGGTCAATCAGCAGGTTGTGGGCTATACGTGTGAGCCATGCATAGAATTTGCCGTTTTGCTGGTAGCGGCCTTGGCGCAACGTCATGATGGCCTTGACGAACGTTTCTTGGAAAAGGTCGTCGGCCATGTCGGGGTTGCGCACGATATAGGAAATGTAAGAATACAGCCTGTCTTGATGGCGGGACAAAAGCTCGTCAAACGCTTCGTTGCAGCCGGATATGAAAAGTGCGACCAACTCATCGTCGGTACGCAAAGTCAATTCTTCCATTACTTGTCGATTATGTTGATTTTGCGAAGTAATGTCTTTCCTATAGGCTGGCAGGTTTGAAGAGTGAAAAGAATGAGTTATAGTAAAATCAGGAAGATAAGGAAGAGTGGTGTTGTTTTCCTTTCCTTAACTTAGGGCAAAAGTAGTTTTTTTTGTTGAATTGAACAAATCGGCAAACAATAAATTGTAGCGGTCATCGTTATTATAAAATTCACATTCCCGTCCATGAAGTTTGCCAAGCAGCGTGTAGCGTATCTGTATTCTTCATGATTTTCAGGACTGTTGCTTGTCAGTAATCCCCATTGTCCATGCCAGCGCATTATACCCCTTACCAGCAATTCATCTCGCGATTTTTCACGTGCCATATCCGCAAATTGCCCATCGATGTGGGTAGTAGCTGCCCCGTACGCGATGGAATGAAGGGGAGGGAAGGTTGTAGTTTTTGCAATGGCCGCAGTTTCGTCACGGCTGCTTCCGACCGCGCCCGTTCCGTGTCCTGCCAGTTAGCCGCCGGCAAATTGTTCTATCGAAGGCAAATTGCCGCCCATCCTGACACCGCCTTTCTGGCCTATTTCCAGGCCGGTTCCAACACCTATGCCCCGTTGAGCCACATGGTGCCGCTGTTTGAGGAAGCACTTTCGGTGGAGGGCGTACGGGGGCTGGTTCTCGCCACCCGTCCCGACTGCCTTTCGTCCGAATGGCTGGACTATTTGGCCCGGCTGGGGCGTGACACCTTCGTCATGGTCGAGCTGGGTGTGGAAAGCCTGAACGATGATACCCTCCGGGCGGTGGGTCGTGGACATACCGTGGAACAATCGGCATGGGCGGTGCAGGCACTGGCCGAACGCGCCGTCCCTGTAGGCATACACCTCCTGTTCGGTTTGCCCGGCGACGACTCTGGGCAAATGTGCCGGTGGAGTAGGGAAGTGAGCCGTTGGCCCGTGGATGTGCTGAAACTCCACCAGCTCCAGATACTGCAAGGCGCACGGATGGCCGAAGAGTACGCCGCACATCCCGGGCGTTTCCATCTTTTCACTCCCCGGGAGTATGTTTCTTTGGTGGTGGACTTTCTCGAAGGACTTTCGCCCCACATCGCTGTGGAGCGTTTCGTGTCTCAGGCACCCCCGGCTACGCTTCTTGCGCCGAGGTGGGGAATGAAGAATGACGACGTGCTCCGGCTCATCGAACAGGAAATGGTACAAAGAGGCACTTTCCAAGGTAAAAAGTTCGTTTTGTGACTTCCGTATTTCCGCACGATTGTCGGGAAACATTTTTTGATGTGATGATACTCCCCTTCCGCATTTCTTCTATTCAATCAGGCGGATTTGATTTTCAGCACAAACAGATTGGAATTGGGTAAAAATTCTTTACTTATTGAGTTCCGGAATTTGGCTTTTACCGCTTGTTAGGCACTTCCGGCTCTCTTCGGTTTCGTGTTGCGCTTCGGCGAGGCGTATGCCGCCCTTGACGAAGCCGTTCCTGACCCTGTGTGAAGGTTCTCGCGTTGATCCTATTTCACATTTCGCACCGTCAAATACTGTTCTTATATACGTAATTTCCTCCTTGAAAAAATCATTCAAACCTTCATCTTGTGGACTTTTATTCTCATTCCCAAAGGTTTTAGGTATGAAGGTTCTGATTTTCAATGTTTCATCCCATTGGTTAAGAACCTTGAATGCAGGCATCACCCTTTCAGCCGGATTTCCGAAAAGATTACCGTTTATCCCCTTTGGTGAACCCTGGGTGAATGGATAAGCCTCCAAGCCTTCACACCCAAACCCAATGATTTTCAGAAGAAAACGTAAAGAATGTGAATGCGTGAACACTTTTTCCGGGAATAAATTGCGTATATATGCGCGCGTGAAGGGTACAGTGTTTCGCCACCTTCACACCCAGAAATGCCGTGTTGGTCGGGCAGATGGGGAAATCAGCGGATTGCCCTTCATGCGGTTCTTACGAACGCAGGCTTCGCGCCTACAAGTCCGGGACTTGTAAATTCAACTCTTGGACTTGTAATTTCTAAGCCTGGACTTGTGTGCACGGCATCGCCGACTTTCTCTTCAGCATTTCAGCATCATGCGGTCAGTCCGGTTTTCTGCCTCAATACGTAAAAATCTGGATGTTGCATCATTTCTGGCCGGATTTTCTGCGTAGGCGTCATCGGAATTATCCACGATCCGTTGACGTTTTGTTGGGATAAAAGTTTATTTTTGCCGCATCATTTTTCTCTTGATTCAGATACTTTTGAAATCAATGGACCCTTCATTATACAGCCATTCGCTCCATGTTGCCCTACCGCTGATGCTCTTTTTCGGTTTCCACATGTTGTTAGGCAGGAAACCCGAAAAGCAGATATTCAAGAACTACCTACTGTCGCGTCGGCTGATGGGAACGGCCTTGCTCGTACTGGCGGCCAACTATTCCGTCCACAATTTCATTTCGCTCAGACAGATAGATTTGAATGCCACCATCTTGTTTAACTTGACCACCTATTTCTTGTGTTATTGGCTCTTCAGTTCGGCCATGATGCAACTGTTAGACTGCCGTTACCTTACGCTTCGGCGCATTTTCCGTCACCTTGCCATATGGCTGACCTATACCCTGATAGCCGGAATGGTGCTTCTCTGTTTTGCCGGGACAATAGTCCAGTCCTGGGGCACGATAGCACTTGCCGTGTGGTTGGTGGTTTACGGATTGTTCCTTTCTGTCCGTTTGCTGAAAACCTATTATAGGGCCATCCGGCAGTTTGAAAACACCCATTCCGACGACATCGGAGCCTACATCCGCTGGCTCTCCATCTTCACCTATTGGGCCATCGGCTTTGGCGTAAGTTGTGCTTTGCTCACCTTCCTTCCCGACGAATACGTGTTTATATGGATCTTGTCGTCCGTACCTTTCTACATCTATCTCTATTGCTGTTATCAGAACTACGTGCTTTTCTATGAAGCTGTGGAAACTGCCTTGCTGGAAGATCGGTCCATGCCCGAACCCGCTGTGTGCCAGCCGGACGAACTTGTGGGTTCAGAAGGCACGCCGGCTTATCATGCGGAAATGGCGCGGCGCATCACGGAGTGGACCGAGCGTGAAGGTTACTGCCAGCCCGGCATCACCCTCAACGAATTGTCATCTCAGCTCTGTACCAACCGCACCTATCTTTCGGCCTATATCAACAGGGTCTACCGTATGAACTTCCGCGACTGGGTTTCTGCTTTGCGCATAGAGTTTGCCAAGCGCATGATGATGCAGCAGCCACACCTGAAAAATCAGGAAGTGGCCGAACGCTCCGGTTTCCTCTCGATGAGCCATTTTATCCGCACTTTCAGTGAAAAAGAAGGCTGCTCGCCGGCGCGGTGGCGCAAGGAAAATCATGGCGAAGTGAAGAACTGATGCTTTGATATAGGCCATTTTCCCTGGCCGGCACAAAAATGTTGCTTATTCATCAAAAAAAATGCCATTCCGTCAAAAAATGATGGGGTGGCATATTTTGCATGGCACACTCTTCGGCTTGTTCCCCTATATTTGCACTGTTAACCCACCCGCCAGTAAGGGTGTTTCCTAAATCCAATCTTTTTAAACAATCTGACATCTATGGCACGAATGAAAGTACAGAAAGCAAGAACCCTGCTGCTGCTGTGCAGCATGGTCTTTTTCCCGGTGTGGACGGCTTGCAGCGACGACGACCCTGACCCCACACCCACTCCCACTCCCACGGAGAACAAGGCGCAGATGGTGACGGACGCCGACAAGCTGGCCATGATTTATTCGCTCGTTGACCTCGAGGGCGACAAGGGACGTATCTACGAAATGACTTACGACGTGGATTACAAGCTCGACGAGGCGTTGAACGCAGGGATTGACGGCACCACGACCTTGACGGCGTTTGTGGCGACAAGACTGTTGGACGTGCTGCCTACTTCCAAAGGCATGAACTTGACATACGATGCCGGTTGCAGCGTCTTTGCCTGTCCCGACAAGACTACGGGCCACCAGCTGATGGGCCGTAACTTCGACTTCAACCACCTGGATGCCACCACGAAAGAGCGCATCATGATTCCAGTTATCGCCGTCCATACGGCACCGGCTGGCGGCAAGAAGTCCGTGTCCTTTGTGGATGGGCAGTTCGTGGGTTACAAGAGTGGCTTCTATACCGACGGCAAGTCGGACCTCTCCATGCTGATGGCCTTGCCTTACCTCATGCTCGACGGTATCAACGAGGACGGTTTTGCCATCAGTGTGCTCAAGCTGGACGGTAAACCCACTTGTCAGCAGGCAGAAGGCAAGAAAACCATCTTCACCACGGTGGCCATGCGTATGCTGCTCGACCGCGCCGGAACGGTAAAGGAAGCCATCGAAATGCTGAAGCAGTACAATATGAGCATGGACAAGGACCCCAAGGCCAGCTACCATTTCTTCATGGCCGATGCCACGGGCGACTATGCCATTGTGGAGTACACCAATCCCGACCTCTCGCTCAATCCCGACAAAATGGAGGTGCTGACTGGTAACGATACCCTGCGCTGCGTGACCAACTTCTATGTATCGCCCACCATGGCCAATACCGACCATGGTTTCAATAAATCCTCCCATGGCATGGAGCGGTATAAGATTTTGAGGAAGAACCTGTCGCAGTATGCCTACAACCTGAATGCCACACAGGGAATGGACGTGTTGACACAGGTGGCGCAGGGACCGGAAGAGAGTTTCCTTTCCACCGGATTTACCCAATGGTCCGAAATCTATAACCTCAACAAGAAAAAGGTGACCATGTCCATTCTCCGGGAGTTCGGCAAGACCTTTGAGTTCGGCATGGAGTGATATGGGAGCGAGTGATTTTTGAGCAAGTAGTTCCTCGTTGTTTGGGAGTATAGTTTTTATAGTTCTCTATAGCCATCTATAAATCTATCCCCCAGCCAGCGAGGAACAACTGTGTCTTGTCGCTTGCCCCCAGCGTAAGCTTCCGTCAGTTGGCTTCCATGGCCAAGGCTGGGAGAAATAATCAGGCGTTTTGCAGCTTTTTCAAAACTTTCATTACTTTTGCATCGCTTTTTAACGACCCATCAACCAAAGCAGGAAATGCCCGAGGCTACTGTTCGTGTCGATGGAAGAGGAAGTGCCCTTTTCAGAACGGAAGAGATAGAGGTTATTTCCTGCAACAATCAGATGTTGAAAGCCAACTATGGACAACAGCCGTTTTTTTGTGTTACAGCCCCGTGCAGGGCGGTCTTTGACAGAGCAGGCCGATGATTTGCAACGCCAAATGCAGGATGTGTTGCAAGAGGTTGGCGGCTCTCTGGACAATTTGCTTCAAATGCGCGTTTATGTGTCGGATGCCGCCAATCAGTGCGCCCTGTTGCGCAGCCATCGGCTGGTTGCTGACCATGCCCCCTTGGGCGTGGTGAGCTTTGTGGAGCAACCCCCGCTCGGAGGAGCCAAACTGGCGTTGCTTTTATGGTTCGTGGGCGGAAAAGTGCTTGAACGAGAGGTGATTTCCCAACCCGGTAGCAGCGGAGTCGTGTTGAAGCAATCTGGACTGACCTATATATTGCACTCCGTGCGCTTCGGTCAATCTTCGGCAGAGGAAACGGCAGGTGTGCAACTGAACAAGGCTTTTGAGAGCCACATATCCCTGCTCCGTACCCAAGGCTTAAACTTGAAAGACCACTGCCACCGCACCTGGATTTATGTGCGTGATGTCGATTGCCAGTACGCCCAGGTGGTCAAGGCCCGCAATGAAATCTTTGCCCGTGAAGGTCTGACGCGAGATACCCATTACATAGCCTCCACCGGCATAGGCGGTGCTACGGAATACGCCGGTGCCTATGTCGCCACCGATTTCTTTTCCGTGGACGGTCCGGGACTTTCTGCCGTGGGCTACCTCCATGCCACCGATTACCTCAATCCAACTCATGAATACGGTGTGGCCTTTGAGCGTGGCACCTTCCTGGATCTCCCTTCCGAACGCCTCTTCCTGGTTTCCGGCACTGCCAGTATTGACCGCCACGGCGAATGTGTGCATCAGGGCGATGTGCTGACTCAGGCCGGACGTTTGTTTCTCAATATCGAAAAACTGCTCGAATCTGCCGGCGGTTCGCTCGGCTGCGTATCCTATTTCGTGGTTTATTTGCGCGATGTTTCCGACTATGCCGCCATCCGCGACTACATCCGGCTGCGTTTTCCCGACAAGCCCTTCTTGTTGACGCTCGGTCGTGTTTGCCGTCCCGAATGGCTCATCGAGGTGGAGTGTGTGGCGCAGCTAAATAAATGAAAATCAGTTTTCTTCTTGAAAGCAAAGCCGATGGAATTTGTTTACGACTGCTTCCAATCCTTCCACCAATCCTTACTTTTTGTCGAAATCAACCGTCAACGAATTTAACATTTGGGCGGGTTTTTACTCTTAATAATTCTTAATAGAAAGAAAAGTAACGTGGGGTGCATAGTACATCCCATGAAAAAACAATTAAATTTGCAGTCATTATATGGTCTGTGCCTACTTTAAAAGGAGTAGCCCTTTTTAAGGCTTCTTCAGGTTGAAGGCCGCAAAATGATTTCTTCGCTTTACGAAATAACCTATTAACAACTGATTTTCAAACCTATCTAATCTATTCTTTTGAGGCTGTGGGAGGATTTGTCTCCTTCCTTGCCACTCTTTAACAGTTGAAATACAATAATAAATTACTAATCAAATAATGCGTATGAAAAACCGTTTTTGCAGAATGGGAAAGACGCTGCTTGGTGCAGTGTGCTTGCTTTCAACTTGCGGCGTAACATACTCATGCTCAGACGATTTCGATTTGGATGAAACCAAGCCGGCGTTTCTGGGGGAGAGTATCTACGACGAGTTGAAAAATAGGCAGAATTTCACTACTGTGATCAGGTTGATTGATGAACTTGGTTACAAGGATGTGTTGTCGCAAACGGGTAGTAAGACACTCTTTGTGGCAGACGATGATGCCTACAAGAAGTTCTTTGAAACACAGACTGCGTGGTATTCCGGTTTCGGCGATAGCAAACAGTTGGTGCGTAAGTATGAAGACCTTTCAACGAATCAGAAGCGTCTGCTCTTGAATGGTTCCATGCTTAACAATGCCTATGTGCTGGAAATGCTCACCACCATTCAGGGACCGGTGAAGAACTTGTGCTTGCGTCAGTTGTCGGGTATCTCGGCGACCGACTCTGTTACTTTCTTCTATCGTGACGAACTGCCCAACAACCTGAATGAGGGACAGGATGATGGAAAGGGGAATAAAACGAATGTGGACAAAAAATTCTGGGATGTTCTCCGCAACAACCACCCCAATGCTTTGGGTTTCTATGTGGCAATGGATAAAACGGAGCCCATGTTCACCCACTTCCTCGAAGCTCAGCTCAACGAGAAGAAGATTACCCATGAGGACGTTTCGTTTATCATGAACCTGACCGGTGAGGATGAATGGAAAGACGCGGATACGGAAAACCGCAGCTATGCTTACGACTGCCGCATCATTGAGGCTGACAAGGTTTGTCTCAATGGTTATTTCCATGTGCTGGACAAGGTGATGGTAACACCGCCCAACATGGCAGAACTTATTCGTACCAATGGCGAAACCAACCTCTTCAGCCAGATGCTTGACCGTTTCAGCGCACCTTATTATGATGCTACGCTGACGCAGGAGTATCACGCTTTGCATCCCTCTGTGACAGACTCCGTTTACCAGAAACTTTATATCTCGCAGCGGTCTTCCAGAGGTGCCATCACACAGGATTCCGAAGGTGAAACCTTGGGTGACTTCCCCTCTCTGCCCTATGATCCGGGATGGAACGCTTATACGGCCAACAGCACTACCAAGGAACAGGACATGGCTGCCATGTTCGTGCCTTCGGATGCCGCCATGCAAGAATACTTTCTCAATGGTGGCGGTAAGATGTTGATTGAAAGATATGGCACCAGACCTAATACGGTTGAAAACCTTTCTTTTAACCTGTATCAGATACCGCTCAACGTGGTGAAGCCTTTGGTGGCCAACCTGATGAAGGAATCCTTTAACGAGTCGGTACCCAGCAAGTATCTCACCATCATGAACGATGCCCAGGACCAAATGTTCAGTATGGACACTTATCCGAGTGTTGCCGATTACAAGAGCCAGTTCAGTAAGGTGATGATTGCCAACAATGGTGTGGTTTATGTGATGAAGGGCGTGGTGGCTCCTGCTACTTTCAGCTCCGTCATGGCTCCCGCACTTTATGACAAGGATGCTCAGGTGATGAACACCGTAATCCACGCTGACGACTCCTATGTAACCACTAACTTCGGGAATGCTCCTCTCCGCAAATTCTACAGCACATACCTCTTGGCCATGCAGTCGAACTTCACCCTCTTCGTTCCGATGGACGATGGCTTGAAGAACTATGGTATGATTGAACCCATGGGATTTGCTTCGGGCAATGCCACCCAATATCGTTATTGGAATTTTGTTCCTGAAGAAGTTACTGCCAAGAATGGAAAATATTTGGCTGTTTCTGCCAAGTCGTTCAAATTCAGACAAAAAGAACCCCTTGATGCAGCCAACTCTTCTGCTGGTAGTGCAGCCAGTCAAGCCAACAACGAACTTGATGCAGAATGGGGTAAGGTGAAGAAGCAGCTCCTCACCGATATGGTTGACCATCATATCCTGGTGCATGATATCGATGCAGAAGGTGAACAGGGTATTAACACTGATCGTCAATATTTCCTCTCCCGCAGCGGTGCTCCTGTGTATATCAAGAGTGGACGCAACAAAGGTGACAATGTAGGTATGAAGGTGGATGGTGGCTTGCAGATTTGGTTGAACAATGACCAATACCCAGCCAATGACTTTGATTGCGAAGTCAAGAAGAGTTATGATAAGACCCGTTCCGAAGCCAATGGTAACTATGGTAACGGTATGACTTACTTCATCGACCGTCCCATGCAGGCCACAATGAACACTGTGGAATACGAGCTGAAGAACAATACTGAATTCAGCAAATTCTATGAGGCTTGTTATAATCTGGACTATTATTCAGACCTCATTGAAACCTTGTTCCATGAGGAGGGAATGTCTGATGATGACTGGAGCAACGAAGAGAAGAAATACCAACTCTTCTCCAATAATTACCAACGCTTCACGCAGAAGGATATGCGCCTGATTCGCTTCTTCAACAACTACCGTTATACCATCTTCGTTCCGGATAACGATGCTATGGATAAGGCTTACAAGGCTGGTCTGCCTACGATGGAATATATCAACGACTTCATCCAGAAACCGGAAAATCTCGATGAGGAGGGCAGGTTAAAACCCGAGGCCAAGGACAAAGCCAAGGCTATGGTGGTTTGCTATGCCAACTTCCTGAAGTATCACTTCTGCGACCAGTCCGTCTTTGTGGACAATTGCACGGATGCAACTGACTGCCAGTCTGCCTGCACGGATGCTTCGGGTACGTTTATCAGTGTATCTGTTGACCAGAAACCGGGTGTAATGTCTGTTATAGACAGAGCAGGTCGTCAAATCACCATCGGATCCAAGAATAATGTGATGGCCCGCGACTATGAGCTGGATGCCAGAGAAAATTCGGCACGCTCCATCAAGTCGTCTTCCTATGTCGTGCTGCACAGTCTGCCCGATTATATGCTCTTCGATGCTTCTTTGACCGGTGGATTTGACGCTGAATGGAAATCGGCAGCCAAGGCAAGAGCATTCGTCAAGAAGTTCCCTCTTAAGTAACAAATACTAATATTATGAATAACATCAAGTTTCTATTGACGCTTGCACTGTGCTTTTGCTGCTCGCTCTCCTATGCTCAAAAGCGCATTTCGGGACGTGTCTGGAGTAAGCAGGACGGACCGATTGTGATGGCGTATGTAGTTGAGCAGGATAAGAATAACCGTAACGTTACCGCTGCGCAGACGGATGCCAATGGTAATTTCTCTATGGTTATCAAAAATCCTGAGAACAAACTGAGAGTTTCTTACATCGGTTATCAAACAAAAATCTTACCCATCGGCGCCAACACGAAGTTCAATGTGGAGCTGATTGACAAGAACACCTTTAAGGAAGCATCGGTTACGGTAACACGTAAGACGCGCTCCAATGGTTTGGTAATTCCTGAACGAGAAATTTCTACGGCCCAACAGACCTTGGACATGGACCAGATGGCCGGTCTTTCCTTTGAGACGGCCGCAGATGCTTTGCAGGGTGAGATTGCCGGTTTGGACATCGTTTCCAACTCCGGTAACCTGGGTTCAGGTTCCAGTATGCGTCTGCGTGGTGTGTCATCTATCAATGGTAGCCAGGAACCGCTGATCGTTGTCGACGGTAACATCCTGGAAGACTATAACAATGATGACCTCGACCTTGACAATATGGAAAATGAGGAGCAGTTTGCCACCCTGTTGCAGGTTGCGCCCGAAGATATTGCCAGCATCAAGGTTTTGAAGGACGCTGCCGCTACAGCTATCTGGGGTTCCAGAGGTTCTAACGGTGTTATCGAAATCACCACCCGCCGTGGTGCCCGTGGTAAAACACGCGTGAACTTCTCTTACCGCTTCTCTGGTTCTTGGCAGCCCGAAGGCATGAAGATGCTCAATGGTGACGGCTATACCATGATGTTGAAGGAGGCTTATCACAACCCGCGCATCTTGTCTGAAGAACAGTCCAGCATTGCGGAAATCATGTATCTCCAGAACTACTCTTCTTATTATGGCAACTATAATAAGAACACGGATTGGGTAGATGAAATCACGCAATTCGGTCAGACGCACAACTATGGCGTTTCTGTATCGGGTGGTGGTGAAAAGGCCAACTTCCGCGTGTCCGGTACTTATGATCACGAAACGGGTACGATTATCAAACAGGCTCTTGACCGTTTGACCACCCGTTTGGCTTTGGACTACTGGGTATCTGACCGCATCAAGTTCTCCTCCAACTTCGCTTTGACCTATACGAAGAACAAGAAGAACTATTACAGCGACTTGCTCAACCGTTCTTACAACGCCATGCCGAACATGTCGGTTTACCGCAATGAGTATCGCGAAACGGCTGACGGTGTAGGTGAGTACTTTAACACAGGTGAATACTTCATCATGCCTCCCGCAGCAGGTGAAAGAGGGCTTATCAGCCCGACCAGCGGCAGGTCTTCTTACTTCCTGAGCGACATGGTGGACAACGGCAACCCCGTTGCTATTGCCAACCAGTCATGGCTGAATGTTTCTTCTTACACCATCCAGCCGCAATTCCAGCTGGAATACAAACTCTTGGGCAAGAGCGACGACGAAACGCAGCTGGACTACCGTGGTGAGGTGTTCATGAATGCCTTTACTGAAACGGACGAATCTTACTTCCCCGGTACGCTGACTTCCAAGTCGTGGTTCGACAGTGGTGGTACCTATCTGACTTCCAATTATGAGCAGAAGAATCTGAAGTTCACCACCCGTCATCAGTTGACCTTCCATCCCCACTTTGCCAATACGGAGCATCAGTTGCAGATTATGGGCCGTTTTGAGGTTTCCACCAATAACTCTACTTCTCAGTCTCTGTCTTCTAACGGTATTGTGGGTGGCATCTCCGATCCTACCGTTCCCGGTTATCTGACCAATTCTTGGACCAGTACGGGTAAGGGACACGAAGCTTCTGGTTTGGCTTCCATGCACTATGCGTTCGGTTCCAAGTATGTCTTTGACTTCACGCTCCGTGCTGACGGTAGCACCAAGTTCGGTTCCGGCAACAAGTGGGGCTTCTTCCCCGGTATTTCCGGTCGTTGGAACATCTCCGACGAAGGTTTCTTTGAACCTTTGAAGAAAGTGGTCAGCATGTTGGCATTGGCACCCGGTTGGGGTATCAATGGTAACCAACCTTACAGCGAAGGTTTGATGTACAACAAGTACGGTAGCAACAGCACTACTTATAATGGTACGCAAGTTATGCGCCCGACCAACTTGAAGTTGACGGAAATCCGCTGGGAAAAGACGCGCTCTTGGAACGTCGGTGTTTACTTGAACCTCTTCGAGGACCTCTTGCAGTTCAACCTCAATGTCTATAAGAAGAAGACGACCGACCTGTTGAACCAAAATGTACGTGTGGCTTCTACTTCCGGTTTCTCCACGCTGCCTTGGGCTAACGTAGGTGATATGGAGAACGAAGGTTGGGAACTTTACGGTAACACCCGAGACATCTTTAAGATTGGCAAGTTCAGTATGAAACTGCGCGGTAACATCGCCCAGAACTTGAACACCATCACCAAGATGGATGCTTCCGTGCTGGCTTCCAACAACCCCGACTATGGTTACAGCAACGGTGAATATATGCGCCGCGTTCAGGTAGGTAATGCACTCGGTGGTATCTATGGTTTCCGCTTCAAGGGTGTGTATGCCTTCGACTACGACCACAATGGTTACTTCACCAACGATGAGAAGAACCAGTGGTATAACGCCGATGGTTCACAGAATACAGCTGCTGCCCAAACCGATCCTGAACTCCGCCGTTCAACTCCTATCGTATTTGATGCCAATGGCAATGTAGTCTATGACAAGAACGGTAACCCGCTGCCCATGTACTTCAACTACGGAGGTAAGAGCTACCAGTTCCAAGGTGGTGATGCCATGTACGAGGATATCAACCATGACGGTAACATTGACGAATTGGATATTGTGTACTTGGGTACTTCCAATCCGAAAATCAATGGTGGTTTCGGTGTAGAGTTCAAGTATGACCGTTGGACCTTGAAGACTTCCTTCAACTTCCGCTTGGGTAACAAGATTATCAACTTGGCCCGCCTCAATGCCGAGAGCATGGTGAGCAACAGCAACCAGAGCCAAGCCGTTAATCACCGTTGGCGTAAGAATGGTCAGGTGACTACCATACCCCGTGCCATCAGTTCCAAGGTGACTGCCAGCTACAACTCTCTTGTCAGCGACCGTTATGTGGAGCCGGGTGACTTCCTCCGCTTCCAGTACTTCCAGCTTTCTTACAGCGTGAAGCCCGAGAAACTGAAGAAGATTGGTTTCAGCTCGTTGAATATCTCTGCTTCCGGTAACAACCTCATCTTCTGGTCGAAGTATTCTGGTGTCGATCCCGAGCACTCTTGCAGTGGTATGAGTCCTTGCATTGATAATTCTCAAACCCCGCGTTCTCGCTCCTTTACGTTTAGCTTGAATTTCGGTTTCTAAGAATATACAGGTCAGTGGGTTCATGGCACGGTGCTGTTTGCGACAGTTACTTGCTGCCTGACCCATTCCCCTCTAAAACTTCTATCATGAAAAGTAAAAATTTATATACAAAACTTCTGTTAGCCGGAAGTATGGTATTGGCAAGTGCCTCATTCACTTCTTGTGATGATTTCTTGACGATACTTCCTACAGACCAGATCCCGGAAGAACACTTCTGGCAGGACAAGGCTGACTTGGAAAACGTGCGCGCAGGTGCTTATCAACTGCTCGCCCAATCCGGACAGACCGACAAGATTCTGCTTTGGGGTGAGGTGAGATCCGACAATTTGGCCCTGAACGACATGAGCCAAACCAACGTGTCATACCTTCAGGATGCCATCTTGCAGCCCAACTTGGGTATGTTCGACTGGTCTGGCTTCTACACGGGTATCAACTATTGTAACCTGATTATGGAGCAGGGTGAGAGCATGACTAAGCCCGGTAATGAGGTGGATCCCAGCTTTACGCGTTCAGACTACAAGGCTATCCGAGCTGAGATGATGGCACTCCGTTCGCTCTATTATTTCTACCTCGTACGTGCCTATCGTGATGTTCCTTTTATCACGCAGTCCATTCGTACGGACGAACAAGCCCGCAATGATTATCCCGCTGCTCAGCCTGGTGTAGCCATCCTTGGAGCTTGTATTGACTCGTTGGAATCCAACTTGAATTTCGCTGTCGAGAACTACGGTTCCGAGAGTAAAAATAAGGGGCAATTCACCAAGAAGAGCATCCATGCCCTGTTGGCAGATATGTATCTCTGGCGTGCTTGTATGTTGAAGAACTTTACCGCCAAGGGCAATGAGCTGTATGCCAATGCAAATCCGGCCAATAAAGGTATGGTTAACCTTACAGACGTGCGCAAAACCGATGAAGCTGGTGCAGTTTTGGAGGGTTATGTCACAGCAGATGGCGAGAATATTGATGATGCCTATTGCAATAACCTTGCTTCTTCCTGCTTGCAAAAGTGTATGGAACATGCCGATTGGGTGATCAATGATATACGCAAGGAGTATGACGAGGATATGCAATTGAGCGGTGGCATGGTTTCACAGGATAAATTGACCCAGCCCTATCCTTTGTATCTGAACGAAAAATCCGGTAATTCGATTACGGACGAATCATATCTTTATAATTTTGGTTCCCAAAATTCCCGAGAGTCTGTATTTGAATTGCAATACGATGGTTCTACCACCACTAACAGTACGGTCAATGGCTATTTCTCACAGTATGAGAATGGTTCTTTGAATCCTAAGGTTTTGGCACTTTCTAACATTATGACCGGTGCGGCTTCTACTGTCAATCCAACCACTGGTTTTGGCAAGACCGATTTCCGTTTGTTTGAAACCTGCAATTACAGCTCCAAGGAAACAAAGAAACCGATAGCTAAGTTCGTAGTGACAAACCTGTCCTTCTACAATATTGAGGATTTGACTGACACGCAAGGTTCTTCCACTCCTTATTACGGTTATCGTTATGCGAGCTCGAACAATGCACATTGGCCCGTCTATCGTCTTACCGATATGATGCTGATCAAGGCCGAAGCATTGGCCCGTACAGGTACTACGGATGTGGAAAAACTGAAGGAAGGCTTCCGTCTCGTCAACCAGATTTTCAAACGTAACAATCCTGCATTGGTCGGTCCCAATGACCCCCTTGCCTCTACTGTTACTGACGAAACTTTGATTTGTGACCGTGTGGATGATAAATATGGTTACAATAGTGATGGCAATTTTGAATTAAAAGCTGCTGACCTCCTGCTTCTCACTTACAATGAACGTCAACGCGAGTTCATGTGCGAAGGAAAGCGTTGGTTTGACTTGGTACGTCAGGCAGAAGCATCCAATGACACGAAGACGACACTCAGCTCTTATGCTTCCATGAAGTCTTCTGTCCGCACCCGCCTCAGTAATCTGTGGGGTTTCTATGTACCTATCTACAGTGAAGAACTCAAGGTGAATGGGGTTGAGAATGGCGGTAGCCTTTACCAAAACCCGGTTTGGGATCGTTACACTAAAAAATGATCGTAGATTATGAAAATGAATAAGCAATATTTTGGCCGTTGGGCCGGTTTGCTTGGTGCAGCACTTTTGGTAATGTCTCCCATCGGTGTTACCAGTTGTACCGAGGAAATTAGCGAGGATGCCTTTGCAGTCAAATCGATGAATACGATGATGGACTGCATCAACGAAACAGACTCGCTCTCTCAAATCAAGGCTCTTTTTGATGAGGTGCGTTTGGGACGTAGCTCCAATGCTTCTGTCCTGAGCAGTGTACTTGCAGCTCGTGGCAACTATACTGTTTTCGCACCTGGCAATGATGCTATCCGTCGTTATGTTGAAAGCGTAACCAATGGTGAAGCATCCTCCATAGATGCTTTGACCATGGAGCAGAAGGAACAAATTGCCTTGAACTGTGTCATTGACAATGGTACGTCCAATGCTTACGAAATTGCCGATTTCCCCAGTGATGGCGGTACATTTACTACTTCCACGCTGAAGGACCGCCGTCTGGCTTGTGAGCAGAAAGTGGACAATAATAACATTGCCTATTATGAAATCAATGGTAATGCCAAGGTTGTCATTTCCAACATAGAGGTTTCTAATGGTATGCTTCATGTGGTTGACCATGTGATTGCCCCCTCTACCAATTCTGTCGCTGAGTTGATCCAAAGTGCGGGAAATATGCGCATTATGGGCAAATTGCTCACACTTACTGGTTATGCTGATTCTTTGTCGGTCAAGACTGAAGAAGAGCAGGATTTTGAAACCGCGCACATGTTATATGCCGGTTCAACCCGTCGTTATGTGGGTTTCGACTTCCCTTATATGGCTACCCGCTCTGTTGGCTATACTGCTTTCATCGAACCTGATGAGGTATTTAACACTGAATGGGGTGTTCCTACGCCTAATTACGATGAGAATACGGAACAGATAACCAACTGGGACGACGAAGTATTCCCTGCTTTCTTGGAAGGTCTTAAAGGTGCGCTCGGAGTCAGTGAAATCCGTGCTGATTATACCAACCCTTCAAATCCTCTGAACCAGTTTGTTGCTTACCATCTTTTGGATGGAGCCATGTCAACGGACGAGTTTGTTCATCATCACAATGAATACGATTACGACTATGGTACGGATTTGAAGAATACAAATCATCCCAATGCTTATAGCGTAAACGTATGGGATTACTTTACTACTAAGGGTTCTCCCCGTGGATTGATGAAAATCACTCAATGTCCCAATCAGGATTTCTATATCAACCGCATCAGCAAGTATAATGATGGTTTTGATGGTGACTATAAAGAGTTGTCTTTTGAACCCAATGCCAATTCCAATGGCTTGAACGTAAAAGTCAGTACTTTGAATGGGGAATATGATAATAATGCCTTGAATGGTTTCTATTTCCCTATTGACCATGTGCTTGTTTATGGTACTGAGGCAAAGAAACAATTGGGTGGTGAGCGTATTCGCATTGATATGACGACCATGCTTCCGGAACTTGTTTCCAATGATTTGCGTGGACGTTCAGCTCGTTACTTCCCCAACGGCTATTTCAAGAATATCTCCAACGAGAGTCAGGGTACGCAAATTTACTTGCTTCAGGATGGTTACGTGGCTTCCAACGGCAGTTGGAAGGATTATCAAGGTGATGAGTTCTTGGTATCCGGTCGTTTCGATTTGGTTCTTCAGTTACCTCCCGTTCCCGTGGAAGGTCAATATGAAATCCGAATGGGTGCATCTCTGAATAGTTTGCGTTGTATGGTACAGGTGTATTTCGGCGATTCTCCCTATTCAACCAAGCCTTGCGGACTTCCCATTGACGAGCGTGAATCGGTTTCTTTGATTCCCGGCCAGCCCTGGGTGGAAGATACCGGCGATGAGGCAACCGACCGCGAGAATGACCGCAACCTGCGTAACCAGAATTACATGAAAGCGCCCAACTACTTCTGTGTGGACGGCACCAAAGGCAAGGAAACCTGTCGTAACGCTTCGCCTTCCAGCCCTGCTTTGCGTCGTATTCTTACGTCTGAATACATGTATCCCAACAAGACATATTACTTGCGTTTCAAATCGGCCATTGAGAGCGACGTAACGCAGTTGATGCTTGACTATTTTGAGTTTGTCCCCAAGAAGATATATAATGGTGAAACACCTGAGGACATTTGGTAAGTCGTAACTTGCAATACATTCCATTATGAAACGTAGTATTTTAAATATAGTAACAGGTGGTATCTTGGGAGCTTCATTGCTCCTGGGATATACCTCCTGCACGGACGACCACTTCGATATCAAATATTCAGATCCTTCTGCCCAGCAGACCATCTGGCAAAACATTCAGGCAAATCCCCAATTGACGAACCTGAAGACCATCTTGCAGGGCATCAAGGTGTACACGAAGGAGGAGGACAAGTCGTCTACCATTACCTATGCTGAGTTGTTGAACCAGCCCCAAACTTTCACTTTCTGGGCTCCCGTCGACGGCTCCTATGATGAAACCACTTATCAGAACGAGTTGGATAAAATTGCCAATCTCAGAAAGCAAGCCCAGGAATTGGCTGCCAGCTTAGGGGCAGATGCTACTGAAGAAGACGCTGCTGCTGCCAGTGACGAAGTGGCAAGGCTCTACGAGCAGGCCAACTTGGCCGAGTACAACCTCGGTGTTCAGTTCGCTCAGAACCATATCGCCCGTTTTAACTATGAAGGCAATGCTGGCGATCAGGAGGTACGTTTGTTGAATGGCAAGCTTTGCTCCTATAACTTCGGAACAGGTACGTTCAATGGTGTCGCTTTGGTTGAAAACAACAATAAAACCATTCCTGGCTGCAATGGTACTATGCATGTCATCAATGGAGTGTCTCCCTTCTCCTACAATATTTATGAGTATTTGCAGGCTTATGAAGACGACTTCTCCAGTGTGTATGGTACGCTGAAGGCCAATGACAACAAGACTTTCAGACCTGAGTTAAGTGTTTCCGGTGCCATGAACGAAAAAGGTGAGATGGTTTATGTTGACTCTGTATTCATCAACAACAATGAATTGCTCAACGAATCAGGCGCGCAAATCACCAATGAGGATAGCTTGTATATCGCTGTCGTGCCCACGGATGCCGCTTGGAACGATGCGCTTGAAAAAGTGGGGCGTCTGTTCAAGTATGCGGAGAACTACAACTATGACTACAAATCTGATGGTCTGAGCTTCGCTTCCAAGTTGAAACTGAATGCAGACTCTTTGGCAGAATACAACCTGAAGAAGAAACTCATCACCAGTATGTATTTCTCGCCGTCCATTTTCTCTGGAGAGTTCAACCGTAATCAAATTGACGAGATTAAGGATTATGCAGAGAAAGCAGACTCTTTGATCAGCACCAACGGGGTGGTTTATTACAATCCTGAAGGAAAAGGCAATATGAGCCGCCTCTTTGCCAATGCCGATGTAGTGAATGCCTCCAACGGTATCATTTACAAGTTGAACTCCTACGATTTGGATCCGAGCTATTCGTTCATGACCAAGCAGGAATCCAATCTTTCCAACTCATACAATGTTGGTAGCGTAAAGAACACGCTGAACGACAAGGGTGAGATGGTTACCTTAGTTGAAGGCGACAACCTTAATCCCAATGTGGACATTACAGGTTTGGAAGATAATAATTATCGTTACTTCGCTGTGAAGGGTAAATCCACCATGGAAATCTATATTCCGCTGCGAAACCTTTATAGTGGTGAGTACCGTATCAAGGTTCAGGCTGTCCCCAATAATGCCGATGATAACAAAGCTTGGAAAGAAGAAATTCCGGCTACTGTTGAAGATGTCGAAGAAGGCGAAACTGTTGAGGGTGAGGATCCTGCAGAGCCTCAGTATCGTTATGTGGACCAAAACACCCGTTTCAGAGCACAGTTGTTCGGTGATGATGGTGTGGCCATTGGAAGCCAAACTGCCGCCATTCAGGTGGAGGAGGATGGAGCCAAATTCTATACCCTCTATGAATCTATTACAATTCCCAAGTGTTATGTGGGTTTGCCTTCCGGTATCTACAATTCCTTCCCCTTGTTGAAACTTACTGTTGCCGTCAAGGACCAAGACAGGGGTGCCATCAACAAACAGCTCGGTCTGAGTATAGCAAAGGTTGTAGTTGAGCCTGTACATCCCGTAGACGCACAATAAATAAGTTATTAGGCTCGTATGTGGGTCAGCTTTACAGAACAAATGTTCTGCTTCGCTTTCCCGATTCCAACTTATAACTTATTGCTTCTCACCCATTAAAAAAATGAAGTAATGAATAATACTAAGAAAATTCACTTGATGCAGGGAGCACTTCGTGCAGGTGTCAGTCTTTTCATGCTCTCGGGTGCTTGCGTCCTTTCGGCACAAACGCCTGACGATGATGTGACTGCTGATTTTACCGAAACAGTCAAACCTGCTCCAAAGAAGTCTGCTGCGCCCCAATATAAAATGAAGAGTGTTTCCGGTGTCGTTTACGATGGTGCCACCAAGAAACCTTTGGCCGGCGTAAAAGTTCAGGCTTTGAACAACCGCTTCTATTCTGCCATTACCGAGGATGACGGTAGTTATACTATCAAGGTTCCCTGGTTCGTCGGTGTACTCTATATCAACTTGCAGGATTACAACCCCGCTCAAGTTGCTATCAAAGGTTCTAAGGTTGCTGATGTCTACTTGACCTCTGGCATGATCAACAATTTCTATGCAGATGGTACCACGATGAACAATAACCAGACATTGTGGTTGAACGAACCCAATGCGTTGACGGTAGAAGAGGAGATTGAGAAAGGACTGGGTGGTGCTGTCCGTACCATCAACCGTGGCGGAATGCCTGCTCAGGGTGCTGCCATGTTCATCAACGGTCTCAACTCCTTGAACTCCAGTTCCCAGCCCTTGGTTGTTGTCGACGGTGTGATACTGGATATGCAGTACGACCGTAGCTCACTTCACCAAGGTTTTGTCAACAACCTCTTCAATATCATCGACCCTGATGACATTGAAAGTGTGGAAGTTGTCAAGAACGGAACGGCATTGTATGGCGCCAAGGGAGCCAACGGTGTACTCTTGGTCAATACGCGTCGAGGCAAGAGCATGGTAACCCGCATCAATATCCGTGCCTACGGTGGTTTTGAAACCGCTCCGGAGCAAATGCAGATGATGGATGCCAGCCAGTACCGTAACTATTTCACCGAAGTGGTAGGTACCGTGCCCGACACCAAGTTCATCAGTAGCTCCATGACGATGCCGTACTTCAATGAAGACCCGAATTACATCTACTATGACCTGTACCATAACAATACTAACTGGCAGAAGGGTCTTTATGACGATGTGTTCACCCAGAACTATAAGATTTCGGTAGACGGTGGTGACGATGTCGCTATGTACCACCTCTCCTTGGGTTACTCTCAGGCTGACGCTACGGCAAAAACCAACGATTTCAACCGTTTGAATATCCGTTTCAACACTGATGTCAACCTGTTCAAGAACTTCGTGACGGGTATGGACTTCTCCTATTCGCGCAATGCCTATAATTTGCGTGACAATGGTTGGGCAGAAGATTATTCCCAGCGCAACATCTCCTCTCCCAACGTGTTGGGCCTCATCCAATCTCCGAGCCTCAGTCCTTACGCACATTTCGTAAGATACACCCCGGGTGAGGGACTTGGATTGATTCGCACAGACCGTGTATATTCCGGTAAGGAATACAGCGATGCCACCAACCCCTTCCGTTACATGGAGAGCTATGACTACGATGCCCTTGTGAACCCCTATTGGATAATGTCAAACGGTGACGGCGATAACAAGAACTTCCAGGAACAGACCCAGTTCAACCTGAACATCTCGCCCAGTTACCGTTTCACTCCCTACCTGGTTGTGAAAGACCGCTTCAGCTATATCCTCAACCGTAACAATGAGAAGTACTATCTTCCCAAGAGTGGTACTCCCGAGAAGGAAGTGGAAGGCTTAGGCTCTGTTACCAGCGTTGTCAGCACCCAGTTCGGCAAGGAAACCACCATCTTCAACGACTTCAGTGTGGATTGGCATCGTACCTTCACCGCACACGACATCCACCTATTGGGAGGTTTCCGCTATTCTTCCTATTCCTACAGTGCCAGCAACATCACCGGTTACAACAACGACCAGGATAAGATGCCGAACATGTCCTATGCACTGCAGTACAAGTCTTACGGCGGTTCCAACGACAACTGGACCAATCTGGCTTACTACCTCAATGTGGACTACAACTACATGAATCGTTACTTCCTGACAGTGGGTTCTACCATGGAGTCGTCCTCACGTTTTGGTAAGGAAGCCGATGCCGGTGTGAAGATGGCTGGCGTGGTTTGGGGCTTGTTCCCCTCTGTGCAGGCCGCTTGGGTCATGTCGTCCGAGAAGTGGTTCAATGTCAAAGGAATCGACTACTTGAAACTGACGGCAGGTTACGAAATCAGCGGTAACGACAACATCGACTACTACGCTACCCGTACCTATTTCGAGAACACCAAGTTCTTGGACAAGGCCACGGCACTCGTACTGTCCAATATCCAGAACCCGAAACTGCAGTGGGAAACCACCAAGCGTTTCAATGTCGGCTTGCAGGCCAGCTTGCTGCACAACCGCTTGAACTTCGGCGTTGAATATTTCAACAGCAAGACTACCGACCTGCTCACCCGCAAGTCCGTCAGCGACATCACCGGCCTTTCTTACATGTGGACCAATGACGGTGCATTGAAGAACTCCGGCGTTGACTTCAACGTAAATGCCATGGTAGTCCAGACCAAGAACTGGCGTTGGCAGGCTGGATTCTCCATCGGCCACTACAAGAACGAGATTACCGAGTTGCCCAATGGTTCCATGAACCTCATCAAGACCTATGCGCTGGATGAAGCCGGACGCAAGGTCGCAGGTTCCGAACGCACCATTAACGGTTACACTTCCTCCATCTACGGAGACAACAATATCCTGACCGCTGTGGGTCATGCTGCCGGCGTGTTCTATGGATATCAGACCCAAGGTGTATTCTCATCCGATAAAGAGGCAAGTCATGCCTCAGAATTATATGGCTACTTGCGTTATCCTACCGGTATTGCAGAGAATCCCTACCGCGAGTTCCAAGCCGGTGATATGCACTTCGTAGACCAGAATGGTGATGGTTGGATCAACGAGGCCGATATGGTTGTCATTGGCGACCCGAACCCCGACATCTACGGTAATATCTACACTTCGCTCTCTTGGAAGCACCTCACACTGGATGTCAACTTCAAGTACTCTCTCGGCAACGATGTTTACAACTACCAGCGCTCGCAGCTCGAGGCTCTCAACGGTGGTTGGAACCAGACCACAGCTGGTGTGAACCGCTGGCGTTACGATGGACAGATTACCGATGTTCCCCGCGCTATGGACACCCGGAGTGACAGCTGGGTGAACAACGAGCGATTCTCCGACCGCTGGATTGAAGACGGTTCTTATCTCAAGTTGAAGAAAGTCCGCCTTACTTACAAGCTGCCTGTGAACCTCAGCTGGTTGTTAGGTCTTTCCGTTTGGGGTGAATGCAACAATGTCTTCACTGTTTCCAAGTACACAGGAAACGATCCTGAGTTCTCTGCCGGTAACGGCGTACTCTATCAGGGTATTGATGCAGGCTATCTGCCCCAGAGCCGCAACTTCAATTTGGGTGTAACCATTAACCTCTAATCAAAAGTGTTCCAGGTCAAGTGTGAACCGGGCTACGATTACCCCGGTACACCACAGTCCCCCGGCTGTCGCAACTCGCTTCACGCTTGACCTATCCACCTCATAAAAATACCACAATGAAATACAAATCGATTTTAAGCCTCTTCATCTTCCTTTTGGGATTTGGTGTTTCCACCACATCCTGCGAAGATATGTTGACGCCCGATATGGATCGTTACAGCGAGAATTTCAGTGGAAATGATACTGTCTATTTCTACTTGGGCATTCTTCGTAACGTCCAGGATATGGTGGAGCAGAACGAGTTGCTCGGCGATATGCGCAGCGACCTCGTTACGACTACCTCTTACAGTAGCGACAGCATTGCTGACATCATCAACTATGAGCAGAATTTGCACGATGGTGACAATGGCCTGCTCAACCGTGCAGCTTATTACAAGGTCATCAACCAGTGTAACTTCTATCTGGCTAAGGTAGATACCAGTGCCATCAAGAACAATATCTACTATATGCGTAAGGAGTATGCGCAGGTAGTGGCCATCCGCGCTTGGACCTATCTCCAATTGGTGCAGACCTATGGCGAGGTGCCCTTTATCACCAAACCCGTTGACAACGCCAACACCGGTTGGGAAAAAAATCCTGCTGAAGGCATGGCTAATGCTGACAACCTCGTGGACCTCCTGAAGGATGACCTCGAAAAGGCCAAGGCATACGAGCATACATACGGTGCACCCAACTATGGCTCTTTCAACACCGGTAGCATTACCATCGACAGCAAATATATGCGTTTCTACACGGACCTCGTGTTGGGCGACCTTTATTTGCTCCGTGGACGCGACCGTGCTGACTATGTCGAGGCTGCCAAGAACTATTACTACTTCTTGAAGGAAAAAGCCAAGTCTGGTGTTCGTATCCAGAACAGCCCTGCCAGTTACAGTGTCTTTTCTTTTGGTGGAAAAGACAGCTATAGCCCCATCATCTCCAGCTGGGTATCTCTTGGATTAGAGGCTGCCTCACTCAATTCGAGTGAGAACATCACCATCATTCCTTCTGCAGCCAACAGCTCTTTCGGTAAGGTGTTGAGCCGCGAAGCTCAGATTTATGGTTTCGACATCCATTCTACGAACTCCACAACTGGTGGCGAGGACAATGCCGCTGACGCAACCACTTCAGGTAACATCACCGTGACTCCCAATCTCCGCTCGCGTCAGATTGCTCCCTCTCAGGCATATCTCAGTCTCTGTGAAGCGCAGAACTTTACCAAATCCAAGTTCACCAGTGCTTCCGAGATGCCCAGCGATGTGGAATACTATGAAGGAGTGGGTGATGCCCGTATGCACGCCACTGCCCCCATCTTCCAGACCACTGACGGCAAGGCTCGTTACATCGTGAAAAACACGCCGGTAACCTCTGTGATGTCTGACGGCCGCGCTTTTAGTGCTTCTTTCAAGTATTACAAGTCGATTTATCGTCTGTCTCAGGTTTATCTCCGTTATGCCGAGGCCATCAACCGTGCCGGCTATCCCCGTACCGCCTTTGCCATCCTGCGCGACGGTATCAACTTCATCAATATGCCGAAATTGCTTGAGGATAAGGTTTATGATGATGATAACCAGACTTGGCACTACACTTACGACCTTGACAGTGTCAAGACAGCCTATGGCGTGAATTACATCGGCGCAGACGAAATGTATCGTGCCCAGAACGAGCCGGAATATGCCAACTTCATTGATTTCAGCACTAACATTTGGAATAACAGTTCCATTCATGGCCTCGGTTGTGGTGCTTCCACAGTGGCCGATACGCTTTACGATTTCGAGTGCCCCGAAGGCATTGTACGCCAGCGCATCCAGCAGGAACAGGATTGGGCAAACGCCTTAGGTTTGCAGTCTGTAGTTCCCGATACTCCCGAAGAAGAAGTTGAGCCGCAGTCAAGAAATGGTAGTGATACTGAAGATGGCGAAGAAGCAGAACCCGACCGCAGTGGTTATGTAGAAGTGGAAATGGAAGGATTTCCTGCCGAAGTTGACATGAACGAAGTACTTGCTGTTGAGTCGCTCATTGCCGACGAGCTTGCACTTCAGACCGCTTACGAAGGTACGCGTATGTTCGACCTCATCCGTATTGCCCGCCACCGCGATGTTGCCGGCCAGTTAGGTACACAGTGGTTGGCTTGGAAGATTGCACGCCGCAATGAGTTGCTCAAACCCTATGAGGTTCCGACACAATACGATGCGACGCTGTATAACCTCTTGCTGAACACGGGTAATTGGTACATTCCTAATCCTAAGTATTGAGCTGTACAAAAGTCTTACGTGAATAATTCTTGGGGGATGTCGATTCGTTTCGGCATCCCCCTTTGTCATGGTCACGTTGCACCCTTTACATACCAATCGCTCTCCCGGCAAGCCTATTGGCGTAGCTGGGAGAGCGATTGGACTATTTGGTTGAATATGAAGCCGGGGTAAATACAAACCGGCGATAGCATGGAATATGTGGATGAGTGGCTTTCTTAGGCTTCAGCCACCTGCAGCCACACTTCCGAGAGGGTGGGGTGGGCGTGAACGGTAGATGCCAGTTGGCCCAGTGTGCCCCCCATGTTCATCAGCAGTGCGATCTCATGGATGAGTTCGGCGGACTGTGCGCCCAGCACGTGTGCGCCCAGCACCTTACCTTCGGGCGTGCAAACCACTTTCAGGAACCCATCGTTGCCCGCATCCATGGTTAATGCGCGGCCATTGATACGGTAAAATCCTTTCCGCACCAAAGCGTCGGGACACTGCTGACGTGCCTGTTCTTCCGTCAGTCCCACCGTAGCGGCTTCGGGTGTGGTGAAGACGGCAGCAGGTATGGGCGATGCGGTAGCGGGCAAGGGATTGCCGAGGATGTGATCCAACGCACGGAAACTCTGGTAGGTGGCCGCATGAGCCAGTTGGCACAGGCCATTGATGTCGCCGACGGCGTAAATGCCCGGCACATTCGTCTGGTAGTGCTCGTCCACCTGTATGCCTCGGGGTGTGAAGCCGATGCCCGCTTCCTCCAGGTTCAGGCTTTCCACATTGGCTTGCCGGCCTACCGCCATGAGAGCCACCTCGGCCAATGCCTCGTGTACGGCAGCACGTCGTTCGTAGCTGATGTGCAGCAGTCCGCCTTGCGTCTCGTCGGCATGGATGGCAGTGACCGGTGCGTCGGTGATGATTTCCACCCCTTGTTTCTTCAGTGCCGTGCGCAAGCGTTTGGCAATGTCGGCATCGAATGCCGGGAGGATTTCCTTGCTGTATTCAATCACTGTTACTTTGGAGCCCAGCGTTTGGTAAATGCAGGCAAATTCCAGACCGATGACACCACCGCCGATGACGCACAGCCGTTCGGGCACGTGGTCGAGCGAAAGCATCTGCTCCGATGTGAGCACACCGGGCGTATGAGCACCGGGAATGGGCAGGAATTTGGTCACTGAGCCGGTGGCTATGAGTACATAGTCCGCCACCACCTTCTCCTCGCCGATGATGACCGTGTGCGGGTCGCCGGGCTGGAAACGTGCCAGTCCGTCGTGGAAGGTGATGCCCGGCGTTTTCAGCAATGTCTGGATGCCTTGGCGCAGCTGGTCGAGAACACGGTTCTTGCGTTCAAGTGCAGCGTGCATATCGAACGAGGTGCAGTCAATTTGTATGCCGTAAGCGGCAGCGGCGCGCGCCTGCTGCACGATGTGGGCGGTATGGCACAGGCATTTGGTGGGGATGCACCCCTCGTTGAGACACGTGCCGCCCAGGTGGTCGGCTTTGTCCACAATATGTACGTCCAAGCCGGCTTTGGCTGCCCGTACGGCACATTCGTAGCCCCCGGGGCCGGCACCGATGATGAGAAGAGTTTTCATGGAAATGATAGGATGTAATATTTGATAGGGTAGGGTAGAAAAGAAGCGGGATGCTCCCTGACAGCATAGATGTCGTGCAGAGAGCAACCCGCAAGGAAAACAGTTAGAATACGAATTTTGCGTCTTTGACAGCCTTCACGTCGTCCAGTCGGCGAACAGGCGTTTCGTGCGGTGCGTTGCGCAGCAGTTCCGGATGGTGGAGAGCCTCTTTCGCGATGGTTTTCATCACCTCGATAAAGGCATCGAGCGTTTCCTTGCTCTCCGTTTCCGTAGGCTCTATCATCATGCTTTCATGGAAAAGCAGGGGGAAGTAGATGGTAGGAGCATGGAAACCGTAGTCGAGCAGGCGTTTGGCCACTTCCAGGGTGGTGATGTGCGAAGCGTCGTTGTGTGCGCCGCCGTATTTCGGCAGCAGTCCGTCGAACACGAACTCATGTTTGCACAGACCCTCAATGGGCAGATAATAGTAATCCTTGAGGCATTCCTTGATGTAGTTCGCATTCAGTACGCTCAGCTTGCCGGCCATGGGGATACCCTCCTTGCCCAAGGTGAGCAGGTAGGCGTAGGCCCGTACGATGATGCCGAAATTGCCCAGGTGGGGAGAAACGCTGCCCAAGGATTCCGGGTTCTCGTGGAGCTCGTAGAGGCCGGTTTCCTCGTTGAATCTAACCTGCGGATTGGGCAGCAGGTCCTCCAGTCCGGCACGTACACCTACAGGGCCGCTGCCTGGTCCGCCGCCGCCGTGGGGCGTGCTGAAGGTCTTGTGCAGGTTGATGTGCATCACGTCGAAGCCCATGTCGCCGGGACGGCATACGCCCAGCATGGGGTTGAGGTTGGCTCCGTCGTAGTACATCAGTCCGCCGCATTCGTGTACGAGGCGTGCAATTTCCGGAATTTGCTGTTCAAAGATACCCAGCGTGTTCGGGTTCGTCATCATCATGCCGGCGATGTCGTCGCCAAGAAGCGGTTTGAGGTCTTCCACGTCAACCGTTCCGTTGGGCGTGCTCTTCACCTGTACGATTTGCAGTCCGCAGACGGCAGCGGAGGCCGGATTGGTGCCGTGAGCAGAGTCGGGCACGATAATCTTTGTGCGGCGTGTGTCGCCCCGTTTCATGTGGTACGAACGTATCACCATGAGGCCCGTCAATTCGCCGTGAGCTCCGGCGTAGGGGTTCAGGGTGAAGCGGCTCAGCCCGGCAACTTCCGACAAGGTTTTCTGCACCTCGTCGTAGAGTTTCAGCGCGCCCTGGCAGAGCGAGGCATCCTGTGCGGGGTGAACCTGCGTAAATCCCGGCAGTGCGGCCAGCTCCTCGTTGATTTTCGGATTATACTTCATCGTGCAGCTGCCCAAGGGGTAGAAGCCCGTGTCCACACCGAAGTTGTTGCCCGACATATTCGTATAGTGTCTCACTACGGTCAGTTCGTCCGCTTCCGGCAGTTTGGTGGGCGGTGTCTGGCGCATCAGATTTTCCGGCAGGGCCGAGAGCTGGTGCTTGGGGCTGGGGTTATGGGGCAGGGAGTAGCCCTTTCGTCCGGGTTTGGACAACTCAAATATCAGAGGGGAATATATAGTGCGGTTCATGAGAGGACAGTTTTGACAAATTCTACAATTTCTTCTTCTGTACGCTGTTCGGTAGCGGCAAGAATGAGGCAATCGTCCGTTCCCTCCGCCTTCACACCGGCCAGATAGCCGGCCTGTGCCAGTCTGCTGCGCAAGGCATCCACGCCCTCCGCACCTTTGTAACGCAGGGTGAACTCGCCCAAGAAAGGTTGTTCGGGGAAGGCATCCTCAAAGCGTTCGTCCTGCACCAGCAGGTCGTGCAGCAGGTGTGCGGCGGCGTAAGTGTTCTCGTTCACCTCGCGCAAGCCTTGCGGCCCCATGAGCGAGAGATAAGCCGCAACGTACAGGCACATGATGCCCTGGGCGGTACAGATGTTCGAGGTAGCTTTTTCGCGGCGGATGTGCTGTTCACGTGCCTGCATGGTGAGCACGAAGGCGCGTTTGCCGTCGGCATCCACCGTCTGTCCCACCAAGCGTCCCGGCATTTTGCGCACCAGTGCGTTCTTGACGCACAGGTAACCGATGTACGGGCCGCCGTATGCTAAGGGCAGGCCCAGGCTTTGGGCTTCTCCACAGGCAATGTCTGCACCCCACTCTCCCGGTGTACGGAGCACAGCCAGTGAGGAGGCCACACTGTTGATGGCCAACAGCGCTTTGTTGGCGTGGCACGCATCGGCCAGTCCGGTAAAATCCTCAATGATGCCGAAGTAGTTGGGTTGCGGCACGATGACACCGGCCACGTCGCCGGCAGCCAGCAGGCTGTCGATGGCAGCACGGTCGGTAATGCCGTTGACAGGAGGCACCACGACGAGGTCCACTCCGTGGAAATGCGCATAGGTCTTCACCACGCGCAGCACGTTCGGGTTGAAAGTGCCGGAGATGACCACGCGGTTACGCTTTTTGGCGGCGGCCACACACATCAGCATGGCTTCGGCCGTGGCGGTGGCACCGTCGTACATCGACGCGTTCGACAGGTCCATGCCCGTGAGGTCCGCCATCATCGTCTGGTACTCAAAGATATATTGCAGCGTTCCTTGGGAAATTTCCGCCTGATAGGGAGTATAGGAGGTGGAAAACTCGCTGCGTGAGGCGATGTAAGGAATCACCGCCGGCGTATAGTGGTCGTAGGCACCGGCTCCGGCGAAGCATACGGGACGGGCGTTCTTGTCGGCCAGTCCGGCAATGATTTTGCGCACTTCAATCTCGCTTTTGCCTTCCGGGATTTGAAGTTCGCGGTGCAGTTTGAGCTCTTCGGGCACCTCAGCGTAGAGGTCGTCGAGACTGTTTACGCCAATCACTTCCAGCATTTGCCGGATGTCATCGGGCGTATGGGGAAAATATTTCATGGAAACAGTGGTTAAATGGGCAGTTGATAAATCTCTGGGAAGCAAAACTTTCCTCAAAATGAAAATGCCACAAACCATCCCAGTCACTCCTTGCTACCTGTTGGCGGAAGGCTGAGTCGGGCATAGTCTGTGGCATTTTCATGTTAAGGAAACGGTTGATAGGGTTTGGCGTATGCCTTAGTGGAGGATAGAGCGATAGTCGGAAGCGTTCATCAGGCTTTCCAGCTCAGAGGGGTTGGACATTTTCACCTTGATAATCCAGTTGGCGAAAGCGTCCTGGTTGATCAGTTCCGGTTGGTCCTCCAGGTCGGCGTTCACTTCCACCACTTCGCCGCTTACGGGCGAAATCAGGTCGCTTGCGGCCTTCACGCTTTCCACTGCGCCGAAGTCCTTGCCGGCTTCCACCTCGTCGCCTTCGGCCGGGATGTCAACGTACACCACGTTGCCCAGCTGTTCCTGAGCGTAGTCCGTGATACCGACGTAAGCAAATTCGCCTTCGACTTTTACGTATTCGTGGCTCTCGCTGTAGTAGAGCCCTTCAATCACTTTTGCCATAATGTGTTGCTGTTAAAATGTTTGGTTGATAATGTAGGGGTGTTTAATTTATAGAACACTCCTATGCTGGGGAAAGAAGCAGCGTTTTTTTGTGTTACTTCTTGTAATGCTTTTGGTAGAAGCGTTTCTTCACCACCTTGCCCGGTTGCAGCTTGCGGTGGATGCGCACCTGTACCGGTGTGTCGAGTTTGGCATAGTCGGCATCAATCAGCGCCATGCACACACTCTTGCCGGTCGATATGGAGCAGTAGCCCGTGGTCACCTCGCCGATGACTTTGTCTTCAGCCACCACTTCGTAGCCATGGCGGGGTATGGCCTTGCCTTCCAGCTCGATGCCCACCAGTTTCTTGGCCACGCCTTCCGCCTTCTGGCGTGCAACGGCCTCTTTGCCGACAAATTCCTCTTTGTCCAGCTTCACGAACATGCCCAGCCCGGCCATGATGGGCGAGATGTCGTCCGTCAGTTCGTCGCCGTAGAGCGGCAGTCCCACCTCGAAGCGCAGCGTGTCGCGGCAGCCCAGTCCGCAAGGCTTGGCCTGCTTGCTGTCGATGAGCTTGTCCCAAGCCTGCTGGATGTAGGCGTGTGAACCGTAGATTTCAAAGCCGTCTTCGCCCGTGTAGCCCGTGCGGCTCACGATTAAGGTTTCGGAGGGCGTTTCAATCAGCTTGAACGTGTAGAACTCCAGCTCCTTGCAGGCCAGTCCCAGCACCTCTTCCACCACGCGTTCGGCTTCCGGCCCCTGCACGGCGAGCTGTCCGTAGTATTCGCTTTGGTTTTCGGTCTGTACGTCAAAGTCCTTGGCTTGTTCCGTTATCCAGGCATAGTCCTTGTCGATGTTGGCAGCGTTGATGACGAGGAAAAACTTCTCGTCGCCCATCTTGTAAACCAGCAGGTCGTCCACCGTGCCGCCGTGGGGGTGGAGCATCATGCCGTAGAATATTTTTCCCACGGGTGCGCCGGCCACGTCGTTGGTGAAGATGTGCTGCACGTAGCGTTCAGCTTCCGGACCCGTCACGAGCACTTCGCCCATGTGGCTCACGTCGAACACGCCGCAGGCGTTGCGCACAGCCTGGTGCTCGTCGGTGATGTCGGTGTACTGTATAGGCATTTCAAAACCGCCGAAAGGCACCATTTTGGCACCGAGGGAAACATGGCGGTCGTAAAGACAAGTTCTTTTTTCAGACATGATATAATGTAGAATATGGGTTAGTTTAAAAGGATATACACTTCCATGCGGTAGGCGAATAGCGTGCTGCGGCGCGGAGACCGGCACTCAGTCGGTGAGGCAGGCCGTCAGCTGTTCGGCGGTCAAGCCCCTGATGCTGCGTTCCGGATGGTGTTCCTCCACGGCCTGCTTCAGGCTTTGCGGCGTGAATGCCGTTCCTTCAAAAGCCTTGTTGAAGCATTCTGCGGCATTGTCCAGCTCGAAGAAGTCGCCCGAAAGGCCGACCTTTTCAATCAGCGTACCGCGCAGCGTGAAGTGGAAGGCCAGCGTGCCGCATCCCTCAATCCGCGCTTCGCGTGTCAGATCCGAGGCCGCCGTCTGTCCGTAGAGATATTCCGGTTCGTAGTAGGTCTGTTCCATCCGTTCGATTTCCTTCACCGCCTCGTCGCCGAGCGTCACGCTCCGGTCGCACAGCAGCGAGCGCAGCCGGTGGCGCAGTTCCGTCACGTCGAAAGGCAGGTAGTCCTTCAGCAGGGCGATGCGGCTTCTCACGCTTTTCACCCCCTTGGCCTGCAGCTTCGACACATCCGGGTGCAATGCGCCCTGCATCAGGCGGGGGTTCGTGTCGTAGAGCATCGTTCCATGCACGATGTTCCGTTCCGGCAGGTGGTAGAAAGCGTTTCCGCAGATTTTCCCGCCGCCTTTGAGGATGATGTCGTTGCGGCCGGAGAGTTCCACCTGCGCGCCCAGCTTGCACAAGGCGGCTGCCACCTGTTCTGCATACTCTATGAACAGCGGCTCCACCGCCCCCTTGCCCGTAATCAGGCTCCACATGATGTTGTTGCCGTCGGCGAAAATCGCGCCGCCGCCGCTTTTCCGGCGCACCACGTCGATACCTTCCTGCGCACAGAAGTCAAGATCCACCTCCTGATGAGCCACTTGGTTACGCCCCATCACCACCGTCGGACCCAGTTGCCAGGAAAAGAGGTAATTGTCTGTGGGGAGATGTCGGGCGATATATTCTTCAGCAGCCAGGTAGAAAGGGGCGCGTCTGTGTTCCGTATAATCGGGAAGTTGGACATAACATGCCGGGAAACGGGTTTCCATGAAAAACGGAAGTGAAATAATCGTAAAAAATAGGTTATTAGTCTTTGGCGCGGCACAACTGCCGTGTGCCATAAAGCGCAGCAAATGTAGCAAAACATAGCTGACACCCAAAAAAATCAAATCATTTTTTTCCAATGCTGTTTGCAAGTTGTACTTTTGCCGACAATTCGCTGCCCCGTCTGTATGTGGGGGCGGTTGCCGCCGGCACCGCAAGTAGCTTATCCCGAAAAGTCTTACAATTCTTTTCCTTATGTCCAGTCGCTGCTCCTTATGTATATGTATAGGCATATTGTTTGTTGCCTTATGGTGCCAATCCTGTGGCAGTGTCGACAAATCCATCCGTCGGGGCGATGCCGCCATGACCATCGGCGAGTATGCCGAGGCAGCCGGGCAATACAAGCAAGCCTATTCGCGCACTTCGCCCAAGGAGAAGGAGCTGCGCGGACGCATTGCCTTCAAAATGGGCGATGCTTATGCCCGCTACGGCTACACCGCCCGGGCTGTCGGCGCGTTGCGCAATGCCGAGCGGTATAAGTACACCGACACGCTCACCCTCCGCCTGCTGGGCGAGCAATTGCAGAAGCAGGGCGATTACAAAGGCGCGGAGAAAGCCCTGACCGCCTATCTTGAACGCTTCCCCGACGATGCCGCCGCGAGCACCGCCTTGCAGAACTGCCACACGCAGGATGCCCTCCGCCGTCAAGGTTCCGCTTACACCGTCAAGCCCGCCACGCTTTTCAACGCCAACCGCTCCGATTACTGTCCGGCCTATATGGGCACCGAGGCTGCGCAACTTTATTTCACCTCCACCCGAAAGCAAGCCTTGGGAGATGTCAGCGGTATCACCGCCATGCAGAACGGCGACATCTTCTTCGCCAAGAAAGATGAAAAAGGAAAATGGAAACCTGCCGAGGCACCTGAGGGAGAGTTGAACACCGAGTACGACGAGGGAGCCTGCTCCTTCTCGCCCGACGGCACCACCATGTATCTCACCGTTTGCCGTACCGACCCGCAATACCCCCGCTTGGCCGAAATATGGACTTCTTCGCGCACCGATGCCAAGTGGAGCAAACCCACCCAGCTTACCATCACCGCCGACACGCTTTCCTCCTACGCCCATCCGGCACCTTCGCCCGATGGCCGCTGGCTGTATTTTGCCTCCGATATGCCCGGCGGCTTTGGAGGGCTTGACCTGTGGCGCATCGAGATGAGCGGCGGCCACGGCTTCGGTCGTTTGGAAAATCTCGGTCCTTCGGTCAATACCCCCGGCAACGAGTGCTTCCCAGCCTTTCGTCCCAGCGGCGAACTCTACTTCTCCAGCAATGGGCGCACACCGGGCCTTGGAGGGCTCGACCTCTACCGCGCCACGGAGGACTCCGTGGCCCACAAGTGGGAAGTACACCACCTGCCCGTACCCATGAACTCTGCCGCCGATGACTTCGGCATCACCTTTGAGGGGCTCCACAACCGGGGCTTCTTCAGCTCCGACCGCTCCACCGGCGGACGTGGCTGGGACAAGCTCTTCGAGTTCTCCTATCCCGAAGTGTTGCAGACCGTCAAGGGGTGGGTCTACGAGCAGGATGGATACGAACTCCCTGCCGCCGAAGTGTATATGGTGGGCAGCGACGGCACCAACCTCAAGTTTGGCGTGATCTCCGACGGGTCTTTCGAGCAACCTCTCACCCCCGGCGTGAACTATCTTTTTCTGGCCACCTGCCAGGGCTTTCTCGGTGTGAGCGGCGCGTTGCAGGCCGACAGTGCCGAGGTGGAGAAGCAGCACGTCTTGCAGTTCCCCCTGCCCAGCATCAGCGTACCCGTACTGGTGCGCAATGTGTTCTATGAATTTGACAAAGCTACCCTGACTCCGGAGTCGTGTACCGCGCTTGACCGTCTGGCGCGTATGCTCACGGAAAATCCGCACATCACCATCGAACTGGCCGCCCACTGCGACTATCGCGGCAACGACGACTACAACCTGCGTCTCTCTCAGCGGCGTGCCGAGAGCGTGGTGAACTATCTCGTGGAGCAAGGCATCGCCCGCGACCGCCTCACCCCCTGCGGCTATGGTGAGCAGGTGCCCAAGGTGGTCAACCGCAAATTGCTCGAAACCTATCCCTTCCTCCACGAGGGCGACACCCTTACCCTGCCTTATATCCTGGCCCTGCCACCCGAACAGCAGGAGGTTTGCAACGCCCTGAACCGCCGCACCGAGTTCCGCGTGCTCCGCACCACTTACGGCCTCTTCGACGAGCAGGGCAACCTGCGGCCCGAAGCCCTGCGGAAGGAAACGGAGGAGTGATTTCATTCGTTTATAGTTTATGGTTAAAAGTTTATTGGATTGCCTGGTGTGGCGATGTTCTTCGCCATTCCAAGAGCCACTATATAAGCTCTAAACCCATAACTACAAACTAATGCATCCATTATTCATTAAAACAATTATTCATTATGCTGATAACCAAATTTCTTCATGCTTTCGGGCGTTACCTTATCCTCATGGGGCGCACATTTTCCCGTCCCGAGAGGATGCGTATGTTCTTCAAGCAATACGTCAAGGAAATGGCCCAGCTCGGTGTCGACTCCATCGGCATCGTATTGCTCATCTCCTTCTTCATCGGTGCCGTCATTTGCATCCAGATCAAACTCAACATCCAGAGCCCGTGGATGCCCCATTGGGTTTCTGGCTATGTGACGCGTGAAATCATGTTGCTTGAGTTTTCGTCCAGCATCATGTGTCTGATACTCTCCGGCAAGGTCGGCTCCAACATCGCCTCCGAGCTGGGCACCATGCGCACCACGCAGCAGATTGACGCTTTGGAAATCATGGGTGTGAACCCCGCCTCCTTCCTCATCCTTCCCAAGATTGCGGGGCTCATCACCATCATGCCCTTCCTCGTCATCTTCAGCACCTTCAGCGGCATCATCGGTGCTTACGCTACTGCCTACATCGGTCACATCATCACACCCTCCGACCTCACCGCCGGTCTGCAGCACTCATTCACCCAGTGGTTCTTCTGGATGGGTGTCATCAAGTCCCTTTTCTTCGCCTTCATCATCACCAGTGTCTCCTCCTTCTACGGCTACCACGTTGAAGGTGGCAGCATCGAAGTGGGCAAGGCCAGTACCGATGCCGTGGTGGCCTGTTCCATGCTCATTCTCTTCTCCGACCTCTTCCTCACACAACTTCTGTCATGATAGAAATCAGAAACCTGCATAAGTCCTTCGGCGACAAAGAAGTGCTCCGGGGCATCACCTCGCGCTTCGACAGCGGAAAGACCAACCTCATCATCGGCCAGAGCGGTTCCGGCAAGACCGTCCTGATAAAAAACATTGTCGGCCTCTTCGAGCCTACCCAGGGCGATGTGCTCTACGACGGGCGCAGCTTCATGAGCATGACCAAGCGCGAGCGCGCCCTGCTCCGCCGCGAGATGGGCATGATTTTCCAAAGCGCGGCACTGTTCGACTCCATGTCCGTGTTGGAAAACGTCATGTTCCCCCTTGATATGTTCTCCTCCGACAGTTATAAGGACCGCGTCCGCCGTGCCCAGTTCTGTCTGGATCGCGTCAACCTCAGCGATGCTGCATCGAAATACCCCGGCGAAATATCCGGCGGTATGCAGAAGCGCGTGGCCATTGCCCGCGCCATCTCGCTCAACCCCAAGTACCTCTTCTGCGACGAGCCCAATTCCGGACTTGACCCCAAAACGTCGCTCGTCATCGACGAACTCATCCACGACATCACGCAGGAGTTCAACACCACCACCATCATCAACACCCACGACATGAACTCCGTGATGGGCATCGGCGAGCACATCCTTTTCATTTACAAAGGCAACGCCGCCTGGGAGGGCACGAAGGATGAGGTAATGCAGTCTGACAACGAACTGCTCAACAATTTCATCTTCGCTTCCGACCTCTTCCGCAAGGTCAAGGAGGCTGCCGAAAACGACAAACGTCCCTGAAGCGACCGACACTGTGATAAATGGAAATGCAGTGCCGGCGGAACCGAACAAGGCTTTCATTGACAAAATGAGTTGGCAAAACCGCTGTTTTGTATCAAAATTATATTAAATCAGACGTCATTTTTGTTCAGATGTTTGGATTGACGTATCATCCCCTGTACATTTGCATTGTTTTTCATGGTATTAGATTTAAGGTTAGTAAAAGATTGGTTGTCGGGAGACAATCAATTTTTTTGTCCCTATGCTTTCCGGCAGTCCTGACGCCGGCAGAACAATGCAATCCTCGTTTGTTCGTTTCCCCTTCATTACATCCACTAATCGCCTGACAGCCTATCTCTCTGAGTACATGCCGACGACATCTGTGCAGCACCCATATATAATACATTGCAAATTACCTCACAGCCCCATCGGTTCGATTTTCCTATACGTTTTTTTATCCTCAAAAAAACATTCACGCCTTCACATGAAGGGCTTTTCTTCCTGATTTTCAGTAGTTACAAGTGTGAAGGCTTTGCATTTCAAGCCTTCACAGCCAAGGGGCGCGTATTTTGCCGCTTTCTCCATGGTTTTCATCGGTTTTCCAGTGTGAAGGCTTGCTTTTCCCACCCTTCACAAGCAATTGAGTCAACCATTTCGGGAAACGGTCAACTCTCTCAGGAAACAGTAAACCGGAAACAGAAATTTTCAGATATAACGGTCAACCAAAATCAGGAAAAGTCATCCATTCACTCGTGTGAATGCTTTGTTTTTCAAACCTTCACATCCCAAATTATTGAGAATCAGGAGGAAACAAGCTTCGTGTGAAGGGGTGAATGCTTTTTTCGGGAAAGAAATTCCGTATATATACGCGCGCGAAGGAGGCATTTCCCTCATGATGTTTCGGTTTTTCAGCAGGAATGTTCCCTTCTCCTGCCCAGCCGGACATGGCGTAAGGTTTTCTTCGCAAGTCCCGGACTTGTTCGCACAACTCTTGGACTTGTTCGCACAACTCTTGGACTTGTTCGCACAACTCCCGGACTTGTTCGCACAACTCCCGGACTTGTTCGTACAACTCCCGGACTTGTTCGTACAACTCGGCGAGTTGACAGAGCAACTCCCTGATTTGGAAGAACATGATAATCTCATCCCTCATCCCCCCGAATTGTAGTCTCCTTGTCTAAAACCTGATGTGAACTGTTGTATCGTTCCATCTTTTTCCCTACTTTTACACCGTTTTTTCCGTCCATAGGTATTGCTGTGGCAGGAATTGCCATACCCCATCGCCTATTTGATACACCCATTTGCTGCACGAAGACTACAATTCGCCGGGGACACTGGTCGCGGTCGATGCCTGTAGTACGTCACCAGGCTTTGAGCCCGGCGGGGAGGGTGTAAGGTTATCATGCAGGGCGTGTAAAAACTTTGCTCTCTTGCCTATCGTTTTTTTATATCTAAACTATATGCAAAAACTATTATTATCTTTTTGTCTCGTGTGGCTGATGTTCTGGAGCGCAGCCGGTGCCGTGGCACAAACAGCCTACGGTTTTCTTACGGGAACCAACAGCAGTACGCTCAAACCAGGACTATACAGCGTAGACATGACGGACGGACAACAGCTCACGCCCATGAAGACCGCCATGTACGGACTTTGGGGCGGTGCCGGTGATGGTCAAAACTATTTCTGCCTGCTCAGCAGCGATTACGAAGGCTATCAAATGGCCGGATTGGCCGTTTACGATTTTGAGAAAGGCGACTTTGCTTTCTGTTCCACCGGAATAGATTACGGCTGTTCCGACTTGACCTACGATTTGAGCACACAGCAGATGTACGGCGTGTTGTGTCGGGAAAAAGGAGCGAAAACGGCTTCCCAACTCATAACCATTGACCTTGAAACCGGCCGGCGGACGCAGGTGGCCGAACTTTCCGACAAAATCATGGCGATTGCGGCCGATGCCGACGGGCGGCTCTACGCCATGTCCTCAGCCTCCGACCTGTACCGCGTGAATAAGCAGAACGGCGAGCTGACCCTCATCGGCACGCCGGGCATTGTAACGCTGACGGACCAAGTGCAGTCAATGGAGTTCGACCGCAACAACGGAAAACTCTACTGGACGGGGGTTGACAATGAGTATAATACATTCCTGATGGAACTTGACACGCAGACGGCTGAGATCCTCAACTGGCAGTCCGTGGAGGACAATACGCTGCTTGGAGGTCTGTACATTCCTTTCACCGTGCAGGGTGGGGGAGGCGATGAAGAACAGCGTGTGCCCGAAGACATCCTTACTGTTACGGCCGGCAATGAAGGCGTGGCAGCCCAAGTGCAATGGACCGACAACAACCCCGTGGGCACCCGTTACCGAGTGACTCGCTATCCCGATGGCAAGGTGTTCGACGACATCGCCGAAAAATCATTCCGTGACACCACGGCCTTGCAAGCCTGCTATTTCACCTACGGCGTAGTGGCCTACAACAATGCGGGACGCAGCAACGAATTGAAAACAGCTCCCGTGTTGGCCGGCCCTGCCTTGGAGATGCCTTACGCCATGGACTTTTCCAATCCTTTGGCGGTGGCTCAATGGCGCGTGGTCGACGCCAATTCCGACCAGACGCTTTGGCGTGTCAACGCCGACAACTTCCAGTACTTCAGCTCCTTCTTTAAACAGGCTGATGACTGGCTCATGTCCGTACCCTTCCGTTTGGAGCAAGGTCAGGAGTACCGCCTTCGTTACAAGCTGCATTGCCCTTCCATCTTGGGTTCTTCAGAAAATTTGCAAATCACGCTGGGTACCTCGGACGACCCGCTGACACACACGCAAATCCTTGAGAAGCTGGAAAATTTCACTACTTCGGAGCCGCAGGAACGCATGGTGGCCTTCACACCTGAGCAGACGGCCAATCTCGTGTTGGGATTCCACGCCTTATCCGCGCCCGACCAGTTCCAAATTCAACTTTTCGACATCCAACTCTCGGCTTACGCTCCCCGCGACTTGGCTGTCGGTGAGCCGGAAGGCGAATTCCTCACTGTGGCCGACATGGATTACACCTGTTCTGCCAAAGTGCAGAATGTGGGCGAGGAGCCGATGGAAAACTTTGAGGTCCGGCTGATGGACAGTGAGGGCCGTTTGTGGCAAACGCAGACCGTGGCAGAAACTTTGCTCCCCGGCGAGGAACGGATCGTCGAGTTCACCCTTACGCCCCGGGAGGCCGGCAACCTGTTCCTCCATACAGAGGTGGCGGCATCCGGCGATGGCAATGCAAGCAATAATGTATCCCCGGCTTTCGAGCTTGAAGTGCGTCCCGCCACAGAGCAAATTGTGCGCATAGGCAACCGTACCGCTTCGCCTAACCTCTTCCCCATCGCTTTTGAAGGGTATTATTACAGCTTCTCCCAGGCCATTTATCGCAAGGATGAGCTCGGCATGGGGGCAGCCCATATAAAGGAAATCGGCTATCGCTACCACAGCAAGGCATCAGCACCCATCGAAAACTGTCAGTTGGAGCTGGCCCTATCCAATACGCGACATAGTACGCCGGCTGACGGTTGGACCGATGCGGAGTTCATGCAGAAAACGTATCAGGGCAAGGCCACATTCGGTGTGGGAAGTCATACGTTGCGACTGCCTTTTGATGAACCTTTTGCCTACACGGGCGGAAATATTTGTATCCAGCTGTCGAAACTGCGCGATGCCACGTTCCAGGAGGTTCACTTCGACGCTACCGACTACCCCGGGGAGGTGCGTACGGCTTTCACCCAGAATGACAACGGTGAGGTGGTGCTGACGGAAGTCAACGGTTCGTCCATGTTGCCCGACATCTATCTTATCGTGGAACCGATGAGTGCAGAAGGCGTGTCCGAAGCGGGCACGGCACCGGTTGTTTCACTGGTGGGATGCGGCGAAAACCGTTTCCGCTTGGTGGGTGGCCGTCTGCTGACTTGTACAGTGTATGCAGCCGACGGACGCCAAGTGCCGGCGGAAGTGGCTGCCGACGATACCGTCTGCCTGACCGGACTGACTGCTGGCATTTATTTCGTGCAACTGCAGACCACGCAGGGTGCAACCGTATGTAAGGTGCAGGTGAAGTAGGGCTGATGGTGGCCTCAGGGCCTTTTCAGCATACAACAAAAATCCCCGCAGCGTAACCATTCGCTGCGGGGATTTCCTGTCAATCGGTATCTTGGTGTTGAAGTGTTTAAGGGAAAGTCATGGATGTCAGAGAGTGGCCCTCCAAACTTTCAGCCTTTCCGCTCTAAACGCTTAAACAATGCCTTGTGCCATCATGGCGTGTGCCACCTTCATGAAGCCGGCCACGTTGGCACCGCGCACAAAGTTGATGCTGCCGTCCGGCTGGCGGCCATAGCGTACGCACTGGTCGTGAACGTCGGACATGATGCGGTGCAGGCGTTCGTCCACCTCTTCGGCAGTCCAGGAAAGGTGCATGGCGTTTTGCGTCATCTCCAGTCCGGAAGTGGCCACGCCGCCCGAGTTGACAGCCTTGCCCGGTGCGAAGGGCATCTTGTGTTCGATGAAGTAGTCAACGGCCTCTGCCGTGCAACCCATGTTGCTCACTTCGGCCACAAGGGAAACGCCGTTGGCGCAGAGTTGCTGGGCATCTTGCAGGTTGAGCTCGTTCTGCGTGGCACAGGGGAGTGCGATGTCAACGGGCTGTTCCCACGGTTTCTTGCCGGCGTAGAAGGTAGCCTCGGGATAACGCTCGGCGTAGGGAGCCACGATGTCGTTGCCCGAGAGGCGGAGTTCGAGCATATAGTCAATCTTTTCGCCGCTCACGCCTTCGGGGTCGTAAACGTAGCCGTCGGGTCCGCTCAGCGTCACGACTTTGGCACCCATCTCGGTGGCTTTCTTCACGGCACCCCAAGCCACGTTGCCGAAGCCCGACACTGCAACGGTCTTTCCGGCAATGTCCATGTTGTAGTCAGCCAGCATCTGCTTCACGAAGTAGAGGGCACCGTAGCCCGTGGCTTCGGGACGCAGGATAGAGCCGCCGAACTCCATGCCCTTTCCGGTCAGCGTACCGGTGTGTTCGCGTGCCAGTTTCTTGTACATGCCGTAGAGATAGCCCACTTCGCGGCCTCCCACACCGATGTCGCCTGCCGGCACGTCCTGATCAGGACCCAGGTTGCGCCACAGCTCCAGCATGAAGCTCTGGCAGAAGCGCATGATTTCCGCATCGCTGCGGCCTCGCGGAGCAAAGTCCGAACCACCTTTCGCGCCGCCCATGGGCAGGGTGGTCAGGGCGTTTTTGAAAGTCTGCTCAAAGCCCAGGAATTTCAGGATGCTGAGGTTGACGGAGGGATGGAAACGGATGCCGCCTTTGTACGGGCCGATGGCGTTGTTGAATTGTACGCGGTAGCCCAGGTTCACGTGAACTTCGCCTTGGTCGTCCACCCAGGGCACACGGAAGGTGAGGATGCGGTCGGGTTCTACGAGGCGTTCTATCAGCTTGGCCCGTTCAAATTCAGGGTGTTCATTGTACACGTCTTCGATGGAGAGGAGAACTTCGCGCACGGCCTGCAAAAATTCGGCTTCGCCGGGGTGCTTGGCCTCCAGGGCCTGCATGATTTGCTCGGTTTTCATGATAAGGGTGAGTTTTTCGTAAGGTAAAACAAATAAGGTTTACGTGTAAGGCAGTCTTTTACTGCAATACGTGCGCAAATGTAAGTGGTTTATCCTTTCATGCCCAATAATTCCGCGAGTATTTTTTGATTTTTCTGAAAATTGGGGAGCTGCGAGCGTCATTTTGATAGTAGCGGCAGCCCCTAATCCACCCGTTGCAGCCCGCCCCGTCGGCCAAAATGCAGCATACTGTACTAATTCTGCAAAAAAATGTCTAATTTTGCCAGCTCATGCGCCCGTTCGCCTGTCGTGTTGTCTGGCGGAGAGGGCGACGGGGCGGAAAACAGACCGCCCCGTAGTGCAATAAAAAGCCATTCCCGGCGTTAAGGAATAAAACGGTTCTTGTCCGTACGCTTCCGGCTACACGTAATATATAATATGTATTATAAGGAGCCGGGGCAGCCTTGTCACAGCAGGTGTCAACGGACAATCCAAGAAAACACACTGGTCATGGAATTGAAATGGATACTCTATCTCCTATGTTCGCTGGTCGTTAGTTTCGGACTGACAGCCGTTCTGATGAGGCCGCTGCTGCGGCTGTGCAAGCGGAGGGGCATCTACGATTTGCCCGATGAGCGCAAGGTCCACCATCGGGGCATCCCCCGGCTTGGAGGGGTGCTGTTCATGCCCGCCATGCTGGTGGGTGCCTCCGCCACCATCATGGTGCAGATGCTGGTGGACTACCGGGGCTTCCCCACGCTCACGATGAACGTATGTGTCATGTTCGTCGGTATGTTTCTCATCTATCTCATCGGGCTGCTTGACGACCTGTTCGGGCTCAAGGCCAGCCTGAAGTTCCTCATCCAGTTTTTTGTATCGCTCTTCCTGCCCTTCTGTGGGCTGTATATGCACAACCTTTACGGCCTCTTCGGCCTTTATGAACTTCCCGCCTGGTTGTGTTATCCCCTCACCGTTTTCGTTTCGCTGCTCATCGTCAACGCTATCAACCTTATCGACGGCATCGACGGGCTTGCTTCCGGACTTTCCGTCATGGCCATTGCAGCCTTCGGTTTCCTCTTCTTTTCGCATGAGATGTACTATTACGCCCTGTACTGTGCGTCACTTGTTGGCACTGTGTCCGCCTTTTTCCTTTACAATATGTTCGGCCGGGTGAGCAAGTGTACGAAGACTTTCATGGGCGATACGGGCAGCCTCACGTTGGGTTACGCCCTCACCTTCCTTTCCATCCGTTACATGATGACCTGCACGGCCACGTCGCCCCATCAGATGCACGCCACGGCCTTGCTCGTGCCCTACACCCTCATCCTGGTGCCCTGCTTCGACCTGGTGCGCGTTTCGCTCATGCGGCTGTGGCGCCACAAACCCATCTTCAGCCCCGACAAGACCCACATCCACCACAAGCTTCTGGCTGCCGGCTTCTCAATGCACGCCTCGCTGCTGGTCATCTTGGGGTTGCAGGCCGCCTTTTGCGGGCTCAACTGGCTGCTGGTCGTTACCGATTTCTCCGCCAGTTTGGTGCTGATGGTCGACATTGCCGTCTTCGTGGCCTTCCATTTGTTGCTGGATGGGCTGATAGCGCGCAGGGGGGCAGCATAGTTCCATCCCCTTTCCTTTTTGTACAACCTATCCTTCCAAGATATTCCCTTCGCTTATGTCTTCATCGTCCAGTTCAGGCCAGTCTATGTGTCGCGATGTCGTGAGCCGCGTGCTCGACGTGGTGATTTCGGGATTTTGCCTGATAGTCTTTTCGCCGCTTTTCGCCCTGTGCTGGTGGTGCGTCAGACGCGAGGACCATGGCCCCGCCATCTATTCCCAGGAGCGCATAGGGCTGGGCGGCAAACCGTTCCGCATCTACAAGTTCCGCACCATGCGGCTGGATGCCGAGACCGACGGCCCCCAGATGTGCGGCACGGGACATAAAGACTCCCGCTTGCTGCGTTCGGGCGCATTCCTGCGCGACCATCATCTCGACGAGCTGCCCCAGCTGTGGAATGTGTTCATCGGCGATATGGCTTTCGTGGGTCCCAGGCCCGAACGTCCTTTCTACATCGAGCAGATACTGCGGCACGACCCGCGCTACACCCTGTTGTATCAGGTGAGGCCGGGCGTGACCTCCTATGCTACCCTCTACAACGGTTATGCCGACACCATGGAGAAACTCCTGCGCCGCTTGGAGCTCGACCTTTACTACCTGGAGCACCGATCGCTGTGGTTCGACCTGAAAATCCTGTGGCTCACCTTCTGCCGCATCGTTTCCGGCCGCGTGTTCTGAGTTTCCCTCGTGCCGTCCGCCTTTTTGTTCCCTTTTGTCCCATATTCATTGACACCCCATCCCCTTCATGAAGAACCTGCTACTGCTTTTCGCCGCGCTATGCCTATGCGGCGCCTGTTCACTCTTCAAAACGAAAGAAGACCCCAAGACCGAGGCTTACAGTGAAAACCGTTCGCGCATGGAAAAGGAAGCCCAGCAGCGTCTGGCCAAGGCCCGCAGTCTGCTGTCCGGCGGAAGCTGTGCCCAGGCCAAGGCCGTGGTGGAGCAGATGCGTAAGGACTGCTACCTGGCCCTTGATGCCCGCAAGGAAGGCATCCTGCTGATGGACAGCATTGACCTGCAGCTGGCCCGGGTGGAACTGGCGCGCACCGACAGCCTGCTCCGTGCCGGCTGCGACACGTTGGAACAGGCCGACTTTGATGAGGCTTGCCGCAAGGTACAGTTCTACGAAAGGAAAATCCAGCACGACCGCAGCCGCCAGTAGGCTACGGTGCGGAGAACTCCGCCTTTTCTGTGACAGGGTGTAACCCCAAAGCCATCAAGCCTTACATTGTGGTAATGAACAACGAAGTATTCCAAACATCCTTCAACGATGCCCAGCTGGATGCCATCACCTACCTGGGAGGCCCGCTCCTCGTGGTGGCGGGCGCAGGCTCCGGCAAGACGCGCGTGTTGACTTACAAGATAGCCTACCTGCTCCGTCAGGGCTACGAGCCGTGGAGCATCATGGCCCTGACCTTTACCAACAAGGCCGCCCGTGAGATGAACGAGCGCATAGCCCGCATTTGCAGCGAAGAAACCGTGCGCGGATTGTGGAGCGGCACTTTTCACAGCATCTTTGCCCGTATGCTGCGCATGGAAAGCGCGTATGCGGGTCTCCCCTCCAATTATACCATTTACGATGCCTCCGACTCGCGTTCCTTGGTGAAGACCCTCATCAAAGAGCAGGGCTTGGACGATAAGATTTACAAGCCCTCTCGCGTGCTCGGCCGCATCTCCGAAGCCAAGAACCAGCTGGTCCTCCCGTCGCAGTATGCCGCCGACCGCAGTGTGCTGCGGCGTGATGAGCATGACGGCATGCCCGAACTGGCCACCCTTTACCAGCAATACCAGCAGCGGTTGCGTGCCGCCGGCGCACTCGACTTCGACGACATCCTGCTCCACACCTACCTCCTCCTGCGCGACCGTGAAGAGGTGCGCCGCAAGTACCGCGAACGCTTCCGTTTCATCCTCGTCGACGAGTACCAGGACACCAACAAGGCCCAGCACCGCATCCTCTCGCTGCTCACCACACCCGAGTCGGATATCTGCGTGGTGGGCGACGACGCGCAGAGCATTTACGGCTTCCGTGGCGCCGACATTGACAACATCCTGCACTTCCAGCAGCAGTACCCCGGTACGAAGGTGGTGAAGCTGGAGTGCAACTACCGCTCCACGCAGTGCATCGTCGAGGCCGCCAACAGCATCATCCGCCACAACGAGGGGCAGATTCCCAAGAAGGTCTATGCCGCCGGCGACGTGGGCGACCGCATCGAAGTGTTCTCCGCCGATTCCGACCGCCGCGAGGCTGCGCAAGTGGCCCGGCGCATCGTCAACCTGCACGGCGGCAAACGGGTGCCGCTGAGCCAGATAGCCATCCTCTATCGCACCAACGCCCAGAGCCGTCCGTTCGAGGAGGTGCTCCGTTCGGAAGGCATACCCTACCGCATCTATGGCGGATTGTCGTTCTACCAGCGCAAGGAGGTAAAGGACCTGCTGGCCTATTTCCGCCTCGTGGCCAATACCGACGATGAGGAGGCCTTCCGCCGCATTGTCAACTATCCGGCGCGGGGCATCGGTCAGGTCACCCTCCAGAAGGTGAACCAGGCGGCAGCCCTGGCCGGGGCGAGCCTGTGGAGCGCGGCCTGCCATCCCGAGCGTTACGGCGTGACGCTGGGCGCGGCGGCAGGCGGCAAACTGGCCGCTTTTTGCGCCCTGATAGAAAATATGCGCGAGGCCGCCCGGCAGCAGAGCGTGCTGCGGCTGGCCTTCACCATCCTGGAACAGTCCGGCATGGCCGCCGATTTGGCCGCCGACCACAGCACCGAAGGAAAAGCCCGGCAGGAGAACATCGACGCGCTGCTGGGAGCCATCAAGAACTTTGAGGACGAAATGCTGCGTGCCGAGGGCGTTGGCAACGTGGGGCTGGCCGACTTTCTGGCCACTGTCTCGCTGCTCACCGATACCGATGGCGACGACGACAACGAAGAGCGCGTTTCTCTCATGACCATCCACGCGGCAAAGGGCCTGGAGTTCGATGCCGTGTTCGTGACGGGCATGGAGGACGACCTCTTTCCCAACGCCAATGCCAAGCTCTTTCCCCGCGAAATGGAGGAGGAGCGTCGCCTGTTCTATGTGGCGGTGACCCGTGCACGCCGTCATTGTTACCTGAGCTACGCCCTGAGCCGCTTCCGTTTCGGTTCGCTCCAGGTGTGCGAGCTAAGCCCCTTCCTCGCCGAGATTGACGAGCAATACCTGCTGCGCCGCGATGCGCCGGCTGCCCGGCAGAGTTTCTACGGAGGAGGCGGTTTTTCCCGTTCCAACGACTGGGGCGGTTCCGACCGCGCCAAGGGGTTTGACGACTTCTTCGGAAGTCCGAGCGACGACGAGTTGCGCCACACGCCCCCGGCCACCGCTTACAGCCGCCGCACCTCCGGGTGGGGCAGCCAGCCCGACACCCCCCGGCGCGTAGTGCCTCCCACGCCGCCAGCCGGCTTCAAACGCGCCGGCACCAGTGCCAAACCTGCTGCCGGCCAGCCACGTCCGCAGGTCGCTTCAAGGTGGAAGATTGGCACGCGCATAAGCCACGAGCGTTTCGGCACGGGCACGATAGTGGGCACCGAAGGCGATGGCGACAGTGCCAAGGTCAGGGTCAATTTCGACCAGGCTGGCGTGAAAAACCTCTTGGTGAAATTCGCCAAGTTCCACGAAATATAAGTGACATCCTCCATTCCGAAAAAACGACATCCCATGATTTCTGTCTGCATGGCCACATACAACGGCGAGCGTTACCTGCTGCCGCAGTTGCAGTCCATCCTTTCGCAGCTCGGCCCCGACGACGAGCTGATCATCTCCGACGACGGTTCGACCGATGCTACCCTGTCGATCATCAAGGGGCTGGGCGATGCCCGCATCCGCCTGTTCCACAACGAGCGGCACGGTTTCGTGTACAATTTCGAGAACGCGCTCCGTCAGGTGCGGGGTGACTACGTGTTTCTTTCCGACCAGGACGACCTGTGGATGCCCGGGAAAGTCAGCACCTGCCAGAACCTTTTGCAGCGTTACCTGCTTGTGACCCACAACGCCCGGCTGATTGACGGCGAGGGCAAGGATCTGGGCATAGACTTCTTCACGCTGCATCATTCGCAGGCCGGTTTCTGGCACAACCTGCTGCGCAACTCTCATGTGGGCTGTTGCATGGCCTTCCGCCGCGAGTTGCTGGACCATGCCCTGCCATTTCCCGATCACCTCATCACCCACGACATCTGGATGGGGCTGGTGGCCGAGAAGGTGGGCAAGACTTGTATGTTTTCCCAGCCTTTGATATGTTACCGCCGCCACCACGGCAATGTTTCCTCCACTTCGGAAAAGTCGCGCCTCTCCGTCTGGCGGATGTTGCAGTACCGCTGGCACATGTTCCGCCATTGCCTGAAGCGGTGACAGGATTTGTCCGGTTTTCCCGTAGCAAAAAGAGAATGAAGTATCATAGAGCTTACGAGGGAAAAGGTTGTGAGGTTATAAAGTAACTGTTGGAACTGGAAAGTTCCGTTACACAGTAAGTTACTTTATAACCTCACAACCTTTTCTCGCGTAAGCTCTTTAGCTTCCCCTCCGGTTTTTATGCGATATAGTCGGGTAGGGGAGTAGCCTTGTGGAAGCGCGACGTGGCCAGCTCCCAGACCTTGTAGAAATAGCGCAGGACCAGCAGGGCGTAGCACGATCGCACGCCGTGGTGGCGGAGTGCGCGCAGGTGGTCGCGCATGATGGCCATACGGCTGTGGAACGAAGCGTTCGACGCACCACCCGTGCGCATCGTGACGCTGTCGGTGCGGACGTAGCGCGTGCGGATGCGGTGGATGAAGAGCAGGCGGAGCAGCAGTTCGAAGTCTGCCGCTATTTTATATTGTGTGTCGAACAGGCCGTAGCGGCGGTACACTTCCATGCGGCAGTAGAAAGTCGGATGGGCCGGCATGAAGCCCAGACGCATCATCCAGGGGCGGAACACGGCGGAACTGTAGTAGCGCACGGAGCGCGACAGGTCGTTGTCGTCCACATAGTGAACGTCGGCATATACCGCATCAATCCGTCCGCCGTCAGCCTGCAGTGCGCGCATCATGCGTTCCACGGCATCTGCGCTGGACAGGAAATCATCGGAATTGAGAAAACCGGCCACGTCGCCCGTGGCCATACGCAGCCCTTTGTTCATGGCATCGTAGATACCCTTGTCGCGTTCGCTGACGTACTTCAGCCTCCCTTTGAACTGCGGTTCGTAGCGACGGATAATGTCCACCGAGCCGTCTGTAGAAGCACCGTCGACGATGATGTACTCAATCTCCTTATAAGTCTGAGCCAACACGCTCTGGATGGTGTTGGCCAGTGTTTTGGCACTGTTGTAAGATGTGGTGATGATGCTTATCTTCATTCCTTACGGTTTAGGCGGCGTTCCGGAGGCCGGAAGGGAGAGCCGCGTTTTTCAGTTCTTTTTAGTATTAACGTAGAAAACGGTGCAATATTGCCTGTCCTGTCGGGAAAACAGGGCTGTCCGTCGTCGGCATCCCTCCTTTCCCCGCTCCGGGCAGGACTTCTGCGCGCCGCAGCCCGAATGTATGGTACGGTCCTGTTCATCGGCATATTGGCACATGATGGCGGCTTGCGCATAACGGATTTCCGCCCCGTTTTCGCCGCTTTGCATTAACATTTTTAACCTTTTCGGTGTAATTTTGTGCCAAATTGAAATACGGCTCGCCGTGTGAATTTTTTCGCACGGCGGTTAGTCCGTTCAACTTCAGGACTTGTTTCGTCAACTTGCCGTGTGAAATTTTTCGCACGGCGAGTTGTTTTACCAACTCCTGGACTTGTTTTTTCTACTCGCCGTGTGAAAATTTTGGTTCATCCGACATTTCGAGTGATGCGACAGTCATGCAGGGCATAGAGTCGTA